>CAZAEM010000004.1:0-130517 GCA_964484225.1 uncultured Eubacterium sp.
AGGAACCGACACCGGAGCCCACTCCCGAAATTACAGAGGAGCCGACACCGGAGCCCACAGAGCCACCGGCCGTACCGACATCGACACCGGAGTTCGTGGGACCGACACCACTGCCGACGGCAACGCCGGATGTGGAAGAGCCCACTCCGACACCGGCAAGGACAACGAAACCTGTGAAGACACCGAAACCGGAGAATACTCCGACGGCACCGGCTGTTGAGACGGAGACACCGGATGTGGAAGAGACACCGGAGCCCACGGCAGAGGTTACAGTACCGCCGGTTGTGACGGCACCGCCGGAAGCTACAGTACCACCGGTTGAGACCGATACACCAGATGTGTCAACACCGCCGGAAGCTACAGTACCGCCGGTTGAGACCGACACGCCGGACGTTACGACACCGCCGGAAGCCAGTGCAACACCGCTTTCGACCTTGGAGGAGCCGACTCCTCCGGCAGCAGGAACTTCGGAGAATCCCTCCGAGACACCTGGAGCAACAGATACGACGGTTATCAAGAAGGATGAGCCGAAGCCGAGCATGACTACGGTACTGGACGAGGATACACCGTTGGCAAAGGCTTCGCCGGAGAAGAAGACGAAGAAGAAATCCAAGTCGACGACGATTCTGGACGAAGATGTTCCACTGTCCGATTCAGCACCGGAGACAGGAGATACCACGAATCTGTTTATCCCGATTTTGGGACTGGGACTCTCCATCGTAGCATTAGGAGGAACGTTGCTGTATCGCAGAAAACGGGATTGAAGTGAGAACGACAATAGAATGATTCAATAAAAAACCCCCGCGGTCTTACGGGACCGCGGGGGTTTTATGCGATGATAGGGGACAAATTACTTTTTTGACCTATCATATGACCAATTCTTTTTCTAAATTCTCATTGGCCGTTGCCAGCATCAGTTTGATCCGGTTTAGCTGATTGACCTCGCTGGCGCCGGGGTCATAGTCCACGGCTACGATATTGGCGCCGGGAAATGCCTTGCGCAGCTGTTTGATGACGCCCTTTCCCACTACGTGGTTTGGCAGGCAGCCAAAGGGCTGTGTGCAGACGATGTTTGGCACGCCGCTGTGCAGAAGTTCGATCATCTCACCGGTGAGAAACCATCCCTCGCCGGTCTGGTTGCCGGTGGAGACGAAGGGTTTGGCGTAGTTTGCCAGGGTGTAGATGGATGGCGGCGGACCAAAGCGTTTGCTCTGCTCCAGTGCTTTTTTCATGGGCTTGCGGAAGGATTCCATAAGCCATATGGCCATCTTGCCCAGGGTCTTGCTCTGCTTCTTGAATCCCAGGTGGTCGGCTTTGAACACGCTGTCGTATGCACTGTACATAAAGAAGTCCAGAAGATCCGGACAGACCGCCTCGGCCCCCTCTGCTTCCAGCAGCTCCACCACATGGTTGTTGGCGGCGGGGAGGAATTTCACCAGGATCTCCCCCACGATGCCCACACGTGGTTTTTTCATATCTTCATTGAGCGGGATCTCATCGAAATCCTTTACCATGTCTCTCACGTTTCTCTCCAGATCGGCTTTTTTTGGATTTTTGGCTGCCTCGGTACAGCGTTGGGTCCATTTTTCATGGAGTGCATTGACGGAGCCCGGTACCTTCTCGTAGGGCCTGGTGCGGTAGACCACGCGCATCAGCAGGTCTCCGTAGATGAGGGCGTGGATGGCGCCCTTTAGGAGCCGGTAGTTGATCTGGAATCCGGGGTTGGTCTCCACGCCTGCGCTGAGGGAAATGACAGGGATCTGTTCCATGCCGGCCTTCCGCAGCGCCCGGCGGATAAAGCCGATGTAGTTGGTGGCACGGCATCCGCCGCCGGTCTGGGTGATGATCAGAGCGGTGCGGTCCAGGTCGTATTTGCCGGAGAGCAGCGCTTTCATAAACTGTCCCACCACCAGGAGTGAGGGATAGCAGGCGTCGTTATTCACATATTTCAGCCCGTAATCCAGTTCCCCCACGCCGGTGGGAAGCTGCACCAGATTGTAGCCGCAGGCGGCCAGGGCCGGCATCAGTATGTCGAAGTGGATCGGGGACATCTGCGGAGCTAAAATGGTGTAATTTTCCCTCATCTCTTTGGTAAATACCACTCTCTTGTGGGCTGAGGATTCCATATGGGGCTTAATGCCCTTGCGCTCTCTGTCCTTCACGGCGGAGATGAGAGAGCGGATGCGGATCCGCGCAGCACCCAAGTTGTTTACCTCGTCAATCTTCAACACGGTGCATATCTTGCCGGAGTCCGTGAGGATGTCGTTCACCTGGTCTGTGGTGACGGCATCCAGTCCGCAGCCGAAGGAATTTAACTGTATCAGTTCCAGGTTCTCCTGAGACCGGACATAGGAGGCGGCCGCATAGAGCCGGGTGTGGTACATCCACTGATCCATGGCTATGGTCGGGCGGTCGATCTCGGCCAGATGGGAGATGCTGTCCTCGGAGAGCACAGCGATCCCGTAGGACGTGATCAGCTCCGGTATGCCGTGGTTGATTTCCGGGTCGATATGGTAGGGACGGCCGGCCAGTACAATGCCGTGCCTCTTGTTATCCTTCATCCACCGGAGAACTTCCTCCCCCTTTTTCCTGATATCCTCCCTGGTGCGGGTCAGCTCCTCGTAGGCTTTATGGGCAGCCCGGCGGATCTCGCCGGCCGGGATGTCGCTCTCCGCCGTGAAAAATTTCACCAGCTCACCTGCCAGGATCTTGTCACTCTCAAAGGAGACAAAGGGATTCTGGTAGGTGATGGAAGAGTCTTTCAGCTCCTCCACATTGTTCTTGATGTTTTCCCCGTAAGAGGTGACGATGGGGCAGTTGTAGTGGTTTCCGGCATCCTTAAATTCCCTGCGCTCGTAGGGGACGCAGGGGTAGAAAATGTAGTCGATGCCCTGTTTGAGCAGCCAGGCGATATGTCCGTGGGCCAGTTTTGCCGGATAACACTCGGACTCACTGGGGATGGACTCGATACCCAGGGAGTAGATGTTGCGGCTGCTGGCGGGGGACAATACCACCTCATACCCCAGCTCGGTGAAAAAGGTAAACCAGTAGGGATAGTTTTCATACATATTTAAGACTCTGGGGATGCCCACCCGGCCCCGGTATGCCCTGTCCGGAGACAGGGGGGTGTAGTGGTCAAAGAGCCGTTCGTTTTTGTATTCATACAGGTTGGGTACATCGCGGTTGGACTTCTCCCGGCCCAGCCCGCGCTCGCACCGGTTGCCGGAGACAAACTGGCGTCCGCCGGTAAAACGGTTGATCGTCAGCAGGCAGTGGTTGGTACAGCCCTTGCAGCGGGACATGGAGCTCTCGAATTTCAGGTTGATGATGTCCTCCAGCGGGAGCATGGTGGTATCCATCCCCTCCTCATAGTGTTCCCTGGCGATCAGTGCGGCGCCGAAGGCTCCCATGATCCCGGCGATATCCGGGCGCACCGCCTGACAGCCGGACACCCGCTCAAAGCTGCGCAGTACGGCGTCGTTGTAGAAGGTGCCGCCCTGGACGACTACGTTGGTGCCCAGATCCTTGGGATCGGTTAATTTGATCACCTTCAGAAGGGCGTTTTTTATGACGGAGATGGCCAGCCCGGCGGAGATGTCGGCCACAGTCGCCCCCTCTTTCTGCGCCTGTTTCACCTTGGAGTTCATAAACACGGTACACCGGGAGCCCAGGTCGATGGGAGACTTGGCAAAGAGCGCCAGTTTGGCAAAATCCTTCACCTCGTAGTTCAGGGAACGGGCAAAGGTCTCGATGAAAGAGCCGCAGCCGCTGGAGCAGGCCTCATTTAACTGCACACTGTCCACGGTCTGATTTTTTATCTTGATACATTTCATATCCTGGCCGCCGATATCCAGGATACAGTCCACCTTCGGCTCGAAGAAGGAGGCGGCGTAGTAGTGGGATACGGTCTCCACCTCCCCCTCGTCCAGCATGAGGGCGGACTTGATCAGAGCCTCCCCGTATCCGGTAGAGCAGGAGCGGACGATTCTGGCGCTGTCCGGCAGCTGTTCGTATATCTCTTTGATGGCTTTGATGGTAGTCTTTAAGGGACTGCCGTTGTTGTTGTCGTAGAAGGAGTACAGCAGGGAACCGTCCTCCCCCACCAGAGCGACCTTGGTGGTGGTGGATCCGGCGTCCACGCCGAGGAAAACATTTCCCTCGTAGGTGGACAGATCGCCTCTGCGCACACTGTGGGCGTTGTGGTCATCCAGGAACTCCCGATATTCCTCCTCGTCTCTGAACAGCGGTTCCATGCGGGTCACTTCAAATTCCATGTGAATGCCGTCGGACAGCTTGTTCAGCAGTGCCTGCAGGGAGGTTGTGCAGCTCCCGTCCGCATTCATGGCTGCGCCGCTGGCGGCAAACAGATGGGAGTTTTCCGGTGCGATGATGGCCTCGCCCTCCAGCTTGAGGGTGCGGACGAAGGCGGCTTTCAGCTCCGTGAGGAAATGCAGCGGGCCTCCCAGAAAAGCCACGTTTCCCCGGATGGGTTTTCCGCAGGCCAGACCGCTGATGGTCTGGTTCACCACCGCCTGGAAGATGGATGCGGCCAGGTCGGATTTTGCCGCCCCCTCGTTGATCAGGGGCTGGATGTCTGATTTGGCAAACACTCCACAGCGGGCGGCGATGGGATAGAGGGCCTTGTAATCCCTGGCGTACTCATTCAGACCGGCGGCGTCGGTCTTGAGCAGGGTGGCCATCTGGTCGATGAAGGAGCCGGTGCCCCCGGCACAGATCCCGTTCATGCGCTGTTCGATGCCGTCGGTAAAGTAGATGATCTTGGCGTCCTCTCCCCCCAGCTCGATGGCTACGTCAGTCTGGGGGGCAAAAAATTTCAGGGCGGATGCCACGCTGACTACCTCTTGTACAAAGGGGATATCCAGATGTTTGGAGATGGAGAGCCCCCCGGATCCCGTGATCATCGGCGCAATCTCCAGGTCGCCCAGCTTTTCCACCGCGGAACAGATGATATTTTTCAGAGTTTCCTGAATATTTGCGAAATGTCTCTCATAGGCTGAGAAGACGATATGATGCCTGTCGTCCAGTATTGCTATCTTAACAGTAGTAGAACCGATATCGATACCTACCTGATTCATTTATTTTTCCTCCCGAATGAACAATTTTAACTTCATTATTATAAGACAAAATACTATATTTTGCAACAAAATATGCCTGACACATTTTGGGTTTCATGGAATAAGATATAATAAAAAAGGATTCTTTGAATGAATATGAATCAAAAGTATTGCAATGGTATGATACATGCGATAAAGAAGGGGGAGAGTCTGTATCAGCTGAGCCGGATGTACAGGGTGCCGCTGGCTCTGATCCTGCGGGCCAATCCCTATCTGGATGTGTACAATCTGCAGCCGGGACAGGAGATCTGTATTCCGGTGACGCGAGGAAATCACATGCGGCCTGTGCCGATGCCGAGAGGCAATGCAAAGGAAGCACCGGAGGAGAGAGAGGACAGGGAGGACCGCGTGGAGGAGGCAGAGCCAGAGAGTCCAGAGCCGGGAGAGACGATAGAGACAGAGGCCGCAGCAGCCGCGGATGAGAGTGCGGCGACAGCCGGGGCGGACGGGGGCCAGCCGGAGATGAGAGAATTTGTGGCAGACGGTGTGATGAGCCTGGGGGAGATCCTGGACGCTGCCCAGGCGAACCTGAATGATCTGCTGGATTGCAACAACCTGAATCATATTATCATTGCGGCAGATGTGGTGCTTTATCTGCCAAAGAAGGTTTGACAAAGGACATAGAAACTTATATAATGATGTTGTGGTCAAAAGGTATAAAGGATTAGGCGGACTCGGCGATGCCTCAACGGTGTCGCCGTTTTCCAGTTTGACCAGGAGGGAAAGGAGGCAGGTCGTATGATTTCGATTTACAGGACTATGGAAGACGAACTGGTTGTGACGGACAAGATCGAAGAGGGCTGCTGGATCTCTGTGACCCGGCCTACAGCGGAAGAACTGGAGAGACTGGAAGAAGAAACCCGGATCGATATTGATGATCTGCGGGCGCCGCTGGATGACGAGGAGCGCTCCCGTATTGAGCTGGAGGATCACTATAATATGATACTGGTGGACATCCCCTCCCTGGATGAGAAGGATCGCTATGTGACGATCCCTCTCGGCATATTTATGACCAAAGAACTGATCGTGACGGTCTGCCTGGAGGAGACTCCGGTGCTGAAGGCTTTCCAGAACAAGAGGGTGAGAGAATTTTACACGTTCAAAAAGACGAGGTTTGTGTTCCAGATTCTGTACCGCAACGCCACCTCCTACCTGAGATATCTGAGGATCATTGACCGGAAGAGCGAGCAGATCGAGGAAAAACTCCACGTCTCCCAGAAAAACAGTGAGCTGATCGAGCTCCTGGAGCTGGAAAAGAGCCTGGTGTACTTCACCACGTCCCTGCGCTCCAACGAGGTGGTTCTGGAGAAACTCCTCCGCACAGAGCGGGTGAAAAAGTACCCGGAGGACGAAGATCTTCTGGAGGACGTCATCATAGAGAATAAGCAGGCCATCGAGATGGCAAATATATACAGTGGCATCCTGAGCGGGACGATGGACGCATTTGCCTCGGTCATTTCCAACAACCTGAATATTGTGATGAAGTTCCTTGCCACAGTGACCATCGTGCTCTCCATACCCACGATGATAGCCAGTTTCTTCGGCATGAATTTCGACAATATTCCCCTGGGACATGCCCCGGGAGGTTTTTTTACCATTATTATACTGACGCTGGTGGTGTCCGGCGTGGTGGCTTTGTTTTTCCGGAAGAAAAACTTATTCTGACAGAGGGAGGCGATAGCAGATGATAAATAAATTGGAACGCCGGTTCGGGCATCTGGGTATCCCGAACCTGATGCGGTATATGATTGCATTGAATATTCTGGGGAGTCTTCTGGGGATCGTGAACAGCAGTCTGTACACTTCCTATCTGATGCTGGATTTCCAGGCGGTCTTCCACGGGCAGATATGGCGGCTTGTGACTTTTATGCTGTATCCGTCGCTCTCCATTGGCAGCGGGACGATTATCAACCTCATCTTTTATGCGATCATGCTGTACCTTTACTATTTTATCGGAAATACACTGGAGCGGGTGTGGGGGACGTTCCGGTTCAATCTGTACTATTTCAGCGGAATCTTCCTCACGGTTCTGGCCACTCTGATCTACTATCTGATATTTGGCGTATCCTTTGGCGTACAGGGGTTTGCCATAGAGCCGGCCAACCTGGATTATCTGAACCAGGCCATGTTCCTCACCTTTGCTTTTCTGTTTCCGGACACACAGTTCCTCTTCCAGTTTGTGATACCCATCAAGGCCAAATGGCTGGGACTTGTGTATCTGGGACTCAGTGTGTTTGAACTGGTCAGCAGTCTGATGCGGGCGAACTACTACCCGGCGGTGCTGATCGCGGCCGCGCTCATAAATTTTGTGTTTTATTATTTCCAGGGGCGCAATCCCCAGGGTGTCAAAGTGACTGTGAAACAGAGAAAGCGCAAGAGGGAGTACCAGAGAAAAAGCAGGGAGCCCTCGGGACCGCGGCACCGCTGCGCCATCTGCGGAAGGACAGAGCAGGATGATCCCCGTCTGGAGTTCCGCTACTGTTCCAAATGCGAGGGGAACTATGAGTACTGCTCGGACCACCTGTTCACGCATACGCACGTGCACAAGTGACAGAGATATACGAAAATAACCGAACAAAGAGAAAGGGAAGAATTGGATTATGAGAGAATTTGGGAAAGTGATAGGAGATAATCTGCAGCAGCTTTTGGCAGAGGGCCTGGATAATTTCCAGAAACTGATCGTCACCGGGATATTTTTGCTGGCGGCGTTTGCACTCATCTATGCATTCTGGCTCCGCTACGAGGTGGAGGGCATCCGGGTATACGCGAAGGAAAAGAGGAGGACGTATGTCAATCTGGCCATCGTGCTGGGTGCGGCGCTGCTGGTGAAGCTGATCTTTGCAGCGGTCTACGCAGGGCATGAGACGGATATGAACTGCTTTTATTCCTGGTCGGATATGATCTTCGACAATGGGTTCGGGGAGTTCTATTATCTGGATGCCTTTACGGACTATCCGCCGGGGTACATGGCCATACTGTGGGTGATCGCCGGGATCCGCCGGCTGTTTTCCATAGAGACGGTGAGCACGCTGGGCCGGATACTGATCAAGCTGGTTCCGGTGCTGTCGGATATGGCGGCGTCCGTCCTGGTGTATGTCCTGGCAAAGAAGCGTTTTTCGGAGCCGTCCTCCCTTGTGCTGGCGCTGACCTACGCCCTGAATCCCATTGTGGTGCTGGATTCCTCCGTGTGGGGGCAGACGGACGGAGTGTTTACTTTCTTTGTACTTCTGACCGCTTACCTCTGTATGGAGGAGAAGAGGATACCCGCCTATTTCGCCTTTGCCGTGGGCGTTCTGATCAAACCCCAGACGCTGATATTCACGCCTATCCTGATATGGACTATCATCGAGCAGGTCTTTCTGAAGGATTTCGACACAAAGAAGATGCTGCGGGATCTGATCGGCGGCCTGGCGGCCATCGCCATGATGTTTTTGCTGATACTGCCCTTCGGCATCGAGAAGGTTTTACACCAGTATGTGGACACGCTGGGATCCTATGAATACTGCACCATCAACGCCTACAATTTCTGGGCTTTGTTCGGCCGGAACTGGCAGCCCCAGTCGGATAAATTCCTGTTTCTGGAGTGCCGCCAGTGGGGTACACTGGCTATTCTGGTGGCGGTGGTGCTCAGTGCCTTTATTTTCTTCAAATTAAAGGAAGATAAATCCAAATATTTTCTCAGCCTGGCTGTGGTGGTTTCCACCATGTTCCTCTTCTCTGTGAGGATGCACGAGAGGTATCTGTTCCCGGTAGTGGCACTCCTGCTCTGCGCTTTCCTGGTGAAGCCCACAAAACAACTGTTCTTCACTTATGTGGGATTTTCCTTCGTCCAGCTGATCAATGTGGGGCATGTGCTGTATTACTTTGATGAGTATGAATCCACGGGCCCCCAGGGCGGCATCATCGGCATGACGGCGATCATGACCATGGTTCTTTTCGGCTATATGATCTACGCCTCCTTCACGGTGAGCGAGATGGAGGACCTGGAGGAGACCGGCGCCAGAACGAGCAGGAAAAACGGCATTGTAAAGCCGTACCGGGAGAGACCGGAGCGAAAGAAAAAGCCGGTGGAGCATGTGCGGGAGAAGTTTTCTATCCTGCGCAGTAAGGAGACGAAAAAGTTCACCAAATGGGACTGGATACTCCTGGGTTCCATCATGCTGGTGTATTCTATCTTTGCCCTGGCCGACCTGGGAAACAGGGAGGCGCCGGAGACGGCGTGGTCCACGGATGAGGCGGGCACGGTGATCCAGCTGGATATGGGGGAGAACAGGAATGTGGATATGATCCATGTGTTTCTCGGGCATTTCGAGGGACGGAAATTCACCCTGGATCTGTCCCAGGACGGACAGAATTATGAGACGGTGGGGGAACTGACTGCCAATTCCGTGTTCGCCTGGAACGATCTCAAGCAGGAGGACAATGACGGGACCAGCTACAACCTGGCCAAAGAGTACCGATATCTCCGGCTGACCTCCAACTCCGAAAAGGCGGTTCTCCGGGAGATGGTGATCACGGACAGGAACGGCAATATACTGACCCCGGTGAATACGGCGGATTACCCGGCGTTGTTTGACGAGCAGCAGTACTATGATCCGCTGCAGACCTTCCGCAGCGGAACCTATTTTGACGAGATATACCACGCCAGGACAGCCTACGAGATGACCCAGGACAAGCTGTATTGCTATGAGAACACACATCCGCCTCTGGGCAAGTTCTTTATCAGTCTGGGCATCCGGGTCTTTGGCATGAACCCCTTCGGATGGAGGATTGTGGGCGTGCTCTTCGGCATCGCCATGCTGCCCTTTATCTACCTCTTTGCCAGGAGAATGTTCGGAGGGATGACCTGGGCGGCGTCTGTGGCCACCTTCCTCTTTGCCTTTGACTTTATGCATTTTGTCCAGACGAGGATCTCCACCATCGACGTGTACGGGACATTTTTCATCATCGCCATGTACTTCTTTATGTACCAGTATGCCCAGATGAGCTTTTACGACACGCCGTTAAAAAAGACATTTATCCCGCTGGGCCTGAGTGCCGTCATGATGGGCCTTGGCTGTGCGTCCAAGTGGACGGCTGTCTACGCGGCCGCCGGTCTGGGGGTATTCTTCTTTGTCATCCTGGGCGTGAGGTACTACGAGTATACCATCGCTAAGCGGTCGCCGGAGGGAAGCTCAAACGGGATTGCCCACAGTTATATCACAGAGGTGTTCTGGAAAAAGACGTTGATCACTGTCGGGTTCTGTGTCCTGTTTTTCATCGTGATCGCCGGGCTGATTTACCTTTTGTCCTATATCCCGTTCTACGATGGAACAGACCGGGGTCTTTGGGAGCGGATGATAGAGAACCAGAAGACCATGTACAACTACCACTCGCAGCTGGAGGCCAGCCATCCCTACGAGTCCCCCTGGTTTGAGTGGCCGGCGATGATAAAGCCCATGTACTATTACTGCAAGACAGTGGCGGATGGGCTGAGGGAGGGCATCAGCGCCTTCGGAAATCCTCTGGTATGGTGGGCCGGCATACCGGCGTTCATCTACATGATCTATCTGATCGTGAGGGAGAGAGACAGGGTTGCCATCTTCCTGTCCTTCAGCTATCTGGTACAGTATGTGCCGTGGATGCTGGTTCCCAGATGTATGTTCGCCTACCACTACTTCCCCAGTGTACCCTTTATCGTGCTGATGATCGTCTACGTCATGGTACGGCTCTACAGGAGGAACGAGAAATGGCTGAAATGGATACTGCTTTACTGCGGCCTTGCCTTTGTCTTGTTCTTACTGTTCTATCCGGTACTGTCCGGTCACGCGGTGACGGATACCTATGTGCGGGATGGCCTGCGCTGGCTGGAGGGCTGGGTACTGACAAGTTGACAAGGAGGCAGAGGAGAAACCATGCAAGATTTGAAGAAGATGATACGTGCTCTCCAGCAGGGCAAATACACCCGGGACAATCTGGAGAGATACCGGAGGGAGGCGCTGCGGGTATACCCCGAGCGTGCGGCACTGGAACTCACTTTTTCCGCTTATACACTGCGGGAGGAGATGAATGAGGAAAAAAGTGACCTGGCCGGACGGGAGAGGGAGATGGTGGATTCGGTCATGGGAGCGCTGAAGGAACTGTGTGATCTGTCCTTTGACCGGGAGAAAATGCTGTGCAGCCTGAAGAAACTGCGGCATGAGATCACAGATAGGATGGATTATTTCACCGCCTATACCGACCGTCTGGTCTGTTATGAATATGTGTTGAACCGCAAGGAACTAAAATTTATGCCGGAGGAGAAACGGCAGCAGTATCTGTCTCTGGATGAGGAAAAGTTTATGAGGGATATACTGTGGTATATCTTCGGTTCCGAGGATCAGAGTACCATGAAGGCGAAGCTCCGTGTTGTATTGAGCCAGATCAGTCCCCGCATGACAAAGAGCACGCTGTTTGAAAAGATCAGTGAGGCGCTGAACCTGTACCGGGGAGAAGATCGCAGTGCGCTGGACGATTACCTCTATGTCCTCCGAACCTCTGCTATGATCTACGAGCCCGCCGGAGCGGGGAGAGATTATCCGGATCTGGAGAAGAGCCTGGAGAGGCTGGAGGGTGCAGATTACGAAAATATGACGGAATCAGAATACATGGCCATGGATGAACTTTTGAATGTTGTGTCGAAAGCGATCCATGAGATCACGGATTTCTATTGCGGGCTTCAGCATGTGGTGAATGAAATCTATGCCCTGTGTCTGCTCTCCGCCTATCCCTGGGAGAAGAGTGCTCTCTTTGAGAAGTGCCGGAATGTGTGGTGCAGTATCCTGGCGGACGATTACGTGGACGAGATGCTGGTGGAACTGGAGGGGGAGATAGAGAAGAGGGTGGACGCCGCGATGTATCTTGAGTCCGTATTGTATGAAATCCGGTCGGCAGATCAGATAGACCGGGATCCGGATATGAAAGACTTTATCACGGATCTGGGTCATGTGGCAGAGCTGCTCTCGGACAGCCTGTTTATGGATCTGGACAGGGAGAGCGATCAGACGGTGGCGGACGATGCCTGTGTGGATCAGAGGACGGAAGAATTTCTGGCGGAACTCTCGGAGAAGCTGAAAAATCTGTCCCGCCCGCTGCGGAAGGCGGTCAGCAGCCAGATTTTGGAGAAGATGCCCATTTTTCTCCGGAATCAGGATGAGACGGAGGAGTATATCCGCGTGAATCTCCTGGGGTGCCAGGACAAGGCGGAGAAATATATGGTGATGTCGATGTTGTTAAATTTGGTGCGGAAAGAACAGGAATGGAGAAGGGTATGATTCACTGGTATCGCCATCTGTATATGGACGGGAAGGTCGCAAAAAGGCCCGCATTCTGCAAAAGAAGTGTGGAGGCGGGGAAAATATGGAAAAAGAATTATTTTGTCCTGACCCTGGCTGTAAATCAGGAGAACCTGTTCGAGATCATGGGCACCAGACAGCTCTTTTTCCGGTATTACCGCAATGCGGATCTTTATGTGATAGGACTGGCGGCCAGCCGGGAGTCGGCGCAGGAGCTTTTGCTGCGGATAGTGGAGGATGTGTGCTGCGAGGACAGAGATTTTTCTCCCCGGAGATATTTTCTGAAACAGGATTTTTCCGGTTGATGTGACATGGAAACGGATGTGATAGAATGGCGGTTCTTTTGGAAATACTAAAATGGATCTTCATCGTCCTGGGAATACTTTCGGGCGTTGTGCTGTCCGCAGTGCTTGTGCCGGTGAGGTATATGTGGGAAATGGATACCCGGGGGGATGGTCTGCGGTATGGCTTTTACTTTCACTGGCTGTTCCGGTTTTTGACGGTCCGAAAAAAGATGGACGGGGACACTGTCCTGCTGCGGCTGTGCGGCATACCCCTCCTGCGCCCGGGCGGGGAAAAGGCCGGGAGAAAAAAGGCGGAGAAGGAGAGCTCCGGAAAGGAAAAAGAGGGGGAGGAGAGCTCCGGAAAGGAAAAAGAGGTTAAGAAGAGATCCGAAGAGGGAAAAGAGGAGGAGAGATCCGGGGGGAAAAGTGATCAGAAGAGGGGCGGAGAGAAGAAGAAACCGGAAAAAAAACACTTTTCTTTTGACAAGCTATCTAGTATAATGAATTTTGTGAGGGATTCCGGAAACCGCATACTGTTTCGCAGGCTTCGGGGCGAGGCGGTGAAGGTATTCCGCCATCTGTCGCCGCGAAAGATCCGGGGATATCTGCGGGTGGGGACGGGCGATCCCTGTACCACAGGACTTCTCATAGGAGGGATGAGCCTCCTGCCGGTGGTCTATCAGGAGGACTTCAGTATTTCACCGGATTTTGAGGAGAAGGTTCTGGAGGGTTCTCTGCGCATGACCGGACGCGTGCAGGTTTTATTCCTGCTGCGGGTTTTGCTGCGGCTGTACCGGGATAGAGATTTGAAACGTATTTTCCATATGGGAACAGGAAAGAAAAAGAAGGAGGCAGCATAAATGGCAGATAATAATTTCAATAGCACAGTAGAGTCGTTGTTTAAGGGCATGGACGCCTTTATCACCACCAAGACGGTGGTGGGGGACGCCGTCCGGTTTGACGACGGGACCATCGTACTCCCCCTGGTGGACGTGAGCTTTGGCGTGGCGGCGGGAGCCTTCGCCAACGAGGGCGAGAAGAAGAACAACGGCGGCGGCGGTATGGGAGGTAAGATCCAGCCCAGTGCCGTGCTGGTGATCAAGGATGGAAATTCCAAACTGGTGAATGTAAAGAACCAGGACGGGGTCACAAAGATCCTGGATATGGTTCCGGACTTCCTGGATAAGTTTTCGACAAAAAAAGAGGAAAAGAAAGAAAAAAGTGAAGAAAAATAAAAAATATCATTTTTTACTTGCATTATAGATGAGTTTTTGCTAAAATGGACTCGTTGTCGTGTGAAATAAACTTTTTATTTGATAGAGAAGATGCACGAAGTATGATCAGAAGGAGGTGCTTTTCATGGCAAAGTGTGCAGTATGTGGAAAAGGCGTACATTTCGGGAATGCAGTGAGCCACTCCCACAGGAGGAGTAACAAGATCTGGAAGTCCAATCTGAAGTCTGTGAGAGTCAAGGTGAACGGTGGGACGAAGAAAATGTATGTGTGTACGTCATGCCTTCGTTCTGGCAAAGTGGAGAGAGCATAGGAAGCATACAATTCCTGATGAGATATGGTTTAGTGAAGATAAAGCGGCGGATGCCGCTTTATTTGTGTATAAAAAGATTGTAGCCCAGCACAAGGCATCCGATCATGATAGCGAGTGCCAGCAGTCCGTTTTTCATAAACAGCATGAGACACATTCCGATCCCGATCCAGAACAGGATAAATCCAATCAGACATTTCATAAAAATACCTCGTATTTTGTGCAGGGGAATTTTATATAATATATGCAGAAGAGACGGATTTGATTTGCTTTTTTGTATGTCTTAGTGTAAAATGAAACCCAGAGATTTGTGTCAGATAGATTAGATAGATTGGAGGCTTTGCTATGAAAGGACAGATGGAGACAGCCATGGGAAAGATTTTTGTGGATAACGATGTGCTGGCCAAGTATGCCGGCTCTGCGGCGGTGGAGTGCTTTGGCGTGGTGGGAATGGCGTCGGTGAATGTAAAAGACGGCATTGTAAAACTGTTGAAGAGGGATAGTATCCGTCACGGCGTAAATGTGACGGCAAAGGATAACAAATTACAGATAGAGCTTCACATTATTGTGGCCTATGAGGTCAGTATCCTGGCTGTGGCAGAGAATCTGGTGGACAATGTGAAATACAAGGTGGAAGAGTACACGGGCATGGAAGTGGGCAAAGTGATCATCTGTGTGGAGGGCGTGAAAGTGATCAACTGATCCGCGCCCTGAAATATCTTTTGGAGGAATGGAAAGTGATGTTGAAAACGATGGAGGCATCCGTCTTAAAGAAATGTTTTTTGGCGGGTGCCAATGCGATAGACGCGAAAAAGGAAGTCATCAACGACTTAAATGTCTTTCCGGTTCCGGACGGGGACACGGGGACCAATATGACCATGACGATCATGTCAGCGGCACAGGAGGTATCGGTGACGGAGCCGGACATGAAAAAGCTGTGCAAGGCGATTTCCAGCGGTTCACTCCGGGGCGCCAGGGGCAATTCCGGCGTGATCCTCTCTCAGCTTCTGCGGGGGTTTACCAAGGAGCTGTCGTCGGCGGAGCAGGTGGATGTCCATGTGCTGTCGTCGGCTTTTGAGCGGGCGGTGGAGTCCGCCTACCGCGCGGTGATGAAACCGAAGGAGGGGACCATCCTGACGGTGGCGAGAGCGGGAGTGGAGAAAGCCATGGAGATGGCGGACCGGACGGAGAATCTGTATGAATTTATGAATTCCGTCATCATGCATATGCACGATGTCCTGGAGCAGACGCCGGAGATGCTGCCGGTACTGAAGGAGGCCGGTGTGGTGGATTCCGGCGGGGAGGGGCTTCTCACCATCATGCAGGGAGCCTACGACGCCCTGCTGGGCAAGGAAGTGAACTGTGAACTGCCCGGGGACAGACCGGAGCCTGCCGGTAAAAAGACGTCCGCCGCCGTGCCGGAGGCAGAGATCAAATATGGCTATTGCACGGAATTTATCATCTTGCTGGAGAGGGAATTTCATAGCAGGGAGGAGAGGGATTTCAAGTCCTATCTGGAATCCATCGGCGATTCCATCGTCTGTGTGGCGGACGAGGATATAGTGAAGATCCATGTGCACACCAACGATCCCGGACTGGCGATCCAGAGAGCCCTGACCTTCGGTTCCCTCTCCCGGATCAAGATCGATAACATGAGGGAAGAGCACAATGAGCGTTTTGTCCTGAACGGGGAGAAAAGGACGGCACAGCCGGCGGAAAAACCGAAAAAGGAAATCGGATTCATCAGCGTGTCCGTGGGGGACGGGCTGCGCAGGATATTTGAAGATCTTGGAGTGGACGAGATCATCCAGGGCGGCCAGACGATGAATCCCAGTACCGAGGATATACTGGGGGCCATCCACCGCGTCAACGCAGACTGTATCTACGTGCTGCCCAACAACGGCAACATCATTCTGGCGGCAGAGCAGGCCAGAGATATGACGGAGGACAAAAAGATCATAGTCATCCCCACCAGGAATATCCCGCAGGGGATCGCTGCTATGATCAATTATATGGAGGGGGCGGCACCGGAGGAAAACGAGACGGCCATGAGAGAGGGGCTCTCCCGGATACGTTCCGGCCAGGTCACCTATGCGGTGAGAGACACGTCGGTGGACGGCAAGGAGATCAAGGCGGGGGACATCATAGGCCTCACCGACAAAACCATCGAGACGGTGGGGACTTCGGTGGTGGATACCACCGTGGCTCTCCTGGAGAAAATGATGGACGAGGACTCCGAGCTGGTCACGATCTACTACGGGGCGGAGGGCAGTGAGGAGGACGCCGGGAGGATATCCCGGGAACTCCAAAAGATCAACGGGGATCTGGAAGTGGAGATCCAGTACGGCGGCCAGCCCATTTACTACTATTTTGTATCGGTTGAATGAGATATAATTTTTATATTATAACAATTTAAGCATAACATAATTGGACGTTTATACCTCCTTGGCTTATAATATCAGTATATGGTATAGGTCGTACTGTAATCTGAAAATAAGCGAAGGAGGTACTTTATGCTAACCAGAAAAATCAAAAAGAGTTTGAGCGGGCTGCTGGCATTTGCCATGATCCTGACAGGATTCTCCGTCCAGCCGGAGAATGTGGCGAATGCGGCTGCCAAAGCGAAACTGAAGACAAAGAAGATCAGCATCAAGGTGGGGGCAAAAAAGAAGATAACTATCAAGGGAAAAAAGTCGAAGGCAAAATACACCTTCTCCTCTTCCAAGAAGAAAGTGGCTTCTGTGACCAAGTCCGGTACTGTCAAAGGGAAAAAGGCCGGCTCGGCAAAGATCACGGTAAAAGAGAAATATAAGAAGAAGGTCCGCAAGCTGGGCGTGGTAAAAGTCACCGTCAAAAAGAGCGGTTCTGTGAAGGAAAGCCCTGCGGCTTCCGCCAGTGCGGCAGCACCTACGGTTCCTGGCGATTCTGCGACATCGGTGCCTGCGCCTGCAACTGCTCCGCCTGCGACTCCATCATTTGAGCCCACGGGTCCGGAGCCCACGACGGGACCTTTGGATGATCTGACATGGGAACAGTTGAATCTGGAGGAATATGAAGATTTTGCAGCCTATGCCTCATCCAGCAACTGCTCTTACGAGGACAATGTACTGAAAGTGACGGACACAGAGTATTTTGGCTTCAAACTTCCCCAGGATGTCAGCGCGGGCGAGACGGTTTACGTCCATGTGAAGGGAATAAACAACGGAGAACAGGGATTTCGCAGCTGGCTGGTGGACAACAATTCCACAACCTGTGTGGGAGACACTGACCTCTATTTCTTCACGAAGGACAAGAACGATGCCTTTACGGTGGGAGAGTTTGATATCACCTACGCCCTTCCACCCAATGCGGACTGCGGCCATCTGTTCTTCAAGGGCCCGTCATACGGGACAAATATTGAAGATCTGACCCTGACTTCTGTGGAGGTGGCGCTCACCGGGGAGAAGGATACCACGGTTTTTGAACTCACCGAGGAGAAGAACGCAGCCATGATCCAGGCCTCCCTGACCAGTACCGGCAACAATGCCAGGATCAAGAGTGTCATTGACCGGGCCAGGGCCGGTGAAGATGTGACTATCGCCTACATCGGCGGCTCCATCACAGAGGGAGCCGGGGCCAGCCCCAACAGCAAGTGCAATGCTCAGCTATCCTGTACGATGTTTGCGGAGAAATACGGTACCGGCGAGAATGTACACTTTGTCAATGCCGGTATGAGCGGCACGCCCTCCTCACTGGGGATCGTGCGCTACGACAGGGATGTGCTGGGCCAGATGACGGCCGATCATCCGGACATATTGTTTGTGGAGTTTGCGGTGAATGACAGCGGCGAGTGTACCAACCAGGGGGCTTATGAGGGCCTGATCCGCCGTGCCCTGGAGTCCGGTTCCGCTGTGATCCTCCTGTTCTCCGTATTCCAGAGTGACTGGAACATGCAGAAAGAGTACACTCCCTATGGAGAGCACTATGATCTGCCCATGGTGAGCATGAAGGACGCCGTGGATGTGTATTTCAAGGAGAGCGGATTTATCAAGTGGTATTTCTCATCGGACGGCCTTCATCCCACCAACGCCGGACATCAGCTGACGGCAGAGTGCATCATGAATCTGTTTGACACCATCGACAAGGAGGAGGCAGAGGCAGACAACACCGCTGAGGTGCTGGCCAAAGCCCCGGAAAAGACAGACGCTTACGCCGGTACGAAAATGATGGGGCCGGAGACAGTGGACGCTTTGCTGGCGGAGGAAAATGCCTCTCTGCTCGCCTTTGACGCCGGTGGATTCAATGTGACGGACAAAAATACAGGGAAATTCCTCTTCAACACCAAGGCTGAGAAATTCCCCACCAACTGGATGCACACGGCGGACAGCGGTGAGGCGAGCCTGACAGCCAAGGTGAATTGCAGGAACCTTCTGGTAGTATACAAATTGTCCAACGACGCGAAGACGGGAAAAGCGGAGCTGTATGTGGACGGCGAGCTGGTGAAGACCATGGACGGTTACAACACGGACGGCTGGAACAACGCCACTACGGAACTGGCTTTCGAAGATGAGACGGCCAAGGAACATACCATCGAGGTGAAGATGGCGGAGGGTGATGAGCAAAAAGAGTTCACACTTCTGGCTATGGGTTACAACAAATAAATTTTTTCAAAAGAGTGAGACTTCTTTTGATGCTGCCGGCGGGGCTGACCTGCCGGCAGTTTTTACTTGAAAAAAAAAAGTTACTATACTACAATGGGATAAGATTACGACGGGGAGAGGAAAGATTATGTCAGATATATGGATCGAGATATTGCTGGACGCATTGTATGACAGTGTCAGATTGCTGCCCTTTTTGTTTCTCACTTACCTGCTGATGGAGTGGCTGGAGCACAAGACAGGGAGCCGGACTCAGGCGCTGATCCGCCGGGCGGGCCGGTTGGGGCCGGTGTTTGGCGGGATCCTGGGTGTATTCCCCCAGTGCGGATTTTCCGCGGCGGTGGCCAATCTGTATGCGGGGGGTCTGGTGACAGCGGGGGCCTTGACGGCGGTGTTCATGTCCACTTCCGATGAAATGCTCCCCATCTTCATTTCGGAAGCGGTGCCGGCGGCCACAATTTTCAAAATCCTGGCGGTCAAACTCCTGTTGTCCGTGTTCAGCGGCTTTCTGCTGGACTTTATTTTACATGGGATTGTCAGGAAGGAGATCCGGTACAAAAACATCCATACCATCTGTGAGAGTGAGCACTGTGGCTGTGAAGAGGGAATATGGAGGTCGGCAGCCAAACATACGGTAAAGATATTTCTGTTCCTTTTTCTCATATCCCTTGTTCTGGGCGGAGTCCTGGAGTGGGTTGGAGAGGAGCGGCTGGCGGGACTTGCCATGGATCTGCCGGTGCTGGGACAGCTTCTCTCCGGCATTCTGGGTCTGATCCCCAACTGCGCCTCCTCTGTGGTTCTCACAGAGCTGTATCTGGAGGGCGTGCTCACGGCGGGCTCTATGATGACCGGGCTTTTAGTCAGCTCCGGCGTGGGGATTCTGGTGCTGTGCCGGATGAATCAGAGACATGTGAAACAGAACGTGGGAATCATTGGGTACCTTTACCTGGCCAGCGTGTGCTACGGGGTGGTGATCGATATGCTGCATATTACCTTTTGAGACGAAGGGTTTCGGTAAGGGGGGCTGATAGCCTTTGGAAGCTTAATTGTTGCGTTGCTTGCCTTTCTCGATAAGAGAAACAAGTGTAAATAAAAATGCCTATCCTGTCAGCCCACAGGATAGGCATTGTCCGTAAGGACATATAGCCCAAATTCGGGGCATCCACTTTTGGAGTGGGTGCTTTTCCTTTGTATAATTATAATACCATTGATGTTTGAATAATTCAAGTTGTATTCTGAAACTTTAGTCCAGCTTCACTGCCGTGCCGTACACCATGATCTCTGCGGCGCCCTGCATGACAGAGGCAGAGTTGAAACGGACGGATACGATAGCGTCGGCGCCCATGCCCTCTGCCTGCTCGATCATGCGGTTTATCGCCACTTCCCTTGCCTGATCCATCATCTTGGTGTAGGCTTTCAGTTCTCCTCCCACCATGCTCTTGAATCCGGATCCCATATCCTTAAACATATTCTTGGATTGGATCGTACTTCCCTGAACCAGCCCCAGTGTCTTCATGGAGCGGCCTTCAATCGTTGCTGTGTTTACCAGTATCATTTTCTTATCCTCCTTCATAATGGGTTATTAGTCCTATTACTTCATCACTTATATTTTATCAAAAAAACGGGGGAAGGTCAATACGCCATGCAGAGTTGATGTGTCGGGAATTCGTTGGAAACATTTAAGTTGCCAGACTTCTCTTTGTCTTGTATAACACCACTGCTACAGCAATAAATGTCAAAGCATCTGCCACAGGCATGAAGAATGGCAACGCATACAGCCCTCCAAACAGCACAGGCAGAAGGATAGGGAGACCGGTGCCAAAAACAATCTCACGGGTGAGGGACAGTACGGAGGACTGCTTCGCCTGCCCCAGAGACTGCAGGAAAATGAAGGTGCCCTTATTTATACAAGCCAAAACCAACAGGCAGAGCTGACCGCGGATAAACCAGACTGCAAATTGGGTGTAATAAATACTTTCGTTCTCTGCGCCAAAGAGCCCGATGAGTTGATGAGGGAACAACAAGAAGAACAGGGACGCTATCAGGCCGACCAGAGCCTCTACAGTCATCAGGTGCTTCATCAGTTTCACTACTCTGTCATTTCTTTTCGCGCCGATGTTATATCCCGCAATCGGAATACAGCCGGCAGCTAAGCCTGCAGAGACAGAGATAATAATCTGGAAGAATTTCATCACGATGCCAGTTACGGCTGTGGGAATCTGGGCATATTCCGTCTGGCCGAATATGGGATCCATCGCTCCATATTTCACCGCCATTCCCAAATGCAGACCAAAGATAAAGATGGGATCTAATATGATATTCAGTACTGCGCCGAGCGTCAGAGCCACCATAGCAAAGCACGGGCTGCCGTCGGACCGGATAATGGGATTCAATGCCTGACCGAACATATAAAACGGGATGCCCAGTGTAATCCAGAAAAAGTATTCTTTTGACATCCGGAAGGTTTCGCTGTTCACTCTGCCGCCAAAGGCGGTCAGGATCGGCTCCTGAAAAGTTAGATATACGGCCATGAGCACGATGCCCACAGTGATAACGGCAATGACGGAACTGCCGACGCCCCGGCAAGCGTTCTCCCATCTTTTGGCTCCGAGACTGATGCTGACGAAGGTACAGCAGCCGTCGCCAATCATAACGGCGATGGCAATGGCAACCACCGTCAGGGGAAAAACCACCGTGTTGGCAGCGTTTCCGTAGGAGCCCAGATACTCGGCGTTGGCAATAAATATCTGATCAACGATGTTATACAGTGCCGCCACCAGCATAGAAATTACACAGGGAATGGCATATTTCAACATCAATTTCCCTATGTGTTCTTTTTCCAAGTAGTCGTTCGTATGTGTTTCAACCATGTAATGACCTCCTTAAAAATGGTAGAAAAAAAGCGCAAGCCCTCATGTTCGGACTTACGCAAAAAGCAACTCAACATATTCACAGCATATTGTACTCGTATATTTTTAAAATATCAAGGGGGTGGGGCAATATTCTTGCGTATACAACTTGGAATCTTTGTCTGGGCAAAAAAACGCTTTGCCCATATAAGGTTGTTATACAAAATATCCATTTAACCTCGTTTTTTTTGTGTAGAAGTATAATTCTTCATCACCCCCCTGCCATGCTTTCCCTACTTGACAGAGATTAGACATTGCATTATACTAAAAAATTATGATAGACTTCTTATTAAATGATGTCCGGATCAAAAGGTCAATCTTGTTGGTGGCTGATCCGTGCGTGACATAAAGGGGGAACAGGGATGAATTTTAATGTGGCGGTCATTCCCGGGGACGGTATCGGCCCGGAGATCGTGACCGAGGCAAGGAAGGTACTGGATAAAGTGGCAAAAGTGTTTGGACATTCCTTTCAGTACGAGGAGTTGTACATGGGGGGATGTTCCATTGACAGATACGGTGAACCTCTGACGGATGAGACGTTGGAGAGGGCGAAAAAAAGCGATTCTGTCCTGCTGGGCGCAGTGGGCGGTATCGTGGGACAGGACAGCTGGTATGAACTGCCGCCGGACAAGAGACCGGAGGCAGGGCTGTTGAAAATCCGAAAGGGACTGGAACTTTTTTGTAATTTGCGCCCGGCGATACTGTTCGACGAGCTGAGCGGCGCCTGTCCGCTGAAGGAGGAACGGGTCAGGGGAGGCTTTGATTTTGTCTTTGCCAGGGAACTCACCGGCGGCCTTTACTTTGGAGAGCGCTATACGAAGGAGATAGACGGGGTCATGACGGCGGTGGACACTCTGACCTACAGCGAGGAGGAGATCCGCCGGATCGCGGTCCGGGCTTTCGACATCGCCATGAAGAGGAACAGAAAAGTGTGCAGTGTGGACAAGGCGAATGTCCTTGACTCCTCCAGGCTCTGGCGTCAGGTGGTGGAGGACGTGGCGAAAGCCTATCCGGAAGTAGAACTGACCCACATGCTGGTAGATAACTGTGCCATGCAGATCGTCTACGATCCGAAGCAGTTCGACGTAATACTCACGGAAAATATGTTCGGGGATATCCTGTCGGACGAAGCCAGTATGGTGACGGGATCTCTGGGGATGCTCTCCTCGGCAAGCCTCGGGAAAGATAAACTGGGGCTCTACGAGCCCAGTCACGGTTCGGCGCCGGACATCGCCGGACAGAACAAGGCGAACCCCATCGCCACCATTTTGTCATCTGCCATGATGCTCCGCTATTCCTTTGATCTGCAGAAGGAGGCGGATGCGGTGGAAGCTGCGGTGAAGACCGTGCTGAAAAAGGGACTGCGCACCATCGACATTATGGACGAGGGGAAAACCCTTCTCGGCACCAGAGAGATGGGGGACGCCATCGCAGAGGAAATTGCGTAGCGATGGAGTGATCCGCAGGCATTCGTTGGGGGCAGACCCCAACATCATAATATATAGAAGTTGGAGGATGAGAATATGAAGAGTGATTCCGTAAAGAAAGGTATGCAGACAGCGCCTCAGCGCTCCCTGTTCAACGCGCTGGGGATGACCAAGGAGGAGCTGGAAAAGCCGCTGGTAGGCATCGTCAGTTCCTACAATGAGATTGTTCCGGGACATATGAACATTGACAAGATCGTGGAGGCCGTGAAACTCGGCGTGGCCATGGCGGGGGGGACTCCCGTTGTCTTCCCGGCGATTGCCGTCTGTGATGGCATTGCCATGGGCCATGTGGGGATGAAGTACTCCCTGGTGACAAGAGATCTGATTGCCGACTCTACGGAATGTATGGCGCTGGCCCACGCCTTTGACGCCCTTGTGATGGTGCCAAACTGCGACAAGAACGTGCCGGGGCTTCTGATGGCGGCGGCCAGAGTAAATGTGCCCACGGTGTTTGTCAGCGGCGGCCCCATGCTGGCGGGGCATGTACAGGGGAACAGAACTTCTCTCTCCAGCATGTTTGAGGCAGTGGGGGCTCATGCGGCCGGGAAAATGAGTGAGGAAGAGGTGGACGATTATGTGAACCACGCCTGTCCCACCTGCGGTTCCTGTTCCGGCATGTACACGGCCAATTCCATGAACTGCCTCACCGAGGCCATCGGCATGGGGCTGCAGGGGAACGGAACCATCCCGGCAGTCTACAGCGACCGCATCAAGCTGGCTAAACATGCCGGTATGCAGGTGATGGAGATGTACCGGAGAAATATCTGTCCGAGAGATATTATGACAGAGAAGGCGTTTCTGAATGCCATGACGGTGGATATGGCGCTGGGATGCTCCACCAACACGATGCTGCACCTGCCGGCCATCGCCCACGAGGCCGGAGTGGATCTGAACATGGATATCGCCAATGAGATCAGCGCCAGGACGCCGAACCTCTGCCATCTGGCTCCGGCCGGGCGCACATACATGGAACAGCTCAACGAGGCCGGCGGCGTGTATGCCGTGATGAATGAGTTAAATAAGAAAAATCTTCTCTACACCGACCTGATCACGGTGACGGGAAAGACAGTTTTGGAAAATATAGAGAACGTGACGAACCGGGATACAGAGGTGATTCGCCCGATAGAGAATCCCTACAGTGAGACCGGGGGTATCGCGGTACTGAAAGGAAATATTGCACCGGACTCCGGTGTGGTCAAGCGTTCCGCCGTAGTGCCGGAGATGATGGTACATGAGGGACCGGCCAGAGTCTTTGACTGTGAGGAGGACGCGATCGCCGCCATCAAGGGCGGCAGGATCGTGGCGGGGGACGTCGTCGTGATCCGCTACGAGGGTCCCAAGGGTGGCCCTGGTATGCGGGAGATGCTGAACCCGACGTCAGCGATCGCCGGTATGGGACTCGGCTCTTCTGTGGCTCTGATCACCGATGGCCGGTTTTCAGGGGCAAGCCGCGGGGCATCCATCGGACATGTGTCCCCGGAGGCAGCCGTGGGAGGACCCATCGCTCTCATAGAGGAAGGCGACGTGATCAAGATCAACATTCCGGAAAATACATTGAATGTTGATGTGAGTGACGAGGTACTGGAGGAGAGGCGTAAGAAATGGAAACCCAGAGAACCCAGGGTGACTACCGGGTATCTGGCACGATACGCCAACATGGTTACGTCAGGAAGTACAGGTGCTCTCTTGAAATGACCGTGTTCAGACGATAGAAAGAGGTGCAATGAAATATGCAGTTAAATGGATCACAGATAATGATAGAATGCCTGCTGGAGCAGGGAGTAGATACCATCTTTGGTTATCCGGGCGGTGCTATTTTGAATGTCTACGATGAACTGTACCGCTATCAGGACAGGATCCGCCATGTGCTGACAAGCCACGAGCAGGGGGCCAGCCATGCGGCGGACGGCTATGCCAGGGCTACGGGCAAGGTGGGAGTCTGTATGGCCACCAGCGGCCCGGGAGCCACCAACCTGGTTACGGGGATCGCCACCGCCTACATGGATTCTGTACCCCTTGTGGCGATCACCTGCAATGTGACGCTCCCCCTGTTGGGCAAGGATTCCTTTCAGGAGGTGGACATCGCCGGTGTGACGATGCCCGTCACGAAACATAGTTTTATAGTGAAAGATATCAAAAATCTGGCGGGTGCCATGCGCCGGGCATTTCAGATCGCCCAGACGGGCCGGCCGGGACCGGTGCTTGTGGATGTGACAAAGGATGTCACCGCGGCGGTGACAGATTTCACACCCAAAACGCCGGATATTATCCAGAGAAAAGTGGATACCATTGACCAGAACGCCATTGAGTCCGTGCTGAATGTGATCCGCAAGTCCGAGAAACCTATGATCTTCGTGGGCGGAGGAGCTGTCATTTCCGGGGCGGAGTCGGAGTTGAAGGAATTTGCGGAAAAGGTGGACGCGCCGGTTACGGATTCCCTGATGGGGAAGGGGGCTTTCGACAACACCAGTTCCCGGTACACCGGTATGCTGGGGATGCACGGAACCAAGACCTCCAATCTCAGCGTGACCGAGTGCGATCTCCTGCTGGCTCTGGGTGTGCGTTTTTCCGACCGCGTTATCGGCAATGCCGATAAATTTGCCAGCCACGCGCAGATCGTACAGATCGATATCGATCCGGTGGAGATCAACAAAAATATCCAGGTGGATTACTCCATCGTGGGGGATCTGAAATCCGTGCTGGAGATATTGAACAGGAAACTGGAGCAGCAGTACCACAAGCCCTGGATGGACAAAGTGGCGGCCAGAAAATCTGCGCTGCCCATGAACTACAATCCGGATGTGCTGACCGGTCCCTATGTGATCGAGAGGATCAGTGAATTGACGGACGACGACACCATCATCACCACGGATGTGGGGCAGCATCAGATGTGGGCGGCCCAGTATTACAAATACCGTGCCCCCAGACATTTCCTGACATCCGGGGGCATGGGAACCATGGGATATGGTCTGGGAGCCTGTATCGGCGCCAAGGTAGGGAAACCGGAGGCCACGGTCATCAACATAGCCGGAGACGGGTGTTTCCGCATGAACATGAATGAGATCGCCACCGCCACCAGGTACAATATCCCCATCATCCAGATCATTTTCAACAACCATGCGCTGGGTATGGTGCGCCAGTGGCAGACCCTGTTCTATGGCAGACGCTATTCCAGCACCATACTGGAAGACAAGGTGGATTACTGCAAGGTATCGGAGGCTATGGGGGCAAAGGCCATCCGTGTCACGAAAAAAGAGGAAGTGGATCCTGCCATCAAAGAGGCCTTGGCGGCGGATGAGCCGGTGGTGATCGAGGTTGTCATCGACCACGACGACAAGGTATGGCCCATGGTGGCGCCGGGGGCGCCCATCGAGGACGCCTTCGATGAAAAAGACCAGAAAATGAAGGAAGAAAAGTAGGAAAAGAGACATATATATAAGATTATCAAGGAGGTTTTAGCAGTGGCTAGAGTATACAACTTTTCAGCGGGACCGGCAGTGCTGCCGGAGGAAGTATTGAGAGAGGCGGCAGATGAGATGATGGACTATCAGGGAACCGGTATGTCCGTCATGGAGATGAGCCATCGCTCCGAGGCATACGACAGGATCATCAAGGAGGCGGAGCAGGATCTGAGGGATCTGATGGAGATCCCGGACAACTACAAAGTGCTGTTTCTCCAGGGGGGCGCTTCCCAGCAGTTCGCCATGATCCCCATGAATCTTATGAAAAACGGGGTGGCGGATTACATCGTGACGGGACAGTGGGCGAAGAAAGCCTACAGCGAGGCGTGCAAATACGGCAAAGCAGTCAAGATCGCCTCCTCCGAGGATGAGACGTTTTCCTACATCCCTGACTGCTCGGATCTTCCCATCGATGAGGATGCCGACTATGTATATATCTGCGAGAACAATACCATTTACGGGACAAAATACAAGACATTGCCGAACACAAAAGGCAAGACCCTGGTGGCGGATGTGTCCTCCTGTTTTCTCTCTGAGCCGGTGGATGTCAGCAAGTACGGCGTGATCTACGGCGGCGTGCAGAAAAATATCGGCCCGGCGGGGGTAGTGATCGTCATCATCCGGGAGGATCTGATCCCGGAGGAAGTGGACGAGAAGGTTCCCACGATGCTGCAGTACAAGACCCATGCGGACGCCCGGTCTCTCTACAACACACCACCGGCCTACGGCATTTACATCTGCGGCAAGGTATTCAAGTGGCTGAAGAAGATAGGGGGCCTGAAAGAGATCCAGAAGAGGAATATAGAGAAGGCAAAGATCCTCTACGATTTCCTGGACTCCTCAAAACTGTTCCGCGGCACGGTGCGAAAGGAGGACCGCTCCATGATGAACGTGCCCTTTGTCACGGGGGACGCCGACCTGGACGCCAAATTCGTGGCGGAGGCAAAGAAAGCCGGATTTGAGAATCTGAAAGGACACCGCACGGTGGGCGGAATGCGTGCCAGCATCTACAACGCCATGCCCCGGGAGGGTGTGGAGAAATTGGTGGAATTTATGAAGAAATTTGAGGCGGAGAATGCGTGAGACATCTTCGGATTGGAGGAAAATAGAATGAGTGTAAAGATAAATTGCCTGAACCCCATCGCGGCATGCGGTCTGGATATGCTGGATGAAAACTATGAGATTGTGGAAAATACATCGGAGGCGGACGCTATCCTGGTGCGGAGTGCGGTGATGCATGACATGGAACTGCCGGAGGGGCTTCTGGCTGTGGCCAGGGCCGGCGCCGGTGTGAACAATATCCCGCTGGAGAAGTGTGCGGAGCATGGCGTCGTGGTGTTCAACACGCCGGGAGCCAACGCCAACGGCGTCAAGGAGCTGGTGATCGCCTCCATGCTGCTGGCAGCCCGTGATATCACAGGGGGGATCCAGTGGTGCCGGGACAATAGCGGCAATGAAAATGTATCCAAAGACGCCGAGAAGGCCAAGAAAGCCTACGCCGGGACGGAGATCAAGGGAAAGAAGCTGGGGATCATCGGCCTGGGAGCCATCGGTGTCCAGGTGGCCAATGCCGCCAACCGTCTGGGCATGGACGTGTACGGGTGTGATCCCTACCTGTCTGTGGAGCATGCACTGAATATGTCCCGGGATGTGACCATGGTAAAGAGCAACGAGGAGCTCTACGAGATGTGCGATTACCTGACTGTCCATGTACCCCTTCTGGATTCCACAAAGGGAATGTTTGACAAGGATGCCTTTGACAGGATGAAGGACGGCGTGGTGCTCCTGAACTTCTCCCGCGACACCCTGGTGGATGAGGAGGCGCTGAAGGAGGCCCTGGCATCCGGCAAGGTGGGAAGATATGTGGTGGATTTCCCCAATCCCACTACGGTGAACCTGCCGAACACCACGGTTACCCCTCATCTGGGTGCTTCCACCCAGGAGTCGGAGGACAACTGTGCCAAGATGGCGGTCAGCGCTCTCCGGGATTTTGTGGAAAACGGAAATATAAGAAATTCTGTCAACTACCCGAATATCGACGCCGGCGTGTGCTCTACCGAGGGACGTATCACCATCCTCCACAAAAATGTACCGCACATGCTGAGCCGTTTTACGGCGCTGTTCTCCCAGGACGGCATCAACATTGAGAATATGATGAACAAGAGCCGCGGGGATTTCGCCTACACAGTTCTGGATATCTGCTCTGCCACGCCGGAAAAGGTGGTGAAAGACCTGGAGGCTTTGGACAGCGTGATCCGTGTGCGGGTGATCAAATAATGTGAGGTCAATAAGGCCAGGCATGGCAGGCGGTAAAAGGCACCGGTGACCCCGGTGTCTTTTATCTGTCAGCTGTGCAGAATAAAAAAGAAAGAAGACAGGGCATGAACTACGAGGAAGCTATGGCATATATAAAAAATGTCAGCAGGACCGGGATAAAACCCGGTCTTGACAGGATGCGGGAACTGTGCCGCCGTCTGGGAAACCCGGAGGAAAAACTCTCCTTCATCCACATCGCCGGCACAAACGGAAAGGGGGCCGTATCCGCCTATATCAGCAGTATTCTGGCGGTAAACGGGTATGTGGCGGGGCGCTATGTATCCCCGGCCGTGTTTCAGTATGAGGAGAGCATACGGTATGAGGATCTGAGGGGGGAGCACTACATTGACCGGGAATTGCTGGCCTCTGTGGTGACGGAGGCTGCCCGGGCATCGGCTGCCATGGAGGAGGAGGGTCTGGAGCCGCCCACGGTATTTGAGTTGGAGACGGCCATGGCCTTTCTGGCCTTCTGCCACTGGCAATGCCGGATCGTCGTGCTGGAGGCGGGGCTTGGCGGTAGAGAGGACGCCACCAACATCGTCGGGAATACGCTGGTTTCCGTCATTACAGCTGTCAGTCGGGATCATCAGGCCCTGCTGGGGGACACTCCGGAGGAGATCGCGGAGCAGAAGGCCGGCATCATTAAGGACGGACCGGTGGTCACACTGCAGCGGTCGCCGGAGGTTCTCGCTGTCCTGGAACGCCGGGCAGCACAGCGGAAGGTTCCGCTGACGGCAGTGGAGCCGAAAGAGATCCGGGTACTCGCTGCGGATCTCTCGGGCAGTGTGTTTTCCTATGGGGGAGAGAATTTTCGAACCGCCATGCCGGGCCTGTACCAGGTGGAAAATGCCTGTCTGGCCGTGGAGGCCTGCCGCCGGCTCCCCGAACCTTTTGCATTCTCCGTGGAGCAGATGATCCTGGGTGTCCGCATGGCCAGGTGGCGGGGCCGCTTTGAGGTGGTGTGTTATCTGCCGTTGATCATCGTGGACGGCGCCCACAATCCGGCGGGAGCCCGGGCTCTTCGGGAGAGTATCCGGGCCCTCCTGTCGGGGAGGACATGCCATGGGATCATGGGTGTGTTTGCCGACAAGGATTACCGCAGAATGGTGGAGATACTGGCGCCCTGTTTTGCCAGTGCGGCAGCCATCACGGCGCCGGGGCCCAGGGGGCTGCCGGCGGAACAGCTGGCGGAGGTCTGGCGGGAGCAGGGATGCCGGTCCGTCTCCGTGGAGGAGGATGCCGGGGCGGCCCTGGGAAGGGTGACGGAGGAATGCGGAGAGGAGGACGCCGTCGTGATATTTGGCAGTCTTTCTGTTTTACAGCAATTGAAATGGCGCTGAGGTTATGGTAGAATTATCTCCTAAGGAGGATAGATATGGATCACGGAAAGATAGAGCAGGCGGTACGGCTTTTTTTAGAGGGGATCGGTGAGGACGTCTCCAGGGAGGGACTGGCGGACACCCCCCGGCGGATATCAGACATGTGTGAGGAAATATTCTGCGGGTACCGGCAGGATCCTGCGGAGATCCTGAGCCGCACTTTTCACGCCGATTCGGGCAATATGGTGGTAGAGACGGGGATTCCCTTTTACTCAGTGTGCGAGCATCATCTCCTGCCCTTTTTCGGGAAGGCTCATATCGGGTACATACCGGATGGGAAAGTGGTGGGCCTGAGCAAGCTGGCACGGACAGTGGAGGTTTTTGCCAGGAGGGCGCAGATCCAGGAACAGCTCACCAGTCAGATAGCGGAGGCGGTCATGGAGGAGCTGAAGCCCAGGGGTGTGGTGGTCTATATCGAGGCCGAGCACATGTGCATGACCATGCGGGGTGTGAAGAAACCGGGCACGGTGACCCGCACCTATGCGGCGTTCGGGGAATTTGAGACAGACAGTGATCTCATGCAGAGATTTATGAGCATGATCGGCAGATGAAAGGCGGGAAGGATGAAAATAGGCAGCAGAGAATTTTTCCCCGGAAAGAGGTTATACGTCATGGGCATCCTCAATGTGACGCCGGATTCCTTTTCGGACGGGGGAAAATATACAGACACGCAGGCCGCCGCAGCGCGGGCGGAGAAAATGATAGCGGAGGCAGCAGATATCATCGATGTGGGCGGAGAGTCTACCAGGCCGGGCTATGTCCCCGTCACAGCCCACGAGGAGATCCGCCGGATTCTGCCGGTGATCCGGGAGCTGTCCTGTCTGGACATACCGGTTTCCGTCGATACCTATAAGAGCGAGGTGGCTGCTGCCGCCCTGGAGGCGGGGGCGGACATGATCAATGACATATGGGGGTTCCGGGCGGATGAGGAGATGGCGGCAGTGGCGGCGGAGTACGATGTGCCGGTCTGTCTCATGCACAACCGGGAAAATACGGAGTACAAAGATTTTGTGGCGGAGGTCATAGAAGATCTGCGGATTTCCCTGGATATCGCCAGGCGGCACGGGGTGAGAGAGGAGAATATCCTGCTGGATCCGGGAATCGGGTTTGGAAAGACCTATGAGCAGAATCTCCTGATGATGCGGAATCTGCGCAGAGTGGCAGACCTGGGGTATCCGGTACTCCTTGGGGTGTCCAGGAAGAGTATGATCGGAAAGACCCTGGATCTCCCGGTCACAGAGCGGGAGGAGGGGACGATCGCCGCCAATGTCACAGGCGCCATGATGGGATGCAGCTTTTTCCGGGTGCATGATGTGAAGGGAAATGCGCGGGCGTTGAAGATGGCGGAGGCCATTTTGTACAAGGATATCTAGGAGGAAGATATGGATCAGATACGGATAGAGAACCTGGAGGTTTACTGCCATCACGGTGTGCTGAAGGAGGAGAATGTGCTGGGACAGAAGTTTCTGGTCAGCCTGTGTCTGTATACCGACACAGGCCCGGCGGGCCGGAGCGATGACCTGTCAAAGTCCATCGACTACGCAGAGCTCTCCCATTTTGTGGAAGCGCGGATGAAGGAGAGAGACTACAAGCTGATCGAGGCGGTGGCAGAGCATCTGGCGGAGGATATCCTGCTTCATTTTCCCCAGGTGGAGAGACTGCGGGTCGAGTTGAAGAAACCCTGGGCCCCCATCCTGCTCCCCCTGGACACAGTGGGGGTCGTGATCGAGAGGGGATGGAACACGGCGTACCTCTCCGTCGGCTCCAACATGGGAGACCGGGAGGGCCATCTGAACGACGCCGTCTCCCAGCTGCGGGAGGATGAGAGAGTGAGGGAACTGGTGACGTCGGACTGGATCGAGACGAAACCCTACGGGTATACAGACCAGCCGGATTTTCTCAACGGCGCGGTGAAATTCCGCACGCTGTACACGCCGGAGCAGCTTCTGTCGCGGCTCCAGGAGATCGAGAGAGCCGGGGGGAGGGAGAGGACGATCCGCTGGGGCCCCCGCACCATAGACCTGGACATCCTTCTCTACGGGGAGGAGGTCCTGCAGACGGAGAGACTCACCATACCGCACTGCGACATGCACCGGAGGCTCTTCGTGCTGGAACCGCTGGAACAGATCGCGCCCTGGGCGCTGCACCCCCTGCTGCATTGTACGGTCAGTGAGCTGAGAGAGAAAGTGAGGAGAGAGAATGGTTGATTTATCGGTATCAAGGCGACAGATAGACGAGATTGACAGTCAGATCGTGGAACTTTTTGAGAAGCGGATGAAAGCAGCCAGCGAAGTGGCAGAATACAAGATGGAGACGGGGAAGCCCGTCTACGACCGGGAGAGGGAGGAACAGAAGCTGGACAAACTCTGCAGTCTGTCCCACGGATCCTTCAACGAGCGCGCGGTAAGGGAACTGTTTAGCCAGATCATGTCCATCAGCCGCAAATATCAGTACGGTGTGCTCCCCCACCGGGGCGAGGTGACAAATTTCAGAAAAGTGGAGAAGATAGAGACGTCCGGCGCCAGGGTATACTATTTCGGCGTTCCGGGAACCCATACACAGCAGGCCATGGAGGAACTCTTTGGCAGAGAGGCGGAGGGCATCAGCTGCCAGAGTTTTCAGGGAGTGATGGAAATGGTGGAGAGGGGAGAGGCGGATTACGGAGTGCTGCCTATCGAAAATTCATCCACCGGCGGTATCAGTGCCAATTACGATCTTCTTCTGAACTACAAAAATGCCATTGTGGGGCAGCATGTGATGAAGATCGACCAGTGTCTGCTGGCCCTGCCGGGGACGGCGCTGTCAGAGATACGGACTGTCTATTCCCATCCTCAGGGGCTGCTGCAGTGCAGCGGTTTTCTGGCGGAACACCCGGAGTATCATGGAATAGAGTGGGGGAGTACCGCGGCGGCTGCACGGAAAGTGGCGGAGGACCGGGATGCGACCCAGGCGGCGGTGGCCAGCAGAAGGGCTGCGGCTGAGTACGGCCTGGAAATCCTGGCGGATTCCATCCAGCAGGAGAAAAACAACTGCACCCGGTTCATCGTCATCGGGCCCCGGGAGATCTATACGGCGGAGAGCGATAAACTGGCACTGTGTATCGAACTGCCCCACAAGAGCGGTTCCCTGTACCGGATCCTGTCGCACTTTCTCTACAACAACCTGAACATGACCCAGATCGAATCCCGGCCCATCCCGGGACACAACTGGGAATACCGCTTTTTCCTGGATGTGGAGGGGAACCTGGAAGACCCCGCAGTGCAGAACGCACTCCGGGGCGTGAAAGAAGAGGCTGCCTTTATGCGTGTGCTGGGCAATTACAGGGCGTGAGCTGCCTGACTGTTTTTTTGGATAAATGTATCGAAATCCTCCTGGCACATGGGCTTGCCGTAGTAGTAACCCTGGACGATATCGCAGCCCGCCTCTCGCAGAAATGCCATCTGCTCTTTTGTCTCCACACCCTCACACAGCACATTCATGCGGAGATTTTTTCCCATTTGGATCACGCTGTTCAGGACGATCTTGTCATCCTGTTTCAGGGAATCGTGTTTCATAAAGATCCGGTCAATCTTCAGGGTGTCGATGGGCAGGGAGCTGATCATGTTGAGGGAGGAGTAGCCGGAACCGAAATCATCCATGGACACGGCAATCCCCATTTCATGGCAGGCATTGATAAACTCACTGGCCGGTTCAAAAGTGTTCATATATATATTTTCAGTCAGCTCAAATTCAAGATATCTGGCGGGAACATCGTATTTTTCCATGAGAGAACGGATAAAGGGTATGATCGTGTTGTTCTCCAGGTGGAAGCGGGATACGTTCATGGATATGGGCACCACGGGCAGTTCATTTTCCAGACGGTTGTGCAGATACCGGAAGACTTCCTCGTACACGTAGAAATCCACCTGGACGATATTGCCGTTGCTCTCAAACTCGGGGATGAACTGATCCGGATAAATAAACGAGCCATCGTCTTTTCTCCAGCGCACCAGAGCCTCCGCACCAAACAGACGGTTGTCAGAACAGGAGACCTTGGGCTGATAGAACACCAGAAGGTTATGTTTTTCTATGGCCCGGGGAAGTTCCTTGTTGATGTAGGCTTGCCACTTCATATCCTTGATCATATCAAGGGAGAACATGACACACCGCTGTCCCTTCAATTCCTTGGAGTGCTTCCTGGCTATGTTGGCATAGGATATGGCGGTGGCGGCATCGATGGAGTTGTCCGCGATGAAATACAGTCCGGAGCAGATGCGGATCCGATTGTCAGGACAGCACTTCTGCAGCTCCAGAGAGAGTTTCTGGTGCATTTTGTTCACCGTCCTGCAGACATGGTTGTAGTCCGGATTGGACAGCTGATAGGCGGCGATAAAATTGTCCGAGTAGATATGGCAGGCGTCCAGCGTCTGGCTGCCCTTCTGGATTTCCTTGGCATAGAGACGGAGAAGTTCATCGCCCTTGCGGTATCCGTAGTTCTCGTTGACCAGCTTAAAATGGTGGATGTCTGAACAGATCAGCAGTATCACCCGGGTGCCGTCGGTTCCCTCGGCGATGATGCGGTCGATATTTTCTATGAACGCTTCATAGCGGCGCAGCCCCGTCATGTAATCCCGGTCAGTGTCAATGTTCTGGGCGGCTGTCTCGGTGTCCAGCGCCTGGAATATAAGGGTGCAGAGCGGTCTCAGCGCCTCGATATCCTCCGGGTTCCACTGGCGTTTTCTCTCGAAATCAATGAAATCCATAGTCCCCTTGAAAACCCCGTCAGAAAAGCAGGGGATCTGGAGGATCACCTGGGGTTTGTATTTCTCTATGACGCCGTTCATCGGTTCCTTTTCCGCATCGTAATAGTAAAGGTAATGCCCTGTATTATATTGTTCCAGGGCGGTATCCCAGTCGGTTTTGCTGAATGTGATCGTCTGGTTGATCCTCTTGGTAGGATTGTTTTTTGAACATTCATATATAATGCGAAGGGAGCGCGGGCGCGAAATCCGCTGTCGTATGCAGACGACATTGAGTTTCAGCTCGTCCCGGACATACTGCAATACTTCATTGATTCCATTTATGAGATAAGTCTCACTGTAGAGAATTTCTTTGGCCTGGTTGATCAGCGCAGGAAAAAAGGATATGTTTCCCTGTTCCATAATATTCCTCCTCTCAAAGGGATTTGTAGTATATGTATCATAGCATATTTTGGGAGCGATGGCAATGAACCGTTCACATTTTCATCAAAAAACAATCACATTCCCTTCAAAAAAATTACAAAATCCACACACATTTTTTGCATATAGTATAGACAGAAAGAAAAACAAAGCAGGAAAGGATGTGTGTATTATGAATAAATTCGCAAAACTGGTAGCCTCCGGGCTGGTGTTCGGTCTGGTGGCAGCAGCCACACTGAAGGGAGTGGATATGGCAGGCAGCTATTTCGGGGGTGCCGGGGTGAGTGAGAGCAGCACTGTGGAGGAGTCCGGAAAGGATGCACAGGCAAAGCTCACTGCCACCAGCGTGGTAAACCCGACAGGGGATAGCGGTTCCGGCGATGTTTCCACTGTGGCGGAGCAGGTGCTTCCATCCATCGTGGCCATTGATGTGACACAGAACGTCACAGGCTACTCGCCCTTTTACGGGCAGCAGACGCAGGAGAGCCAGGGCAGCGGTTCCGGCATCATCCTGGCGGAGAAGGACAATAAATTATATATTGCAACAAACAACCACGTAGTGGAGGGAGCCGACAGTGTGAAGATCACCTTTAATGACAAGACCACAGCGGACGCAGAGATCAAGGGCACGGACTCCTCCACGGACCTGGCCGTGGTCATGGTAGATATGAGCAAACTGTCGGCGGACGCCCTGAAAAATATCAAGGTGGCAACCATAGGGGACAGCGATCAGACCAAGGTGGGCGAGCAGGCCATCGCAGTGGGAAATGCTCTGGGCTACGGCACCAGCGTCACAGTGGGTTATATCAGTGCCAAAGACAAAACCATTGATCTGGAAGATGAGGAGGGTGTGAAACTGCTGCAGACCGATGCGGCCATCAATCCCGGCAACAGCGGCGGCGCCCTGGTGAACAGCAGAGGAGAACTGATCGGCATCAATTCGTCCAAATTTGCATCGGAGGAGATCGAGGGCATGGGATTTGCCATCCCCATCTCCACAGCGGAGCCAATCCTCACGGAACTGATGAATCAGGAGAAGATATCGGAGGATCAGAAAGCATATCTGGGTATCCGGGGTCAGGATGTGACTAACGAGTATACGGAGGCCTATGGCATCCCGGAGGGAGTATGTGTGACCGAAGTGACAGCCGGATCTCCGGCAGAGAAGGCAGGACTGAAACAGGGATATATCATTACGGGCATCAACGGGAAAAAGGTTTCCACCATGGCCCAATTGCAGGAGAGATTATCCCAGTGCCGCGCCGGAGACAAGGGGACACTGACAGTGAAAGTGGGCTCGGGAAGTGAATATGAGGAAAAGACATTGGAGGTGACGTTCGGGAAAGCCTGACTCCTGTGGGGTTGTTTCATTTCGAGACAGCCCCACAGTACTTTACAGATATTTTTTCAGAACCGAACCCAGTGCCTCAAAGTCGATGGGCTTGGACAAGTGCTCGTTCATACCGGCGGCTTTGGCGGCTTGAATGTCCTCTACAAAGGCATCGGCAGTCATAGCAATGATGGGGATCCGCTGCGCATCTGGGTGGTTCAGGTCAATATCCTCAGCCAGAAGAATCCGGCGCCCAGAGAAGTCATTTTGTGAAAGCAGTTCCAGCGGGGAGGCCTGACTGGTATCTTCCGGTTCTTCGTTTCTCAGGGATTTAAACATCCGGATCAGCCCGGATTTGAATACAGGCTTGCTGAGGAACGCATCTATGCCGGCGGCACGTGCTTCCATCTCAATATCAGACCAATCATATGCTGAGAGAATAATAATGGGAAGCGTGTCACCCACCAGACGCTTGATAGCTCTGGCGGTGTCCAGACCGTCCATGCCGGGCATTTTCCAGTCCAGAATGGCAGCGTAGAACGGGAGTGCCGTATCCAGCGCACGCTGAACCGCTGCAACGGCATCCTGACCGGAGGTGCAGCTTTCACTGCGCATTCCGATCTCATCAAGCATGGTGCACGGTTATGCTGCCGTTCATCATATGTACGATGGTCTGGGCAATAGCCATACCCAGACCGGTGCCCTGTATCTTGCTGGTGCGCAGATCATCCGCCCGGCTGAACGGCTCAAAAATGTGCGTCAAATACTCCTCAGACATTCCAATGCCGTTGTCCTCAATGACAAATTCATAGCAGCCCGTGGAGTTTGTGGGAACTGCCTGCTCCCGTATAGTGAGGCTGATCTCGCCGCCATCCGGGGTGTATTTTACGGCGTTGCTCATGAGGTTCAGGAATACCTGTTGGATGCGCAGGCTGTCACCAATCACATTCTCGTGCTGAATGTCCTGAATGTGGACCTGGAGGCGGTGTTTGTGGGCCTGAATCTGGGGCTGGATCATCAGGAGCATATTGTTAAGCAGATCGGACAGGCTGAATTCCTCCGCGGTCAGGCTGATGGTGCCGGATTCAATCTTGCTCATATCCAGGACTTCGTTGATGAGGCCCAGCAGATGACGGCTGGAGGAGGAGATCTTGCTGAGGGCATCCCGCACACGGTCAGGATTTTCGGCATGGGCGACCGCGATGGCGGTCATACCGATGATGGCGTTCATGGGGGTGCGAATGTCATGGGACATTTTTGACATAAAGTCGGACTTGGCGGCGCTGGCCTGGTTGGCGGCCTCCAGAGCGTCCTGTAGAAGCTGTTTCTGCGTCTGATCATCGTGGACGGCTTCATCCACACAGCGGATGCCCAGAACCATCGTATGTTCTTTTTCGCTCTCGCTCACGTCCACAAAGTGCATCTCAAAGAACTCCTGATTCTGGTGGTTCGGAAGGATGCGATAGCGGACAGTAAAGCCCTTTTCTTCCTGGAACCGGCAGATGACTGCCTGAGGATCACACAGCTCCAGCAGAGGATCCCTGGTGTCCGGCTGCACATAGGCGTCAAGAAAACTTTGCATTGCCTCAGAATACTGGTGGACCAGTGGAACGTCTGCATCCGGGGTATCCCGCAGCCCTTTCTGCTGCCGGACAGCCGTACTTTGATTCTGATCCAGATCTACATAATAGATCACGGAGTAATCCTGGCTGAGGGCCGCCAGTATTTGCAACTGATATTTTTCCCGCTTTTGAATGGCCTCCTCCACAGTCCGCTGTCGTCGGCGGGCGAGCCATATCACTACAAGGATGATGACAATGGCCAGAATGAAAATGGAAACGGTGCTGAGCACCAGCCTTGAGGCGTATAGTTGATCTGTCAGGGTGTAAGAATCATACGGCATATTGAGGTAGTTGCTGATGATTGAGTCGGTGAGATCGGGGGAGAGTTGCTTGATTGCCTTGTTGACGATAGAGAACATGGGGCTGTCCGGATCCGTCGTCGTGACCAGGCCCACTTTGGAGGGAGACTGGAAATCCGACCACTGGATCAGATCGGCAAAACGGTCATTTTTGGATTGATAGTTAAACTCCAAATTGTTGATCAGCGTTGCGTCAGCATTACCGCGGGCCACGGCCAGCAGGCATTGCCGTGCGTTGGTGTAGTATTGAACCTCAATATCCTTGTGCAAAAGCTCCGGCAGAGTTTTTGTCCAGTAGGAGCGGCCTTGGGTCAATGCGATCACAGGGGGTATCCAGGGAGTCAAATACACAGCTTCGCTGCGTGATGAGGATATTCTCATATTCCAGGACCGCACTGGTGGAGGATAGCTCACTGTCCTGACGGACAAAACTTTCTGAAGCACCGATATAGAAATCAATCTCACCGCTTTTCAGCAGCGCCTTCCAGTCCTGGGAGCGGCTGATGGGGTGCAGGGTCAGATTCAGATCGGTTGTGTCACGGAGGGACTCCAGAAGTTTCACATAGATGCCGCTGTAGGTCCCATCCTCCTGTATATAGGCAAGCGGTTCGGTTTCTTTATAAAAGCCTACCACAATCTCAGGATCCGAAGCCGCAAAGGCATGTTCCTCGTCAGTCAGTGCCAGTGCGTTGGTATTGTTGCCTACAAGGCATTTCTGAGTGGTTTCAGCCATCAGATCGGGTTCGGTGGTAATCAGCTGCTGCATCCCATGGTTTAACTCATCCAGCAGTGCTGTATTGCCTTTTTTGACGGTGAAATAGAAAGGAGAAGCATCCAATACGGACAACAACACTGTGTCGGGGATGTTATTGGAGGCAGTGACCTGGATCATATCAATCTGACCCGCTTCAAGTGCCTGGATCTTTTCGTCCAAAGAGTTTAGATAGACGGGGGGTATAGGTAAAGCCATGATCTTTGGCAAAATCAGCCAGGGTCTGATCGTTGGAAGAACCGGGGGTCGCGGCTATGCGGGCACCGTCGTAGGAGCTGAAATTCTCATAGCCATAGCTGGTGTCAGACCGGGCAAACAGACCGCTGGAGGTATAGCCGCCCACCTGCGTAGAAAAATCCATGGCCTCTGCCCGCTCCGGCATATAATTGGTGGGAAAGAGGATATCCAGTTCGCCGCGCTCCCGCCTTCGGCAAAAATGCTTACAGCGAAATGAATTCACTATAAAAATAATTTGACAAATCCCCATAAACTGTATAGAATGATGGATACCTTTTATTCATTGTATCCCGGATAAAATGAAAGAGAAAAAGTGGTAAGAAAAGAAAATTAAGAGGGAGTTTGTATGACAATCAAGAGAATAGACTATGATTTTTCGATATGTAAAGTAACGGATTATTCACAGGTTGACTTAGAAAGCGAGTATTGTTTCATTGGAAAAACAGAGGAAGAGAAATCTCTGGTCTGCATAACAGACCAACTGCCTGATAATACAGATTACATATTGATAAAGAAAGAGAATTTTGATAAAGCAACTGACGTGTTATCCGGTGCCGGATATGAGGTGATTGGATGATAACCATCTAAAATGATGGCAATCAAATAGACAATGTGCTATACTAAAATGGCACAGAGTTCAGTTGAGAGGGATTTTGAAGGAGAAGTTAAGTGGAAAATCGTATAATAACTGATATTTCGGATTTTGTATTTGTTTGTGATGAACCTAAAAAGGTTGGTGTAATCTTTATTCACAAGTTGGGGTATTATACTGCACCGATGCCTAAAATGTAAGTTCCAATTTTGTTAGAGGAGATAACGGATGAACAAAGAAACATATTGTTTACTTGAAAAGTTTATGATTTGTTGTATGGAAGATACAGCTCATGACAAAGAACATATATATCGCGTACTGTATAATGCATTAGAAATTGCGAAGACACAAAATAATGTGGATTATGACATTTTGATTGCAGCATGTTTGTTACATGATATCGGGAGAAAAGAACAATTCGAAAACCCTGCTTTATGTCATGCAATTGTAGGAAGTGAAAAAGCTTATCAATTTCTTTTGGATCTTGGATTTGCAATGGATTATGCAGAACAGGTAAAACAATGTATTAAGACACATAGATATAGAAAAAATAATCTGCCTCAAAGTTTAGAAGCTAAAATTTTATTTGACGCAGATAAATTAGATGCAGCAGGAGCAATGGGAATTGCAAGAACATTACTTTATACAGGTATTGTTTCTGAACCATTGTATTCTGTGTTGCCCAATGGATTAGTTTCGACCGGAGAAAATGATATTACACCATCGTTTTTCCAAGAATATAAGTATAAATTAGAAAAATTGTATTCAAGTTTTTATACGGAAAAAGCAGCAACAATTGCCAAAGAGCGGCAACACATTGCAATTCAATTTTATAACAGTCTGTATCATGAGGTAAACTCGTTGTATCAGAATGGAACGAACGAACTAAATAATTTATTGGAAAGTGAAGATGAGGTTCATTAACACCCTATGGGAAGATATAATATCAGGGAAACGATAAATAAGGAATTGATGGAGGTGTAGGCCATAATAAGGGGAATTAGACAAGATGATATTGTGCAATGTGTAAATGTAATTCGGGAGAGTTTTGGAACAGTAGCAAGGGAATTTGGATTTACAGAAGAAAACGCATCAAGATTTACGGCTTTTGCAACAACAAAAGAGCGATTGGACTGGCATTTGAATAGTGAACACCGTCCGATGTATGGATATTATGAAGATGGTAAGATTGCAGGATATTATTCTTTGCTTTTACAAGATAAACAGGAATGTGAGTTAAACAATCTATGTGTTCTCCCCGAATACAGACATAAGAAGTTGGGACATAAACTATTGGAAAATGCGTTTGACAATGCTCGTAAAATGAATTGTAAGAAGATGAATATAGGAATTGTTGAAGAAAATCAAGTATTAAGAAGGTGGTATGAAGACCATGGTTTTCTACATATAGGGACTGAAAAATATGATTTCTTTCCATTTACTTGTGGCTATATGGTTAAGGAATTGTAAATGAAAAATCTTTGTTTGGTGAACGTGAAAATCGGAATTTTATGGAGAGCCTAAATATGGAAATTGTAAAAATAAATCAACAAAATCTCACAGATATAAACAAAGCAAATCAGCCGTTTGAAATCATTGGAAAAATAAAGCCTGTATTTATCAACGGAATATGGACATATACGGAAGAAATATATGAACAATCCAATATGAAAGTATATCCGGATGATACTTGGGACGACTATGCTGCCTATATCAATAATCCCGATAAAACTATTTTCTTAGCCTATTCTGATGCCAGATGTGTTGGACAGATTGTCCTGAAAAGAGATTGGAATAGGTATGCTTTTATTGAGGATATTTGTGTTGCAAAATCGGAAAGGGGACAGGGAATCGGCACGGGTTTAATACAAAAGGCAATCGAATGGGCTGAAAATTCTGATCTAAAGGGTTTGGCATTAGAAACGCAGGACAATAATTTGTTGGCTTGTCGGTTCTATGCAAAATACGGCTTTGTAATCGGAGGAGTCAACACTATGCTTTATAGGAACTTTAATAATGATGAATTTGCTGTTTTTTGGTATTTATTGTTTTAAGAGTATTCGATACCGGAAAGGAAAAAGTAAAGAGAAATGTATAATGAAATTGATCTGGATAAAATAGATTTAAATTCACAGCCGCCGGAGACAGAACCGAAACGCCAGTATTATTTCATGGCGAAATGCAGGGAGTGGGCGGAGGAGGAGAGCCGCCGTGTGGGACATGCCCTCACCATGTCTGTTCAGACCCTGGGGTGTCAGATGAATGCCAGGGATTCCGAGAAGATGACGGCGGTGCTGGAGTATATCGGATACCGGGAGACGGAGGAGAGGACGGCGGATTTCGTCCTCTACAACACCTGTACTGTCAGGGAGAATGCCAACCGGAAGATCTACGGCCGTCTGGGCTACCTGAAAAACCGGAAAAAGGAAAATCCCTCCATGAAGATTGCCCTCTGCGGCTGCATGATGCAGGAGCGGGATGAGATAGAGAGGATGAAAAAGTCCTATCCCTTTGTGGACCTGATCTTTGGCACCCACAATATTTATAAACTGGCGGAGCTTCTCTATATGCAGATACAGTCGGAGGAAATGGTGATCGACGTCTGGGATAGGGCGGGGGAGATCGTGGAGTCTTTACCGGTGAAGAAAAAATATCCCTTCAAAACCGGGATCAATATCATGTTTGGCTGCAACAATTTTTGCAGTTACTGTATCGTGCCCTACGTCCGGGGACGGGAGAGGAGCAGGGAGCCGGAGGATATCCTGGAGGAGATCCGGCGGATGGCGGCGTCCTATGTGGTGGAAGTGATGCTCCTTGGACAGAATGTCAATTCCTACGGGAAACCGGCGCCGGGGTATGAACTGAGAGAGCCCATATCTTTTGCGGAACTTTTGAGGCGGGTGAATGAGGTGGAGGGGTTGAAACGGATTCGCTTTATGACCTCCCATCCCAAGGATCTTTCGCCGGAGCTGATCGAGGCCATGGCCGAGTGTGATAAGGTCTGCGCCCATCTGCATCTTCCCCTGCAGTCCGGCAGCAGCCGTATCCTGGAGAGGATGAACCGAAAGTACACCAAAGAGAGCTATCTGGATCTGGTGGCCCGTATCCGGGAGAAGATACCGGATATCGCTCTCACCACAGATATTATCGTGGGATTTCCGGGAGAGACGGAGGAAGATTTCCAGGAGACTCTGGATGTGGTGAAGAAGGTTCGCTTTGACAGCGCCTACACCTTTATCTACTCAAAGCGGAGCGGCACACCGGCCGCCGCCATGGAGGACCAGGTGCCGGAGGATGTGGTGAAGGATCGGTTTGCCCGCCTTCTGCAGGTCGTGCAGAAAATCTCGTCGGAGATCACAGAGAGCAGGGTGGGTGAGACGGCGGAAGTTCTCTTTGAGGAGATCAACGCACAGAATCCCGCTCTTGTGACCGGGCGCCTGTCCAACAATGCCACGGTACACTGCCCCGGTGACAGCTCCGTGATCGGGCAGATTTTGCCGGTGGTCCTGAGGGAGAGCAGGGGATTTTATTACATGGGCGAGATATGCGATCCGCCCGGGCTTGTAAATTAAATCAACATGTCTCCGGCTCCGGGTAGTCTGTGCCGAAGGTTTCCACAGTCACTTTTTTCATCACCACCGGGGAGACCGGGGCGTCGCTCCAGTCCGTTTCGGACTCGGCAATCCTGTCCACCACGTCCATTCCCTCGACGATCTTTCCGAAAGCGGCGTAAGAACCGTCCAGATGGGAAGCGTTCCTGTGCATGATAAAAAACTGTGATCCGGCGGAGTCGGGATCCTGTGATCTTGCCATGGAGATGACGCCGGCTGTGTGCCTCAGGTCATTCTCGAAGCCGTTGTCAAAAAATTCGCCGGGGATACTGTAGTCCGGCCCTCCTGTGCCATTTCCGTCCGGATCGCCGCCCTGGATCATAAAGCCTTTGATGATCCGGTGGAAGGTGAGCCCGTCATAGAATCCTTTTTTGGCCAGAGAAATGAAATTGTTGACTGTGTTGGGGGCTTTTTCCGGGTACAGCTCCAGTTTCATCGTGTCTCCGGACGCCATCTCGATCGTTACTGTTGGATAGTCTTTCGCCATAATTTGGTTCCTTCCTGTATTTTTTTATAATTTTTTCCGGCAGTGCTTTCGGTAAAACCTGCCAGGACATATTATCCACATTATAATGTAATCGGGATAAATATGCAAGAGTTTGCGGCCGCATCCGGGGCACTGTCACAGTGCCTTTCTCAAATCAGATACATACAATTCCTGCTGCTTTCTCAGATAGGATTTCACAAAAGGTTTCATAATGACTTTCCTGGCCGTCACCTCTTCGGTGAAATCAATCTCTGTGCTTCCGTCTTTTGTGTACTCTTTGAACTGCTTTTCGTTTATGATCTCGATTTTACTCAAATCGCCGCGCCATGAATAGTTTTCGAGAGAGGTTACCACCTCCCACACCCTTTGGATATCACATGGAAAAACTGCCTTTTTATTGGAAACTGCCATGTCTGTCTCCTCCTTCCTGTTTTTGTAAGACTCCGGATAAGGTAAGTGTAACACAGGCCGGGGGATAATGCACGAAAAACATCGGGAAACACGTCGAAAAACAAAGAAAAATTTCTTGTATTTTGTACCTTCTTTTGACAAAAAATGCAGAGTACAGCCGCTATAATGTGCTTACAGAAAACAGAGAGACGGGTGAGTGAAGGTGAAGATCTATCTGGACATTTTTTTTCTCGTCAACGCCATGATGAATTTGTCCGTGCTGACGGTGCAGAGTCTGTTGCAGAGAAAATATGTCTCTATAGGCCGGCGGATCCTCGCCTCCCTGGCGGGAGCCTGTCTGGCATTGTGCCTCCTGCTGACCCGTGTGCATCGGCATCCGCTGCTTTTTGCGGCCCTGTATCTTGCGGGCAGCCTGCTGGTGGTGGGGATCGCATTCGGAAAGAACAGAGTATCTTCCCTGGTGAAGAATCTTGTTTTTTTTTATCTATCCGCCATCATTCTGGCAGGGTTTCTGTATCAGCTGCAGGTTTTGACAGGAGGGGCAGGCCGTTTTCTGTACATATTCGCGGGGACAGTTGTTATGCTGTGCCTCATCTGCCGCTTTCTGCCCAGGGCGGAGAGATGGAAGAGAAGAAGACGATCGTATTTTTCTGTGAGGATTACATATCAGGGGAGGACAGTCCGGGGAGACGGCCTTCTGGACTCCGGCAACCATCTGACGGAGCCCTTCAGCGGCGAGCCGGTGGCGGTGGCGCAGAAGAGTTTTCTGACGCCCCTCTGGAAGGGGGGAGAACTGCCCCTGTTCCGCTATATACCCTTCCGGACGATCGGAACCCGTGACGGTATGATCCCGGTGTTCCGCTGTGCCGGGCTGGAGCTTTTGAGCCGGGAGGGAGACTGGCAGTCCCTGGGGGATCCCTGGATCGCTGTGTGTGAACATGAAGTTTCATCGGATGGGGAATATGAGATCATTCTGCATCCGGATATGCAAAAAGAAATAAACTAGGAGGAAAATATATGCTGTTGAGAATATCTATGCCGAATCGGTTCCAGTTTCGTATGATACAGGATTGGCGCAATGTGTTGTTTCACCCGGGGAGTGATATGCACTATATTGGAGGGGCGGAAATCCTGCCTGCCCCTCTGGAACCGGGGGAGGAGGCCGCCTGTATCGAGTGCCTGGGAGAGGAGGAGGACGAGAAGGCCAGGAATAAACTGGTGGAGCATAATTTACGCCTGGTAGTGTACATAGCAAAAAAGTTTGACAATACAGGGGTGGGGGTGGAGGATCTGATCTCCATAGGAACCATAGGCCTGATGAAAGCGATCAACACCTTCAACCCGGGGAAAAATATCAAACTTGCAACATATGCTTCCCGCTGTATCGAAAATGAGATACTGATGTACCTGAGACGTAACAATAAGACCCGCCTGGAGGTTTCCATCGACGAGCCGTTGAATGTGGACTGGGACGGCAATGAACTCCTTCTCTCTGACATTCTGGGAACCAGCGAGGATATCATCTACCGTGATATCGAGAGGGAGGTGGACTGCAAACTGCTCCGGAAAGCGCTGGAAACCCTCAGCGAGCGGGAGCAGAAAATCATCAAGCTCCGCTTTGGCATCGGGGATGTACAGGGCAGGGAGCTGACCCAGAAAGAGGTGGCGGACCGGCTGGGCATATCCCAGAGTTACATATCCCGGCTGGAGAAAAAGATCATGAAGAGGCTGAAGAAGGAGATCCTTCGCCTGGAAGGACAGTGAAATGCCTGCCGGCTTGAAAATCCACCGTCTGTGGATGGAGCTTCAAGCCGGCAGGCACTTTGCTGTCTGGCGGGGAGAGAATTTTCCCGATGTCCGCGTCAGCGGTACAGGAAGTAGTCAAAGTCAGCCGTATTCCCGCTCTCTTTCCCACAGGCACTGGCATAGATTCCCACGGTATTTCCCACAAATCCGCCGGCCACGTCGGTGGACAGAATGCGGGCGTCGATGTGGTCGGCCAGGATTTCGAACTCGCTGCCGCCGGAGCTGTAGGAGAAAGTGAGATCCTGCTCCTTCTGGGTGATCCGCAGGGTCAGCTCCAGGAACATATCTCCCAGGGTGGCGGCGGCCAGGGTTTCCTCCTCGTCCCGGAAGACTTTCACAAGGGCCAGGGTGGTCTTTCCCCCTTTTTCGCTTACCAGGAACTGATAGTGGAAGGATTGGCTTTGGTAGAGGACCAGTCCCGCCTTCTCGTTTTCCGCATGGGGCCTGAAAGACAGAGCTGTCTCAGCGGTAAAGTCGAAATCCAGCTGGCGCCGGCATACGTAGCTTGGATTTCCAGTGGAAGCGATACTGTCACTGGCCAGTTTCAGCCGCATATATCCCGGACGGGCCGTCAGCGAGTAGTTCTCCGGGATGGGATTTCGGATATAGAGAAAGTGCGGGGGGAGACTGTCGCAGTCGAAATCTTCCCGCTCCGGGACAACCACCGGGGGGGATACTGGGAGATTCGGCGTGGCCACCCTGCTCTCCACAATGCCTTTGCCGGGGTTGATCAGAGGCCAGCCGTTCTCCCAGGTAAAGGGAACCAGATATGTTTCACGCCCCAGATTGCGGTAGTATCCGCCTCTGGTGCGGGAGGCCAGGCATACCATCCACCACTCGCCGTTTTGAGTCTGGACGATATCGGGATGGCCCACATTCACGATGGGGTATTGCAGTCCCAGGTGCCTGTGGGTCAGAATGGGATTGGCCCTGCAGCCCTCAAAGGGCTCTCTCAGGCTCCGGCTGCGGGCAACGGAAACAGCGTGATTGTGAGCGGTTCCCGCCTCCGAGATGAGCAGGTAATACCAGCCGTCTTTTTTGTAGATATGCGGTCCTTCCGGCCATTCCACATCCCTCAGAGCACCATGCCAGGCAGGGTAACTCTCTCCGGTCAGTTTCATAGTATTCAAATCTAATTCCTGTATGTAAATCTCGTTGTCTCCATAATATTTTGCACCCTCTCTGCGCTCCTGTGTCCCACAGTAATAACATTTTCCATCATCGTCAAAGAACAGGGAGGGGTCGATGCCTGCGGAGCCCAGTGGACAGGGCTCGGACCAGGGGCCGGCAGGATTTTTGCTTGTCACGATGAAGTTCCCAAGGTTGTTTTCCTCGCAGGGTGTCACATTAGTGGTGATCATGTAAAAGATACCATCGTGGTAGCGCAGCGTGGGAGCAAAAATTCCCTGGCTTGTCTCTGCGTTGTTGAGAGGAAGCTGGCTCCTTCGGTCCAGAATGTTTCCGATCTGCTCCCAGTGGATCAGGTCTGTGCTGTGAAAGACAGGCACACCGGGGAAATATGCGAAAGTGGAGGTGACCAGATAGTAGTCATCCCCCGCTTTACAGATGGACGGATCCGGGTAGAATCCGGGCAGAATGGGATTTGGATTTGTGTTTGTGTCAATCATACGTATTCTCCTTTATTGTAGTATCCACTGTGTTGTGCATCTTTCAGTATATTCTAATATATCTGTGCGGGAAAGTAAATAGAAAACACAAATTATATGGAAGATTGTGGCTTTTATTCGTCATTTTACCTAAAAATAATGGCAAAAACTATGGACATGTCACAAAAATGATGGTATAATTTACGATAGATTGTATACAAATTATACAAATTTTAAATTCATAGAAAGGAAGAAAGGAGATTGCGGCAGCTATGTCAAAGTTGACGAAGAAGAAAGGCTTGATGACATTCCTTGTGATTGTACTTATCATTGTTGCGTTAATGCTGTTCTTTAAGTTCAAGGGCTCATCCACAACGGACAACTCAGCGGAGTATGAGGGCGTGGATTTTGCCTCGATGGAGAGCGATTACGGTCGAAGCAACACCTATGACAAGTACATTGAGAACATGGAAGGCAACACCCCGAGCCAGAGCGAGTATGTCTCTGAAAATCTTGCTTTTAAGTATAACAAGAAGACCAGCAAGGACGTGACAGAGAGAACCGCCGGGCCGGATTCCGCAAAAGCAGTTCAGATCCCGGAGGAGGGATATGCAGATTATGAGGTGAATGTCAAAAAGGCCGGATTTTACAATATCAATGTGGATTATTATCCGACTTCGGGAGAGGAGGGTGACCGTGGGATTTCTATTGAGACAAAGGTAGAGCTCGCTGCGGAAGGCGAGGAACTGGCAGTGCCCTTCAGCGGGGCAGATGCCATCGTCTTTGGCCGTGTGTATACGGACGGGGGTGAGGTCACTACAGATAACCAGGGGAACGAGATCCGGCCCGAGCAGGTGGAGGACAGCACCCGCGGGTGGATCACAGCCTATTTTGAGGATTCCACCGGATATCAGACGGAACCCTATCGTTTCTATTTTAAAGAGGGAAAAAACAGGATCCGCCTCACCGGCGTGAACGAAAAGCTGGTTATCAAAAGTCTGGTGGTAGGCAACAAGGAAGAGACTCCCACCTATGAGGAGTACAGCGAAAAGGTTGCAGATGCGCCGGATGAGGCTGGTGACGAGTACATAAAAATTCAGGGAGAGACATCGCAGAGACGTTCCTCTCCATCGCTGTATGCCTCCTACGACAGGACTTCCGGCGATACCGAATATGAGAAGGTTGAGAGCGGGGGCGTCACAATCACAAAGGACAACACAGACCACCAGGTGCTGGACATGATAGGCGGAACCCAGTGGAAAGTGACCGGCGACTGGCTGGAGTGGGATGTGAGCGTGGAGAAGGAGGGTAACTATGTGGTGGGCATAAAGGGCCGCCAGGGATATAACAGGGGCTATATTGCGAACCGTTCGCTCTATATTGATGGGGATATCCCCTTCAAGGAGGCGGAGCAGATTCGGTTTACCTACAGCAATACCTGGTCCATGACCTGTCTTCAGGATGAGAACGGAGAGCCCTATAAGGTCCATTTGACTGCGGGTTCCCACAAGATTCGCATGAAGGTCACATTGGGAGATCTGGGTCAGTATCTGCAGCAGTTGTCTGACAGCGTGTTCCGTATGAACGAGATGTATCGCCAGATTCTGGTGCTCACTGGCACGGAGCCGGATGAGTTCCGCGATTACCAGATTGAGAAAGTGTATCCGGATGTTATCGAAGCGATGGATCAGGAGTCCAAGCTTTTGTATAAACTGGTGGATGATATTGTTGCCTACACTGGTGAGAAGAGCGGGGAGGTGTCTGTGGCACAGACTCTGGCAGCCCAGATGAAGAAATTTGTGGACAGGCCGGACAAAATTCCGAGTACCCTCTCCAACTTCAAGGAAAATATCAGTTCTCTCGGCACTTCCATCAACAATCTAAGTGCCACGGCACTGGATATAGATTATTTTGTGCTGGCAGGAGACAAGAGCAAGCTGGACGAGGTGAACGAGACGGGATTCGACAGAGTGGTTCACGAGTGTACCCTGTTTGTCAATTCCTTCCTGAGTGACTCCTCTGCACTGGGCAACGTATACGATTCCGATGACGCCGACGTTATCGACGTCTGGATCACTGCGGGCCGTGACCAGAGTACGATTCTGAAAAACATGGTGGATCAGCAGTTCACACCGAAATCAAATATAAAGGTTAATGTGCGGCTGATCGATGCGGCGGCTTCCGCCAACACGGTGACCAACTCAGCCGGTGCGGTGAATGCCATGCTGCCGGCGGTTATGTCGGGCAACGGCCCGGATGTGGCGCTGTGTATCTCGCAGACAGAGCCGGTCAACTATGCACTGCGCGGGGCCACCATTGACCTTACGAAGTTCGATGATTACGAGGAGGTACTGTCTGAGTATCAGCCCAGTTCTTATGAGAGCTACTGGCTGAAGGATGAGACGGGTCACACGGGACTGTACGGCCTGCCGGAGACAGAGAACTACAACGTGCTGTTCTACCGCACCGATATCATGGAGGAGCTGGATATTGATGTGGATCAGATCCAGACCTGGGATGACGTCATTGAGATCCTTCCCAAACTGCAGAAGAGCAACATGTCCTTTGCGGTTCCCTCAGTAGAGCGTAAGATCAACAATGTGTCCAACCCGGACCTTGCCAATTACTATGCACAGCTTTATCAGCGCGGCGGCAAACTGTACCGCGATGATGGTATCGAGACCCTGATCGGCAGCCAGGCCGGCATCGAGGCGTTTGAGTTCTATACCAAGCTGTTTACAAACTACAAACTGGTAAAACAGTATGACTTTGCCAACCGTTTCCGAAGCGGTGAGATGCCCATCGGTGTGGCGGACTACAGTACATTTAACACGCTGTCTGTATTCGCCCCGGAGATCAAGGGCCTGTGGAATTTCGGAATGGTGCCCGGCGTCAAGAAGGAAGACGGCACGATAGATCGTTCTGTACAGTGCTGGGGCACGGCGTCTATGATGCTCAAGGGCGCGGAACAGAGGAACAAGGAAGAGATTTCCTGGGAGTTCCTGAAATGGTGGGCCAGTGCGGATACCCAGGCTACCTACGCGAGAGAGTTGGAAGCTGTCATGGGTGCGGCGGCGAGATATGCCACAGCCAACACGGTTACTTTCAAAACCCTTTCGTGGAGCAAAAAAGAGTCAGATGCTCTGGAAGAACAGCACAAATGGGCTTTTGGCATCCCACAGGTTGCCGGGGGATACTACACAGAGCGCCACATCACCAATGCCATTCGCAAGGTTATGAACCAGAACGAGGATCCGAGAGAGACAATTTTGGATTACGTCACGACAATAAATAAAGAATTGTCGAACAAGCGGCTGGAGTTCGGCTTGCAAACTCTGGAGGAAGAACAAGAAGAAAATGGCACAACAGAACAGCAAAATAATAATTAAGAGAGGAGAGTAGAGATGAATTTTCTGGGGAAATATGTGCAGTTAAAAAAGCGCAATGCAAAGATCGCCTGGAAAAAGGCAAAAATGTCTAAGACATATTATCTGTTTCTTTTGCCGTATATGATCGTGTTTACTGCATTTTACATTTTGCCGGTAATCATGTCGGTGTTCTACAGTTTCACATACTACAACGTGCTGGAACCGGCAAGATTTGTTGGTGTAGAAAACTACATCAACCTGCTCCTTGCAGATGATGTGTTTCTGATCGCGGTCAAGAATACGTTCCTGTTAGCAGCAATCACTGGACCACTGGGGTATATCATGGCCTTCCTCTTTGCCTGGTTCATTAATGAGCTGCCGAGATATCTCCGCGCAATTGCGGTCCTGGTGTTTTATGCACCTACGATTTCCGGCCAGGCATATCTGGTCTGGTCCATCCTGTTCAGTGGGGATGCGTACGGTTATGTAAATGCGTTTTTGATCAAATTCGGCATTATCAGTGAGCCGATCCTGTGGCTCACCGATACAGATTACATGATGAACGTGGTGATCATAGTCGTGTTGTGGATGAGTCTCGGCCAGGGCTTCCTGTCCTTTGTCGCCGGTCTGTCGGGGCTGGACAATTCGCAGTTCGAAGCCGGCTATGTGGATGGTGTGAGAAACCGGTGGCAGGAGCTGTGGTACATTACGCTGCCCGGCATGAAGCCCATGCTTTTGTTCGGCGCCGTGATGGCGATCACCCAGACTTTCGGTGTGGCGGATCAGACCATGGCCCTCTGCGGATTCCCCAGTACGGACTACGCGGCGCGCGTGGTGGTCACCCACCTGATCGACTACGGTACAACGCGATTTGAGATGGGTTATGCTTCTGCGATTGCAACGATACTATTTGCGGTAATGCTCTTGCTGAATAAAGCGATACAGTCGTTACTTAGCAAAGTTGGAACTTGATGGGAGGTATGGCAAAAATGAAATTAATAAAATTAAAACGAAGAAAACCGAACCGCTCTGTCGGTGGTGATATCTTTATTTACATTTTGCTGATCCTGTTTGGTTTCTTCTTTATACTGCCGCTGGTGTATGCCGTCAGCAGTGCGTTCAAACCGCTGGATGAGATTTATCTCTATCCGCCGAGATTTTTGGTGAAGAATCCTACCTTTAACAACTTTCAGGATTTGCTGGTGGTGATGTCCAGTTCCTACGTGCCGTTCACCAGGTATGTGTTCAATACCGTGCTGGTGACTCTGGTGGGTACCGTGGGACATCTGATCATCGGTTCCATGGCAGCCTATGTGCTGGCGAAATATGAATTTCCTGGCAGCAGGAAGATTTTCAAGATCATTCAGGCGGCGATCATGTTCAATGCCTACGTATTGCAGATCCCTACCTATGTGATCCTGAGCAAGCTGGGATGGATCGATACATATCTGTCGCTGATGGTTCCGGCCTTCGCCCTGCCCATGGGACTGTTCCTGATGAAACAGTTTATGGAACAGATCCCGGATGCGCTGATCGAGGCGGCCAAGATAGACGGAGCGAAGGAGTGGAGGATATTCATGCGGATCGTCATGCCCAATGTAAAGCCGGCATGGCTGACGGTGACGATCTTTTCCGTGCAGAACCTCTGGAATCTGAAAGGGCAGGTGTTCATCTACTCCGAGGAGTACAAGATGCTGCCTTATGCCCTGCAGCAGATCATGGCCGGTGGTGTGGCCCGTGCGGGTGTCGGTTCTGCGGCCACCATGATCGTCATGATGGTGCCGATCATCATCTTTGTTCTGGCACAGAGTAACATTTTGGAGACGATGGCTACTTCGGGTATTAAAGACTGATAAAGGAGGAAAGAAAATGAGAGTATTGAATCGATTTACTTCTGTATTTGCGGTGTTGCTCGTTGCATCCCTCCTTGTGGGCAGTGTGGAGACTCTGGCAAACAGTTCCGATGGCAATCACTACACGTATATGTACGATTGCTGGGGCATAGACAGAGAATCTCCGGATGCTTATTCAGTGACACGCAGGATTACAGGTTCTGACTACGAGTGCGGCAATTTCAATGAGCCCCAGGGCCTCTATGTGACGGGGAATGAGATTTATGTGGTGGATACGGGAAACAACCGTATCGTGCATTTCACTTACAGGGACGACAATCCGGTATATGTAAACCAGATCACCGGTTATATCGGGTTGGATGGCAAGGAAGTCAAGCTGAATAAACCACAGGATTGTTATGTGAAGGATAATGGCGATATCTATGTGGCAGACTACGGCAATGCTTCCATTGTACATATGACCAAGGACGGGAAGGCAGTCAAAGTGATCACCCGTCCGGAGACGGATACGTACAGTGAGTCCTCTTTTCTCCCGCAGAAGCTGGTGGTTGACAGGGCTAACCGGGTTTTCGTGCAGGTACAGAATGTCAACAAAGGCTTTATGGAGTTTGACGAGGAGGGAGATTTCACCGGATATGTGGGTGCCAGTGAAGTAACTTACGATTTCTTCACCTACCTCTGGAAGCTGGTGGCTACCAAAGAACAGAGAGCGCAGATGGAGTTGTTTGTCCCCACGGAGTATTCCAATATCTGTCTGGACTCTGAGGATTTTATCTACGCGACCATCAGCGTGTTCGAGGGTGCCGTCGAGGTGGCTGAACCCATACGTAAGCTGAATGCCAAGGGCACGGATATCCTGGTTCGAAACGGATATGATGATCCCTACGGCGATCTCCGTTACACAGATACGGGTGAATTGAAGGGCCCTTCCAAATTTATTGATATCACCTGTCTGGAGAACGATGTGTATTATGCGCTGGACAACAATAAAGGCCGTATCTTTGCCTATGATTTCCAGGGCAATATGCTGTACGCCTTCGGAGGACACGGCTACAAGGCCGGATATTTCATGAACCCCTCTGCCATAGAGGATCTGGGAGAATCCCTTCTGGTGGTAGACCAGAACCTGGATACCATCACCCAGTTCACCCTGACGGATTACGGCAAGAGGATCAACGAGGGCCTGGCCCTCTACAAAAAGGGCGATTATGATGGCTCGGCAGACGCCTGGCGGGATGTGCTGAAAATGAACGGTAACTATGACCAGGCTTATATCGGTATCGGACGTTCTCTGTTGAGACAGACACACTACAAAGAGGCGATGGATTATTTCGAGTTGAAACTGGATGTCACGAACTATTCCAAAGCATTTAAGTTATATCGAAAGGAATGGATTGAAGACCGGATAGCAATTATCCTGCTCATCTGTTTCCTCCTGATCCTTCTTGGTCTGGGTGTCGGATTTGTGAAGAGAGCCAGAAGGGAGGTTGAAAAAGGATGAAGATAGTGGAAAAATTTCGCGACAAGGAAATGTGGTCTCACTACGGCAAGACGCTGCGCTATTCATTGCACTGCTGTGTCCGCCCCTTCGACGGCTTTTGGGATCTGACTCACGAAAAGCGCGGGTCCATGGCGGCGGCAAATACTTTGATCATCCTGGTTTTGCTGACGAATCTCATCAAGCTGGGGGCTACCAGTTTTATATTCGACCCGGTGAACTGGGATGAAGTGAACCTGCTGCTGGAGATTTGCCAGTTTCTCGTTCCTTTCATCATTTACTGTGTGGCCAACTGGTGCCTCACTACACTGTTTGACGGCAAGGGGAGACTGGGAGATATCTGGATGGGCACGGCTTACGCCATGACGCCCTACATCCTGATCCAGTTACCGCTGATTGTTCTTAGTAACTTTGTGACAGAAGAAGAGGGTGCATTCTATACCTACTTTGGATACTTTTCACTGATCTGGTGCGGCCTTCTGGTGATGGCCTCAGTCATGATGATCCATGACTTCCTTCTGGGAAAAGCATTCTTATCCATCGTGTTTACAGCGGTAGGTATGTTGATCATTGTTTTCCTTTTGGTACTTTTCTTCAGTTTGATTAGTGACGGCGTCTCGTATTTCTACTCGATCTACAAAGAGACTGTCTTCCGAATGTATTGATGAAAGGAGGGGAAATATCAGGATGAAAGACAAACTATATTTACTCTTTGCTCTGCTCTGTTGTTTTGTGTTTACTGCCTGTGGCGAGGACACGTCGTCCATGGGAGAACTGACGACCTATGAGAAGGGCGAAAGCAGTGAGAATGTCACGATTTCCAACGATTCTCTTGAGTTTACGGTGAATGGCAACAACTCTCAATTCACGGTGACAGACAAGAAGACCGGAAAAGTGTACCTTTCCAATCCGTCGGCGGAAGATATCAAAAAATACGGAAATGCGAAGGGACAGTATGAGGATATACTGAGTGCGACGCTGGGGCTGACGTATTCCAACAATACAAACACAGAAAAGGAAATCGACAATTACGGGGCATGTATTGTAAACAATAACTTCCAGATTGAGAAGGTCAGCGACAACGAGATCAAGGTCAATTACTCGGTGGGTGATTTCGAGAAAACCTACATCTGTCCGGTGGCGATCAAGGAATCCCGGATGAATGTATATCTGGATAAAATGAACTCCATGACGCAGAAATCGGTGAAGCGTTATTATGATTACTATAATTACCAGGAGCTCAGCGAATCCAGCGACAGCGCTGACGCAGAGAAGCTGGCCAAGGGGGAGCAGCTGTTCCCGGATCTGCAAGATGAGCCGATCTACTATCTGAGTGATTCCATCACGGATGCGAAGCTGCAGACCTGCGAGGGCTACTTTGTGGATGCAGGGTATACGCTGGAGGACCGGACAGCTGACATGGGAGATTACAAGGTATCCCGAAACGAGGGGAAACCGGTTTTCAATATCACGGTGCACTATGTGCTGGAGGACGGTCAGCTGGTGGTGAAGGTTCCCATGAGCGAGATCAAGTATAATGAGGACTATCCCATTGTAAAATTACAGATTCTTCCCTACATGGCTTCGGCCAATTCCGGTGAGAACGGATATGTGCTGGTGCCGGAGGGCATGGGCGGACTGATCAACTTCAACAACGGCAAGGTGGGACAGCAGACCTACCAGAGCGATGTGTACGGATGGGATTACGGTATCAGCCGGTCTATGATCGTGGATGAGACCAGATCCAACTTCCCGGTGTTTGCCATCTCAAACACCACCAACACAAGTTCCATGCTCTGCATCGCGGAGGAGGGTGCTTCCTATGCCACGGTGAAAGCGGATATCGCCGGAAAGAACAACGGTTACAACTATGGTTGTTTCGTGTACCAGATGGTACACGGTGAGAACATGGATGTGTCTTCCAAATCCGACGCCACAGTCCGTGTGTATGAGGACGGGCTGCCGGATGAGACGCTGACACAGAGATATATCTTTTCAGATAAGACAGATTACTCGGATCTGGCTGTCTCCTACCGGGAGTACCTGACAGCCAAATATCCGGAGCTGACGAAAAAGGACACGTCTCAGGTGCCTATGGCCGTGGAGATGATCGGTGCGGTGGACGATACGGAGCATATCCTGGGATATCCCATCGTACGCTCACAGTCTCTGACATCCTATGAGCAGGCAAAGACCATACTTCAGACGCTGAAGGAATCCGGGATCGGGAATCTGAATGCAAAATATACAGGATGGTTCAATACCGGTGTCAACCAGAAGTCGGCGACGAAGGTGAAGACGGTAGGTCGTATGGGCAGCATCTCGGATGTGAGGGATCTGACATCCTATGCGGAATCCACAGAGGGGCTGGATCTGTTCCTGAACGGAACGTTCACGTTCGTCTACAAGGATAAATGGTTTGACGGATTCAGTGCCACGAAGAATGCGGCCAAGTACTGCAGCCGCGAGGAGGCGGAATTGTTCACACTGGATCCGGTCATCTATTATGCAGATGACGATTGTGACGAATATCACGAATTCCACAATGCGGCCAGTTATTATCTGACGAAACCGGGGTATTCCATGGACTCTATTGACAACTATATGTCAAAGATCACGGATCTGGGGACGAAAAATATCGGCTTTGAGGATGTGGGGAACAAACTGTCCGGAGATTACAATCCCAAGGACAGAGTCTCCCGCGAGAAATCCCTTGCCATGCAGGTGGACAAATTGAAATCGCTGAGAGAGAGTGGAAGCAAGGTGATGATTACCGGCGGTAATCAGTATGCGGTTCCCTATGCGGACTTTGTGACGGACATGAACATTGACAGCAAGGTGGTGAACATCATTGATACCTCCGTGCCGTTCTACACCATGGCGCTGCACGGACTGCTGGATTACTCCGGTGCCGCGATCAACCTGTCGGAGAATCAGCAGGAGAATATACTGAAGTCTGCCGAGACCGGTGCCGGTCTGTATTTCACATATATTTATGAGGACACCAGTATTTTGCAGGACGGGAAATATACGAAGTATTACGCCTGCAATTTCGATCAGTGGAAAGATGACAGCATTGCGCTCTACAACAAATTCCAGGAGAACCTGGGAGATACTTACAACCAGTTCATTACCGGACATGACAAGCTGGCGGAGGGTGTATACAGGACCACCTACGAAAACGGCAAGGAAGTCCTGGTAAACTATAACTACGAGGATTACAATTATCAGGGAACTACGGTTCCACAGAGAGACTTCGTCGTGACAGGAGGTGAGAAATAAATGGCGCGAAAGAAGAAGAAAAAGACGTTAGCATTTAAAAATGCGGTTGCCGGCTATTTATTTATTTTACCGTTCATCCTTGGGTTTATCCTGTTTATGATCATTCCGCTGATCCAGTCCCTGCAGATGAGTTTCAGCAATGTGGAACTGGAGGGCGGGCTCACGATGACATGGGCCGGGCTCAAGAATTATAAGAATGCATTCTTCGTGGATGCGGAGTTTGTGCCGGCTCTGATCAGCGAGTTGATCCGAATGGCTACGAATGTACCGGCCACTCTGATCTTCAGTTTCTTCATTGCTTTGCTGCTGAATCAGAACTTCAAGGGGAGAGGAGCCGTCCGTGCGATATTCTTCCTGCCGGTTATCCTATCATCCGGTGTTATCGTCGGACTGGAGAGCAACAACAGCCTGCTCAAAGACATGCAGGAAGTGATCTCCGCCAACTCCAACGATACCAGTATCACGGGAGTGCTGGAGGACATACTGGTCACTTCGGACAGCAGTCCGTTGTCGGGGATGTTCTACTTTGTATTTGATATTATCAACAGCGTGTACGATATCGCCATTGCATCGGGTATCCAGATCATCATTTTCCTGTCCGGTCTGCAGACCATCTCGCCCAGTATGTACGAGGCGGCTGAGATCGAGGGATGTACCGGCTGGGAGAGTTTCTGGAAGATTACTTTCCCCATGATCAGTTCCATGATCCTGGTAAATATCGTGTACACCGTCATCGACTTCTTCCTGAAAACGGATAACACCGTCATGGAAAAGGTCACCGCTGAGATCAGCGAGAAACTGCAGTATGGATACGGTTCCGCAATGGCTTGGATATATTTCCTATGTGTGATTGTGGCGTTGGGAATTGTTTCGTTGATTGTTTCTAGGAGGGTATACTATTATGAATAAGATTGAACAGTTTAAGTCCTTCAGGGAACGCAACAGAAAAACCAACGGGTATTTGCTGCGCAAGACGTCATTCAATGTGGCATACAAGATTGTGCGTTTTGTCCTGCTGTTTGGTCTGTGTTTCCTGATTTTACAGCCGCTTTTGAATAAGCTTTCGCTGAGTTTCATGGAAGAGAGGGATCTCTATGATTCTACGATCAACGTGATCCCCAGACATTTTACTACTGAGAATTATAAGATAGCCATAGATCTGATGGATTATTGGAAGGCGCTGGGCAACACGGCCTGGATCTCACTGCTGGTCAGTGTACTCCAGGTGGCCGCCTGTACGCTGGTGGGTTATGGATTTGCCAGATATAAATTCCCGCTGAAGGGATTCTGGTTCGGGATGGTTATCCTGGTGATCATCATTCCGCCATCCACGATCCAGTCCAGTCTGTATCTGAATTTCCGTTATTTTGATATTCTCGGTATCTTTGAGTTGATAACGGGAGAACCGCTGAACCTGCTAAATACGTTCACGCCCTACGCCCTGATGTGTATCGGCTGTATGGGATTGAAGAACGGTCTGTATATATACATGCTGCGGCAGTTCTTCAGAGGAATACCGAAGGAGCTGGAGGAGGCGGCCTATGTGGACGGCTGCGGAAAGGTGATGACGTTCCTGCGCATCATGCTTCCCGACGCCAAGCCGATGATCACTTCCTGTTTCCTGTTCTCCTTTGTGTGGCAGTGGACGGATAGTTTCTATTCTGGGATGTTCCTTTCCAGCGACTTTGCGATCTTGTCCAACAAGGTGTCCCGACTGTCCGAGCTGCTGAATGGTTACATGAAGGCGACCACCGGTATTGAGAAAGCGACGACGGCATATTCCTCCGCCATGATCGGCACGGGGACGCTGCTCGTCATCATACCGCTGATCATCGTATACCTGTTTGCCCAGAAAGGTTTCGTGGAAAGTCTGAGCAATACCGGAATCAAGATGTGACCTGTTGTATATTCGCGGAGTAAATATACGACATGAATAAGGTTATTACCAACTGCAGTGACCGGCTGCAGTTGGTGTAGCAAATACAAACAAATTTATAGTAAGGAGGGTAAATGATGAAAGCAAGCATGAAGAAAATGATTGCTATGGGACTGTGTGCAGTGCTCATCGCGGGCACAATGACAGGCTGCGGCGGCGACAGCAAGGATGAAGGCAGCAGTAGCAGCAGCAATAGTTCCACATCAGGATCAGCTTCAACAAATTCTGGATCGCAAAAGAAAACATTTGATGATCTTGGGGGGATGGAGGTTCTGATCGGTGACTGGTATACCACCGATACAGAGTCAAACACGGAGTATGCCAAAGCAACGGAAGAGTACAGAAATCAGATCCAGGAGGAGTACAATTTTAAGATCAAGAGAGACAATGCGTACTCCTACACAGATCAGCAGACGACATTTGTAAACGGCACGATGGCCAACAATCCGGCCTGTCAGCTGTTCTATCTCTATCAGGAGATGGTTTCTGAGCCGTTGATGAAGGGCCTGATGAAAGACCTGGGCAAGCTTCCGGAATTCGATTTCAGTGAGGAGAAGTGGAACCCCACTGTGACGGAACTTATGAGTATCGGTGACGGTATATGGGGCATGAGTCCTGAACGTGAGCCCCGCGGCGGTATTTTCTTCAACAAGCGTCTCCTCGAAGAGGCCGGAATCCCGGAGGAAGAGCCCTATGACCTGCAGAAGGCGAACAAATGGACCTGGGATAAATTTGAAGAGTACTGTAAGAAACTGACAAAGGATACAGACGGAGACGGAAAAGTGGATCAGTATGCTATGGCAAGCTTTTCCAAATATTATCTGCCCATGTGTGCGGCAAACAACAATGCGACATTTGTTGACCGCGACGAGAACGGCAAGTATGTGAACGCCATCACCACCCAGGAATTTAAGGATGCCATGAACTGGGGTGTCGGTCTGATCAAGAAGGGCTATATCATGCCGAAACCGGATGGAGCTGCCTGGGATTGGTACAAGGCTGCCTTCCGTGACGCCGAGTGCGCAATGCAGACGGCGGAGGTTTATGAGATCAGCGCATTTGCCGAGATGGACGATGACTGGGGCTTTGTAATGTTCCCCTATAACCAGGACAACAAAGATGCAACGAACAAGACCGTTCCTAATGATAATATCGTCGTTATGCCCAGCTGCTTCGATGACGAGACGGCAGAAAAGATTGCATTTGCCTATGATCTGTACACAGAGCCCACACCGGACTACGCTGTTGAGGATGCTCAGTATGAGCAGTACTATGATCAGTTCAGAGATGAGCGCGCTGTAAATGAGACATTGATGATGATGGCTGAACCGGAGCACATCCAGACATCCTATCTGCCGATGATCAGCGATATTGATTACGGTGATTTCTGTTACGGTGTATACGCACTGGCTTCCACGCCGGCCAAGAAGATTGAGGAGCTCTCCTCAAAATGGGATAGTAAGATTGCAACTGTAAATGAAAATTACGAGAAATTTGCACAAGAACATCAAGGCTAAACCAGAAAATTGATTCAGAGTAAATGAAGCTTAACAGGGCTGTTTCGAATGAGCGAAATGTTTGTTCCTAGCAGCCCTTTCCTTTCATAGATCAAATGAAAATCGGGAAAGAAAGAGCAGTGGCTCTTTTTACATAAAAATATGCAGTATGGTGCAGAAAAGGAGAGTAAAGATGGAAGAGACAAAGAAATATCTGGATGAGAACCTGTCCTTCGAGGAGCGCGCGGCGGATTTGGCTTCGCGGATGACGCTGGAGGAGAAGGTGTATCAGACATTGCACGGCGCGGCGGCGATCGAGAGGCTGGGTGTGAAGGCCTACAATTACTGGAACGAAGCCCTCCACGGTGTGGCGCGTGCCGGGACTGCCACCGTGTTTCCCCAGGCCATCGGACTGGCAGCGACCTTTGATGAGGATTTCATGGAGAAAGTGGCGGAGGTGATCTCCGATGAGGGAAGGGCCAAATTCAATGCGCAGCAGAAGTACGGCGATTACGATATCTATAAGGGACTGACATTCTGGTCCCCCAATGTCAATATATTCCGGGATCCCCGCTGGGGCCGGGGACATGAGACCTTCGGGGAGGATCCCTACCTCACCTCCCGTCTGGGTGTCCGTTTTATCCGGGGAATGCAGGGGGATGATGACCGGTACCTGAAGGTGGCCGCCTGTGCCAAGCACTTTGCGGTGCATTCGGGGCCGGAGGATCTCCGACACAGCTTCAATGCCGTGTCCAGTGAGCAGGATCTGAGGGAGACTTATCTTCCCGCATTCAAGGCCTGTGTCAGGGAGGCAAAGGTGGAGGTTGTCATGGGCGCCTACAACCGGACCAACGGGGAACCCTGCTGCGGAAGCAAGCGTCTCCTGGAGGATATACTGCGAGGAGAGTGGGAGTTTGAGGGCCATGTCACTTCCGACTGCTGGGCTATCAAGGATTTCCACGAGTTCCACATGGTGACGGCAAACGAGGTGGAGTCTGTGGCCCTGGCCATGAACCGCGGCTGCGATCTGAACTGCGGCGATATCTACGGCAATCTCCTGAAGGCGGTGAAACAGGGGCTGGTGAAGGAGGAGACTATCGAGAGGGCTGTCTGCAGGCTGCTGACAACCCGCATGAAGCTGGGTCTTTTTGACCCGCCGGAGAAGGTTCCCTACAACAGGATAAAATACGAGGTGGTGGATTGCGAAAAGCACCGCAAGATCAATGAGGAGGCGGCGAGAAAGAGTATCGTGCTGCTGAAAAATGAGAACCATATCCTGCCCCTGGACAGGGATAAGATCAGAACCATCGGCGTCATCGGACCCAATGCGGACAACCGGAAGGCGCTGGTGGGCAACTACGAGGGCACTTCGTCGGAGTACATTACCGTTCTGGAGGGGATCCGCCAGTATGTGGGGGAGGACGTCCGTGTCATGTACTCGGAGGGCTGTCATCTGTGCAAGGAGAAGGTGCAGGGACTGGCCCAGGAGAATGACCGGATCTCGGAGGTCCGCGCGGTGGCGGCAGCCTCCGATGTGATCATCGCCTGTATGGGACTGGACGCCAGTCTGGAAGGAGAAGAGGGCGATGAGGGAAATGAGTTTGCCAGCGGCGACAAGCCGAACCTGAATCTCCCCGGACTGCAGGAGGATGTGCTGAAGGTGCTGGTGGAGACGGGCAAGCCGGTTGTGCTGGTACTCCTGTCCGGCAGCGCCCTGGCGGTGACCTATGCGGACGAACATATCCCGGCGATCCTGCAGGGATGGTATCCCGGTGCGAGAGGGGGAAAGGTCATTGCGGAAACGCTCTTTGGCGAACACTCGCCGGAGGGAAAACTGCCGGTGACATTCTACCGGACCACGGAGGAACTGCCGGAGTTTACGGATTATTCCATGAAAAACCGTACATACCGCTATATGGATCACGAGGCGCTGTATCCCTTTGGCTACGGGTTGAGTTACACCGATATGAACGTGAGGGATGTGGATCTTCAGAGAGAGGGAGAGGATATTTTCAACATCCGCGGAGTGATCAAAAACGACGGGGACATGGACGGCGCAGAGACGCTGCAGGTGTATGTGCGGGCCTGTCAGGAGGATGCGCCAAACTGGCAGCTGAAAGCCCTGAAGAAGGTGGACGTCCCCGCCGGCGGAGAGCGGGAAGTACAGGTGTCTTTGACAAAAGCGGATTTCGGCCTTTACAACGAAGAGGGGGTGAAGGTGCTGAGACCGGGGAAATACGAGGTGTATGCAGGTACCTCACAGCCGGATAAGAGGAGTGTCGCACTGACGGGAAAGACGCCGGTGAAGATCGATATATCCTTTGCGGAGGAACAGGTGATTTCCGAGTGATTTATGGCAGGGGATGTGCCGACAGGGACATCCTATAGGAGGAAAAAAATGATTTATAGCAAGACCTGGTTGGATTACAGACCACAGAAGATAGAGGACGAGGCACTGAAAACTCTGGCGGTGCTCTGTGAGGGAAAAGTGACAGATAGCGCCGTCAAGGAATATTGTATGGCGATTCAGGGTATGATGGGAGCAGAGCCGGAGATTGTCCGCCGGGAGCAGGAGCAGGCGGTATCTCTGGCGGTGGACGCCGGTTCTTTTGAAAACGCGGACGCCTACCGCATACGGAAGAGCGGGCCGGGGTACCGGATCACGGGCCAGTCGGAAAGCGGCGTGCTCTACGGCATGTTTCATTTTCTGAGGCTGGTGAGAACCCGTCACATGGAGGAGCTGCCGGTGGAGAATTACCCGGAAATGCCGTTGCGCATGGTGAACCACTGGGACAACATGGACGGCAGTATCGAGCGGGGATATTCGGGAAGGTCCTTTTTCTACAAGAACCATGAGATATTGTTTGATGAGCGCATTTGCCAGTATACCCGCATGATGGCGTCCATCGGTATCAATGCCATCGTGATCAACAATGTGAATGTCCACGAGAGGGAGACGTATCTCATCACGGACGCCTATCTGAAACAGGTGAGGCAGTATGCGGACCTGTTTGGGCAGTACGGGATCAAACTGTTTACCAGTATCAATTTTGCCGCGCCCATGGAGCTGGACGGCTTTGACAACTGTGACCCCTGCAACCGCGAGGTGGAGGAGTGGTGGGAGCGCACGGTGGCTCACATATACAAGGAGATACCGGATTTTGGAGGCTTTCTGGTAAAGGCGGACTCGGAGGGACGTCCGGGGCCCTTTACCTACGACAGAACCCATGCCGACGGGGCCAACATGCTGGCCCGGGCCCTGGAACCCTATGGCGGTATCGTGATCTGGCGTTGTTTTGTGTACAATTGCGGACAGGACTGGCGGGACAAAAAAACGGACCGGGCCAGGGCGGCCTACGACAATTTCGTCAGTCTGGACGGTCAGTTTGACGACAATGTGGTGCTGCAGATCAAAAACGGCCCCATGGATTTTCAGGTGAGAGAGCCGGTGTCCCCGCTCTTCGGAGGCTTGAAGAAAACCAACATGATCCTGGAGGTGCAGGCGGCTCAGGAGTACACCGGACAGCAGATCGACCTCTGCTATCTTCTTCCCATGTGGAGGGAGATACTGGATTTTGACACCTACGCCAAGGGAGAGGGCACGACGGTGCGAAACATCGTCCGGGGCGAAGCCTACGGCCAGCATCGGTGCGGCATGGCGGCGGTGATCAATACGGGAAATGATTACAACTGGACGGGAAGCGATCTGGCGGCGGCCAACACTTACGGGTACGGCCGCCTGGCGATGAATCCCGGACTCTCACCGGAAGCGATAGCCAGGGAGTGGACGGAACTGACCATGCCCGGAGTGGAGGAGAAGGTGGTGGATATGCTGATGGGATCCTGGTCCACCTACGAGAAGTATACGGCTCCCCTGGGCATTGGCTGGATGGTCAAGCCGCAGACGCACTATGGGCCGGATGTGGACGGCTACGAGTACGACAGATGGGGAACCTACCACCGGGCGGACAGAGACGGCCTGGGAGTGGACCGGACCGCTGAGGGCACTGGGTTTACTCAGCAGTACAACGGCCCCTGGCCGGAAATCTATGCGGACCGGGAGAAATGCCCGGAGGAACTTCTGCTCTTTTTCCACTATGTGCGCTACGACGCCCGGCTGAAATCCGGGAAGACGCTGATCCAGCATATTTACGACTCCCACTTCGAGGGTGTGGAAGAGGTGGAGGAGATGATCCGGGTGTGGAAAAGCCTGAAAAAGGACATCCCGGCGGATGTGTACAGCAGGGTATCCGGCAGGCTGATGTGTCAGCTCTCCAACGCAGTGGAGTGGAGAGACCGGATCAACACCTATTTCTATCGGAAGAGCGGGGTGCCGGATGAAAAGAACAGGATGATCTATGTTTAGAAAGGAGCATGATTATGGAAATGACATTGAGATGGTACGGCGAGGGAAATGACAGCGTGACGCTGGAACAGATTCGTCAGATACCGGGGGTGACGGGAGTGATCACAGCCCTCCACGACATTCCGGCCGGGGAGGCATGGACTTACGAGGACGTGATGAAACGGAAAAACGAGGTGGAGGCAAAGGGCCTGAAACTGGTGGGGATCGAGAGTATCAACGTCCATGAGGATATAAAGATCGGCCTTCCCACCAGAGACAAACTCATTGAGAACTACTGCAAGTCCCTGGAGGCCGTGGGAAAGGCGGATATACATCTGGTGTGCTACAATTTCATGCCGGTATTTGACTGGACGAGAACCGATCTGGCTATGCCGCTGGAGGACGGTTCCACCGCCCTTGCCTACGACTCCTCCATCATTGACGGGATTGATGCCAGTGAGATGTTTGAGCGCATCGAGAAAGCCAGCGGCGGCTTTGTGATGCCGGGCTGGGAGCCCAACCGCCGGGATGAGATCATGGATCTCTTTGAGAAATATAAGGATGTGGACGCCGGAAAACTCCGGGAGAATTTTAAGTATTTCCTGGACGGCATCATCCCCACCTGTGAGAAATATAAGATCAAGATGGCCGTTCACCCGGATGATCCGGCCTGGGATGTCTTCGGGCTTCCCCGCATTGTCACCTGCGAGGAGGATCTCTTAAAGATCGCGGAGATGAATCCGAGTATATACAACGGGTTTACCTTCTGCACCGGCTCTCTGGGGAGCAATCTGAACAATGACCTTCCCCGGATCATACGCAATCCGAAAATTGCGGAGCGCATACATTTCGCTCATATCCGCAATATCAAATATGAGAACGATGATCTGTTCCATGAGGTTTCTCATCTGTCCGATGACGGGAATTTTGACATGTATGAGATCGTCAAAGCGCTGATCGACATGGGATTTGACGGTTGTATCCGGCCGGATCACGGCCGCATGATATGGGGCGAACAGGCCAGGCCGGGATACGGTCTCTATGACAGGGCGCTGGGCGTCGCTTATATCAACGGCCTGTGGGAAGCAATTCACAAAAATAAGTGAGAGGTGTTATAGAAATGAAATTATTGGATTTAAAAAACAGTGTGTCACCGGGGTGGGAGGAAAAGGGATATCGGCTTCCCCGGTACGACAGAGAGGCGGTAAAGGCAGCCACCGCTTCCGCGCCCGCCTGGGTGCATTTCGGAGCGGGGAATATTTTCCGCGCCTTTCCTGCCGAGAAGCTGCAGGAGATCCTGGATTCGGGAGATTACGACAAGGGTTTGATCGTGGCGGAGAGCTTCGACCACGAGATCATAACAAAAGCGTACAAGCCATACGACGGCCTGAGCCTGTCCGTGGTGCTGAAGGCGAGTGGGACCATAGAAAAGATTGTGGTGGGTTCCGTGGTGGAGTCCCTGGTGGCCGACCCGGCCTGCGCAGAGGATTACGGGCGGCTTCAGGAGATCTTTGAGAATCCGTCACTGCAGATGGTAAGTTTTACCATTACAGAGAAGGGGTATTCCCTGGTGGACGGAAAGGGAGACAAACTGCCCGGTGTGGAAGAGGGGATGGCGGCGGGCCCCGGCAGCCAGAGCCATCTCATGGGCCGTATCGCCAGCCTGTGCCACAGCCGTTTTCAAAAGAACGGGGCGCCCCTGGCCCTGGCCAGCATGGACAACTGTTCCCACAACGGCGACAAGCTGAAAGCCGGTGTCATGGCCTATGTGGACGCCTGGAAGGCAGCGGGCAGGGTGGAGGAGGATTTTGTGGATTACATGAACCGGAAGGTCTCTTTCCCCTGGTCCATGATCGACAAGATCACACCCAGACCCGACGCCAATGTCCGGGAGATGCTGGCGAAGGACGGGTTTGAGGATACGGAACTGATCGTGACCGGGCGGGGCACATACACGGCGCCCTTTGTCAATTCGGAGGAGACGGGCTATCTGGTGATGGAGGACGATTTCCCCAACGGACGTCCGCCCCTGGAGAAAGCGGGGATCGTCTTTACAGACAGAGAGACGGTGGACAAGGTGGAGAAGATGAAGGTCTGCACCTGTCTCAATCCTCTGCACACAGCCCTGGCCGTCTTTGGGTGTATGCTGGGCCATACCTCCATCCATCAGGAGATGGAAGATCCCGAACTGAGCGGGCTCATCGAGACCATGTGTTATAAGGAAGGGATGCCCGTGGTAGTGGATCCGGGAGTGATCCATCCCAGAGAATTTGCCGAGGCGGTGCTGCGTCTCCGTCTGCCCAACCCGTTTATGCCGGACACGCCCCAGCGCATCGCCTGTGACACGTCCCAGAAACTTCCCATACGGTTCGGAGAGACCATCAAAGCCTACCAGGCCAGGGAGGATCTGGATCCGGCAGCACTGACTCTGATACCCCTTGTGCTGGCGGGGTGGTGCCGGTATCTGGTGGGGATAAACGATGAGGGGGAAACCTTTGAACAGAGTCCGGATCCCCGTCTGGATGAGGTGAAACGCCATGTGGCTTCCATCCGGCTGGGGGAGAGTGCAGATATACACAAGGCCCTGGCTCCCATCCTCTCGGATGCCTCCCTCTTCGCCGTCGACCTCTATTCCGTGGGTCTGGGTGAAAAAGTGGAGGGCATGTTCGGAGAGATGATCGCCGGGCCCGGTGCCATCCGCGCAACGCTGAAAAAGTATTTATCGTAGATATTCCTTCATGGTGTTCAGGGCATTTTTTTCCAGGCGCGAGACCTGAGCCTGTGAGATATGGATTTCCTCCGCTACTTCCATCTGGGTTTTTCCCTCGAAGTAGCGGAGTTTTATGATCCGGTTTTCCCGATCCGGGAGGTTTTTCATGGCCTCCTTCAGAGAGAGGTGCTCCACCCAGTTTACCTCCCGGTTTTTTTTGTCGCTGATCTGATCCATGATATACAGAGTGTCGCCGCCCTCGGAGTACACCGGCTCGTACAGAGATACCGGGCTCTGGATGGCGTCCAGGGCAAAGGAGATATCCTCCGCCGGCACGTCGATGATCTTGGCGATCTCCTCCAATGTGGGTTCCCGGTCCTGTTTCTTCATGATGGATTCCTTGGTGTAGATCGCCTTGTAAGCCGTGTCCCGGAGGGAGCGGCTGACCCGGATGGCATTGTTGTCACGAAGGTAGCGGCGGACTTCCCCGATGATCATGGGCACAGCGTAGGTGGAGAATTTCACGTCCTGCTTAATGTCGAAGTTGTCGATGGCCTTGATCAGGCCGATGCACCCTATCTGAAAGAGGTCGTCGATATTTTCATTGCTGTTGTTAAAGCGCTGGATGATGCTGAGAACCAGGCGCAGATTCCCCCGGATGTACTGTTCTCTGGCTTCTTTGTCCCCGTCGAGTATTTTTTTGAATAATTCCTCCTTTTCTTCATTGGAAAGTAAAGGTAGCTTACTGGTATTTACACCGCAGATTTCGACTTTATACTGTGCCATACTGTCCCCTCCATATATACGCTTCCGGCGTTTTTCTCTTATAGGATGAACCAAATGAGAGCGAATTATGCGTCAATTCATATTATGAATTGACCGACAAATGGCTGAGACCACGGATTGCTCCGCACTGACGTGCTGCCGCAATCCGAAAACACCTCGAATCCGCTCATTTTTCTTCGAAAAATGGCTGCTTCTCGGTGTTTTGCGGTCCTCATGGACACAAAAGCGTATGCAAAGCATCCGTTTTGTGTCCATTTGTCCCTTGTCTCATATTATGATATCAGGAGAGATGAATCGAAGGGAGGAGGGGGAATTTTGCGTCTGTGCGACCTGAAGGAAAAAGAAGTGATCAATATTTGTGACGGGGAGAGGATCGGATATGTGGAGGATGTGGAGTTTGATCTCTGCACGGGAAAAATCACACATATCATTGTCCCGGGCCCCTGCAGATTTTTTGGCGTGCTGGGAAGAGAGGAGGAGTTTGTCATTGATATCTGCCACATATGCAGGATCGGATGTGACCTGATCCTTGTGGAAGTCGACCTGGACCGGGTCAGGAAAAAATGTGTGCTTTAGGGGCTTTACTTCTGAGAGAGAATGCATTATACTGTCAATATATTGTAGAAAGCGTCTTGCAATTCACAGCCCCTCCACCTACATTCGAAATCCCGCACGCTATGCGTGCTTTCTCGCCCCTACGGGGCTAAGATTTCTCATTTCATGTAATGCTTCAAAGAAGCATTACTAGTAACACATCGTAGATGTGTTACAACGGGTGGAGGTTCCTGCTTCGCAGTCCGATTTGTACAGATACACAGTTTCTTACGAGCAAGCTCGACGAAACTGTGTATCTGTACAAATCGGCTGTGTATAGTAATAATTTACAAGATAGGAGAGAGCAGCATGAAGTGTCCGTTTTGTTCTGAGGAGAATACAAAGGTGATCGATTCCAGGCCGGCTGATGACAACAATTCCATCCGCCGCCGCCGTCAGTGCGAGCGCTGCGGCAAGAGATTTACTACATACGAAAAGCTGGAGGCCATCCCCATGATCGTCATCAAGAAGGATCAGGCCAGGGAGCCCTACGACCGCTCAAAGATTGAGACCGGTGTGTTCCGCTCCTGCATCAAACGTCCTGTCTCTGTGGATCAGATCCGTGAGCTGGTGGACAGTGTGGAGAGTGTCATATTCAACCTGGGCGACCGTGAGGTGTCCAGTACCCAGATCGGTGAGCTGCTGATGGACAGACTGCAGAAGCTGGATCCGGTGGCTTACGTGCGTTTTGCCTCGGTGTACCGGGAATTTAAGGATGTCAACACATTTATGGATGAGATAAAGAAACTCCTGGACAGCCAGAAGGGGAATCCGTGATTCTAAATGTAGTAAAACTCCTTGCATTTATCCACAATATATGGTATTATGATATCGGATTGTTTCCCTCCGGTGAGGAGGGCGTATGTTTAGTAATGTGTATGCGGCGGATGTGTCCGGGCTGGAGGCCAGGATCATCCGCGTGGAGGCAGACGTCCACGACGGTCTGCCTGTTTTTGATATGGTGGGGTATCTGGCTTCCGCTGTGAGGGAGGCCAGGGAGCGGGTGCGCATTGCGCTGCGCAATATCGGTGTGCAGTATCCGGCAAAGCGTATCACGGTGAATCTCTCACCGGCGAATCTGAGGAAAGAGGGTTCCTCTTTCGATCTTCCCATTGCATTGTCTCTGTTGGTTTCATTTGGATTTTTGTCCCAGGATGTCCTGGCGGACACGCTGGTGATCGGTGAGCTGGGCCTCGACGGCCGGGTCAAGGGCGTCAAGGGAGTTCTGGCTATGGTGCTGGAGGGCCGCAGGGCCGGTTTCCGGCAGTTTGTCGTGCCCCGGGAGAACGGTGTGGAGGCGGGCGTCCTGGAGGATATCCGGGTGTACCCGGTGGCTTCCATCCGGGAGGTTTTGGACTTTTTCAGGGGGGAGATCTGTCTTGAGCCGGCCAGATATACTCCGGCGGAGGTGGAGGCCGGGGAGCAGGAGCTGGATTTCTCGGATGTGGCCGGTCTCGACACGGCGAAGCGGGCGGCGGAGATCGCGGTCAGCGGCCGGCACAATCTTCTGCTGATCGGGCCGCCGGGGAGCGGAAAGACCATGCTGGCGAAGCGCATCCCCACGATCATGCCGGATCTGGATATGGAGGAATGTCTGGAACTCACGAGGATATACAGTATCTGCGGACTTCTCTCCGAGAGTGAGCCCATTGTGAGGAGACGACCCTTCCGGGCTCCGCACCATACGGTGACGGCGGCGGCCCTCACCGGCGGCGGCCGGATCCCGGCGCCGGGGGAGATCACTCTGAGTGCCAAGGGCTGTCTTTTCCTCGATGAGCTCCCGGAGTTTTCCAGGGAATCTCTGGAAGTGCTGCGCCAGCCCCTGGAAGAGCACAGGGTTACTCTGTCCCGGGTGGGCCACTCCTATGAGTATCCCTCGGACTGTCTCTTTGTGGCGGCCATGAACCCCTGCCGGTGCGGGTATTTTCCGGATCGGGAGCGATGCCGCTGTACGGAGGGGGATATCCGGCGATACCTGTCCAAGATCAGCGAGCCCCTTCTTGACCGGATGGATCTCTGTGTGGAGACGGGGATGCCGGAATTTCACCTGTACGGGAGGGATGGAGAGACCTCGGCCCGGATCCGCCGGAGAGTGTGCCGCGCCGTGGAAATCCAGAAGAGACGGTACAGCGGAGAAAATTTTTCTTACAACAGTGAGATTCCGGGCCGGAGCCTGGAGAAGTACTGTCGTGTGGACGGGGCGGAAAAGGCTCTTCTGGAAGAGTTCTTTCAAACGGGAATGTGCAGTATGAGACGCCTCTCCCGCATACTCAAGGTGGCGAGGACGGTGGCGGACCTGGAGGGCAGTGCGGACATCCGGGAGGATCATATCCTGGAGGCCGTGCGCTTTCGCAGCATTGACAAAAAATACTGGGGGTGAGGGCTATGGAAGCGGAATATATGGCTTACTGGCTGGGAAACATTCCGGGTATCGGCGTGAAAAAGATCGGGGAGCTCCTGCGCTGTTTTCCCGGCCCGGCGTCCATATGGGAGGCCGACGAGAGAGAGCTATCCCAGATCAAGGGGATCCGGAAGGCAGACGTGGCCCGTATCCTGTCCCCGGAGTTTAAGGCTGGATGCCGGGAAGAATTTGCACGTCTTAAAGCGCGGGAGATCTCGTATTTCCCCTGCTGGAGCGAGAGATATCCACAGAGCCTGCGGCATATTTATCAGCCGCCAAAGCATCTGTATGTCAGGGGAAGACTGCCGGATGAGACAAGACTTTCCATTGCCATCGTGGGAGCCAGGGACTGCAGCTGCTACGGGAGGGATATGGCGAGACTGTTCGGGTATCGTCTCGCCCAGGCCGGTGTTCAGGTGGTCAGCGGGATGGCCCTGGGGATAGACGGGTGGTCCCACCAGGGGGCGCTGGAGGGAGGCGGGCATACCTTTGCCGTCCTGGGATCCGGCGTGGAGGTGTGCTACCCTCCGGCTCACCGCAGACTGTATGAGAGCATCCGGAAAAACGGGGGTGTGATATCCGAACTGCCGCCCCGTATGAGAGCGCAGCCCCGTTTTTTTCCTCTGCGGAACCGGATCATCAGCGGGCTCTCCCGGGGGATACTGGTGGTGGAGGCCAGGGAGAGGAGCGGATCCCTGATCACGGCAGACGCCGCGCTGGAACAGGGGAAAGATGTGTTTGCGGTGCCGGGGCGTATCGGGGACGTGCTGAGCAAGGGCTGCAACCGGCTGATCCGCCAGGGCGCGGTGCCGGTACTGTCGCCCATGGATATTTTGGAATATTACGGTGTGGGGACAAATATAATAGAAGGAATCCACACGGACACGGAGGAGAAAATCCTGGGTGTACTGGGGGAGGCTCCCGTGCATATGGATCAGATTCTGAAAAATGTGGGAGAGTGCCGAACCAGCATATTCAAGGCCGTGATGAAATTGAAAAGCCGGGGGGAGATCCGGGAGATATCCAGGGATTATTTCATGCGGGTATCCGGATGACAGCCGCGCCCTGTCCCAAGAAATTTTAAGTTTGGCTTGAAATCATAAAAAAAATATTGTATGCTAGTTATCGGCTTATGAAAAAAAGTGAGGGGCGGTAAAATGGCGAAGAATCTTATTATAGTAGAGTCACCGGCAAAATCTAAAACAATTCAGAAATTTCTCGGAAAGAATTATGAGGTGCTGGCATCCAACGGGCATGTCCGGGACCTGCCCAAAAGTCAGATGGGCATTGATTTTGAAAATGATTTTGAACCAAAATATATCACGATACGCGGCAAGGGGGATCTGCTTGCCAAGCTACGCAAAGAAGTGAAAAAGGCGGATAAGGTCTATCTGGCGACGGACCCGGACCGCGAGGGGGAGGCCATCTCCTGGCATCTCTGTACGGCACTGAAGCTGGATCCCAAAAAGACAAAGCGCATCACCTTCAATGAGATCACCAAAAATGCGGTGAAACAGTCGATCAAACAATCCCGGGAAATCGATATGAATCTTGTGGATGCCCAGCAGGCCAGGCGGGTCCTGGACCGCATGGTGGGTTACTCCATCAGTCCCCTTCTCTGGGAGAAGGTGAAGCGGGGTCTGAGCGCCGGACGTGTCCAGTCCGTGGCGCTGCGGATCATCGCGGACAGAGAAAAGGAGATTGACGCTTTTATTCCGAGGGAGTACTGGTCTCTGGAGGCCAGCTTTGCGGTGGAGGGTGTGAGGAAACCGCTGACCGCCAGATATTACGGCAATCCGGACAAGGTTGAGATTTCTTCCAGGGAAGAGGCGGAGAGGATCGTCGGGGAGCTGAAGGGCGCCCGCTATAAGATTTCGGACATCCGGGAGAGTGAACGGACGAAGAAACCGCCGCTGCCCTTTACCACATCGACACTCCAGCAGGAGTGTTCAAAACGGCTGAATTTTGCCACGAGAAAGACCATGCAGGTTGCCCAGCAGCTGTATGAGGGTGTGGCGGTGAAGGGGCGCGGGACCATCGGCCTGATCACCTATCTGCGTACCGACTCCACCCGCATATCGGAGGAGGCCGACACGGCGTGCAGGCAGTTTATCCGGGAGAATTACGGGGAGGAGAACATTATCGAGAGCGTCCCTGCGGCAAAGGGGAACCGGAATATACAGGACGCCCACGAGGCCATCCGCCCGACCTATGTGGATCTCACCCCGGCCCAGGTGAAGGAATCTCTCACGAGAGACCAGTTCCGTCTGTATCAGCTGATCTGGAAGCGATTTGTGGCCAGCCGTATGCACTCGGCAAAGTATGCCACGGTATCCGTGAAGATCGATGGAAAGGGGCACAGGTTTACCAGCGCGGGATCCAAACTGATATTCCCCGGATTTCTCTCTGTCTATCAGCCGGATGAGGACAAGGAGGAGTCCAGCAATGTTCTGTCAAAACTAAAAAAGGATTCAAAACTGAAGCTGGGGGAACTGAAGCAGGAGCAGCATTTTACCCAGCCGCCGGCACACTACACGGAGGCGACTCTGGTGAGAGTGCTGGAGGAACTGGGCATAGGCCGTCCCAGCACCTATGCCCCCACGATCTCCACGCTGATCTCCCGCCGCTATGTGGCGAAGGAACAGAAAAATCTGTATCTGTCGGAGCTGGGGGATATCATCAATGAGATCATGGTCACCGCCTTCCCCGGCATTGTGAATGTGAATTTCACAGCTACCATGGAGGCGCTTTTGGACAGCGTGGCGGAGGGGACGGTGGAGTGGAAATCCATCATGCGAAATTTCTATCCGGATCTCGTCCAGGCGGTGAACCAGGCGGAGGAATCCCTGCAGAAGATCAAGATCGAGGATGAAGTGACGGATGTGATCTGTGAACTGTGCGGGAAAAACATGGTGATCAAGTACGGTCCCCATGGGAAATTTCTCGCCTGCCCCGGATTCCCGGACTGCAGAAATACCAAACCCTACTATGAAAAGATAGGTGTCACCTGCCCCAAGTGCGGCGGGGAGATTGTCATCAAGAAGACCCAGAAGGGAAGAAGGTACTATGGCTGTGAGAACAATCCCGAGTGTGATGTGATGACGTGGCAGAAACCCTCTACGGAAAAATGTCCAAATTGTGGTAGTATGCTGCTGGAAAAGGGCAGTAAATTGGTATGTTCCGACCGGGAGTGCGGGTATGTCAAAGAAAAAACGGGTAGTTAATACTTGTCATTTATCCTCGTTTATGATAGAATAAAAAAAATAGGGTGTGTGATGGAGGAACATATGAGTATTGAGTTGTTGGATAAAACTCGGGAAATGAACAAGCTCCTGCATGACAAGAGATCATCCAAAGTGGCGTTTACCGACATCTGCAAGGTATTGGGGCAGATGCTGGATGCCAACGCTTTCGTAATCAGCAGCAAGGGAAAGGTGCTTGGACTCTGTATGTCTGATGCATGTGGAAATCTTCTGGGGATCCCGAACGAGCAGGGCAGTTATATTGAGGCGAAGCTGAACGAACGATTTCTAAATGTCCTATCTACCAAAGAGAATGTCAATCTGGCGACACTGGGATTCCTGGGATCGGAGACCCGGGGAGTCACGGCGCTGATCACACCGATCAGTATTTCCGCCGAGCGGCTGGGAACATTGTTTTTGTGCCGGAGAGGAGAGGCCTTCAGTATTGACGACATTATTATATGCGAGTACAGCACGACGGTGGTGGGCCTGGAGATGATGAGGTCCGCCAGCGAGGAGTTCAGTGCGGAGCAGAGCAAAAAAGAAAATGTGACCTCTGCCATGACAGCACTCACTCCCCTGGAGCAGAAAGCCGTCTCCTGTGTGATCCATGACCTGGAGAGAAAGAGCGGCGTGCTGGTGACCAGCAAGATCGCAAGCAAGATCGGGATCACGAGGACTGTGATCGTCAACGCGCTGCGCAAGCTGGAGAGCGCAGGGCTGATCCGGACAAAGTCCGCAGGGATGAAGGGTACACATATCGAGGTGCTGAATGATATCATATATACAGAATTTGACAATTACTATAGGGAGAAATGGAATTCTTGAGCGCAAACGGAATTGTGGGCAACATGATACCTTTGCGTTCTTCTAAGATAAAAGAAGCTGAATGGAGAAAGGAAGTGGCGAAATGGTTTTATCAAATGCGTACAACTACATAAATGTGCTGGACAAGGCTGCAGATGCCAGCTGGACGCGGAACGATGTCCTTGCCAACAATATTGCCAATGCGGATACGCCGGGGTACAAGCGCAAGGATGTACAGTTCGAGACATATCTGGCCAATGCGGTGGCCGGCACGGATTCCCTGGATGAGAGAGTGGCAACTCTCGATCTGAGCGCGCTGAATTCTACCACCTACACGGAACAGGCGAACCTGAGTTACCGTGCCGACGGAAACAACGTGGATATCAGTACGGAGAATGTGGAGCTGGCGAAAAACCAGATCAAATACTATACGCTGATGAATTCTATCAATCAGGAATTTTCGCGTCTGAAGACGGCGACGAGAACCACATAATATGGAAGATAAAAAAGTGAAAGCGCCTGAAGGCGCGCAGATCCACGATGCTCCGCATCGAGGATAAGAACAGGAGGGATGATATGTCAATCTTTGGAGCGATGGATGTCAGTGCGACCGGCATGACGGCTCAACAGACAAGAATGGATACGATTTCCGAAAACATAGCCAATGTAAACACGACAAGGGATGGCAACGGAAATATTTACCGCAGAAAAACGGTGCTTTTTGAGGAGATAAGTTATCCGACCTTTCAGGAGAGTCTCAGTCTGGCCAACGGCCATATCGGCAAGGGGGTAAAGGTTTCACAGATTGTGGAGGACCCTTCGGAGGGGAACAAAGTGTACGACCCCTCCCATCCGGATGCGGATGAGGAAGGGTATGTGACCTATCCCAATGTGAACACAGTGACAGAGATGACCAATATGATCGATGCGACCCGGGCATACGAGGCGAACGTCACGGTGTTGAACTCGACCAAGGGTATGGCGCTGAAAGCACTGGATATCGGACAATCATAAAGAGAGGATGAATGAGAGATGAGTATTTCGGGTTTGGAAGCGATCGGACCGCTTGAGGAAGTCAGCCGGTACCATTCGGATAACAGGATCCAGAAAGAGACGGACAACACAGTCAGTTTTGACAGTCTGCTGAATTCGGCCATGAAATTGGTGAATCAGACAGAGGACTACACCAATGCTGTGGAAGAGGAGGAGGTCCGCTATGCCATGGGCGAGACGGACAGTATGCATGATCTGATGATCGCACAGCAGAAGGCGAGTGTGTCTCTGCAGTATACTGTGGCTGTGAAGAACACAGCGATTGAGGCTTACAGGAGCATCATGAACATGCAGTTCTAGGTTTTGAAGTAAAAAAAATACATAGCCTCGGGGAGCGATGGAACATATGATGGATCAATTGATAGCCCTGAAAGATAGGATTTTGGGTTTTTGGAACCGATATACAACAAAACAGAAGACGATTATTGTCTGTGTTGCACTGGCAATCTTTTTTGCGTTGGTTTTACTGGGGTACTTTCTCACCAGACCGGTGTACACGGATCTGGTAACTCTTGGAGGGGACACCGCCAGCCAGTTCGCGGAGGCGCTGGACGCTGAGGGGATCGACTATGAGAAAGAGTCTGGCAACAACGGCAACACAGTCTTTCGCGTGGAGCAGTCCCAGTACTCCGACGCGGTTCTTCTGATGGGTGAAAACAAGATCACGGACGAGGGGATGTCCTGGGATGAGGCGCTGGACAGCGGTATGACCACCTCTTCCTCGGAAAAAAGCACCAAGATGACGCTGGCGCTGCAGTCCTCTATCCGGACGGGTCTTATGAATTTCGAGGGTGTGGAGGACGCCACGGTGTACATCAACCGCCCCAACGATGACGGAACGATTTTTTCCGAGAAGGAGGAGACGGCAGTTTCCGTGGCTTTTGCTCTTCAGAGCGGGTACGAGATGTCCACAGAGACGGCCACGGCCATCGCCTACTATCTCGCCAACGCCGTGGGCAATTCCTCCACGGACAATGTGATCATCACGGACACCGCCGGGAATCTGCTCTACGGGGCGAAGGAGGACAACACCCTGGGGGGATCCGTATCCAGCAGTTCAGAGTATGTGGAGAAACTGCGCAACACTTTCACCAAGAATGTGAAGGACATGCTTCTGAAAGCGGGTTACGACGATGTACAGATCGGCAGCTCCAACATCCGGTTTAACATGGACAAGGTGACGGAGCTGGTCAAGACATACACGGCAAATGAGGGGATGGATCAGGGTCTGTACTCCAGCTCCTACAACTACAAATCTACTGGTAGTTCCGGATCTGGCGGGGTACCGGGCACAGACTCCAACGGAGATGAGACGGACACAATGATTGAGTCCGAGGGCAACACCAACAGTGAGACGATTTTGGATAAGTATGATTATCTTCCCAACGAGACGGTGCAGAATATAGAACATGAGGTAGGCGCTGTGGTGCCGGAGGAATCTTCTATTGCCATTGTGTTGACTAATTACAACGTGGTGACGGAGGAGTCTCTGGAGGAACAGGGCCTTCTGGATGATATATCTTTTGAAGAATATGTGGAGCAGAACAGTGCCGTGACGGACATTGAACTGCCGGCGGAGCTGACCCAGCTGGTGGCGGCGGCCACCGGGATCGCGGAGAACAATATCACGATCCAGGGCAAACAGAAGCCGGTGTATGAGGCGGCGGAGGCAAGCTCCTTCCAGGAGAACATCTCCAATTATCTCATGATCATCCTCACCGTGCTGATCGCCGGACTTCTGGTGTTCGTGATCATCCGGGGAACCTCTCCGGTGGAGGTCACAGAGCTGGAGCCGGAACTGTCTGTGGAGGATCTGCTCGCCACAACCCAGGATGAAGAAAGTCTGGAGGAGATCGAACTTGGTGACAAGTCCGAGACCAGAGTTATGATAGAAAAATTTGTGGATGAAAATCCGGAGGCGGTGGCGCTATTGCTCCGCAACTGGATCAATGAAGACTGGGGAGGTGTCTGAATGTCGAGTTCAACGGAACTGGATGGTATACAGAAGGCGGCCATATTGTTAATCACCTTGGGGCCGGAAAAGGCGGCCGACATATTCAAGCATTTGAAAGAGGACGAGATCGAGCAGCTGACCCTGGAGATCGCCAACACCAGGAGCGTTACGCCTGCCCAGAAAGAAAAAGTGCTGGATGAATTCTATGAGGTATGTCTGGCTCAGCAGTATATCGCAGAGGGCGGTATCGGCTATGCCAAGGATCTGCTGCAAAAAGCATTGGGCGAGGACAAGGCCAAGGAAGTGCTGGGGAAACTCACTGCCTCCTTGCAGGTTCGTCCCTTCGAATTTATCCGGAAGACGGAGGCGTCTCAGATTCTCAACTTTATCCAGGATGAGCATCCTCAGACCATCGCTCTGATCCTGTCCTATCTGTCTCCGGCTCAGGCGGCGGGTATCATCAGTGCTCTGACGCCGGACAAACAGACGGATGTGGCGAAGCGTATCGCTTTGATGGACCGGACGTCGCCGGACGTCATCAAGGAAGTGGAGAGCATTCTGGAACAGAAACTGGCTTCCCTGGTGAGCCAGGACTACACCATCGTCGGCGGTGTGGACAACATCGTAGAGGTGTTGAACACCGTGGACCGCGGGACAGAAAAACATATCATGGAGAATATGGAGATCGAGGAGCCGGAGCTGGCGGACGAGATCCGAAAGAAAATGTTTGTGTTCGAGGACATTCTTATACTGGACGACCGCTCGATACAGCGCGTGCTGCGTGAGGTGGAAAACAGCGAGCTGGCCATCGCCCTCAAAAATGCGAACGACGAAGTGCAGACTGTCATTTTCAACAATATGTCCTCCCGTCTCTCTGAGATGATCAAGGAGGATATGGAATACATGGGACCTGTGCGTGTGAAGGATGTGGAGGAAGCCCAGCAGAAGATTGTGAATATTATCCGTAAACTGGAGGATTCCGGTGAGATTGTGATCTCCCGTGGTGGAGGTGACGAGATCATTGTCTAATCTGATAAAGTATCCCTTTGTGAATTTTCAGAAGGACGAGGTATTTGAACTTAAATATGAAGAGAAGGAAGACTCCTTTGTGCCGTTGAACAAAGACCAGCGGGTGCTGGTCCGCACAGTGGAGGAAGTGGAGAGAGAGAAGAGAGAAAAGAAGGAAAAGGCAAAAAAAACGGAGCGGAAAGTCCGGGAAGGCAAGGAAACAGACGCCGGAGCCGCCTTTTCCCCGGGTGTGACTGTGGTCAATATGGACGCTGCCCTGGAGGAGAAACGGCGGGAAGCAGAGGAAGCGGCGGAACAGATCGTGCAGGACGCCAAAGAGCGGGCGGAGGCAGTGCTCCGGAGAGCCGAGGAGGAAGCGGATTCTGTCCGGCAGTATGCCAGAGAGGAAGGCATTTCCGAGGGACGGCAGGAGGGATTGGCCGCCGCCCGGGAGGAGAGCAGACAGATGCGGCAGGAGCTGGATCAGATCCGGATGGAGCAGGAGCAGGAGTACCAGGAACTGATCAACAATGTGGAGAGACGGTATGTGGATGTGCTCTGTTCTCTGCTGCAGAAGCTGACAGGAGTTCTCTACTCGGATCAGAAGGATATACTTCTTCACCTGATCCGGGGAGGTATCGCAGATATGGAACCGGCAGAGCGGTATACGGTCCGGGTCTCGCCGGAGGATATATATTTTGTGGAAGGGCACAAGGATGAGATTCTGGAAAAAGTGGGTACCGGTGTATCCATCGATATTCAGGAAGAGAAAGGTCTTATGAAGGAAGAATGTATTGTCGAGACGGATAAGCAGATGGTGGACTGCGGATTCAAGACACAACTCGCCAATCTGGTCACTACACTGCGTATCCTGGCTCAGTAGACTGAAGGGTTGATGGCATGTTTTCAATAAATTTTGAAAAATATGATGCCCTGCTGGAGAAGAGCTTTGTAAGCCAGCTGGGAAAGGTTTCGAAAGTGGTCGGTCTGACCATCGAATCAATAGGGCCAAGCGCCAAATTGAATGACCTGTGTTTGATCAAATCAAACACAAAAAATGACCCCGTAAAAGCGGAAGTGGTTGGTTTCCGCGATGACAGGGTTCTTTTGATGCCCTACGATGATGTGGAGGGTGTGGGGCTGGGAAGCTGGGTGGAAAACACAGGGGCTCCGCTGCAGATCGCGGTGAGCGACGAACTTCTGGGATGCGTCCTGGACGGAGTCGGGGACCCGCTGACCAGGGAAAAGCTGGATGATTCCTGCGCCCGGTACTCCGTGGAGGCAACGCCGCCGGATCCCCTCACTCGGGAGATCATAAGCGATGTGCTGCCTCTGGGTGTGAAATCCGTGGACGGTCTGATCACCGTGGGGAAAGGACAGAGGATCGGTATCTTTGCCGGCAGCGGCGTGGGGAAGAGCACGCTGATGGGAATGTTTGCCAGGAACACCAAGGCGGATATCAATGTCATAGCGCTGATCGGCGAGCGGGGCAGGGAGGTCCGGGAATTTATAGAGAGAGATCTGGGGGAGGAGGGAATGCAGCGCTCCGTGGTGGTGGTGGCCACCTCGGACAAACCGGCGCTGATCCGCAAGAAGGCGGCCAAGACGGCCACGGCCGTGGCGGAGTATTTCAGGGATCAGGGGAAGGATGTGCTTCTGATGATGGATAACCTCACCCGGTTTTCCATGGCTCAGAGGGAGATCGGCCTGGCCTCCGGGGAGCCTCCGGTATCCAGGGGGTATCCCCCCAGCGTCTACTCAGAGATGCCGAAGCTTCTGGAGAGGGCCGGAAATTCTGACAAGGGCTCCATCACGGGACTGTATGCGGTTTTGGTGGATGCAGACGATTTCAACGAGCCCATCGCCGACACGGCCCGGGGTATTCTGGACGGCCACATCGTGCTGTCCCGGAATATGGCTCAGAGGAACCACTATCCGGCGGTGGATGTGCTGCAGAGCATTTCCCGTGTCATGAGCGGGATCGCCACAGAGTCCCACAAGGAACTGGCGGGGCAGATGAAAAATGTGTTGGCCACCTACCGGGACGCGGAGGATCTGATCAACATAGGCGCCTACAAGGCGGGCTCCAACAGGAATATAGACTTTGCTATCGAGAAGATCGATGCGGTCAACGGGTTTCTGAGGCAGGGAGTTCAGGAAAAGTTTCTGTTTCCGGACATCGTGCATCAGATGGAAGAGATTTTTTCCGAAGATGACTCTGAAGAGAACGGAGGCAGCGAATGAGCCGTTTTATATTTTCCATGCAGGGACTTCTGGACATCAAGGAAAAACTGGAAGATCAGGAAAAAAACAATTTTCGCCAGGCCAACATGCGCCTTTTGGAGGCGGAGGAGGAGCTGGCGGTGTTGAAGGACCGGAAACTGCAGGCTGAGGAAAAACTCCGCCAGCAGGTGACGGAGGCGCTGCACATCCGGGAGATCCGCCGCAGGGAAAATGCGGTGGACATATTGAAAATATATGTGGAACAGCAGCGGCTTGTGGTGAAGCAGCGGGAAAAGGAAGTGGAAGTGGCCAGAAACCGCCTGAACGAGGCGATAAAGGAGCGCAAGGTGTTCGAGAAACTCCGGGAGAAGGCCTACGAGGAATATAAAGCGGAAGAGAATCTCAAGGAACAGAAGGAAGTGGATGAACTGGTGAGTTACCGGTTTGGTGTCCGGACAGGGAACTGAGTGTGATAGAGATGGCAGACAGATATCTGCAGAAATGAGGTTTGTATGGCTAAGAAAGACAAAGACAACGACAAGGAAAGAGAGCAGGAAGCGACGGCCGTGGCGGAAGAGGAAAGCGCGGGCAGCAAAATTGTCACCATTCTGATCGTTCTGGTGATCGTGCTTATCTGGCTGGGTATCTTCGGTGTGCTGATCAAGCTGGATGTGGGAAATTTCGGAAGCCAGGTTCTGTATCCGGTGCTGAAGGATGTGCCGGTGGTGAGCTGGATCCTGCCGACGCCGGAGGGCGAGACCGGGGAGGAACACTCCGGAGACTACGACAATCTGACCGAGGCCAACGCCCGGATCCGTGAGCTGGAGAGCCAGCTGGCGGATACCAGCAGCTCCGACAGCGCCAACAGCAGTGAGATCACAGAGCTGAAGGCGGAGGTGGAACGCCTCAAAAAATTTGAGGACAGCCAGAAGGAATTTGCGGAGCGGGTGAAAAAGTTTGATGAGAATGTGGTCTACAACTCCAAAGCACCGGATACCGAGGAGTATAAGACCTACTACGAGGAGATCGAGCCGGACAATGCGGAGGAGATCTACCGCGAGGTGTGCAAAAAGTTTGAGTATACTCAGGAGATCAAGGATCAGGCGGAGACCTACAGCAAAATGGAGCCGGCCAATGCGGCGGCGGTATTCGAGGAAATGTCCAACGACCTGAACCGGGTGGCCAGTATCCTCGACTGTATGCAGGCATCCAAGTGCGCTGCCATCCTGCAGGAGATGACGCCCACTACGGCTGCCCAGATCACCACCAAGATGACGGCGATGAAACAGACATCCTAGCTGCCATCAAAAACACAGGTAATGATATCCCGTGTTTTTGTCGATATAAATTATGTGCAAAGCACAGGCAGAAAAAATAGAAAAAGAAAGGAGGGAACGATATGCAGACAGAGGGAATTTCCCTGATCACATCGGGGATGCCCAATGCCGTTCCGGTAAAAAATACCCGGGCCAACGATGCAACCTTTGACAGTTTCATGGCGAAGCACGCTTCCAGGGTCGGGGAAGTCAAAACGGACCAGGCAGGAGACCGGGCTGAGAAAGCGGCGGTACAGACGCCGGTCAGCAGCGGAAAGCCCGTCGCCGTGGAAAAAACCATGAGCAAGGATTCCGCCACCAGGCTGAATACTTCCGTGAAGGATACGCCGGGCTCCGGGCAGACAGTGCAGCCGGATATGGATCCGGAGATGCCGGAGACCATTGATCTGTCAATGATGGCGGAGCAGGTTATGGATGTCATGCAGGAAATTTTCGGACTGCCGGAGGAAGATCTTCTGGACATTATGGAGCAGCTGGGGATAGAGATCCAGGATCTGTTGTTCCGGATCCAGGACCAGATCATCACACCTGTCGATGCGGAAGCGATACAGCAGCTGGTCATGGGTGTCCACGGCATAGCAGACGAGGCGGCTTTCCTCACCAATGAACAGCTGGCAGACGAGATGTCACAGATGCAAGACGGTCTCACAGAGATCCTGTCAGAGACGCTGGGCGTGGAGCCGGAGGATCTGAACACAGTGAGTGAATCCCTGATGATGGATTTCAGCGAGCAGTTTACGGCCCTGACATCACAGACGGTGAAAGCGGACGGCGATCAGGCACTGCCGGTACAGCCGACGGTGGAGATGCCGGTGAATGACATGCTGCCGGAGGAGATGCCGGTGGAGGAGATACCGGTGGAGACAATGCCGACGGAAGAGATACTGCCGGAGGAGATACCGGTGGAAGAGATACCGGTGGAAGAGATACCGCTGGAAGAAATGCCGGCACAACAGACGCTGACGACAGAGAAACCGGTGGCGGAGAAAGCAGCGGCTGAGATTTCGGATATACGAAAAGCGCCGGAGCAGAGTGAGCCGTTGACAGTGGTGGTGGAAGACCAGAGGACCGGAAGTGAGACGAATCTCACAGCAGACACAGAGATCCCGGACGTGAACGCTATGTCGGGAAGAGAGAATACCCAATATGGCAGTGGTAATTTCGACGGAGAGAGCGACGGAGATCAGCAGGAGCTGCAGGGACAGCAGGTATCCACAGAAACCATCTCTCAGGTTCGCAGTGACAGACCGGAGATGTCCGCAAATTTATTTGTGGAGAGACTGGCAGAGGCATTTCGGGAGAGCGGCCGTGCCGACGAGGCGCAGGCGGTACCCATGGCCCGCATAGTGCAGCAGGTGGTGAATCAGATCCGGATCCGCGTGATGCCGCAGACCACAGATATGGAACTTCAGTTACATCCGGCCAGCCTTGGCAGAGTAAATCTTCATGTATCAGCGGCCAACGGTGTGGCGACAGCCACGATGATCGTGGAAAGCCAGATGGCCAAAGAGGCCCTGGAGAGCCAGATGATCACGCTGCAGGAGTCATTCAGGGAACAGGGATTGAAAGTGGATTCCGTGGAAGTGATCGTGTCGGAATTTGGACTGGATCAGAGAGAAAAGCAGGGTGAGCAGAGCGAACCCGACAGGAAAAATCACAGATTCCGCCAGGATGCAGGGACGGAAGGCGATTCCGAGGAACCGCTGGACGCCGTGGAGACGGCGCGTGAGAGAAGAGATGTAAATTCTGTCGTGGATTACACGGCGTAGAAAGGAGGGCAATATGGCAACGAGTATTGATGAGAATTCATTAGTGCAGTCATTGACAGACACTGAGTATTCCAAAGTGGAAACAGGGGAAAAAGAAGTAGTCACCAGAGGCTCGACGGACCTGGGAAAAGAAGAGTTCCTTAAGCTGTTGGTTACACAGCTGCAGTATCAGGATCCCTTGAATCCGCAGAGTGACCAGGAGTTTATCTCACAGCTGGCACAGTTCTCAGCCCTGGAACAAATGACAAACCTGAATACGGCGTTTAACAACTCAACGGCATACGGCCTGGTGGGAAAAGAAGTAATTGTGCAGGCCGATGGAGAAGAACAGGTGCAGGGAACAGTAGATTATGTGGAGATCAGCAATGGAAACGCTTATCTTTCTGTAAACGGCAAAACATATTCCATCGACGATCTGGTGCAGGTTATGGACAGTGTGTATGCGATTCAGCAGTACCTGCCTTCTGTGGAGACGCAGGAATTTACTTATGATCTTTCCAAACCAGCTGCGATTGAGATCAAAATCAACCTGGGTGAGAATGGCTATGAAGCTTCAAACGTGGTTGTGGCAATGGGTGGGGAGGCGATTGACCCGACGAATATGTCCTTTGATTCGGAGAATAACGTTCTGACAATCCTCCCGACAGTATTTGCGGGGTTAGATCCCGGTGAGTATAAGCTGGATTTCTATTTTGACGATCCATACCAGACCACTGTGACCGGCCATGTGACGGTGCAGGTGGTGAGCAATGCGGTGGACAGCACCGATGCGGAGGATGCCACGGAGAACACGGAAGAGACAGATGAAGTAGTGGAAAATACAGATGAGGCGGATACAGACGGTGAATGACAAGGAGGTCCGGTTATGAATGTAAATCAGTCCAAATACCAATCCATAGAGCAGATTCGTAACCAGTTTGTTTCGGTTGAACGCAGGGATGGGAAAAAAAGTGCGGGAGCGGCGGAAGAACAGAGCTTTGAAAATATCCTGGCGGATAGGTCAAACAGTGTGAAGTTTTCCAAGCATGCCTCGCAGAGGCTGGAGACCAGGCAGATTGACATGTCGGATGAGCAGCGGGCGAGATTGCAGGATGCGACGAGCCAGGCGAGGGAGAAGGGCATGAGGGAATCGCTGGTTATGGTGGATAACCTGGCGTTTATCGTGAACGTGAAAAAGAACACGGTGATTACAGCGGTGAACGATACAAAACAGGCGGTATTCACAAATATTGATGGAGCTATTATTAACTGACATGCTGGCCCTTATGAGGAAGCATGGGCACTCTTGAATGCCAGAGAGGGTGCTGCAGACAGAACAAAAAGAATGGAGGGCATTTAATTATGATGAGATCACTCTTTTCCGGTATTTCCGGATTGAAAGTACACCAGACAAAGATGGACGTTATCGGCAACAACATCGCAAATGTGAACACAGCAGGCTTTCGCGCCTCCTCTGTGAACTTCACGGATGTGTTCTATCAGACGACCCAGAGCGCATCTGGTCCTGATGAGTCCACAGACTCTGCCGGGACCAATGCTATGCAGATCGGTCTCGGCGCCAACGTGGCAGCTATTTCGGTTAATCTGAGCGGCACCGGTTCCACCCAGCGCACGGAACGCGGTATGGATGTGATGATCAATGGTGATGCGTTCTTTATCGTCTCCAGCGGTGGTCAAACCTACTTTACCAAGTCCGGAGCATTTGACATTGACGCAGACGGGACACTCTGCTGCACCACAAACGGTGCCAAGGTGCTGGGCTGGGGAACCACTACCAACGCAGATGGTACTCAGGAAATCCGAAAGGATACAGTATCTGCACTGGATCTCATGAGTGCTGAAAATGAATATTCAGCGCCCAGGGCCACCACGGATGTCACACTCTCGGGGAACCTGGACAACAAGGATTCCCAGGTTCAGGTGGATGGAACCGGATACCCGGTGTCGATCAGTTTTTACGACCAGTTGGGTGCCCTCTACTCGGCTAAACTGTCATTCCAGCTGGCAGAAACGGAGGAAGGTTCGTCTGAGAATACAAGTATCTTTACAGTAAAGGTCACAGATATCCTGAGCTCCAGCAGCACCAGCAGTTCCAGCAGCTCCAGCGCCCTGGTCCATAAGGCTACGGAGGCAGAGTTGGAGAGTGGTTCTCCCAAATATTCACTGACGGATTTGGCACAGAGCCTGAATTTCAACGGATCTGCGTTGCAGGTGAGTGTAAACGAGGACACAGGGGAAGTCAGCATCACCACAGAGGGAGACTGGCCGCAGGTTAAGTTCAACAGTGCCACCGGTGCGTTCCAATCTGTCAGCCGGGCGACGAACGAGGGAGATGAGGACAATCAGGAGACGTTGAACCTGACTCTGTCCAATGCAACGGAGAATGGGACGGCACCCGATGGACAGGAGTTGAACACTTTCCCGACGGGCGGTGTGGAGATTGATTTCCGGACTCTGACCATGTATTCCACCAACGGTACATCCAAGGTGACGCCGACGCGCGGCAACTACCAGAATCAGGGTGGCGCCGGGAATCAGGCGGGCAACCTCAATGGTATTTCGATACAGACGGATGGCATGATCTATGGTGTGTATTCCAACGGTGACAGCAAACTTTTGGGACAGATTGCGGTGGCTACCTTCACTAATCCCTCCGGGCTGGAGTCCATGGGGAGCAGTCTCTATGCGGCCACCCAGAACTCCGGGGAGTTTGACGGGGTTGGAGTCAATATCACGGAAGTCGGCAGCCTCTCTATCGGTGCATTGGAGATGTCAGACGTGGATCTGGCCACCGAATTTACCTCGATGATCACCACCCAGCGTGGTTTCCAGGCAAATTCCAGAGTCATTACCACATCGGATACGATGTTGGAAGAACTTGTAAATTTGAAGAGATAATGCTATAATAGAAATATCGTGACAAGGTTATGGGTGACTGCGTATGTCGCAGCCACCCATTTATCGCGGTTTTGCCTGTAGTTTGCTGTCTGTAAAAATAAAGGGGAATGGAAGAAATGATAGATGTCACCAGGATGAATGGCTCTGTTCTGTGCGTCAACTGCGACCTGATCGAGTTTGTGGAGGAGACGCCCGATACGGTGATCACATTGACGACAGGGAAAAAAATAATTGTAAAAGAAAGTAGACAAGAAGTAAAAAATTTAGTAAAATTGTTTAAGAGGGAAATATACTGTAACTTTTAAGGTGGTGTGAAGAGTGGATTTAGCGACAATTATAGGTATCATTGGTTGTGCAGGCATCGTTGTGTTCGGTATCGTCTCCGGTGATCAGGGCTTTGCGGCTCTGGGGAATTTCTGGGATGTGCCCTCCGTGCTTATCACGATCGGAGGCTCGATGATGTGTATGCTGACTATGTCAGACAGTTTTGGGGCATTTGTCCAGTCCCTGAAAGGATTTCTGATTACCACAAAGGTTCCGGAGTCGAATGAGGATGAGGTGATACATAGGATCATCGACTTGGCCAATGTTGCCAGGAAAGAGGGTCTGCTGCAGCTGGAGGAAGCAGCGGCGGACATTGAAGACGAATTTTTGAAGAAAGGGATCATGCTGATCGTGGACGGTACGGATCAGGAGCTGGTGTCCAGTATCCTGGAGACGGATCTGGGATGTGTGGAGGACCGGCACAATAAGATCATCGGGTTCTGGGACGCCTTGGCGGCCATGGGTCCTGCCTGGGGTATGATCGGTACTCTGATCGGTTTGATTAATATGTTGAAATTGCTCGACGATCCAAGTTCTATCGGACCAAACATGGCGGTGGCGTTGATCACCACATTGTATGGTTCTCTGCTGGCAAACTGGATAGCCACTCCGGTTTCAACCAAGTTAAAGGCAATCAATAAAAAAGAGATTATGACAAAGGAAGTCATCTGTGAAGGTATTCTCTCGATCCAGGCAGGTGAAAATCCCCGTGTCATAGAAGAAAAACTGAAGTCGTTCCTGGCTCCGAGTAAGAGGAATGAGATGGCGAATGACGGAAATCCGGAGCAAGGTGGTGACGCTTAATGGCTCGTAGAAAGCATGAAGAACCGGAGTCTATGTCGGGAGGGTGGATCAATACCTTTGCCGATCTGATGAACTTGCTGTTATGTTTCTTTGTGTTGCTCTTTTCTATGTCCACTGTGGATGCTGACAAATATGAACAGCTGGTGACGTCCATGTCGGAGAGTATCAATATCTTCCAGGGCGGCGGAGCCGCTGTGGGAGAGGGGGCATTCGTCTCCAGCGGGACAGATCAGATGGTTTCCATCGCAGATTATTTCAATGAATTTGAAAATTCCGGGGAGGATAAGAACTCCAAGGAGGATCAGCCGGTGGAGGAGCCGGGTGAGAAGAAGTCGGAGGAAGGCAAGTCCTCGGATGACAAAACCTCCGATCCCCAGTCCGACGAAAAGGCGGTGAAGAAATATCTGAAACAGCAGGAGGAAAATCAGAGACAGAAAGCGGAAGCCATGTACAACGAAGTCTCCGAGGAGGCCAGAAATCAGAATATTGACGACCAGATCAAGATCAATATGGACAAGAAATACCAGTATGTCCAGATATCTCTGAACGGCGCGATCCTCTTTGATTCCGGTGCGGCGGAGATCAAGCCCTCATCCAGAAGTCTTCTGAGTAAAGTGGGGGATATCCTGAAACTGTATGATAAAAATATGAAAAAGATCGAGGGACATACGGACAATGTTCCCATATCCAGCGGGACGTATCCCAACAATATGTATCTGTCCACGGCGCGGGCCACGGAGGTTTTCGAGTACTTCCGCAATGTGAAAAATCTGAAGGCCAAGTACATGGAACCCACCGGACGCAGCTCTTTTGATCCGATCGCAAGCAATGATACGGCGGAGGGGAGAAAACAGAACCGCCGTGTCGAGCTGAAAATATATACGGATAACAATAATAATTAAAAGTAGGAGGAAGTGTTCGCATGAAAAAGAATATTTTGACAATTGTGATTATGGCAGCCACCCTTGTGAACCTGGTTTTGACGATCGTACTTGTCTTCTCAGTGATGCCGGCCATGAATAAGACCAGCAATCTTGTGGACAAAGTGGCGTCAGTGATCGACCTTGAGATCGAGCAGGACAATGAAGAAGAGGAGTATACCATGGACGACCTGGAGGCATATACGATCGCCTACGAGAAGGATGCCACTATCAATCTGCAGCCGGATCCGGGGGATGACAATGCCCACTATGCCATGATAAGAGGTATGGTCATTTCCTTTAACACGAAGGCGGATGACTACAAGGACATTCAGTCACAGATCACAGGGACGGATGTGTATGTGCAGGATATCGTGAAGGAAGTGATCGGGGAATTCACTTACAACACTGTAGATCAGACCAAGATCCGTCAGGAGTCCGTGCGCAGGATCCAGGAGAAATACAATACAAAATGTGTTGTGGACGTCTCCCTCACAGATTTTACCAAGGGATAATGAAGGATTTATTGGTTTGTTTACAAGAATAATTAAAAAAATGCTTTATGTTATCGGTCAAATGTGATATTATAGTCTATGGACATACTATTCTCATGTGGATAAGGAAGGCATTTTTAGAGAGGTGAAGACTGTTATGAGTGACGTTTTGTCGCAGGACGAGATTGACAATCTCCTGTCTGCCCTGAACAGTGGTGATTTTGATGCTGCCGACAGTGATGCGCCAGACGAACGGATGGTGAAGGACTATGACTTTGCCAGACCCTCGAAGTTTTCGAAAGAGCATCTGCGCACTCTAGTATTTATTTTTGAACATTATGCCAGGCTGTTGTCCACAAATCTGCCTGTGTACCTGAGAAAAAATGTACAGGTCGAGGTGATGCACTCGGAGGCGGCCACGTATCAGGAGTTCTCCAACTCCCTGTCCAACCCGGTTTTGCTGGGTGTTGTGAACTTCGCTCCCTTGGAGGGGAATGTCATTCTGGAGCTGGGGACGGGGCTTGGGTATGCCATTGTAGATCGTATGCTCGGCGGCGGGGGTGATCCACTGGAAAAGAGCAGGGATTTCACAGAGATCGAGTTGACGATCATCGAGAGGATCATGGTTGTCTGTACGAATCTCCTGGTGGAGCCATGGCAGAGTGTTCAGCGTCTGGAGCCCATGCTGGAGAGGATAGAGACAAATTCACAGTTTGCCCAGTTTGTCACACCGACGGAGATGACTTCCATCATTACCATGAGTATCAAGATCGGCAATGTGGAGGGGTTGATGAATATATGTATCCCCTATGCGGTCCTGGAGCCGGTGATCGACAAGGTGAACACGAAATTCTGGTATTCCACTGCACAGACAAAGGATGATGGAACATTCCGCGCAACCCTGCAGGATAATCTGCAGGCGGCTAAGATACCGGTTCGCGCTATCATGGGAAGAAGCGCTATATCGGTCAATGATTTCATACATTTGCAGCCGGGAGATATCATCAAGGTGAATACAAAGATTGAAGATGAGCTTGATGTGTATGTGGGAAATATCAAGAAGTTTTCTGCTATTCCAGGAGCCTGCGAAGACTCCTATGCAGTAAAAATAAAATCAATTTACAGAGAGGAGTAGTGAAGAATGGACGGAATGTTATCGCAGGAAGAGATTAATGCATTGCTGGGAAGCGCAGACGAAGCAAGCGGTTCGGATGTGGCAGCAGATGCCCCGGCAGCGGCTGTCTCAGATGCGGATTTGCTGACCCTGGAAGAAAGCGATGCGTTAGGAGAGATCTCCAACATCAGTATGGGGACCGCGGCGACAACTCTTTCCATATTGGTGAATAATCGGGTAGATATTACAACGCCAAGTGTATCTTACACTACCATGGAGGAACTGGCAGACAGCTATGGGGCTCCTTGTGTGTTTATTTATATTTCTTATCGAACCGGGTTGAAAGGACGAAATGTTCTGATATTAAAAGAAGCGGATGTGAAGGTAATTACAGATCTGATGATGGGAGGTGATGGTACTAATACTGAGACAGAGTTGACGGATCTGCATTTGAGTGCCATCTGTGAAGCCATGAACCAGATGATGGGTTCTGCTTCCACATCCATGTCCTCCCTGATTGACGAGATGGTAGATATCAGCCCGCCCACAGCGACGAAGGTGGATCTGCGGGAGGAGATCAAGGATGAGTTGAGCGACATGATGGATCAGACCTTTGTGCGTGTGAATTTCAAGATGGTGATCGGCGATCTGGTGGACAGCCAGATCATGCAGTTGTATCCCCTGGATTTTGCTCATATGCTCTATCAACGTTTTTCGGATACCTTATCGGGAGGCAAGGAGGAGACTCCTCCGGCAGCGGAACCGGCCGCGCCTGCACCGGCACCCACACCGGCCCCGGCCGCCGCGCCTGCGCAGGCCCAGGCACCACAGCAGATGCCTACACAGCAACAACCTATGATGGGAATGCAGCAGCCAATGTATGCAGTCCCGCCACAAGATATCAATATACAGCCGGCACAGTTCCAGAATTTTGTTCCACTGCAGAATTTGGACGGGATTGCGCCAGAGAACATCGACCTGATCATGGATGTACCGCTGGAGGTCACGGTGGAACTGGGAAGAACCAGCAAATCCATCAAAGATATTCTGGATTTCTCGCCGGGAACCATCATTGAGCTGGACAAACTGGCGGGGGAGCCGGTAGATGTTCTGGTAAATGGCAAGTTTGTTGCAAAAGGTGAGGTTGTTGTAATTGAGGAAAGTTTCGGAATACGTGTAACCGAAATTATCAAAGAATAATAAATGGAGGAGAACGACAATGGCAAAAAGTGTTTTGATTTGTGATGATGCAGCGTTTATGAGGGTCATGATTAAAGACATTTTGACGAAGAATGGTTACGAGGTTGCTGGCGAGGCGGAAAACGGAGCCAAGGCAGTAGAGAAGTACAATGAGACCAAGCCGGATCTGGTGATGATGGACATTACGATGCCGGAGATGGATGGCATTCAGGCGTTGAAAAAAATCAAGGAGGCCGATGCGGGAGCCACTGTCATCATGTGCTCGGCTATGGGTCAGCAGGCGATGGTTATCGAATCCATCCAGTCCGGCGCAAAAGATTTTATAGTCAAGCCATTCCAGGCAGACCGTGTTCTCGAGGCTGTCAAGAAGGCTATTGGCTGATGGATGCATCCAATATTCTGCAGTTACTGGGAGTGCTTGTCGCATTTGTCCTGATTCTCGCAGCCACCTACTATGCTACAAAATGGTTTGCGAAATCGGGGATCGTTCAGTCCCGGTCTGCGAACATCAAGGTGATCGAGACATTCAAGATCGCTCAGAATAAATACATTCAGATCATACAGCTGGGGGATAGATATTACTCTATAGGAGTGACGAAGGACGAGATTACTTTTTTGACGGCACTGGACGAGGAGCAGTTGGATTTTTCCGGTGCGGAAAATACGTCTCAGCAGATGTCTTTTAAAGACATACTGGGCAAGGTTTCCAGGCTGTCAAAGAACAGGCAGTCATCGGAAAGGGATCATATTGAAAAATAGAAAAGGTTGGTATTTATGAAGACACGGAAGAAATTATATCATGTATTGCGATATGTATTTCTGCTGGTCCTGCTATGTATAACAACCTTTTTTTGTGGTGCAGACACTCATCCGGCCTACGCGGCCAGATCCGTGGACTCCAAAGCAAATGTGGATGAGATAGAGGGAAGCACCGCAGGTGAAGTGCAGGACCCGGACAGTCCGGAAGATTTCCAATTTAATATAACGAGCAACGCAGGAAGCAGCAGTTTGTCTGCCAGCATGAAGATGATCCTCGTGTTGACAGTTCTCGCTCTGGCACCTTTTATTCTGGTTATGATGACATCGTTTACCAGGATTATTGTGGTGCTTCATTTTGTGCGGAACGCTCTGGGTACCCAGACTACGCCGCCCAACCAGGTGCTGGTCGGCCTGGCTCTGTTTCTGACGTTATTTATCATGACGCCGGTGATGAATCAGGTGAACACAGACTGTATCCAGCCCTTTGAACAGGGAGAGCTGACCCAGGAGGAGGCCCTCAACGCCGGCTTGAAACCGATCCGGACGTTTATGTTTGAGCAGACGAACCGAAAAGATATCCGGCTCTTTTTACAGATACAGGAAAAGAGTGACGACGTCTCGGTGTCAAACGAGGACGAGATCCCCACGGCGGTATTGCTTCCCGCATTTATGATCAGCGAACTGAGAACCGCTTTTATAATCGGTTTTCTCATATATTTACCGTTTATCGTCATTGATATGGTGGTGGCCTCCACCCTGATGTCCATGGGTATGATGATGCTGCCTCCGACGATGATCGCAATGCCCTTTAAGATCCTTCTGTTTGTCCTGGCGGACGGATGGAATCTGATCATCGGGCAGGTCGTGAAGACCTTTTACTGACAGGAGGGGATTAGATGACAGATGCAGATGTGCTGGATGTGGCACAGGACATGGTGTGGTGCATATTAAAGTGTTCCGCTCCGCTGCTGATCGTGTCGCTGGTAGTGGGCCTGATTATCAGTATTTTTCAGACAGTGACCTCGATCCAGGAGCAGACACTGACTTTTGTTCCCAAATTGCTGGCGATGTTTATTACGCTGCTGCTGTGCGGCAGCTGGATCATGAACAACTGTGTGGAACTCTTGAATGATCTGTGTAACAAATTTGCAACATACACCGGAGGCTGATCATGGAGTTTACCGTTGAGAACATGGAGTTCTACCTGCTGGTTTTGATGCGGATATCCGGTTTTGTCGCCACGGCTCCGTTTTTCAGCTACGGCACGATCCCGGTCAGGATGAAGGCGGCCATCAGCATCGTGCTGTCCATCCTTATGATAGAGATCCTTCCGGCCACGACGGTTTCCTATTCCGGGGTGATCGGGTTTTCCATTCTCGTCCTGAAGGAGGCGGTGGTGGGACTCATCCTGGGGTTTATGTGTATGTTATGTTTTTATATCATTAACTTCGCCGGACAGATCATTGATATGGAGATCGGCCTGTCCATGGCGAATATGTTTGATCCCTCCACCAGCATTCAGATCACGGTGACAGGTAATATCTACAACTATCTTCTGATGCTGATGATGGTGGTTACAAACATGCACTATTATATTATCCGGGCAATCACAGAGTCCTTCCAGTATTTCGGTATCGGAGAGGCTGTCTTTCGGGAGGGGCTGAAGGATATCGTGGTGGATTTTATGGGAAACTATTTTTTGATCGCCATCCGCATTGTGCTGCCGGTATTCTGCTGTATGCTGCTGGTGAATGTGGTCCTGGGGGTGCTGACGAAGGCGGCGCCGCAGATGAATATGTTCGCCGTGGGACTGCAGATCAAGGTGCTGGTGGGTGTGCTGATCCTGATCCTGCTCGTGCAGACCATACCGATGGTATCAGATTTTATTTTCGGACAGATGAAGGAGATCATTACCGATACGATTCAGATTTTTTCGCCCTGACAGGGTCCGGGCCGGAGAGGACGGCGATAGCATGATATTGCAATATAACCTGCAGTTTTTTGCCAAGGATGGAAACGGCGGCGAGAAGACGGAGGACGCCACCCCCAAGAGATTGGAGGACGCGCGGAAGGAGGGGCAGACGGCCAAGAGCCAGGATCTCAACGCTGCTATCCTGGTGATCGGGCTGATCCTGTGTCTGCGGGTGTTCGGCGGGTTTTTTGCCGAGCAGTTTATGAAGACTTATCAGTATTTTTACGGGAAGATCGACGACTGTGTACAGGAGGAGTTTACCACCGGCACTGCCATGGGGATGATGCAGATGATGACGCAGTACATTTTGTTCACGGTGCTTCCGATCCTCGCTGTGGCCGTTCTGGTTGCCTTTGTGGTAAACGTGGTACAGGTGAAATGGCAGGTGACGTTAAAGCCGCTGATTCCCAAGCCCTCCAAGATCAATCCCATCAGCGGGTTTAAGAAGATGTTTTCCAAGGACAAACTCTTCGAGCTGGTCAAGGCGTTGGCCAAGGTGGGCGTGCTCTTCTATGTCGTGTACGTTTCGGTCCGGGATGAGTGGGGCATGATTGTCAATATATACCAGCTGGATATCATGAGTGCCATCGCGCTGATCATGGACAGGGTGCTGGATATCTCCCTGAAACTGTGTATCGTATTCCTGGTACTGGCTTTTGTGGACTGTTTTTATCAGAAGCGAAAGTTCAAGAATGATATGAAGATGACCAAGCAGGAAGTGAAAGACGAGTACAAGAACACCGAGGGTGATCCCCAGATCAAGGGCCAGATCCGGAGAAAGATGCAGGAGGCTTCGCGCCGCCGCATGATGCAGGAGCTGCCGGAGGCGGATGTGGTCATCACAAACCCCACCCATCTGGCGGTGGCGCTGAAATATGACAAGGAGCAGGCGGAGGCCCCGGTGGTGGTGGCCAAGGGAGCGGATTACCTGGCGGGAAGGATCAAAGATGTGGCCAGGCAAAACCGTATTGAGATCGTGGAAAACAAGTCTCTGGCCCGTATGCTGTACTACAATGTGGAGATTGGGGAACAAATTCCGCCGGAGTTGTATCAGACAGTTGCAGAAATTCTGGCATACGTATATAATATTCAGGGTAAGGTAAGTTAAAACCCGAGATAAGAGAACGAAAGGAGGATACAGGATGAAAAAGACGGATATCGCACTGGGTATATTTATACTGGTCCCTGTACTGTGTTTGATCATACCGGTGCCATTGACGCTCCTCGACATTTTATTTGCAGCAAATATCCTGCTATCCATGATCATACTGTTCAACGCCCTCTTTTCCAGAGAGCCCCTGGATATGTCCAGTTTTCCTACATTGCTTTTGATGACAACGCTGTTCCGGCTGGCATTGAATGTCAGCAGTACCCGTAATATCCTGTTGTACGGCGAGGCCGGCAATGTAGTAAATACATTTGGTAATTTCGTTGGAGGAGGAAACCTGATCGTAGGCGGTATCGTGTTCTTTGTCCTGGTCATTATGCAGCTGCTGGTGATCAACAAGGGCTCGGAGCGTGTGTCCGAGGTGACAGCCCGGTTCACGCTGGACGCCATGCCCGGAAAGCAGATGGCCATCGACGCGGATCTGAATACCGGCGCCATCACCGATGAAGAGGCGAAGGAGAGGAGAGAAAAGATCCAGCAGGAGGCCGCTTTCTTCGGTTCCATGGACGGTGCCACCAAGTACGTCAAGGGGGACGCCACGGCGGGACTGATCATCACTGTGCTGAACTTTGTGGGCGGTATCGCCATCGGCGTGCTGATGAACGGCATGGATATTGACACCGCGCTCCAGACCTACTCCATCCTGACCATCGGAGACGGCCTGACAGCTCAGATCCCGTCGCTGATGATTTCTCTCGCCACCGGTATCCTGGTGACGAAGAGCTCCAAGGAGGCGGATATCGGAGGGATTCTGCAGAAACAGTTGTTCTCCACGCCGAAGGTTATGTATATCGTCGGCGGCGCCCTGATCGGACTGGGGCTTTTCACCCCGCTGAATGCGGTGATCTTCTGTGCCTACGGCGTGCTTCTGATCATCACGGGACGCATGATGTCCAACGAGCTGGAGATGGCAGAGATAGACGAGGCGGTCAACGAGGAGGAGGAGTCGGCAGAGGAGATCCGCCGTCCGGAGAATGTAAATTCCCTCCTGCAGGTGGATGCCATCGAGCTGGAATTTGGATACGGCATCATTCCTCTGGCGGATGTGAACCAGGGGGGAGACCTTCTGGACCGCGTGGTTATGATCCGGAGACAGATCGCCCTGGAACTGGGATGTGTTGTGCCTATGATACGTCTCCGTGACAACATCCAGCTGAATCCCAACCAGTATGTGATCAAGATAAAGGGTGTGCCGGTCAGTGAGGGCGAGATCTTATTTGACCACTATATGGCCATGAACCCGGGGTATGTGGAGGAGGAGATCTCCGGTATCCCCACCTTTGAGCCCTCCTATCATCTGCCGGCGATCTGGATCACGGAGAGCCAGAGGGAGCGGGCGGAGGCCCTGGGATACACCGTGGTGGATCCGCCTTCGATCATCGCCACCCATCTGCACGAGATCATCACCACACACCTGGCAGAGCTGCTGACGAGACAGGATGTACAGAACCTGATAGACAATGTGAAGGATGCCAACACCACCCTTGTCACCGAACTGGTGCCAAAGATGCTCAGTGTGGGCGAGATACAGAAGGTACTCCAGAATCTCCTGGAGGAGGGCATCTCCATCCGGGATCTGGTGACGATATTCGAGACGTTGGCGGATTATGCCACCAACACTCACGATACCGATATTTTGACAGAGTATGTGCGCCAGAGTCTGAAGCGTGCCATATCGGGGCAGTATTTTCACAGCAGTGAGCCCACCAGCGTGGTGACTCTGGATCCCAAGGTGGAGCAGGAGATCATGGATTCTGTGAAGCAGACAGAGCAGGGCTCCTATCTGACCCTGGATCCGGATTACACACAGCGCCTGATGGTTTCTCTGAAGGAGGAGATGGAAAAACTGGAGGAACTGGGACGTACACCGATCATTCTCACTTCGCCTGTGGTACGCATGTATTTCAAGAAACTGACCGCGGAGCAATTCCGGACTCTGCATGTATTATCATATAATGAGATTGATTCCGATGTGGAATTGCAATCAGTTGGGATGGTGACTGTGGAATGATTATCAAAAAATATTTGGCAAAGACGGAGAAAGAGGCCATTGAGATGGCGAAGGAGGAGCTGGGTAACGACGCTGTCGTTATGAACATCAAAAAAGTACACCCCAAGGGCCTTGCCAAGATTTTTGTGCGGAGCAAGGTGGAGGTGACGGCCGCGCTGGACGAGGCCGTGGATGCGGAACCGCCCGGACCGGCGAAGAACGCCGGGACGCCAAAGGCGGACAGACCGGAGAGGAAGCCGGCGGGACAGGAGTCCGGCGGGGAGACGGAGAGCGACCTCCAGGGAAGACTGAATGCTCTGCAGATCCTTCTGGAACAGCAGATGCAGGAGAAAGAAAAGCTGGAGCGGGAAAAGCGGGAGAGGGAGGCAGAGGAAAAAAAGGAGACGTCCGGGGGGGACAGGGAGAAACCGGTAAAAGAAAATGAGATGGAGACGGGCAGGACAGTGGATAAGACTGCGGATAAGACGGCGGCCTGCAAAGAGCTGATCCGCAAGCAGCTGATCCAGAACGAGGTGGATCCGGAGATTGTGGATATGCTCATGAATGAGATCAACCGTTCCCTTCCGGCCAATGCCTCGCTGGACCAGATCCTGGCGGGTGTGTACCAGAAGATCATACTGATGGTGGGGCAGCCCTACACCATTGACCTGGAGAAAAACGGAAGGGCGAAATACATTTTTTTCCTGGGCTCCACGGGAGTGGGAAAGACCACTACCATAGCCAAGCTGACGTCGAAACTCAAGCTGGAGATGAAAAAAAACATTGCCCTGGTGACGGCGGATACCTACCGCATCGCCGCTGTGGAACAGCTGAAGACCTATGCCAATATTTTATCCGTCCCGCTGAAAGTGATCTACAGCCCGGAGGAATTGCAGAACGAGATGGAGAGTCTGGAGCAGTTTGATGTGTGTCTAGTGGATACGGCGGGGCGCTCCCACAGGAACAAGGAGCAGATTGAAGATATACGCAACCTCATTGAACAGGTTCCGGTGCGGGACCGGCAGGTATATCTGGTGTTGAATGCCGGAACAAAATACAGCGATCTGCGGGAGATCGCCAGGGTATACTCCAAGCTGACGGATTTCAGCCTGATATTCACAAAGCTGGATGAGACTTCCTCCGCCGGTGCCATGCTGAATATGCGGGTACAGACGAAATGTCCCCTGTCCTATGTGACCTGGGGGCAGAATGTGCCGGAGGATATCGGTGAAGTGGATGCACAGAAAATCGCGAAACAGCTGATGGGAGGCACGTCTTGAGAAAGATCCCGCAGGAACGGTGTTCCTGACAGAAAGGAAGATATGTATGGACCAGGCAGAAGGATTGAGAAATATAATAAAAAAGCAGGATATCCGTCAGGATGAGCGTATGGCGAGGGCCATCACTGTCACCTCCGGCAAGGGAGGCGTGGGGAAGACCAGCCTGTCTGTCAATCTGGCCATACAGTTGAGCCGGCTCGGGAAGAAAGTGGTGGTGCTGGATGCGGATTTCGGACTGGCCAACATTGAGATCATGCTGGGGCTGCGCCCGCGGTATAATCTGTCGGATCTGATGTTCCGCGGCAGGAGTATGGAGGATATCATCACTTACGGTCCGGAGGGTATCGGTTTTATCTCTGGGGGGTCCGGCATCAATGAGATGGCGAATCTCACCCGCAGCCAGATTTTTCAGCTGATACAAAAGCTGGAGGAGCTGGATGAGATGGCGGACGTCATTCTCGTGGATACCGGGGCGGGGATCGGCGAGGCGGTGCTGGAATTTGTGGCGGCCAGCGAGGAGGTGCTTCTGGTGGCCACGCCGGAGCCCACTTCCATCACGGACGCCTATGCGCTGCTGAAGACGCTGAACCGGAATGCTTCCTACCGTCGGGAGAAAACCGTGATAAAAATGATAGCCAATCAGATAAGAAGCAGGAAGGATGCGGAGGATCTGTTTGCGAAGATCGGCCTGGTGGTAAACAGATTTTTGGATATTGACGTGAAATATCTCGGTTCTGTTCCCTATGACATAAACATGCAGAAGGCCGTGATGCGGCAGGAGCCGGTGAGTCTGACGGCCTCCTCATCCCCGGCAGCGAGGTCCATAGAGTACATAGCAGAGAAACTTGACAGAATGGAGACAGGGGATGAGGCCGGAGGGGAGTTTGGTATCAAAAAGTTGTTTTCCCGTGTAATACGAATGAAATTCAGTCGTTGAATGGCGAGGGGCGGGGGTAATGGAAAGGAGATGGAATTTGAAATGAAAGCGATGATAGATGTCGGTAACAGGATAGAATTGACACAGGTGGCCAGCGCTACCAGAAGGAAACTCTCGGAGAACAAATACGGGAGCCAGCTTTTGGATTATGACGGGATCCGCACGGCCAAAATTTCTATGCCCATGGTGGGCAGCCGTCTGGTACCCCTGGAGGTGGGCGACCAGTATCAGCTGTGCTTTTTTACCAATTCCGGGATGTATCAGTGCAAGGCGCGCATTGACAAACGCTATGCAGAGGGAAAAACATACGTTCTGAACGTGATGTTTTTGACGGAGCTCAAGAAATATCAGAGAAGGAAATTCTATCGTCTGGACTGTATGTTTCCGGTCAAGTTCCGTGTCATTTCCAATGTGGAAATGATTTTCCGGGAGAAATTGCAGAGGGATCAGTTTGCCACGAAGGAAGAGAGGGAGAACTGCGAGCAGGAGATCGAGAAGCTGCCGAAGGACTGGCGGGACGGGACAGTCTCTGATCTGAGCGGCGGCGGGATCCGTTTTCACGGTGATATGGAGGTGGAGAAGGGGGCGGCCCTGGAGATCATGCTTCCCCTGTCCTTCCAGAGCGGGATCGTCCCGGTCAGGTTTCTGACAAAAGTGGTAGGGTGTGCCTATTTTGAGGGCAGCAGAGTGGCCTATGAGGTTCGGGGGGAATTTGAAAACCTCACCGACGCAGAGAGGGAGATTGTGGTCAAATATGTATTTGAGGAGCAGAGAAGGCGCATGAGAAAGGAGTAATCTGCGCGATGATAAAAAAAGTGCTGATTGTTGATGACTCTGCACTTATGAGAAGGGTCATTTCTGATATAATAGAAGCAGATAAGCGTTTGCAGGTGGAGGACACGGCCAATAACGGCCGCAAGGCCCTGGATCTGATCCTGTCAGGGAAGCAGTATGACATCATCCTCACCGACATCCTCATGCCGAAGATGGACGGTGTGCAGTTACTGCGGGAGATGAACGCCAGGAACATCCGTATCCCCACCCTGATGGTGAGTTCCATCGCCAGCGAGAGTGCCAAAGAGACGATAGAGGCATTGGAGCTGGGGGCTATAGATTTTGTGAGAAAGCCGGAGGGCGCGGCAGTGGGCGGGGCATTTGCAGTCTTCAGCGAAAAACTGCTGCGACAGATACACTGTGTTCTGGATGCCCGGAGAATCCCCCAGAGGATGACGGCTCCGCCGAAGAGAGTGACAGTGGCGCCGCCGGTCAGGCCGGCCGGGCGCGGATCGAAATATTTCGGGCTGGTAGTGATCGTTTCCTCCACAGGGGGACCGAGATCCCTGCAGGAGGTGATCCCCAGATTTCCGGCGGGATTTCCCTATCCTGTCGTTTTGATCCAGCATATGCCGGCGGGTTTTACCGATTCTCTCGCCGCGCGGCTGAATGAAATGAGTCAGGTGCAGGTGAAGGAGGCGGATGACGGTGAAGTGCTTCGGGCGGGGTGCGTGTATATCGCCAGAGGAGGAAAACAGTGTGAGCTGGTGCGGAACCCGTCGGGACGGTTTTGTGTTTCGGTGAATGATAAGCCGCCGCGGGGAGGCTTGAAACCATGTGCGGATATCTTTTTTGAATCTCTTGTGGACAGCCCTTATACAGAGATATACTGTGTGGTGCTGACCGGTATGGGGAGTGACGGGAGCAAGGGGATTCAGCTGATCAAGGAGAGCAAACATGTGAGAGTGGTGGCTCAGAATGAGGAGACCTGTGTTGTCTACGGTATGCCCAGGGCGGCGAAGATGGCGGGGGTAGTGGATGAGATGGTACCGCTTGAGCAGGTTACAAGTGCACTGATTAAACAAATAGGAGAGTGAAAGAATGGATGCAAGTCAATATTTAGATCTGTTTATTGATGAAACCAAAGAACATTTGCAGAGCTTGAATGAGCACATCCTGGTGCTGGAGAAGGAGCCGGACAACAGTGATACCATCAATGAGATATTCCGGGCCGCCCACACATTGAAGGGAATGTCGGGGACCATGGGTTTTACCCGAATGCAGAGGCTGACCCACGATCTGGAAAATGCTTTTTCGGAGATCCGGAACGGGAATATGCATGTCACGCCGGGTCTGGTGGATATCATGTTCCGAGGACTGGACGCTCTGGAGGCCTATCTGGATGTGATCTCATCGGAGGGAAATGAGGGGACAGAGGACAACGAGGACATTATCCAGGATCTGGATGCTATTTTGAAAGAACAGAGCGGGGGAGACGATGAGGCCGCCGCCGGGAAAAAAGAGGAGTCAAAGACGGAACCAGAGAGCGGGACGGAGGCAACGCCGGCTGCCGGGGAGCCATCGGATGACTCGGGCAGGGCGAAGTACAAAGAGATCTCTATCTCCGAGGAGGAGCTGGCGGCTCTGAAAGCGGCCAGGGACGAGGGAAAAAATATATTCGGCATCACGGTGTATCTCCAGGAGAGCTGTATTTTGAAGGCAGCCAGGGCTTTTCTGGTATTCAAATCCGTGGAGGGCAAGGGGGAGCTGATCAAGTCGGTCCCCACCACGGAGCAGATCGAGGATGAGGAATTTGAGTATGATTTCAGCTGGATCCTTGTCACAAGCGAGACGAAAGAGACAGTTGAAAAACATATTTCCGGTGTGTCTGAGGTTGAAGGGGTGTACATAGACGACTTTGAGGCTCCGGGACTGCCCGCCCTGAAGCCCCAGGCGGCGGACGGCGGCGGGAAGGAACAGGCGGCCGGACAGCCGAAGGCGAAGGAGGCGTCGGCGCCGAAGGGGAAAGAGGATCAGAACAAGCCCAAAAAGACGGCGGGGAAGACGAAGGTGGCGAGCCGGTCTGTCCGCGTGGATATCGATAAGCTGGATGTACTGATGAATCTGGTCAGTGAGCTGATCATTGCGAAAAACGGACTTGTGTCGGTGAGCGCAGCCAAGGACGGGGCGCCGGTGAACAGTTCCCAGACCTTTACGGAGCAGATCGAGTACCTGGAGAGGGTCACCACGAACCTGCATGAGTCGGTTATGAAAGTCCGCATGGTGCCCATCGAGAGCGTGGTCAACCGTTTCCCGCGGATGATCCGTGACCTGAACCGGAAGCTGGGCAAGAAGATGGAACTGTACATGACCGGTGAGGACACGGAGCTGGACCGCACGGTCATCGATGAGATCGGCGATCCTCTGATGCATCTGCTCAGAAATTCGGCAGACCACGGACTGGAGAGCAACGAGGAGCGCGTGCGCCTGGGCAAGCCGGAAGTTGGTTCTATTTTCCTGGACGCCTATCAGGATGGAAATAATGTTATCATTGATGTGCGGGACGATGGTGCCGGTATAGATGTGGAAAAGGTGGCGAAAAAGGCCATTGAACGCGGGACTATCACAGAAAAGCAGGCGGAGACCATGACCACCAAGGATTTTGTGGATCTTCTGTTTTTGCCCAGTTTCTCCACGGCGGACAAGATCACGGACGTGTCCGGCCGCGGCGTGGGCCTGGACGTGGTAAAGACCAAGATCGAGGCGCTGGGGGGAAGTATTACCGCCAAGACAGCGAAGGGCGAGGGGAGTACATTCACGATCCAGCTTCCGCTGACCCTGGCGATCATCCAGGCGCTGATGGTGGAAGTGGGCGAGGAGAAATATGCCATCCCGCTGGGAAATATCAACGGGATCGAGGATATTGCCAGGAATGAGATCCGTTTTGTGCAGTCCAAGGAGGTTATCCATCTGCGGGGCAGCGTCATTCCGATCCTGCGGCTGCACGATATTTTGGATATGGATCCGCCGGAGGAGGAACCGGAGTCCCTGGTGGTGGTCGTAGTCAAGAAAGGCGATCAGCAGGTAGGGCTTGTGGTGGACAGCCTGCTGGGGCAGCAGGAGACGGTGATCAAATCTCTGGGACGCCACATCACCAGCGGGAAACTTTTCAGCGGTGCTACGATCCTGGGAGACGGCGAGGTGGCCCTGATCCTGGATACCAATACATTGATTTAGGGGGTGACAGATATGGATGAAGAAATGAATGAGAACAGTGTGGAGAGAGTGGAGGAAGTACAGTATATTGTTGTAAAACTGGAAGATGAGCAGTATGGTATCGATATCACCCACGTGGACAATATTGTCCGGATGACGAGGATCACCAGGGTGCCGAAATCCCAGCCCTACTATGCCGGTGTGATCAACCTCCGGGGTGAGGTGGTGCCGATCATGAGTCTGAGAAAGCGGTTTGGCCTGGAGGATGACAAGTACGAATCCGCCACCCGCATCATCATCATACGGCTGGAGGATCAGTCCATGATCGGGTTTATTGTGGATCAGGTGAATGAGGTGGTGAACATTGATCCCCGCACGGTGGAGAAACCCACCTTCAGCCTGGACGAGGAGAAAGCGTCCTATCTGGCCGGTATCGGGAAAAAGGGCGAGAATCTCATCTCACTTTTGGATATAAAGGCCGTAGTGGAAGAGAAAAAAGCAGTATGAGTGAAGTAATACGAGTGGGTATGGGGGATTACAAGATCTGCCGTGCCCCACAAAAGATATCAACCCTTGGACTCGGTTCCTGTCTGGGGGTTGTCTTGTATGACAAATCCACCCGGATCTGCGGCCTGGCCCATGCGATGCTGCCGGACAGCAGAAGGGGCAAAAAAGACATAAGCCGCCTGAAGTTTGTAGATACCTGTCTTCAGGACATGTACGATGATCTGCTGCGGCAGCCGGTCAACCCTGTGGTGCTGGCGGCCAAGATCGTGGGGGGCGCGAAAATGTTTGCCTACCAGTCGGACAACCGTTTTATGAACATCGGTTCACAGAATATCCGGGCTGTCAGGGAAATGCTCCACATGTGGGACATTCCGGTGGTGGCGCAGGATGTGGGGAAGACCTGTGGAAGGACGATAGTCTTTGATCCGGAGACGGGGGAACTGCATATCAGTACCATTGGAGTAGGGACTTCTATTATCTGAGTACGAGGTGTTAGTATGAAATATCGATTTATTCCTGCCTTTGTCATGTTGGTGGCGGGGCTTGTCTGCTGTATCCTCAGTGTGGTCCAGGGATGGCCGGTGATGACCAGCCTGATCGCATTGGTGATCGTTTTGCTTGTGTTCTATATCATAGGCCAGATCGCGGCACAGATCGTGGGAAAGGTACAGGCGGAGCATCAGGCGATGGAGGAGGCAGAGAGAAAGCGCAGAGAGGCAGAGGAAGAGAGACTGCGCCAGCTGGAGGAAGAGAGAGAGAAGAGTGAAGAGGAAAACGCATCGGCGGAGGAGGGAACATCCGGGGATGAAGCACTCGGCAATCTGTAATTTTATGATACCAGGGACAAAAGACCAGCGACACGGCATTTGTTTTGATTCCGGCATCATATTATGTAGTTTTGACCATACTATCATAGCATAACAGGAAAGGATTTCGTCTATGAAAGAAGCGGAAAGGAAAAAAATGTGGGACCGCTATATGAGTACCAGGTCCCCGGAACTCAGGGAGCAGTTGATCCTGGAATATGCCAATGTAGTCAATCTCGTGGCAGGGAGGCTCAGCATGTATCTGGGTTATACGGTGGAGTATGACGATCTGGTTGGATACGGAATCTTCGGACTGATCGACGCCATTGACAAATATGATCTGTCGAAAAATGTCAAGTTTGAAACCTATGCCAGTCTTCGCATCCGCGGTGCCATCCTGGATCAGATACGGAAGAATGACTGGGTTCCCCGGACTTTGAGGCAGAAGCAAAAGAAGATGGAGGCGGCTGTGGCAAAGCTGGAGACCGAGTACGGAAGACCGGCTCTGCCGGAGGAGATCGCCGATGAACTCGGGGTGTCCAGGGACGAGTATGACAGCTGGAAGTCCGAGGTGGAGTTTACCAACATGGTCTCTCTGGATGATTATCTGGAACAGGGCGGCGAGGGCCGTATGGACAGTCTGGGGACGAAGTTTCAGCAGCCGGAGACGGCGATCCAGAAACAGGAACTGAAGCAGATGCTGGTGGATGCGCTGAAGACGCTGACAGAGAATGAGAGCAAGGTGATCACCTTCTATTATTACGAGGAGCTGACGTTGAAGGAGATCAGTCAGATCCTCAGTGTGTCAGAGTCCAGGGTTTCGCAGCTGCACACAAAAGCACTGCAGAAAATAAAGACACAGATTGGGGATTCCGTTGATCTGCTGAACCTGTTTTAACGGGATCCGGCTGAGGAGGTGATATTTTATGTCTAAAAATGGCTATTTTCAGCTGACCTGTGACAACGGGAAAGTGTGGTTCAACGGGTTTCTTCCCAAAGAGGGCGGGACGCCGATAGATCTGATGGATGTGCAGCGATATCTGGAAGCCATCAATTTTCCGGAGGTCGATCTTTTGTCTCTGGACGAATATATCAAGAGCGAGCGATATGCGATGCCGTTTTTGCTCTCCCGGGAGGAAATGCTGCCGGAGGACGAGAAATGTCTCGTCTCGATAGACGTCAATGGGGAGCGGGCGCTGGCACGTTTTTATCCGCCCTCCACAGGGGGGAGAAAACTGACGGAGGCGGATATTGTCAGCGATCTGAAATTTGCGGGAGTGTGCCATGGGATCCAGAAGAAGGCCATCGCCCATTTCCTGCAGCACCGCGAATACTGCCGGGATTATGTGCTGGCGAAGGCGACGCCGCCGGTGCAGGGGAAGGACGCAAAGATTGAGTATTTTTTTGACGTAAACGCCACAGCGAAGCCTAAAATGAACGAGGATGGCAGTGTGGATTTCCATCAGTTGGGAAATATTAAGACGGTGGAGAAGGGTGAGAAGCTGGCCACGCTGACTCCCGCGGACCGGGGGCAGGCGGGGCTGTCTGTGCGGGGAACGCCGCTCCAGCCGGTAAAGGTAAAGAATTACACACTCCGCCACGGGCGGAACATCGAACTGTCAAAGAATAAATGCCATCTCTATGCCAAGGTGTCCGGCCACGTCTCTCTGGTGGACAACATGGTGATGCTGTCGGATGTGTACCAGGTGCCGGCCAATGTGGATCCCTCCACGGGCGATATTCAGTTCAACGGTACGGTGGTGGTGACAGGCAATGTGAATACAGGCTACCGCGTGGAGGCGGATGGAGATATCGTTGTCAACGGTGTGGTGGAGGGCGCCACTCTCATATCCGGGGGAAATATTGTTCTGAAAAGAGGGATGCAGGGCATGGGCCAGGGTGAGCTGAAAGCCAAGGGAAACATCACAGCGAAGTTCTTGGAAAACTGCAAGGTCAGCTGCGAGGGTGCGCTGAAAGCGGACGTGGTACTCCACAGTGAGATCGATGCCAGGGAGGAGATCGAGGTTCTGGGGAAGAAGGGCCTGATCAACGGCGGGGCAGTCAGGACCTATGCAAACATCCACGCCTCGACACTGGGCTCCACCATGGGGGCTTTCACCCGGGTCGAGGTGATCTCGGAGAAGGAGCTGAGCGTCCGGGAGCTGGAACTGAAAGAACAGATATCCGACATAGAGAACGGACTGAAGAAGATCATCCAGTCCGCGGAAGATATGAAGAAACAGCTGGCGGAGGGACGCCCCATTCTGCAGCCGCAGATTGATTATCTGAAAAAGGTGAGTGCCAGCAAGCCTGTGATGGAGAGACAACTGAGGGATATGAGAAGGGAGCGGCAGGAGCTCAAAGAGCGCATAGAGAAAAACAAAAATTCCTGTATCAGTGTGGAGCGGGAGGTGTACTCCGGGGTGAAACTCCTGGTGAAGGACGCTATGCGGATCATCAATGAACCGATTTCCCGGTGCCGGTTTGTGCGTGAGGGCGCAGATGTGAAAATGACAGGAATGTAAAGGGTTTTCAGTATGGTTTTTTGGATGCAGAAAATAAGGAGGGATCACATTGTCCTATAGTTCCGTGGATTTAACCACAATGATGCCGAGGACGGTGGAAGCGGCAAGAATGCAGGGTCAGGAGATAAACCAGACACAGCATGCGGCCGAGCAGACAGCGGTACAGTTTCAGTCCAAGGTGGAGCACGATGCCCATCAGGCGGTGGAGTCAAAAAAGAGTGAAACAGAGGATTACGACAGCGAGGAGGGTTCCGGAAAAAGGCACGGAGGAGACAGCAGACGCAGGAAAAAGAAGCAGGAGGAGAAAGCGCCCATGGCGCCCCGCTCCAACAGCAGTTTTGATATAACCATTTAGCGCCATGGGGAATCCGGCTGTGTTGATTTTCCATGACCACCACGGAGGCTAAATATGACAGTGACAGAGATCATTTTGATTATTGCAGGATTTGCGTGCATATGTATCAGTTTTTTTGTTGCAAAAAAGCGTGGCTCCGCGTCCGCAGAGGGAACCGGGGAGCCCGTCTCTTCCGACGTCTGGACGGAGCGGGATGAGAAGGTGGTGCGGGAGCACATTGATGAGATGCTGCAGGACCGCCAGCTGGATGTTCTGGACGAGGCGAAGGATCGCATGAATCAGATCTGCAATGAAAAAATCATGGCGGTGGATGAGTTTTCCAGCCAGGTTCTGGAGAAGATCGAGAGCAACCACAAAGAAGTCGTATTCATGTATAATATGCTGAATGAGAAAGATAAGGATATCAAGAAACTCATGTCGGAGCCGGTGAAGACGGGGGTACAGAATGTGCAGCGGCGCCCGGCCGATGTCCCGGAAAAGAAAAAGGAGACTCCGTCCGCCGGCAAAGCACCGGCTGTCCCCAAAAAAACAGAGCCGGAGAAGAGGAAAGTGCAGCGGGATAAAACTCCTGCGAAACCGGTGACTCCTCCGGAAGGAGAAGTACCGGAAGTGCAGGAGATCGTCCGAAAGGCTCCGCCGGCTTCCCCACAGCGGACCGGCGGCAGCAATGTGCCGGGCAATGTCAATCTGAAAATACAAAAAATGTACAAGGAAGGCAAATCGATCCTGGAGATTTCCAAGGAGCTGAATATCGGTCAGGGGGAAGTGAAACTGGTGATTGCACTGTATGGAGGCAATAGGAAATGAAGTTGAAGTATTTTTTAAGAGGCCTGGGTGTCGGAATCCTTCTCACGGCACTGGTGCTGTGCATCAGTTACCGCTCGAATCCGGGTGAGTCCACCGACGTGGTGGAGCAGGCGAAGAAGCTGGGTATGGTGTTCCCCAAGGGGACACAGGAACCGCCAACGGTGTCCATCCCGCCTGCAGAGACGGCATCGGCCGCTCCGGTTCCCACAACAGTGCCCACCATATCCGCCGTCGGCAGCGGGGCCGGCGTGACGGGGGAGGAGACTGCCCAGCCGCAACAGACACAGCAGCCGGCACAGCCCGCGGCTGTGCCCACCGACGCGCCGCCTGCGACGACGGAGAAGGTGGCGGACAGCGGGAAGAAGCCGAAGACTTCCGGTACGAAATTTACCGTCAGGGGCGGGCTCACCTCCGCTACAGTGGCCCGGGAGATGGAGGAGGCCGGTATCATCGACAGCGCGGAGGCTATGGACGAATACATGGAAAAAAACGGTTTTTCCCGGAAGATCAGAGCAGGGGAGTACACGATCCCAAAGGGGGCTTCCTATGCCCAGATTGCCCGTATTATCACAAAACAGGGCTGATCTGAGGCCGAAGGCGGGCTTCATTTTTTTGTATTGATATATTTTGTATGGAAAGGTTGAGATGTGAGGGGGACAGGAATATGGAACTTGCATTGCGGCGCTTCGTGAGACCGGAGCACATGAACCATCATCAGACTATGTACGCCGGCAGGATATCCGAGTGGGTGACGGAGGCCGCCATGATCGGCGTGACCCGTCTGCTGGAGAGAAATGACGGTGTGGTACTGGCGGCGGTGAAGGAGATAAAGATTTCCCGTCCGATCCCGGCGGGGGCGGTGCTGGAACTTTGGTATGAACGGGGGCGCGTGGGAACCACCAGTATTGAGATCAATGTTCTGGGAAAGGATATGCTGACGGGGGACGGGTATGTCCGGGGGAGTGCGGTGTTTGTGACGGTGGATGCGGAGGGGCGGAAGCTGGCGCATGGACTGGGTATGGAAGAATAAATCAATTTGAGCTTGTTGACGAAGATATAGCAGGAGGCTATTTATGTGGCTGATATTCCAGACAAAAAGTCCATACCCCACTCAGTGTTCCCCCGAAATCACGACTGTCTTGCGGCCCAAAAATCTTGCGTCTGCATCAAGGGTATGATAGAATGAAACAGATTGAAAAAAGCGAGAGTTTTTAAAGGAGGAAATTTTAATTATATTGATGACATGGGACGTGCCGCGGCTGGGTACAAGGGATGGGACGACTTCAGCCGGTATCTTTCAAATTTTCTCTCAACTTTTATACATGCGGGGGATTATCTGTGTGATATTTCACCACTCCCTCAGTTGATTGCCGCATTTTTTATGGCGGTTTCGGGGATAGCACTTATACGCATTCTTACACGGAACAGTAAAATACGGGGGGGTATCCTGGCAGCAGTTCCTTTGATGCTCACGCCGTACTTTCTGGAGTGTATATCTTATAAGTTCGACTCCCCCTACATGGCGTTGTCTGTGTTTGCCATGATTGTGCCTATGCTTCTTTTAGGGCAGAATAGGATTGTGCTTTCTGCAGCCGTTTTTGCGGGTACGCTTGTTATGTGCACAACCTACCAGGCGGCGTCGGGTATCCTTCCCATGGTAGCTGTAGCAGGTTGTTTTATGGAGTGGATGAGGGGAGGTAACACAAAAAAACAGCTGGCTGACCTTGCTTGCAGTGCGGTATCTTATCTTGTGGGGATTTTATTCTTTCAGAAAGTCCTGATGAAGTCTGTTGACGGATATGTCTCCAATTCGGTGCCTCCTTTGAGTGAGCTGCCGGGGCATATGATAGAAAGTCTGCTTACATACTATAGGCTTGTTAAGAGTGATTTTAAGACAGAATGGATCGTACTTATCGCCTTTCTTGTACTGTGCTTCATTGTACTTGCAGTTCTGAATACGGAAAAGAATAAAGCTGTGACATTTATATGTGCTATTGCAGTTGCGGGGTTCTGCTGTGCGGCAGCTTTCGGACTTTATATTGCCTTGGGGAATCCCCTGACGGCACCGCGGGCGATGTATGGTTTTTGCGCTCTTGTGGCAATATTTGCGATAGCGGCCTGCTCCATGAAGTGGTCACTTCCCCCTAAGCTTGCTACATTTACCCTTTGCTGGATGTTTATTGTCTTTGCATTCACATATGGGAATGCCCTCAGTGTCCAGGAAAAATGGACGGACTACCGCATAAGCCTTGTTACTCAGGATGTGAGTGAAATGAATATCATGGCGAATGGACAGATGAAGCAATTCCAGATCAAGGGGAGTATAGGGCTTGCCCCGCCTTCGGCAAAAAATGCTTACAGCGAAATTAATTCGCAGGAAAAACATCTTGCGTTTTCGGCCGGGGTATGGTAGAATAAATCGGATTGAAAAAATCACACCTGTTGATTTTTGCCATGGTGCCGGGAACTGCCGGTGTGGCGGGAATGTGAGACGGGTGGAAGAAAAAACCAAACGGAGGTAGGAAATAATGAGTGTTATTTCGATGAAACAGTTGCTGGAGGCAGGTGTTCATTTTGGACATCAGACAAGAAGATGGAACCCCAAAATGGCCGAGTATATCTACACGGAGAGAAACGGGATCTATATCATTGATCTGCAAAAGTCTGTGGGGAAGGTAGACGAGGCCTACAATGTGATCAAGGATATCGTGGCTGAGGGCGGCAAGATATTGTTTGTCGGCACAAAGAAACAGGCACAGGATTCCATTCGGGCAGAGGCAGAGCGCTGCGGCATGTTCTACGTCAACGAGAGATGGCTTGGGGGCATGTTGACCAACTTTAAGACGATCCAGGCCCGCATCAGGAGATTGAAAGACATCGAGCAGATGTCAGAGGACGGCACCTTTGATGTACTTCCCAAGAAGGAAGTGATCAATCTGAAAAAAGAGTGGGCCAAATTGGAGAAAAACCTGGGCGGGATCAAAGATATGAGAGAGATCCCGGATGCGATCTTTGTGGTAGACCCGAAAAAGGAGAGGATCTGTATCCAGGAGGCCCATATTCTCGGCATACCGCTGATTGGTATCGTGGATACAAACTGTGATCCGGAGGAATTGGACTATGTGATCCCGGGCAACGACGATGCCATCCGCGCAGTGAAGCTGATCGTTTCCAAGATGGCGGACGCCGTCATCGAGGCAAACCAGGGTGAGTCTATGGCGGACGAGCCGGCAGGAGAAGAGGAAGAGGCGGAAGCGGAAGCACAGGAGGCTGTGGCTGAGTGATCCGGATAAAATGAGAGACAAGGTAGAAAGGTAGGATATAGAATGGCTATTTCAGCATCAATGGTTAAAGAGTTGAGAGAGATGACAGGAGCCGGAATGATGGATTGTAAGAAAGCTCTTACAAACACGGACGGCGATATGGATAAAGCGGTAGAGTGGCTGCGCGAGAACGGTCTGGCGAAGGCAGAGAAGAAGGCCGGGCGTATCGCGGCAGAGGGTATTGTAAAGACCAATATCTCAGCGGATGGCAGGAAGGCCTCCATCGTGGAGGTGAACAGTGAGACGGATTTCGTGGCCAAGAATGAGAAGTTTCAGAACTATGTGGCCGCTGTGGCAGAGCAGGTCAATGCTTCCACTGCCGGGGATGTAGAGGCATTTCTGGATGAGGCCTGGGCTCTGGACAATTCCAAGACGGTCCGGGAGGAGCTGGCGTCGATGGTGGCTACGATCGGGGAAAATATGAACATCCGCCGTTTTGAGAGAGTTTCCGCAGATTCCGGTATGGTTGTGGATTATATCCATGCAGGCGGCAAGATCGGTGTGTTGATCGCCGCCGAGACGGACAGTACCGGGGCGGAGGTGACGGAGTGCCTGAAAAATGTGGCGATGCAGGTGGCTGCCATGAATCCAAAATATCTGTCCTCGGATGATGTGTCAGAGGAGTATAAGGAGAAAGAGAAGGAGGTTCTTCTGGCTCAGGCGAAGAACGATCCCAAGAACCAGGGGAAACCGGACAATATCATTGAGAAAATGATCACCGGCCGACTGAACAAGGAGTTGAAGGAGGTATGTCTCCTGGAGCAGATCTATGTAAAGGCTGAGAACAAAGAGACAGTCGGAAAGTATGTGGATTCGGTGGCCAAAGCAGCCGGATGTCAGTTGAAACTGACGCAGTTCGTCCGTTTTGAGACAGGGGAAGGCCTGGAGAAGAAAGAGGAGGACTTTGCGGCTGAGGTTGCGGCACAGATAAAATAATGCGGTCTCTTTTGACAATTTATGGATGAGAGAACCCCTGTAAGTGGTATAGATATCATTTATGGGGGTTTTTGCAGGAAAGGGATGAGACTGTCCGGATGAATTTAAAAAAACAAGTGGAAATATTCTGATTTTATGTTATAATATATTTTACATACGTGTATTTTAAAGAAAAGAGGGATGAGTATGTTTGGCAATGGACGAAAGACAATCGGCGTTATCCTCTGTGATGCTTCCTCTCATTATCAGGAGCAGATATGCCATGCGATATCTACTTATGCACAGATTGCGGATTACAATATCGCATATTTTACATTCTATACATGCTACGGTGTGGATACGCGCAATGGGCGTGGAGAGGCGAATATCGTCCACCTGATCCCTTATGATAAATTAGATGCTGTCATATATTGTGATGACACGATACAGAATGAATCGGCAAGGAAAAGGATGTGGGATTTCATAGATGAGAAGTGCAGCTGTCCGGTGGTCACTCTGAGGAGAGATTCCGGGAAGTATCCCTGTGTCTGCGTGAGACAGGAGCACTCGATCGAACAGATGGTGTACCATTTTGTGGACACGCATCACCTGAGACGGCTTGCCTACATGAGCGGGCCCTTTGATCATCCGGACGCCCAGAAGCGCCTGGAGGACTACAAAACAGCCCTGTCAAACCGCGGGATTGAGTACGATGAGAGACTTGTGTTCGAGGGGGATTTCTGGAAACTCAAGACGAAGGCTGCGGCGGAGTATTTTATGATGGAGCTGGAGGAGCCGCCGGAGGCGATCATATGCGCCAACGATTACATGGCCACATCCCTCTCCAACGAACTGATCTCCAAGGGCTATCTGATACCGGATGACGTGGCGATTTCCGGCTATGATGATATCTGGGAAGCGTCGGTCACGATGCCTCCCATCACCACGGTTGCCGTTCCGGTGGAGGATATGGCCAAAAAAGCCATAGGGCTCATTGAAAAGATGTGGGCCGGCGAAGAGATAGAGAGAGTGAATTACCTCCCTGTGGACATCAAATATCGAAATTCCTGCGGCTGCCGCACGTTTAATATGCAGACCATGTTGTCAAAGTGGGTCCGCCAGGAGAGAGAGCACCAGAGGACGCTGGACTATATCCAGACCAACACTTACCTGTTTGTGGATATGTCAGATACCAGCAATCTGGACGGAATAGAGAGAAAACTGAGGCTTTTGGAGGATAAGGACAATCATGTGAGGAATTTTTTTGTGTGCCTGGGAGAGGGCAAGGGAGATCTGTATCCCAAATATCGCTCTGCCAGACAGGGTTTTGCCTCCAAAAGTCATGTGGTAGGGGGATGGAAGGACGGGAGTTCCGTGGATCTAGCGACCTTTGATACCAGTGACCTGCTTCCCCCGGAAGCTGCGGAAAACCGGCCTATGATATACTATTTCTTCCCGCTGCACAATAACCAGTACTCTTTTGGGTATTTCGCAATAAGCTACGATGACACCTACGGTCCGGTGAAGACATTTCACAACTGGCTGGCTATCATCGGCAATGCCCTGGAGACAGTGTGGATCAAGCAGAAGAATATGGGACTGCTGCAGGAGCTGAACAATCTGTATATCAGAGATGCCCTGACCGGGCTATACAACCGGAGAGGATTTGAGAACAAATCCAGAGAATACTACGAGAAGGCAAAGAAGGAAAAGACCGGCATGGCGGTGATCGCCATCGACATGGACAATCTCAAGATTGTCAACGACCGGTTTGGCCATATGAACGGGGACCTGGCACTCAAGACCATCGGGGCCGCCATGGACGCCGCCTCCAGAGAGGGCGATATATGTGCCCGCGTGGGCGGCGATGAGTACAATGTGGTCGGCGTCCACTACACCGAGGAGGATGCGGAGGAGTTTATCCGGGAATTTCAGGATTTTCTCGACGATTTCAATGACAAGAGTGATCTTCCCTATCTGGTGTACGCCAGTGTGGGGTATGTCCTGATGAAACCGGGAGAAAAGATCGCGCTGGAGGAATGTATCCAGATGGCAGACAATAGATTGTATGAGAATAAGCGCAAAAGAAAAGAGGGAAAGGGGCATTCCGTGCTTCGACAGGAGGAATAGATGGGAATTAAGGAGGCTTTGAATTGACGGGTGATACGATAGGACAAGCGAGTGCTGCATATCGAAAACGCAGGGTGAAGCGCATTAAAAAGTGGATTACTGCGATAGTGGTGGTTTTGCTGCTTTTGCCTACCGTGCTCTCCGTTTTCCTTATGATAAAGGTATCTTCGCTGCAGAGGCAGATTGACGATATAGTGATAGCAAAGCAGGCAGCCAGACAGGGGCGTGAATCGGAGGTCGCTCAGGCAAAAGAGAAACAGACGACGATGGCTCCCCAGACAACAGAAGAACCGGAGGCGAAGAAGGTCTATCTGACTTTCGACGACGGGCCGGGTACGCAGACGGGAAAGATTCTGGATGTCCTGAAAGATAAGGGTGTGAAGGCGACTTTTTTTGTCACGGGCAAGGAGGACGCCTACTCAAAGAAAATGTATAAGAGGATTGTCAGGGAGGGACACACGCTGGGGATGCATTCCTACTCCCACATCTATTCACAGATATATGAGTCCGAGGAGGCATTCCGGAAGGATCTGAAAAAACTGAGAAAGATGCTGACGAGAGTGACCGGCGTCTCTCCGGTTTATTACCGGTTTCCGGGAGGCAGTACGAACCAGAACACGAACATCCCCATGCAGACCTTTATCGACGTGCTGAACGAGGAACAGATCACCTATCTGGACTGGAATGTGATCAGTCCGGATGTGAAGATGGAGGGGGCGTCCCGGAAGGAGATCGTCAAGGGGATCCTGGGAGATGTCTCAAAATATGAGACGTCTGTCGTTATGCTGTATGATGTGGCGGACCGGCCTACTACGGTCAAGGCTCTGCCTGATATCATAGATTCACTGAAAAAAGAAAATTATGAATTGCTGCCGGTGGATGAGAATACCGCATCTGTCAGGCACAATCAGAGATCATAGGAGGATATTTCATGAGTTTCTTTAAAGAGTTGAAAGAAGATATTGCCCAGTCTGTCAATGAACTGACAGAGTCATTGGATGAGGGATTGTCGGCCGAGGTGGAGACCGGGGCGGACGATATGGTTGAAAAAACCATGGTTCCCGAAGAGGAACCGCTGGTTTCAAAGAATATGGAGGAAGACATGTTGACTACCAGCAATGCTCCAAGTGAAGACGGATTTGGCGATCTGCCGGAGGATGAGGTGATGACGGCGGATCGGGCCAGGGCACTTCTGGCCGGTCTGGATGGTACGGCAGAGGAGAACCCGGTGACGGAAAGTGTGGAACCGGACACGGAAGAGGGACAGGATCCCGAGGAAACAGTCCCGCAGGAGCCGGTTTTGGAGGATGTGGCTTTGGAAGAGCCGGTTTCTGAGGAAACAGAAGCAGACCGGGAGAACCCGGAAGATGTCATGGAAACAGAAAATAGCGATCCGAAGGAGGAAAATATTGTGAGTGAGGAAAATGAAATCGAAGTAACTGATATGGAGGATGTGAATCCGGAAGAGGTGACGGTCATCACCAAGGGAACCACGATAAACGGAGGTATCAAGTCGGATACATCTCTCATTGTGAAAGGTACGATCGAGGGTGATGTGGAATGCCAGGGCAAGCTGACGATCACAGGCCGCGTGGCAGGCAATACCATCGCCTCGGAGATTTATGTAAATACGCCCAGACTGGAGGGCGATATCAACAGCAAGGGCATTGTGAAGATTGATGTGGGCACGGTGGTGATCGGCAATGTGAACTGCACATCGGTAGTGGTTGCCGGTGCGGTGAAGGGCAATATCGAAGTGAACGGACCGGTTGTGGTAGATACGACGGCGGTGGTCAAGGGAGATATCAGTGCAAAATCCATTCAGATCAACAGCGGCGCCGTGATCGACGGACACTGTTCTCTGCAGTTTGCCGACGTGGATCTCGATACCTTCTTTGAGTAATCGGAGGCTGGACATGTATAAGAGAATTCTGTTGAAATTGAGCGGAGAGGCACTTTCCGGCCACCGGGGCACCGGGTTTGACGAGGAGACCTGTGTGTCAGTGGCCGGACAGATCAGGAAACTGTCGGAGGCCGGCGTGGAGACTGCCATTGTCATAGGCGGCGGCAATTTCTGGCGGGGACGCTCCAGCGGAAATATGGACCGCACAAAGGCGGATCAGATCGGTATGCTGGCTACGGTTATGAACTGTATGTACATGTCGGAGATGTGCCGCTCTGCGGGGCTGAAGACACAGATCCTCACTCCCTTTGTCTGCGGGTCCTTTACGGAACTGTTTTCCAAGGACCGGGTAAATCAGTATCTGTCAGAGGGAAGGGTAGTCTTTCTGGCGGGGGGGACCGGCCATCCCTATTTTTCCACGGATACAGCCACAGCCCTGAGGGCAGTGGAGATAGAGGCGGACATCATACTGGCGGCCAGAGCGGTGGACGGTGTGTATGACTCCGACCCGGCGGTGAACCCGGAGGCAAAAAAATATGACACGCTGCCCATGTCAGAGGTAGTGGACAAAAAGCTCGGCGTCATGGATCTTTCGGCGGCCGTACTCTGCATGGAGAATAAAATGCCCATGTATGTTTTTGATTTGAACAAGGAAAACAGTATCGTAGATGCGGTGAATAACAACAGTTCGGGCACTGCGATCACGGTGGATCAGGGAGGTATATAATGGAATTCAATATCAGTGCTTATGAAGATAAAATGAAAAAAACGCTGTCGAATCTGCAGGATGAATACACTGCGATCCGGGCAGGGAGAGCCAATCCGAGGATCCTGGACAGGATCCAGGTGGACTACTATGGAACCATGTCACCGCTTCAAAGCGTGGCGAACATATCTGTGCCGGAGGCGCGCATGATCCAGATACAGCCCTGGGACGCCTCCATGATCAAGGATATAGAAAAGGCTATCCTGGCCTCCGACCTGGGTCTGACACCGGCCAACGACGGCAAGGCGATCCGCCTTGTGTTCCCGGAGCTGACGGAGGAGCGGCGCAAAGAGCTGGTGAAGGATGTAAAGAAAAAGGGAGAGGCTGCCAAGGTGGCGATACGAAATGTTCGCCGGGACGCCAACGACGCGGTGAAAAAGGAAGCCAAATCCGGCGACATATCCGAGGATGAGCAGAAGCAGCAGGAGGATAAGATCCAGAAGATGACAGACAAATATGTGGCGTCTGTGGACGACCTGATCCGGGGCAAGTCGGATGAAGTGTTGACGGTATAAGAGACGGGATGTGAAATCTATACGGGGACAGTAGATTCAAAGCGGATCGGTCTGTCCTTCGTTTTTGTAATCGGGAGGATTCCATGAGAGAGACCGAACAGAAAGGGCCGGATCATGTGGCCATCATACTGGATGGAAACGGAAGATGGGCAAAAAAGCGCCATTTGCCGAGAAAGGCAGGGCATGCCGCCGGCAGCAGGACGGTGGAACAGATCTGTGAGGATGCCTATAACCTGGGTATCCGCTATCTGACTGTCTACGCATTTTCCACGGAAAACTGGGAAAGGCCGAAGGATGAGGTGGACGCGCTGATGAAGCTGCTGCGGCAGTATCTGCGGGACTGCATCAAGAGGAGTACGAAAAATAATATGTGTGTCCGGGTGATCGGAGATATCACGCCTCTGGAGGAGGATATGAAACAGAGTATCCGGGAACTGGAGGAGGCCACGAAGAATAACACGGGGCTGCACTTTCAGGTGGCATTGAACTACGGAGGCCGGGATGAGATCGTGCGGGGTATGCGGAGCCTTTTGCGGGATGTGAAGGACGGGATCGTGAAGCCGGAGGATGTGGATGAGAGGTTGTTTGAGAACTATCTGGATACCAGAGGGATACCGGACCCGGATCTTCTGATCCGCACAAGCGGTGAGGAGAGGCTGTCCAACTTTCTGCTCTGGCAGCTGGCCTACACGGAATTTTACTTCACCGATGTGCTGTGGCCGGATTTCGACAAAAAAGAACTGCAGAAAGCCATCGACTACTACAACGGGAGAGAAAGGCGCTTCGGTGCTGTTTAGGAGGGACTTCTTATGTTTGGTAAGCGGTTGGTAAGTGGGATTGTGCTGATACTGGCGGCGATCGTTCTGCTGGTGCTGGGCGATATCTGGCTGGCAGCGGCGCTGGCTGTGTTATCTCTGGCGGGGATCTATGAACTCCTGCGGGTTTTGGGGATGGAGCGGCATATACTGGCCGTACCCGCCTATGTCAGTGTGGCGGTTCTCTATGTGCTGATGTATATGGGACTCAGCCGGTGGGTGCTGGCGGTTCTCGTTTTTACGCTGATAGCGATGCTGATCCTCTATGTTCTGCGCTATCCGGATTTTGGGATCACAAAAGTGACATTGGCCGCATTTTCGGTCTGGTATGTGGCCCTTATGTTGTCCTATATATATCAGACCCGGGCCCTGCCAGAGGGGAACTGGCTGGTGTGGCTTATCATCATCGGCTCCTGGGGATCCGACACCTGCGCCTATGTGGTGGGGGTTTTGATGGGAAGGCACCATTTTTCGGAACTGAGTCCGAAGAAGACGATAGAGGGCTGCGTGGGCGGTGTAGTGGGAGCCGGGCTGATCGGGTTGGGATATTCCTTCTTTTTTCCCTATCATCACAGGTTTCTTATGAGTCCGCTGATCGTCTTTCCCATGATCGCCCTGATCTGTGCCGTGATCTCTCAGTTCGGGGATCTGGCGGCGTCGGCGGTGAAGCGGAATTTTGACACGAAGGATTACGGAGACCTGATACCGGGACATGGCGGTGTCCTGGACCGGTTTGACAGTGTGATATTTGTGGCGCCATTTGTCTATTACCTTTTGGTGCTGACAACCTACATTCATCTGTGACGGAGGAAGATATGAGGAGAGTGACGATACTTGGGGCTACCGGGTCCATCGGTACCCAGACGCTGGATGTGATCCGCCATAACAGGGAGGATTTTCAGGTGACGGCGCTGACAGCCGGCGAGAATGTACAGAGGATGGCGGAGCTGGTCCGGGAGTTTTCCCCGGAGTACGCCGTGATGAAAAACAGGGAGCGGGCAGAGGAGCTGCGGGCAGTGCTGCCGGGGACAAGCTGCCGGATCCTGTATGGGATGGAGGGGTCTCTGGAGGTATCCACACTCCCCCAGACAGACCTGGTGGTGGCGGCCATGGTGGGGATGATCGGGTTGAAGCCGGTGATGGAGGCCATCCGTGCCGGGAAGGATATCGCATTGGCCAACAAGGAGACTCTGGTGACGGGGGGACATATCATCATGCCTTTGGCCGGAGAGTACGGAGTGGACATCCTGCCCGTGGACAGTGAGCACTCTGCCATATTCCAATGTCTGAACGGGGAGAACCGGGGACAGATCGAACAGATCTTTCTGACGGCTTCCGGTGGACCGTTCCGGAACTGTACCGGGGAGGAACTGAAAAATGTGACGGTGGAGCAGACCCTGGCCCACCCCAACTGGCTTATGGGGCCGAAGATCACGGTGGACTCCGCGACGATGATCAACAAGGGGCTGGAGATCATCGAGGCAAAATGGCTCTTCGGAGTGAGGCTGGAGCAGATCCATGTGCTGGTGCAGCCTCAGAGTATCATCCACTCCATGGTGGGATTCCGGGACGGGGCGGTGATAGCGCAGATGGGGACTCCGGATATGCGTCTCCCCATCCAGTATTCGCTGTATTATCCGGATCGCAACGCGCTGGGGGGAGAGCGGCTGGATTTTGAAAAAATAGGAGCACTCCATTTTGAAAAGCCGAATACGGAAATCTTCCGCGGCATACCCTTAGCAGTAGAGGCCTGCCGTGAGGGCGGCAGTATGCTCACGGTGATGAATGCGGCGGATGAGTACGCCGTGTCAAAGTTTTTGAAAAAGGACATAGGTTTTTTACAAATCTATGATATGATAGAGTACGCGATGAAACACCACAGAAAGAGTGAGGATCCGGATCTGGACGAGATTCTTGCTGTGGAACAGGAGACCTATGAGCGCTTGAGAGTGGATTGGAGGTAGAGTATGTATTTCTGGAATATATGTTTGGCAATTCTCGTGTTCAGCATTATCATTATCATACATGAGTTTGGACATTTTATTGTGGCAAAATTCAACAAGGTGGAGGTTATTGAATTTTCTCTGGGTATGGGGCCGAGACTGCTCTCCTGGGGGCGCACGGAGGAGGGGGTCCACCTCCACTTCTGGAAGAGCAGCAAATTCTTTGAGCAGCATCCCGAGTACGGTGAAAATACTCTGTATTCCGTGAAAATCCTTCCCTTTGGCGGCTCCTGCATGATGCTGGGCGAGGAGGAACAGTGCGGGGACGAATGTTCATTCAGTCAAAAGTCAGTCTATGCCCGGATGGCGATCATTTTTGCCGGCCCCTTTTTCAACTTTATCCTGGCCTTTCTTCTGGCTCTCATCCTGATCGGATGGCGGGGGTACGACGCTCCGGTCATCACCACTGTCCAGCAGGGAATGCCTATGGCGGAGGCGGGCATCCAGGAGGGAGACATGATCCGGGAGATCAACGGAGAAAAAATCGTACTCCAGCGCGAAGTGACATACGAAACCAATATCTTTCATCCCTTCACCGGCGATCCGGTGGAGATGGTAGTGGAGAGGGACGGTGAGGAGATAGCAGCCGCCATGACGCCCGTTCTGGTGAAACAGGAGGACGGCACGGAGAGATATCAGCTGGGTTTCCGCTACGGCGCGCGGGAGCGGACAGGATTTTTCGGAACCCTGAAATATTCCGCCTACGAGGTAAAATTCTGGATCAGCACCACGATCAAAAGCCTGGGGCAGCTGATCACAGGCAAGGTCAGTACCAGAGAACTCTCCGGTCCCGTGGGGATCGTGAAGGCGGTGGGCGACTCCGTCAGCGAGAGCAGTGCGAAGCAGGAGGGAGACAAGGCGGGAGATGCCGCAGTCCGGGTGGTCCTGAGCCTGATCAACTTCAGCATCCTCCTGACAGCCAACCTGGGCGTGATGAACCTCCTGCCGATCCCGGCGCTGGACGGCGGCAGGCTCCTGTTCCTGATCATCGAGTGGATCCGCCGAAAGCCCCTGAACGAGAAGATAGAGGGGTATGTCAATGCCGCCGGGTTTTTCCTGCTGATGGCATTGATGGTATTTATTTTGGGGAATGATATATTTAAGCTTTTTTAAGGAGTGACGTACAATGACCCGGAGAGAGACGAGAACGGTTTCGATAGGAGATGTAGATATCGGGGGAGGAAACCCCATCGCTATCCAGTCCATGACGAATACCAGGACAGAGGATGTGGCGGCTACGGTAGAACAGATCCTGGCGCTGGAGAGAGCGGGGTGCGATATCGTGCGATGTGCCCTGCCGACGATGGAGGCTGCCAGGGCGTTAAAAGACATCAGGGGACAGATCCACATCCCTCTGGTGGCAGATATCCATTTCGACTATAAACTCGCAATCGCGGCGGTGGAGTCCGGGGCAGATAAGATCCGGATCAACCCGGGCAACATCGGCAGTGAGGAGAGGATCCGGGCAGTGGTGGACGCCTGCAAAGAACGGCAGATACCGATCCGGGTGGGGGTCAACAGCGGTTCACTGGAGAAAGATATCATAAAAAGGCACGGAGGTGTAACAGCAGAGGGACTTGTAGAGAGTGCTATGGACAAAGTAGAACTGATCTGTAACATGGGATATGACAACCTGGTGATCAGTATCAAATCCTCAGATGTGATGATGAGTATACGGGCCCATGAGATGATCTCCCAGAAGACAGATATCCCGCTCCACGTAGGGATCACGGAATCCGGGACGGTGTATTCCGGAAGCATCAAGTCCGCTGTGGGCATCGGGAATATCCTGTATCAGGGGATCGGTGACACGATCCGGGTTTCCCTCACAGGGGATCCGGTCCAGGAGATCCGTGCGGCGAAAACGATCCTGCGAAGCCTTGGACTGCGCAGGGACGGCGTCAATGTAGTCTCCTGTCCCACCTGCGGGCGGACGGAGATCGATCTGATCAAACTGGCGTCCCAGGTGGAGGAGATGGTGCAGGATTTTGATCTGGACATCACGGTGGCCGTGATGGGATGCGTGGTAAATGGTCCCGGGGAAGCGAGAGAGGCGGATATCGGTATCGCAGGGGGTGTGGGGGCCGGACTGCTCATCCGCAGGGGTGAAGTGATAAGAAAGGTGCCGGAGGATGAATTGCTGGAGGCGCTGCGCCGGGAGCTTCTGCACTGGCAGGAAAGGATCTGATTGAATGGTTCATTTTTTTGAGGCATTTCCGGAATTATCCGTGGATGAAAAACTATATGACATGTTTGCGGGTGCATGGGTGGAGAAGGTCAGTGCGTCGAAATCCAAAATGCTGGCGTTTATCTACTGCAGATGCGACCGGCTTTTGCGCTATCGCTCCATCAAAAATATGGAGCGGAAATTGTATAAACAGGTTTTTCTCAAACTCGGTTTCCGTCCCCGGATCGAGATGACCTACCCCGCCATGGCGGACCGGGATCTGGGCGAGATCATGGAAGAGTATGAGGAGACGCTGAAGGAGGAGTTGAGGGAACGGAACAAGGTGGACTATGTCAAGTTCTGCTCCCGTCCCATCCGTGTGGAGTCTGACACGCTGATTCTGACCTGTGATGACGATTTTCTCTGCCGTGACAGGAGTCCGGATATCCGGGATTTTTTCGTGAGCTGCATGAAGCGGAGATTTGACCGGGACGTCCGGGTGGAATTCAGATATGAGGAGAAGAAGAGACGGGAATCCGGTCAGCCGGAGATATACCACATGGTGATCCGGTCCGGGCAGGACGAGGAGGAACCGGCCAAAGATTCCCCGGCCGGCGTTCAAAAGGCATCGGAGAAAAAGTCATTTACACCCAGAAAGAGCAGCTACCGGAAAACGCCCAGAGATCCCGGGGTATTCTACGGCAGAAATGTGGAGGGGACTGTCATCCCTGTCAAGGAACTTGTAGATGAGATCGGCGAGGTGGTGGTGGACGGTATGATACGCTCCGTGGATCAGCGGGAGATCAAGGGGGACAAGCTGGTCGTCACTTTTGCCGTCACGGATTTTACGGATACCATCCTCTGTAAAGTGTTTATCAAGAAGGAAATGGTGGAGGAACTGTCCTTTTTTGATTTTGTAAAGAAGGGTAACTTTGTCCGGGTCAAGGGGATGGCAAGCTATGATACATATGACAAGGAGATCCGCATCGGAAATATTATAGGGATGAAGGAGATTTCCGATTTCAGGGTGGGGAGGACAGACCGCTCCCCCGTCAAGCGTGTGGAGCTCCACGCCCACACCCAGATGAGCGACATGGACGGTATGACCAACTGTACCCAGATGGTGAACCGGGCCATGGACTGGGGTCACCCGGCCATTGCCATCACGGACCACGGTGTGGTTCAGGCATTTCCCGAGGCCAGCCATGCCGCCAAAGATGATTTCAAGGTCATCTACGGCTGTGAGATCTATCTGGTGGACGACCTGGATGACACGGTGGTAAACCCGGAGGGGCAGTCCCTGCGGGATTCCTTTGTGGTCTTTGACCTGGAGACTACGGGATTTTCTCCTGTCAGGAACCGGATCATCGAGATTGGTGCGGTGAAGGTGGTGGACGGCAGGATCACCGACCGGTTCAGCACCTTTGTCAATCCGGAGATACCCATTCCTCCCCGGATCACGGAGGTGACGAGCATCCGGGATTCCATGGTGGAGTCCGCCCCAACGATCCGGGAGGTGCTGCCGGATTTCCTCTCCTTCTGTGAGGGCTGTGTTCTGGTGGCTCACAATGCGGGCTTTGATTACGGCTTTCTCCGCAAAAAGGGAGAGGAGCAGGGGATACCTGTGTCATTTACGGTGGTAGATACGGTGGGGACGGCTCGCGTGCTCTTTCCCCATCTGGCCCGGTATACCCTGGACAATGTGGCAAAGACGATGAAGATCTCCCTGGAGCATCATCACCGGGCGGTGGAGGACGCCGAGGCCACGGCGGAGATTTTTGCTAAGATGATCTCCATCCTTGAGTCCCGGGAGATCATGGATCTGAATGCGCTGTATGAGCGGACCCACTCTGCCCCGGAGATCATCAAGAAAAAACCCAGCTACCACGCCATAGTCCTGGCGAAGAACGAGGTGGGGAGGGTGAACCTGTACCGTCTTGTGTCCATGGCCCATCTGGACTACTTTTACCGCAGACCCAGGATCCCGAAAAGCCAGCTTCTGAAATGGCGGGAGGGACTGATCCTTGGTTCGGCCTGCGAGGCCGGAGAACTGTACAGGGCTCTTTTGGACGATGCGGACGAGGAGAGGATTGCGGAGCTGGTAGATTTCTATGACTATCTGGAGATCCAGCCTGTGGCCAACAATGAGTTTATGCTGGCGGCGGACCGGGGAGCCTACGAGAACATCAACACCTGGGATGACCTGCGGGATATGAACTGCCGCATTGTAAAGCTGGGGGAGAAATACCACAAGCCGGTGTGCGCCACCTGCGATGTGCATTTTCTGGATCCGGAGGACGAGATCTACCGGCGTATTCTCTTTGCCGGGAAGAAGATGGACGATGAGAAACAGCCGCCCCTGTATCTGCGGACTACGGAGGAGATGCTGGCGGAGTTTTCCTATCTGGGAGAGGAAAAGGCCATGGAGGTTGTGGTGGAGAACACAAATCTCATTGCGGATATGGTGGAAAAAATGTCTCCCGTATACCCGGACAAATGTCCGCCGGTGATTCCCAATTCCGACCGTGATCTCAGGGATATCTGTTACAGCAAGGCCCGCTCCATGTACGGCGACCCGCTGCCGCCGCAGGTGGAAGAACGTCTGGAGCATGAACTGTCATCGATCATAAGCAACGGATTTGCCGTGATGTATATCATAGCCCAGAAACTGGTGTGGAAGTCCAACGAGGACGGATATCTGGTGGGCTCCCGCGGGTCCGTGGGTTCCTCCTTTGTGGCTACCATGTCCGGTATCACCGAGGTGAATCCCCTTCCGGCCCACTATTACTGTGAAAAATGCCACTATGTGGATTTCGACTCGGAGGAGGTGAAGGCCTTTGCCGGCAGCTCCGGCTTTGACATGCCTGCGAAAAACTGCCCCAACTGCGGAGAGCCCCTTGTGCGGGACGGTCATGACATCCCCTTTGAGACCTTCCTCGGGTTCTACGGGGACAAGGAGCCGGACATCGACCTGAATTTCTCCGGGGAGTACCAGAGCAAGGCCCACAATTACACGGAGGTGATCTTCGGCGACGGCCAGACATTTCGTGCGGGCACCATAGGTACGCTGGCGGACAAGACGGCCTACGGGTATGTGAAAAATTACTTTGAAGAGAGGGAGGAGCACAAGAGAGGGGAGGAGATCCAGCGGCTTCTGGAGGGCTGTGTGGGTGTGCGCCGCGCCACAGGACAGCACCCGGGGGGGATCGTAGTTCTGCCCAGGGGGTGGGATATCTACACCTTCACCCCGGTGCAGCACCCGGCCAACGATCAGACCACGTCCATCGTCACCACTCATTTTGATTACCACAGTATCGACCACAATCTGTTGAAACTGGATATACTGGGACACGATGATCCCACCATGATCCGGATGCTTGAGGATCTCACCGGGATTGACGCGCTGAATATCCGCCTGGACGATCCGGGGGTGCTGGCGCTCTTTACGGATACCAGTTCCCTGGGAGTGACGCCGGAGGATCTGATGGGGTGCGATCTGGGAAGTCTGGGGGTTCCGGAGTTTGGCACGGAGTTTGTCATGCAGATGCTCCGGGACACCAAGCCGAAAAATTTCTCAGATCTGGTGCGGATCTCCGGGCTGTCCCACGGCACGGACGTGTGGCTTGGCAACGCCCAGTACTACATCGCCAGGGGGGACTGCACGCTGTCCACGGCCATCTGTACCAGGGACGACATCATGACCTATCTCATCCACACCGGTGTGGAGGACGGCACGGCCTTTCAGATCATGGAGAATGTGCGGAAGGGAAAGGTGGCCAAGGGGCAATGCAAGAAGTGGGATGAGTGGAAGGAGGAAATGAGAAAAAACGATGTGCCGGACTGGTATATCGAGTCCTGTGAAAAGATAAAATATATGTTCCCCAAAGCCCACGCGGTGGCTTATGTCATGATGGCTTTCCGCATCGCCTATTTCAAGGTGTACTATCCTCTGGCGTACTACGCCGCCTACTTCAGTATCCGGGCCAAGGCTTTTGACTATGAACTGATGTGTCAGGGGCGGGAGAAGCTGGAGAATACCATGCGGGATTACAAACGGCGGATGAATGAACTGAGCCAGAAGGATCAGGCTGCCTACGGAGATATGCGGATCGTGCAGGAGATGTACGCCAGAGGATACGAGTTTATGCCCATTGATATTTTCCGCGCGGAGGCGAAGCGTTTTCAGATCATCGACGGAAAGCTCATGCCGGCTCTCAACAGCATTGACGGTATGGGTGACAAGGCCGCCGAGGGTGTGGTGGAGGCGGTGAAGGACGGCCCCTTTACCTCCTGTGAGAATTTCCGGAACCGCAGCAAGGTCAGCGGGACTATCGTGGACAAAATGAGGGAGATGGGACTCTTAGAGGGCCTGCCTCTCAGCGACCAGATGTCTCTGCTGGACTTTATGGCGTGAAGGTTCCTGCTTCGCAGTTCGATTTGGGCAGATATACAGATTCTTACGAGCAAGCTCGACGAATCTGTATATCTACCCAAATCGGCTGTGAATCGTAACAAAAAAATTTGTCAAAAAGCACTTGCATTTTCATCTGATCTGTAGTATGATAGCAAATGTTGATGGTCCGTTGGTCAAGCGGCTAAGACGCTGCCCTCTCACGGCAGAAACAGGGGTTCGATTCCCCTACGGACTATTGGAAGAGAATGATTCTATGTGAAGAGTGCTGAAGGCCTTGATTGAAGGGAGTTTGGCACTTCTTTCTTATTTTCGGGAAAAAAGAAGGACTGTGAATCGTAACAATAACAAAAAAGAAACCGGAGGAAGACAGGATGGATTCAGAGACGAGACAACGGCATATGTATGCGAGAAATGCCATGATCTGTTTTGGCGTAACCATTGCGTGTATCGTGATCGACATAAAAAATTTTATCTCCGTGGGGCATTTTTATTTCAACCGTGAGATGGCGGTTTCTTTTGCCCTCTATATCCTGCTGGTGGTTCTGGGTGTGCGGGCATTGCGGAAGCTGTGGGCGCTCAAGAGGAAGTCCGGGGAAGAGTCCTGATCCGGGGAGAGGAAAGCACTCTGACAGGGAAACTGGTGATGCCGGATAAGGAA
>CAZAEM010000005.1:0-104873 GCA_964484225.1 uncultured Eubacterium sp.
GTTGGGAGATAGCTTTCTGCTATTATGTCCCACCATATTGGGAGATGGTATCAGCGATCATATCCCACCATGTTGGGATATAACAGGGGAAAATGATACCGCCATGTAGAATCATCATATCCCATCATATTGGGAGATTACGCCCTCTGCCACCCATCCCCGGCAGATAATGCTGCATGCCGCAATATATCAAAGCCATATTGCGTAAGCCTCCCTGGCACTTGTCTCTATAACAGTCATTATTCGTCCAAACCATCCCTGTGTCATAGCAACTGCACTCTGCCAATCCGTGATATGGGAATATGCGGCAGTTTTATTATTATCCCACCATGTTGGGAGATAAATAAATCTGTTGCTGGCAGATGTATTGCCGAACCTACCATACTGGGGAGATGCAGACAAACATATTTGACAGCTTAAGGGAAACAGACATATTAACCATGTAACTTATCATTCTAAAAAAAAAGGAGGAAAAAAGAGATGAATATTTACTCTAAGACTTTAGCAAAAGAAGTAGACGTTGAAGCCTACTGTAGAGAAGCAGATGACGGAACAGAGAAGACGATCGTTACTTCCTGTTCGCTCTTAAATCTGTTCAACCAGATGAAGGAACTGACCCGCTCTTTCCCGGTTCAGATCATGAACAGGGAATATTGTTATGCTCGTTGCGTAATCACCATGCCGGATGGACGCACCTATGACAATGACGGCGATTGTAATGCAGAGTATGAGGCCGATATTGATAGGAATCATATCGGGATGGCGGCAAGCAGACGGGCATTTGACAGGGCATTTTTGGACCTGCTGCAGCTTGACATCAATAGCAGCGGCAGAGTGTATTCTTCCTCTGAGGGGATTGAAGGGACATGCAAGGCTTATGTGCCGGAAACATCTGTTACAGAGACATCTGTTACAGAGACAAAAGAGGCAGATGAGGCCTGCGACAGCTTCTCCATCGGAGATGAGGAGAGTATCACAGAGATGGAGCTGGAGCTCGCGGATGACAGTGTGGCTGCCGATATGGCAGAGCCACTGCCGGATGATATTTCTCTTTCCGTAGGGTCTGCAAAAGCACCTGCAGAGGGAAAAGCATCGGCAAAAGCAAAAATCCCCGTTAAGGAGGAAAAAGCAGAGGCTCCCGTGGAAACACCTGCAGCCATTACGTTTGAACAGGCCTGCGCCCATAAGATTTCTTTTGACTGTGCCCAGCAGGGCAAGACGATCAAAGAACTCTATGATAAGGGCAAGGTAAAATTTCTGCAGAACATCCTCCGATACTGTGACGAGGATATGAAGGCAGATGTACCTTATGTACAGGCTTTCCTTGGCGGAGTGGAAAGCGCAGCGTAAAAGGAGGACAACATGGATGATCTGTCACAGATCATAACAGATGCTATCGAAAAGAATTTTGCTGTTGAGGAGAACCGCTGGGGGGAAGGATATATTCCCCACCAATACGGGATCTATAACAGTTAAAATTGGGAACAATCGGGGTGCGGTATTTTCATACAGCACCGGCAAGCGTCTTAAGAAACTGTCCGCAATGGTTGCAGCAATCGGACCGGACGGAAATACGGACGTAACCAATGGACGAACAGCTTCCCGTTACACGGGAATGAATCCCGGGCAGGGGGAGACCCTGCCCGGACATGAAAGAAAGGAGATGTCAACTATGACACTACATGAAATCAAGGAAGCGATCGGGGTGGAGAGGATAAAGTTGTATGAGCAAATGATCTTATTGGAAAAGAATAGTTATTTTCCGTTGATCTCGGTAAGGTTGTGTCATGGACGGTTCGATGAGATGATGGCAGGAGATCGGGATATGTGTTGTAAATACGAAGAATGTTATTGGAATCTAGGTAAAGAGTTTGAGATTTCCATCGTCCGATTTGAATATGACTCGGAAAATGAATGTGTCGTGTGTGCTGTGAGAGGCCATGCCGCATATACCCGGCCGTTTGACATCAGCCTCCTAAAGGAAGCGTAGAAAAGATTTATCGGTAAGGGAATGGATGAATAAAAAAAAGACAATAAGGAGGCAAATATGGCAGTATATCAAAAAGAAATGAAACATGCAGCGGAAGTCCTTGCGTATGCAAGAAAGAGAAAGCGTCCGGTCATCGTCTATGACGTAGAAACGGAAGGGCTCTCGGAAAAAGAACACCGGATCATTGAAATATCCGCTGTGAAGTTAGATCCGGAGACATTATCCGTTGTGGATTCCATGACGGAATATATCAATCCCGGCAGGCCGCTTGCGGATAAGATCGTGGAACTGACCGGTATAACAGACGATTTTTTGTCAGATCATATGCCGGAAAAGTATGTTTTTCCTAAAATCCTGGCATTTTTCGGAAATAACCCGATTGTCATGGGTCACAATGTTGGCTTTGACAACCGGTTTCTGGAGGCCGCATACAAAAGGGAGGGACAGACGATTTCCTTTGCGGCAGAGGATGATCCGCACCTTATGTGCATCATTGACACCTGCCAGATGGCAAGGGAACTTTTGCATAAGCCGACAGAGATTGCCAACCACAAACTGAATACCGTGGCGGCATTCTATGGTGCGGATGCAGGGCTTACCTTCCATGAAGCAGGAGATGATGTAACGGCGTGTTACCGGATCTTTAAGGCAATGTTTAATCTGAGTGACAAGGCAATACCTATGCCGGAAGTGGAGATCACCAGTGTCGGCTTCTTCCTCGGATACCGGGGACATAACCGGATCTACGTCCATACTAACCTTGGCTGTATTTTTTATGACGGCATGGACAAAGTGTGGGACAGCAAAGAGGTTGATATACAGACAGTCAATGTGGATTCCATCCGCAGGCAGATGTATGAGCAATACCATGTGTCCGATGATGAAGCACTTTTTAAATGTCTTTTTGCCATGTACTGTAAGATCATGGAAAGAAAAGTCGGAAAGACTGCCACTTTTGATAAAGCAGAGGACGCTAAAAGATATGCTGAAAAGATGCAGGAAAAGCACTTTGATGTCCGTATCTTGGTGGATGGTGGCCAATACTATGTAGAGACCGTAAAATTTATCAAGAGCCGGAGAGGAAAACAGGTTGCATAACTTTGGATAATATTCATTGAACATCAGCCGTTATAGCAGTGACCATGCTGTTATAGCGGCTTTTTTTTTGATTTCTCTTGTTATAAAAAATGAGTTTTTTGTTTTGGCAGACATACTATACATACAATAATAACTTTATTTAAGGAGGAATTGTGATGGGTAAAAAAATTTTTGCATTATTTTTAAGTCTTACCATGATAATTGGTTCTGTGACGCTTGGAGTATCGCCCGCTGCGGTGCCAACCGTCCACGCAGCAGATGAAGATATCAAGGCATGGTATTCTGCAGAAAAAGACGGAGATGCGGTGCAGTTTGTGGAGAAGGGATCAGAAGCGTATGTCAATTATGAATACAAAGGGAATGAAACGACGTTTAATGTCCAGGTGGAGGTTTCCGAGGCCGGGGACACTGTCTTGTCCAGGCGGTACATGAATGTAAGCAGAAATTCTATCGTCGTTTCGTTTGACAAGGAGGGGGTCTATACACTGTCTGTAATGGTAATGGATGGAGAAAATATCGTGGCATCCACGACAGAGACACTTGAGTGTGTAACCGGTCTGCCGATAATTGACACACAGCCGGCAGACATTACATCAAATGCAGGAGAAACGGTTATTTTTACGGTGTCAAGCAGTACCCCGGGGGTAAGTTATCAATGGTATACGGCCAATACTCTGACGAGTGAAGGACACGCCATATCCGGAGCATCCACGAGCCAGCTTACGATCAGTGCCGAAAATGTAACAGATGCTTTGAACGGTACATTTTATTATTGCCAGGTTGCATTAAATGGGTATACAATAAACAGTAATTATGCTACCCTTAATATTATAAATGGAGCAACGGCCACGCCTGTACAGCCCTCTGCAGAACCGTCAAAACGGCCGGGAGAAGAGGAAGAAGTGACAGAAGCTCCATTGATATCCCCTTTCGGAACGCCGGATGTTACCAGACAGCCGGAGATGTCTGGTATACCGGAAATAACTCCCGAAACGGCCGATCCTCCAACAGGGACAGATTTTTCCAAAGAGACGGACAGCCCGGCAGAAACAGATCCGCCGGAAACATATGCGCCATCCGCTCCTGTAAAAACATACAGCCCGGCAGAAACAGATCCACCGGAAGGAACGTATGCGCCATCCGCTCCTGTAAAAACATACAACCCGGCGGAAACAGATCCATCGGAAACGTATATGCCGCCAACAAAACAGCCGGGGCACACAGATGGGCCAGCCCCAACAAAAATGCCTGAGAAATGCAAGGCAAAAGCAGTTTATTCCATTACCGGCAATAAGATCAAAGTATCATGGAATGCCTGTGGGGCCTCTTACAAAATATCTCGTTCGACAAAAAAGAAGAGCGGATATGTATTTAAGAAAACTGTGAAAAGCACGTCCTATACGGATACGAAAGTTACACACGGGAAAACTTATTATTATAAGATCCAGCCGATCAAAGCAGGGGCTGAGATCAAAGCATCCCTTACCTGTGCAAAGGTCAATATAAAACCTGCGATTGAAAAATTTTCTGCAAAGAAAAAGGGAAACAGCATTAAAGTTACATGGAAATACAACCGTGCAGATTATGTCCAAGTTTACGTTAATACCGGAAACGGGTGGAGCAGGCTGGGAAAAGTATCTGGAAAGAAATCCCACTGCAGCATCGGAGTGCCTGGCGGGTATTCCAGAGTAAAGGTGCGCATCCGGGCATATAATAAAGTAAAAAAGAAAAGGTATTACAGCAAATTTTCAAAAACCAGATCGATCAAAATATAACTATATGGTAAGCGATCAAGAGGAATGGAAAGGATGGTGGTATTGATGGACAGTTTATTGCTACACAAAGGTTATCTCCATTTGCAGGGGTTTGACCGGATAGAAAATATCGCTTACTTTCATTTTCTGCCGACAATGCATTTTTCCATCATGGGGAAACCTTCCGGGGCAGAGATTGCCTTTGATGTCGCCTGCAGGATAAAAAACAGATGCATCTACCATACAGAACTGACAGCTTTACTTGAAACTGTGGCAGACAAAAATATCCAGGCTGAGGAAGCAGCACATGATATTATTGGGAAAATCCCTTTTATACACTTGAACGGGGTTTACCTGCCGATCGGGATCAAAGACATTACCGAGGATGCTTTCTGCAAATTTGCCGGAAAGCAGAATCCTGCAGATATTTTGTAACCGGACAGAGTTTATCTTTACACATTTCCGGCTCCAGACGGGGCCGGTTTTTTTGCGGGTTGTCTGGCATACCAAAAAAAATGATATTTGGCAGACATACTAAATATGTAAGTACAACAAATATATTCAGTAAAAGGAGGAAAACAAATGGAAAAGTATGATAACAAAGTCATTCAGCAGGGGAAAGTCCTCTTTGTGAATGCGAAAAAAGAAGAAAAAGATCCTAAAATCACGTCTATCGTGATGGAAACGACTGTCAGCCGGGATGGGACGAAGAAGAATCGTATCATGGTCATGTGTTTTGGGGAGCGGGCAAAAGAATCCTTAAAATACAAACCTGGAGACTTTCTCCGCATTACCGGCAATATGCAGGTGCATAAAGAGACAAATGAGGAAGGAAAGCAGCTCAACATACAGAATGTTGTAGCGGAAGAGATCGTTCCAGCCAGGACAAAGACGGAAGAAAAATACGGGATGAAAGGGTCAGGCATGTATATCAAGATAAATGAAGTCTACCTCATGGGGATCGTAACCGGGATCAGCGACTATGGCAACATGAAGTACATCATGGTGCGGACGGTCCATAATGGGATCACATCAAACATTATGGCGAAAGCCTACATCAACCCGTATAATAAAGAATTATTAAACGAGTTGAAAATGGGGGATGGGGTCTGCATTGCGGGCACCATACAGGTCAACTCCCGTAAGGGTAAGGAAAACCGGACATTGTATTTTGAAAACCTTATTGCAACCGATATTTCAAAAATTGCCTGATATAGGGCATAGAATACGGGATGTTCATAAAAGAGGAGGACAGCCTCCTCTTTTATTGATAAAAATCGCTGTTATCAGAAAAGCCGGGCTCTTCTTTGCAGACATACTAATACCAGCAGAAAGAAATATCCCAATATGGTGGTGCTAAAAAAATGATTTTTGCACACCCAGTATGTAGGGGAGAATAGACATATCCCAATGGGATAGGAAAGGAGAACCATATGATCCATTCAGAAAATTTTAAAACAAAGACCATCCTTCTTGACAGGGAGAATCCCGGGCAGAAAGGTGTCTGGAACATCGGCCTTGATATCGGGTATTCTGCCGTGAAAGGATTTTCGCCAAATACCATCTACTGTTTCCCGGCTTTTGCCAAGAAGGTGCCGGACGGGCTGATCTCCGTCGCAAAGGAGCGTCCCACGGATATCCAGTACCGCAACGTAAAAACGGGGGAGATCTGGAATGTCGGGGAATCTGCGCAGGATATGGCAGGGACCAACGACAGCGAACTTGCCACGTTTGGGAGACAGCGCTATTTCAGTGAAATGTTCCGTGTCATTGCCGAAGTCGGCATGGCCTTTGGCATGTTGAGCAACCGGTTCGGACAGAGAGGGGATAAAGAACTGTTCCTGCAGACAGGGCTGCCGCCGGAATACCGCGAAATGGATTCGGACGACCTGATCCAGGCACTGTCCGGGGAGCATAACTTTGAAGTAAAGATCGGCACAAAGGACTGGAAAACATTCCATTTTACTTTGGATCCTGAAAATATCGGCAAGCCGATGGACCAGCCGATGGGGACGCTGTATTCCGTTGCCTGCAATCCATCCGGGCGACCGTCAAAGGATGCGGCAAAGTTTTTTGGCTCCAACGTCCTTATCATGGATGCGGGATTCGGAACGCTTGACATCTACAACATCAGCAATGGCAGGATCATAACAAGGCCGGAAACGATCGACAACCTTGCCATGAAAGAGATATTCAAACGCACAATCTCTGATATTGCAAAAAAATACAAAAAGGAACTCACCATTACCGGCATGCAGAAAGTATTGGAGACCGGGACGGTCAACATCATGGAAAAGAAAACAGTGGACGGCCGCATTAGGCGGTGCTCCTCTGAGGTCAGCTTTACGGACTTTTTGGAAAAGAATAACAAAGATGTATGCATGGAAGCATTGGATCGGATATGTAATACATACGATGGGCTGGTGGAACATAAGTTCCTTATCATAACCGGCGGCACATGCTCTGCATGGAACACCCTGATCAAAGAATACCTTTCCGGTATGGAAACACTCACAATCGTTTCCGGAGCGCAGAATGAGAACCTTTCTCCGGTGTTTGCCAATGCCAGGGGATACTATATGTATGCGTTGAGCAGCCATCGGTAATGCCAGGGAAAGGAGGGATATCCCGTGAAAAAAAGAAGAAAAAAAGTCAGATTATACCGGAAGATCGACTCAGATCTTATCACACTGTACCGGCATCCTGATTTTTCACTGCGGGAAGCCATTATCCAGTCACTGCGGATGTGTGCGGCAGGCGAGGTGAAATACATACGCCTCCCAAAGCCGTATATCCTGAATGATATTCCGAAAGTAATTGAGTTTACCATTGATCTGCCAGATGACCCCCTGCTTGATTCGTGGTTTCATTCCATTCCAATGGGGGCTCGAAATGACGCCATAAAATGTATTGCCAGGGGTTATCTGTGCGGGCCGGTCATCAGCAGCTACACCAGAAATACAGAAAAAGACAACACGGCAGGCTTTAACAGCGATGAGAAGCAGATGATCTCCTGCAATAAGACAAAAAAGGAAGTCATAAAAGAGAAAAAAGAGGAAATGAAGCGCTTAAAACAGATCATGCGGCAGGACGGGATCAGCGCAGAGACCATGTTGGGCATCCTTGAAAAAGAAAAACGAAATGAGTTGGAGGAATCCCTGCAGGCAGTCTCTGACGACAGTCCGGAACCAGTTAGTAAAAAACCGACTAATGCGGCGGCCATCCGGGAAACAGATATCCGGGAAGCAGAGACAGGGAAATCTGGTGTCCGTCTCTCTAAGGCAGAAGATCTTGCAGAAAATCCCAGTCAGGATCCGGGGACAGAAGAAGATGGGAACTTTGACCTGTTTGAAGCAGTAAACAACATGATGGACGAATTATAGAGAAGCACGAAACCAGTTTGTTAGATCAAAAAAGATCAAGGAGGAATGATTATGAAGGAAAGAGATGTTACAGTATATAACAAGGAAACATTATTTGAAGCGGAAGTGCGCCCGAAATTAAAAGAGATGATGAGAATATGTGCAATTCACGAAATACCGTGTTTTGCCACATTCGCAGTAAAAAATTCTCAGAGCGGTACCAAATATGTCTCTGACATGGTATCAGCCACAGGAACAACCAACGATGTTTGCCTGAAAAAAGACAACATCCGCAAGTGTGCCAATGTATTAAATGGTTTTGATACGGTTGCGGAAAATAAAGTTTTGGAAATTGATATGTAAGGAGGAACTTTAAGATGGAGCTGCAAGGGGTTATACTGAAAGTTTATGCTACAGGGGCTAAAGACTGGGCTTCCATTCAAGTAAAATTAAATGATGGGAGCAAAATGATTGCTGCTGGGGTGATCCCTGCCCCATCTGAGGGGTTTCCGATCATTATGAACGGGAAGTATGTAAACGACCCGAAGTATGGCAGACAGTTCCGGGTCAGATCGAGCATTGTCCGGGAAGAGATCACATCAGATGGCATAAAAAAGTTCCTGCATGACTGTATAACTGGCATTGGGGCAAAAAAGGCAGATGCTATTGTCGATGCCTTTGGGAAAGAAACGATACGGATCCTTAAGGAAAACCCCAGGGAACTGCTTGATATCCCGGGCATTGGCAAAGCAAATATCATAAAGATCGAGAAGAGTCTGGAAGAGAACGGGCCGTTTTTGGATATCTTTCTTTTGACGAACGGGGGGATTACCTTCTCACAGGCAAAAAAAATACGGAAAGAATATGAAAGCGAAGCGATTTCTGTCCTTCAAAAAGACCCATACCGGCTCATGTATGACATAGACGGGTTCGGCTATAAGAAAGTGGATAAGATCGCCAGCGCCCTCGGCATTAAGCCGGACTCCGCGGCGCGCGTCCAGGCTACCATATACTATGTGCTGAACGAAGCTGCCGGGAATGAGGGGCATGTATTCCTTCCCGTAAAGGAAATGCAGAAAAGGGTATTAAAACTCCTTGTCGGGGATATCCCGGATGAAAGGCATGCAAAGTATTTTGAGCAGCTGGTCCCGCATTTTGGAAGCGGAAAAGATACGATTGACGGCATCTTTCAGAAAGAAAGCTTCCCGCATGATGCAAAATTTTACCGTTATGCTGTCTCCTGCGATCATTATACCGGCATTATTGCGGAAGCGATCGCATCCGGCATGAAAGAAAAACACCTGGTGCTTGACGGAACAAACATTTACCAGTACAGCTTATACTCTGCGGAAAAATACTGTGCAGATGCCATAAGACGGCTTTTGTCAAGAAAAAAGATGAAAGTGCCAGGGTTAAAGAAGCGGATGGCCAGGATACAGAAGAAAACGGATTACAACAGGGAACAGATGATGGGGATATATAATGGGCTAAGTAACCACATTTCCGTCATAACCGGCGGGCCCGGGCGAGGGAAAACCACTGTGATCAAAGAAATCATCCGGGCATGGAAATACGGAGGCAGGGACAGACGGGTTATCCTGCTTGCACCAACCGGGAAAGCAAGTAAGCGCATGACGGAAGCGACAGGGGAACAGGCAAGCACCATCCACATGTTCCGGGTAAAAATGCAGACCGAGGCAGAATATGCCGGGGAAGATGACCTGGTCATCATTGACGAGTGCTCCATGATCGATATTCAGCTTGCGGCCACCTGTTTCCATCTGTTCCAGGACTGTGCAGGAATCATTTTTGTCGGGGATGCAGACCAGCTTGCCAGCATTGGGGCCGGGAAGTTCTTAAAGGATATGATCGAGTGCGGGCAGATCCCTGTAACAAAACTGATCAAATGCTATCGGAACGAAGGGTCCATCGTCAAGAACTCTATCCTCATCAATGAAGGTAAATCCGCATCCTCGCTGATACAGGATGGGAATTTTTGTATAGTAGAAGCAGATAAAAATGAAATGGTAGCCTCCCTCATCGCAGAATACGACCGGATACTATCAAAAAAATACAACATTGCAGACATCGGCGTATTTTCCCCAACAAACAGTGTAAGCACCAGTTCTGTTGCCATCTTAAACAAAGCGCTGAGGGATAAGTATAATCCAGCGACAAAAGAAAATGTGTTCGGAAAGTGGCGCATTGGAGACCGGATCATGCAGACCAAAAACAACTACAGACAGCTCACGGACAAAGGTTATGGCATATTTAACGGGGATACCGGTCAGATCGTAAACGCCTCAAGGGGGCTGTTTTCCAATAACGGAGACGCATCCTTTCGGTACACCGTACTTTTTGATGACGGAAGGAGGATGAATGTATCTGACACGGAAATGAAAGACATGGTTTTGGCTTATGCCATGACCATCCATAAATCACAGGGTAGTGAGTACCCTCAGGTGATTATCGCATTAAACACGGACCATTATATCATGCTGGAGCGTAATCTGCTCTATACAGCGGAGACCAGGGCAAAAGACGGGGTGACGCTTATCGGCTCAAAAAAAGCCATAGGGATCGCCATGAGGACGGCCCCAAGCGGGCACAGGAATTCCGCATTGGCAGCAAAGATCAGAAACGCAGGATAAGGTTCCCAGGAGCTGCAGTCCAAGTGCTGTACCAGCCAGGCTAAAACACTGTTATCGGGGATCTCTACCTTTCTAAAACAGACATATTGTATATATAAATGGGCAAAGGAAGGTGATAAAAATGAAGATTAAACCAGGGAAAAAGGAGGTTTTTGAAGAGTTTCTGAAAGGAATGGATGAGAGCAGCCAAAAGCGTGCCAAGGGACGTTTTCTGATCCAGTGGCTGGAAATGATCGAAATGGATCTTGAAAACGGGGAAAGTTTCTCCAATGCAGCAAAAGGGGCTTATGACTACTTAAGGGATCAGTTCGGGGGTATCAGGTTTGACATCCCGGCACATCTTAAATTCCTCGCAGAAACATGGGAATATGGGGAGCAGCTTAAAAGCTGGTATAACAAAGCTGGATGTATAAAGGAAAAGAAGGGTCCCTGCATCCAGAGTACAGTGTGTATAACAAAGCACGCAAGAAAGCGGATACGCACCAGATGCGGCTTAAATAACAAAGCACAGGAAAAAGTTGTCTTAAACGCATGGGAAAAGGGTATCTCCATTAAAAACGCTGAGGGGCAGGTGCAGGCTTATATGATGAAGGTATTAGACCATACACAGGACAGAGACCAGTCGGAGATCAGGTTGTATGGAGATAAGATATATGTCTTTAAAACACTTAAAAACTGTAATCTGCTGATCACGACTATGCAGGTGCCAAACAGGTTTTTGAAACATAATTCGCGGCATATCGCTGCGGCAATGTAAAAGGATGGTTCATATAAAAATAATAAATAAAATTAGAAAGGAGCAGATAAACATGGCAAAGAAAAGAAACTGCAGGAGAACTCCAGAAGAGAGCGCAATCCACGCAAAAGCTGTAAAAATACGGAAAATGACGGATAAGCAACTGGTACATTATGTCGAAGGCCGGACCGCCAAGGGGGAAAACGAGAGTTTTACCCAAGAGGAAAAGACTGGAACGGGCCCACAGGCAATCAATGTAGCCGGGTAAAAACAATGGGTTGACGGCTGCGGGACGGTTCTGTCCGTACAACAAAATAATCACTGTTATAAAAAAAACGCAGAATAAGATGTCATTAGGCCTCTTTTTCTATTTTTTTGAAATTCAAATAGGACTACCGCAATCCCACTGGCTTTAGACGGTGGGTTAAGGTAGCCAGAAGTGGCGGCTTGTGGTATACTTATGTCATGGGAACATGGAAATCAAAGAACAGACACAAGTATTTATTACGTGAATTTTGCAAAGGAGGCATAAAATTGATATATCATGTATATAACGCAGATACGCCCGTAGCGGATGTTTATACTGACAATGGTAATGAAGTGACCAAAATAGATAAGCTCGTGCCCGATGGTATCATGCAGCCATTCTCCGGGGATGATGCATCAACATTACGGTTTTATAATTTTCTTAAATCGCGCTGTTATGAGGACGGACGTGCTGATTTACCCGAAATTTTAGAAGTCATGGGCCTTTCTTGGAACAGTCCTTATGATTTTTGCAGAAAAACACACGGAGTGACATGGGAGGATTTCTTCTGGATAAGGTATGACGGCGAGGATATTACATGGGAGGATGTGAGGGTCAGATGAGTTCATATGAAATGTCTACGGCAGATATGGTTTCAACAATGGGCAGCTCAAAAGGAACACAGATCAAATTCTATAAAGATGGATATTGGTACAAAATAGATGAGACAGGAAGAGAAGGACTAGCTGAATTTCTTGTGTCTAAGGTTCTTGGCTGCTCAAATGTGCCCAGTGAAAATTATGTAAGTTATGAAATGTGTGAAATCGAGCTTAATGGCAAAGTCTATAATGGGTGCAGATCAGAATCATTCCTTAAAGATAATGAACAATACATAAGTTACGATAAACTTTATTCTATGTACCATAATCAGGAATTAGGAGGAATAATATCCTTAAAACCAGATCCGGCAGCAAGAATAGGATTTGTAGCCGATTTTATTCAAAGTAAAACAGGTTTAGATATACACGATTATATCTCAGCGACTTTATCATTGGACATGTTTACGGTTAATCCTGACAGGCATTTTAATAATCTTGGTGTTATTGTCAATACCGCAGAGGGAACATATAGGAATCCGCCTATATTTGATAACGGTGCTGCTTTGCTGACAAATATCTCAAAATTTCCTCCAGGCATAAACATAATGGAAACCTGCCAAACCATTGTTGGCAGGCCGTTTGCCGCCAGTTTAGAATATCAGGCCGTTTGTGCGGGGCTGAATTTAGAAATAGATTTCGGGAAACTTAAAAAGGAATTAAAAAGTATTGCCTTGCCGGAAACAAGGGAAATCCGGGTACTGAGATATCAATGTGGCAGATATGAAAAAGATTTAGGAATACAGCCTCGTATTAAACAAGACGAATCCGTCTTAGGCCAAAAGATTGCAGAGGCGGAAGAAAAGAAAGGCAAACAAAAAGAATGTGATAAAAGTACCAGAAATAATGATGATATAATAATATGACCCCCAAAAAAACAAAAGCCTGACGGCGGCCCATACAGAGATGTTAAGGTCCGCTGCCGGGCTTTTGTTAAAATCTGGCAGACATATTAAAAATGGAAAGGGGTGTTGCCAATGATTGCGTACAGGAAGTCTTTCCGCAACATTACCTATTATAGTTTGAGAAAGGAGGATTATCGTGGGAAATAACAGCAGATTTAAGATAGAAGGGGAGACTGTCACTGATCTGTATTCAGAACGAAGATTTCGTCTGGCTGATCTACCGGAAGATTACATGAGTGCCAAATACGAGGCGGGGTTCATTCAACCGGCAGCCTTTATAGATGGTAAGATCATTCTGGAGGAAACCGATGCTGGGCATCTTCATATTACAAACGTTTTAGGAGAAACAGAAGCACTGGATAAAATGATGCCGTTATGTTCGGCATTGTCCTATATGCATGAAAAGGGTAGGGTATACGGGAACCTTAGCCCAGATACCATCCTGGATACAGAAAACGGCTATCAGATCGACAGCTTTGGCATCGGAGAAATTCCCATAAAGAAAAACGATTACTCTGCTTATGAATATTATGCTTACCAGGGGAAAGGATGTCCCGCATCAGATGTGTATTCCGTTGCCGTGATATTGTATGAACTGCTTACGGGAATACACCTGGAAACTGCAGAGGTACGGCTTGATAGTGGGGCAGAACTGGAACCGCTTGTGGCCTTTGGTGTTTCTGATGAAACAGAGAGCGCTATAATGAAAGCCTTAAACATCTTGGCGGATGATCGTTATGATAATATGACAGAGTTTATGACAGCTTTATATGGGGAAAAGAGGATTGAAAATTTCCAGAATGACTGGCGTATTGAGATCCGGAAAATAAGAACAGAGGATGAAAATATAGAAGATAAACTGAAAAAGACGGGAACACGGGAAACTGGGGATGATGAGGAGGAAACACGGGAATATGAGGATGATGAACTGCCGAAACAGAAGAACAGGATGCCTGTCATCCTGGGGCTGTCTGCCTGTGGGCTTCTTATGGTCGGGATCCTTGCCATGGCGTTCATGCGAAAACCGGTAGAAGAAGACAACCCGGTCCGCCAGATAGAAACAGAAGCAGTGAAAGTGCAGGATATCACACCGGATTATGAGAGTGTAAGCCCAGCGGGAGTAGCAGCCAGCAGTGGCAGCGCCGTACAGCCGGAAAAAGAACCGGAACAAACGCCTGTACCGACCAAGAAGACGGAACAAACGCCTGTACCGACCCAAAAACCGGAAAAAACAGCTGCTCCAACAAAAAAGCCGAAGAAAACACCTGCACCGACCAGGAAACCGATAAAAAAGAAACCGAAAAGAAAACCAACGCAGGAGCCGGTAAAAGAACCAGCAGTCAGACCGACAGCGACTCCGATGACAAAAAAACAGCCGGAAAAGAAGCCAGGGCTTACCCTGGACAAAGGCGGCGATTTCACATTGACCAAATAACAAAGTGCTTATGATTTTGTGTTACAACCGGAAGGAGGATACAGATTATGGCGATACACAACCAAGTTATTTTATATGCCCAGGCGGCAGGGATGCCCGCTATTACAAAAAATGACGAAGGAGAGCTGATCAACGGCAGACTTGTCGTGACGGTAGCCCCCGGACAGCGTGACAGCGGCATGAAGGTAAGGAAAAGGGATATCGCAAAGGTTCAGTTCGGGGATCTCCCCATCATTACGGCTAATCCGGATATGCTTGAGATCATGGATACGATTGAGGCGGGAGATATCCTCTTAGTGAAAGGCACGCTTACTACAAAAAATGCCATCAAGAGGAAAGCGTGTCCGAAATGCGGGAAGATGCATGTAAAGCAGGGGACAACAACATTCATCCACCCCATCCATATGTATGTGGAAAAGAAAAAACTGTCAAAAGAAGAGGGAGCAGAATTGTTAAAACTGAACTGTGAGGTATCCAATCTGGCCACGATCGCAGGGACGATCTGTAATGAAAACCCGGAGATCATCGTGAATAACCGTCATGTATCCATGGCCCAGTTCCAGCTTGCCATCAACCGTAAATATTTTATTGCGGCGGATAATCCGGAAACAAAGACCGATTACCCTTGGGTCAAGGTATATGGAAAGGAGAAAATGGAGGATGTTATGCTCCGGTGTACCCAGGGAACGGAAGTGCTGGTTGACGGGTTCATTCAGGTAAGAAAATATCCGGAAATGCTGATAGACTGTGACGATCCCATGTGCCCCGGGCAGATTGAATGGCATGACTGGACGATCGACCTGATCGCTTATTCTCTGGAATATTTGAACCATTGGAAGACAGATGAAGACATTGCAAAAGAAAAAGCAGCAGAAGCAGAGAAGATCAAGGCAGCATTACAAAATTCGCCGTAAAGCCCCCTTGCTTTAGCTATGGGGATATAAGGCGTTTGGACACGAAGAATTCCCACAATACATACAAGACCAAAAGGAGGTGTAGCAATGCAATTATCAGAAACAGTAAAACTCTATCCGACCAAATACCAGAAAGAATTGATACTTATGACTATGAACGAGTATATCAATACCGTAAATAGTATTGTTTCTGTTGCTATAAGAGGAACATCTATATCAAAATACACCACAGCAGATATCAGATGCAGTCTCCCATCTGCATTAGTGGAGGATCCTGTTGGGAGCGAAAATGAGGGGGAAAGTAGAATATAAGTTTTTATAAAACAGGCGGCAAAACTCCGATGCTTTAGCATCGGGGATACAGCCGCCATATAATAGTAAGGCAGACAACAGAATCCCCTAAGCTTTAGCTTAGGGGAGCGTCAAATAGAATTGCATAATCTGTATTTCATAGAAAACCGGCTGAATGTGCCGGTTTTTTCCTTCCCTCTAAACAGACATATTATCTATGTATTTTAATCAATTTGAATGAAAGGAGATGATACAAATGCATGAAACGAAAAACCGTTCCTTTAACAGGGAATGGAAGAAAAGCAGTGCAGGGCAGAACACACTGAAAGACGTGATCGAATCGCTTTCCGGATATAGTATCGCCCAACTGAAAAGCAGCCCGGTTCATGAGATTTCAGGCATGGAAGAACTTGCACTTGAATTTACCGGCTTTGCCGGTACAGGGAAGACCATCTTTATCATCGGGGATTACGATGTAGACGGCATCACCGCGTCTTTGATCCTTTCCCTGATTTATGAGGACATAAATCTTATTTACCGCACATACATACCCAGGCGGATGACAGACGGGTATGGGGTAAATAAGAGAATCGTAGATGTAGTAAAGATGGACGCTGCCGATGTCATTGTCACAGTTGATAACGGCATTGCAGCAAGAGATGTCCTAAATGAGGCGAAAAGAGATGGAATGGCGGTCTATGTCATTGACCATCATGAGGCCCCGGAAGATGGATATCTGCCGGATGCAGACATTCTGATAGACCCGGAAGCGATCCCAGATGAATCCGATGCATTTACCCATTACTGCGCGGCCGGATTATGTTACAAACTGGCCGAAAAGCTGTATGAAATGAAACAGATCCGGAAGGAGACCATGGACCAGATCACAATCCTTGCCATGCTTGGCACGGTGGCGGATGTCATGCCGCTTGTGGATGAAAACAGGACGATTGTCCGTAACGGACTGAAACTGTTAAATTCCGGTGGATGGGGGCAGCTTTCATTGGGACTGAACCTGTCAGATCATACGACGGCAAAGGATATTGCCTTTAAGGCCGCACCGGTAATCAATGCCAGCGGAAGGCTGTATGATGATGGGGGCCAGAAAACCTACCAGATTTTAAAAGACAGCCTGCAGACCGGAGATGGAGCGATCCATCTGCTTGTAAATACTAACGAAAAGCGTAAAGAAATGCAAAAAGACATCTACAAGCAGGTAAAAGCTGAGTACCAGGAACATGATACAGAAATGTATCCGGTGATCATGCAGACATGCTGTCCGCAGGGGCTGCTTGGTATTATGGCAGGAAAACTGGCGGAAGAAACAGGGAAGCCTGCGTTTATCCTTACGGAGACTGAAGACGGATTGTTAAAAGGTTCGGCAAGGGGATCCGGAGACTTCCATGTAAAAAAGTGGCTGGATGCACATAAGGAATTTTTTACTGCATACGGCGGACACGCCGGGGCCGCAGGCATGAGTATGAAAGGAACAGATCTTAAAAAACTCCAGAAAATCTGTCTGGAGGACGGGAAGAGGTATGAAGAGACGGAAAAACCTCTGTTATATGATCTCGAAGTAACAGAAAAAGATCTGCCGCGGATCCTTCCTATCCTGGACTCATTAGAGCCGTTTGGAGAGGGATGCCCAAGACCGGTCCTGAAACTAAAAATAGAACTGGTCTGTAAATCAGGCGCATTCTATAAGACAATCGGCGGGGATTCCATCCGGATGAACGGCAATGGCTTTTCTGCAGTCGGGTTCGGCTTGTATGAAAAGTACAAGGCAATGAAACATCCGCTTGTGATTGAGGCAGTAGGAACCGTAAACAACAACTACTATAAGGGCAGAAATATGCAGTTTGAATTGATCGACTTTAAGCCCGTAGTAAGGAAAGAGCCGGAAAACCAGCTTTTGAAAATGATTCAGGAAAAAGCGCGGGAAAGGGCTGCAACAGGTCTGTAAATAAAGGAGGACAGAGATTATGGGAAAAACACTTACTTACGGCCGTCAGGTGGCAAATTCATGGACAAAGACAAAATCACTCTCTGTGGAGTGTTATCTGATGACCCCGACGGATGTTGAGATTTTTGGAGACGGGAAGAAAAAAGGTTCGAAATCGCCTTTATTCATGCAATCGGGGATGTCAAGGTTCTATATAACCATTATTGACACGATGCAAAAGGTAGATGGCCGCTCGGCAACCATTTCGGCCAATTTCCCAGTCGAAGACATTGATCTCGCGCTGTTGAAAACAGAGGCGATCATTCCGATCGTTATGGAAAATGACGGCAAAACCCCTGTTACGGTAAGCGGGGATACACCAAACACGCTGGCCTATACGGTCCCGATTGCCGGTAAATTCGGCAAACAGACAGCAGCGAATATCCTGATCGCCACACCGGAACGAAGGGGAGAGCTTAAAGATCAGATCTCCTGGCTTTCGGATAACCTTTCCAAGTACCCGGCAAACGCCAAACAGATCGAAGCGATCAAGGAGGCAATTTCCCTGTTTGATAAGGGGGAGCTTGTCGGGAGCAAAGGAGCAGTGGTGGAGAAAAACATTTATACCTCGCCCTGCAAGTATTTTCCGAATAGGACAGACAAAAGAGGCTGGAACGTATGTTACAGGATTAAAATTTCTTATAACAGTGGTTCTGCCACACCGGTACATATCCATATCGAAAATTTTCTTGCACCGCTCGTACCTACAAAAATCGGCACCAGAGCCATCAAATTGTCTGAGGCGGACAGCCGCTTAGTCGGTACTCTCGACGTTACATTCGATGAATGGTACCGCATTATCAAGCGGATGGCGGATACCAAGAAGAACTTTGAGACCATCAACTTTCCGAAAATGTGGAAGATCATGGAAGAGTATTCTTGGAAGCCGGATGCTTCAAAAGCAGTCAGCGGGATATAAAATCATGCATTTGAGGTCAACTAAACTTAGCGAGGAATCCCCTTCCTTTTAGCACAGCGTAGGGAGGGGAGGAATCGCTTTTATGCAACGGCCTATTTTTAGTGAAAGAGGGTGAATATATCATGGAATTTGTAAAAACGGCAAAAGTGCAAATTCATCCTAATAGCAATGATGTACAGTTGTTGCTCAACAGCATGAGAGCGTATTCCGATGCTTGTACCTTTGTGTCTAATTATATTTACGAATCCAAAGATTTGTCTCAAGCCTCCGTGCAGAAGCATACATATACCAAAATACGCGATAAGTATAATCTTCCATCTCAAATGGCTTGCAACGTTGCCCGTACTGTTATTGGTTCTTATAAAACGAATAAAACGAATGGCATGGACTGGATTTTTTGCAAGTACAATATTCCACAAATGACTTTATCGTGGAATAGGGATTATTCCCTTAACCGCAACCAATTTTCCGTTGGCACACTGAAAGGACGCATCAAGTGTGATTACGATATAGGAGGTATGGAACAGTATTTTGACAAGTCCCTGTATTCCTTTGGCACTGCAAAAGTCGTTTATAAACACCGTAAATTTTTCTTGCACATATCTGTAAAATGTGAGATTGATGAGATTGCGGATACAGGCATAATCAATGTTGTGGGTCATGACAGGGGAATAAACTTTCTCGTGACCTCTTACGGTAGTAATGGCAAGACCTCTTTTTACAGAGGCAATGTCGTGAAGCAAAAAAGGGGTCATTACAAAGCCCTGCGTAAGCAGTTGCAGCAGATAGGAACACCTTCTTCTCGTAAGCGTATAAAGGCTATCGGGCAACGAGAAAACCGTTGGATGAACGATGTAAACCACTGTTTGTCAAAGGCACTCGTTGAAAGTAATCCGAAAGGTACTTTACATGTACTTGAAGATTTAAGCGGCATCCGTAGTGCAACGGAGAAAGTCCGGGTAAAAGACCGCTATGTAATGGTTTCGTGGTCTTACTACGACCTCGAACAAAAACTGATTTACAAGGCGAAAGAACACGGTCAAAAAGTAATGAAAGTTAACCCTCGTTATACTTCGCAAACTTGCCCCAAATGTGGTCATATTGAACGCAGCAACAGAAATAAGCGTAAGCATATTTTCTGCTGTAAAAACTGCGGTTATAAATCCAACGATGACCGTATCGGAGCTATGAATCTCTACCGAATGGGAATTGAGTACCTTGTAGAGTCGCAAGTCAGTACATCTGATTTGTGAGGGGTGTTGTCAGCCACCCCACGATGCAACGCCACTCCTGATAGAAATATCAGCCGACCAAATGTGGGAGATATTCGTATCGCTTTACCACAGGGCAGTTGCAAGCTCCGACCTCTAAGGCTTTAGCCGTAGGTCGGGGTAGTTGGCAGGGGAGGCTTTCTGGTCTCCTCTTTTTTTTGACGGGAAAAAGCTGGATTCTGGCAGACATATTATAAATAAGGAGGGATATAACCGATGGGAACATATCTATCAGAAATAAAAAAAGAAACAAAAGAAATCCTGCAGTTTCTCCGCATGCCGGCTATAATCTGTATTCTGGTCACCGTGATCTTTGCTTTTATACGTCCCGTGTTCGTTTCGGGGGAAAGTATGGAACATACTTACCATGACGGGCAGATGCTTTTTGTAACGCATGTTTTTATGGGGGAGATTAAAAAAGGAGACATTGTCGTGGCGAACCCTGAAAATTATGAGAAAATGCTGATAAAAAGGGTGATTGCTGTGGGAGGGGATACTTTTGAAATCAGGGGAGGGAAAGTGTATATAAACAATAGAGAACTTACAGAAGATTATATCCCAGAGCCGATGCAGATGAAAGAGTTTCCCTCTGTTACCTTGAAGGAGGGGGAATACTTCCTTCTGGGGGATAACAGAAACCATTCTTATGACAGCAGAGAATTAGGCATTATCACAAAAAAGGAGATCGTATATAAAATCCTATAATCCTGCAGACATACTATATATAGAAACAATTTGGCAAAGAAACACGGTGGCGTTATGCAGGATCTCCTGCAGAGCAGGTTCGAGCCCTGCCTTTGCCATTGCGGCATTTTGTACTGTGCTACTCCGTACCCATCCAGCGGATCCAGTATGAGATGCTGCTTTTTTCTGTTATAAAGAAATTTTTTGCAAAATCTACAGACATATTATGTTAGAAGAAAAAGAAGCAGGAACAATATAGGGGGTATTGATATTGAAAGCATTAGTTATAGCAGAAAAAAAATCATTGCTGGATAAAATCATGTCCGCATACCGTAACCATTCTGAACAGTTTGATTTCACATTGGATGGCATTGCGCAGGCGGGGCATCTGTTCGGGCTTATGAACCCGAAAGAGCTGGATGAGGAACTGACAGGGTGGAAACTGGATAATTTTCCGTGGTTCCCGCCCCACTGGGGATATAAAATCACGGAGAATGGAGAAAAAAAGTTCGCAAAATCCAAATCAGAGATATATCATGACATACGCACAGCCATCAAGTCTGGAAAATATGATTTTATCATCCATGCCGGGGATCCGGACCAGGAGGGGGAGTTATTGATCCGGGAAACGCTTGGTGAAGCGGGAAATACCATACCTGTCATGCGTTTTTGGGTCAATGCTTCCACAGAAGAGGAATTTGTATCCGGCCTTAAATCCTTAAAGCCGGATGATGACCCGTTTTATGAAAACCAGTACCAGGCTGCTCTTGCAAGACAGCACGCGGATTATCTGATCGGCATGAATTTTTCCCCGGTTGTTTCCTTGAAAACGGGGGAGACGTCCAATGTCGGGCGCTTAAAGACCTTCATCGTGAACCTGATCGTGAGCCGGGAAGATGAGATCACGGCATGGAAACCGTCCAGCACGTTTGAGGCGGTCTGTATGTATAAGGAAGGGTTTGCCGGTGCCTACCCGGAGCGTTTTAAGAAAAAGGAAGAGGCGGAAAAATTCTATCAGTCCCTGTCCGATACCATGACTGTCATATCTGCGGAAACGAGCAGGACAAGACAGACTGCTCCGGCACTTTTTAAGCTGTCCACGCTGCAGATTGCTGCCGGGAAAATGGGGTATAATGCGGAAGATATCCAGGACATTGCGCAATCTTTATATGACAAGGAGTATCTGTCCTATCCCAGGACCTCCTGTGAATTTATCAATGACAAGGCGGATTTTGAAGGGATGCTGAAAGCGGCTTATGTATTTGATGACCTTCAACCCTTCCTTGACAGCATTGGGGAGCCGGAAATCGAAAAAGTAAAAAAGAACCGGAAATATGTAAGAAACGATGCTGTGGAAGATGAAGGGCACCAGGCATTGACACCGACCGGGATAAGTCCGTCCCTTTCCTCTCTCTCAGAAGATGAGATTGACGTGCTGCATATGGTATATGCCGCCTATGTAGCGATCTTTTTGCCTCCGCTTGTGCAGGACAAGACCCGGATTATAGCGGATAACAGCGGATATAAGTTCATTACAACGGGCAAGGTACTGATCGACAAAGGATATACCAGGCTTCTTGCCACAGAGATTACCGATAAACCGCTGCCAAAGGTGAATGAGGGGGATATACTACATGTGGATGAGTTTATGGCGGCTGAAAAAAAGGCAAAATGCCCGGTACGGTACACGGATGCCTCTTTAATTGAAGTATTGGAACACCCGGCAAAATTTATTGAGGATGAACACTTAAGAGGCCTTGGCAAAGTTCTTGACATATCCATCGGACGGCCTTCCACCCGGGCCCCGATCATTAAACAGCTCATTAAAATCGGGTATCTGGAACATATCAAGGGAAAGGGAAAGGCGGAATTTTTATGTCCCACAGAAAAAGGCATACGGAATGCAAGGAATATGTCAGAAAACAGTCTGTGCAAAGCAGACACAACGGCTCAGTGGGAAGAAAAGCTGGAAAATATAAGAAAGGGGAGGATGAGCCGTGAGCAGTTCGAACAGGAAATTAAGGAATTTGTCATAGATGGCGTTAAAGAGTTAAAAGACAAAGAAATGGCCGTATTCGGCGGTATCTGTAAATGTAAAAACTGTGGGGGCGGGGTTGTGGAGAAACCAAAGTTGTACAGCTGCCTTAAGTGCGGCGCCGCGATTTGGAAGAACAACAAGTATTTTGATGCAATCGGATACAAACTGACAAAAAAGGGGGCCTGCGAACTGCTCAGCGAGGGAAAGACCTATGCCAAAGGCCTGAAATCCAAAAAAGGGAATACCTATGATGCTTATATCACGGCAGAACGGACAGAGTCTGGCATGAAATATGGCCTGGAATTTGCTGATAACAGAGAAGAAATCGGGATATGCCCCAAATGTGGCAAAAAGGTGTACACAACTCCAAAAGCCTTTTCATGTGAAGACAGGAACTGTGGCTTTGCCTTATGGAAAGAGGATAGATTCTTTGAATCCATCGGAGCATCGCCAGTAAATGCAGAAACGGCCAGACATCTCTTAAAGGACAGGGAGGTGTTCCTCAAAAATCTGTGTTCCAAAAAGAGCGGCAAGACGTTCGATGCAACCATTAAGGCTGACTTTTCTGATAAGTGGCCAAAATATAAGATGGTTTTTGACCGGTAAGATTATTAAATGCAGAAAGAGGTTACAATAATGGAGAGGACAGTTTGTGAATTATTTGCCGGCGTTGGTGGGTTTCGTTGCGGGTTAAACTCCATAAGAGATATTGAAGATGCAAGAAAACCGGGAAAGTGGGATACAGTATGGTTTAGTCAATGGGAACCTGCAGATAAGAAAGTTCAGTGGGCTCATGACTGTTATGTTAATAGATTCGGGCAGTGTTTGGATTTAAATGGTGAGGATACGACAAATAATGATAACGGTATAGGTGAAATATCAAGCGGATTTTCATTTGGATTTGAAAATGCCGGTGTAATGAAAGATGGTATTATTTATACAATAAAAACAGCGCCTGATTATAGCGGTGCCCAGATTACTCTTGGAGATATTATGGAAGATGGAGATGTGGATGAGCAGTTTTTTATCCCGAAAGAAAGATTATATTATACAACACCGGGAATTGCCCATAGTGATGAAACGAAAGGAAGGCTTTCAGACGAAGCACACAAGACCTGGCAATATATAAAGGGTGCAAAAAAATTGCCAAGAAAAGCGGCTAATGGTCATGAATATGTTTTTTCTGAGGGTCCAGTTGCAATGGTAGACGAATACGATAAGCCGGCCAGGACAATTTTGACAAATGAAGGCTCTTTTAGTAGAACTACCCACATTGTAAGAGATAAAAAAACTGGAAATATCAGATTGCTGACACCTATTGAATTGGAGCGGATACAAGGATTTCCATCTGATTGGACTGCGGAGTGTCTGGTTGATGGAGAGAAAATATCAATGCCAGTTAATAAGCGAAGATTTATGATGGGTAATGCACTTGTTGTAAATCTTGTAAATCAGATGGAAAAACAGCTTTCTGAGATTTTTGAAATTGAAAGGAGATAGGAAAAATCACTGTTATAGAAAAAACTCTTTCTTTCTAAAACGGACATATTAAACAGGACTTATGTTTTATAAGCCCTGTTTTTTTCTCAGTGGATCTGACAGACATACTAAAAACGAAGTATAGCTATTTAAATGAAAGGAGGCCATAAAATGCTATATCTGAAAAGGTTAAATTTTTTCACGTCCATATTGCAGCAGACTCAGACTCAGCAAAATACCAAGGCTAAATCTGGGCAGGATGCCGGAGAACAAATGAGCAGGTTGTATAACGATGCACTGGTCGGTCTGTTTTCTCTTGGGGTCATTCCAGAGCAGACAGAAAGCGGGCTTGCTTATATGATTGACGGGGATCGTTTCCCGGTCACTGCGGCAGCAAAAAAAATAATGGACAAGAGACAAGAGACTAAAACAGCGGAAAATACCGCAAATAATCAGGCAAAGGAAGGAGAAACAGCAGAATTTTCTAAAAGAGAGAAAAAAGAAACTGAAATATCAAGAGCAGCCAGCACATCGGCAGGTCCTATGGGATCCGGGGATACCGGGAGCCCAGAACCACAGGCAATCGTAAACCGCCATATCGTAAAGGTATCAAACAAAAAAAATCCGTCTGACGTTAAGGAATTTATAATCACAGTGATACCACTTGGTATCAAAGAAAACGCAACGGCAACGGATATTGCTGTAGAAATCGAACATAACGGGCAGTTCGTTTACTTTGTCAGTGAACAGAAACGTAAATCCATCATGGCAGAAATTGATGGGGTGCCGTTTAATATCCGCGGGCAATGGCAAGATTGCCGCTTTAAATCAGCACTTTATCTTGGAAGCGCATTAAAGGCGGATTATACTTTAAGTGACAAACAAAAAGAAATCTTCCCAGACGAGGTGCATCCCGAGTGTTATCAAAATGATTTTGTGAGAACAATCGAAAATTCGACTTTATACATACTGCCTTTTAGCAGGATAAATGAGCCGAATGGACAATGCAAAACCATTGTTGTACAGGAGACAGAGGGGGATCGTCAAATATACTGTGACAAGGGAAACGTGCTGATGATGTATTTAAACGGCGTAAATTTCCGTGTATACGGCAAATGGACTAACAAACAGTTCCAGGCAACTGTGGAACAGATGGATTAGGGGGGATGCCACATGGAAAATTATGATGCCATTGCAAATGGTTTTACGAGCAAAATGAAACGGGAAAAGGCATGGACTATCTACAACCATTTTTCCGAGAAAATTTGCGTAAGGAGTATCTACGAAGCAAAGGACTTGCTTCAATTCATACGCAAATTACAGGTTGCGGATGATTATTTGTTACAGATCAGTAAAGGAGGATGCAAATGATGGACAAAAACAAGCAGCAGGAAAAGCCCTATGTAAAATGGATGGAGGATTACCACAGCGGTAATCCGGAAGATAAGCAGATGGCAGTAACTAATATGTGCTTATTTTTAGAAAAATGGGTACGTGTGTATGCCCGGAAATATCGGACATATGTATGCGATCAGGACGATCTTATCCAAGAGGGCATGATGGCGATCATCAAAAACATGGATCGTTATGATGCATCAAAGTTTGCCCCGATCACATTCTTTACGACCTATATCCATGGGGCTATGTATGATTACATAACCAAGGCCCAGGGATTAAATCGCAATGACGTCACCAATAAGAACAAAATCGAGCGCGCAATCAAGCAACTAGAAGAGATGGGGCAAAAGGTAAATATAGAAAATATCGTCAGGTTGACGGATGATCGCATAACGAGAGAAGTCATATTTAATAATATGGCTATATTCCGGGCAACATCCGAACAGATTCGGATCGATAAAGATACGGAAAACGATTACAACATCCTTGATAAGTTTGCACAGCACACGGAAACTCCGGAACAAGCCTATGAGGAAAAAGAAAAGCAGGATATTGTTACAGATGCTCTCTCAAAGTTGACAGAAGAAGAACGGGATGTGATCTTGTCACTGTTTTATGAGGAGAACACGATCGCTGAAACAATGAATAAGTTGTCCCTGACATCCAGCCAAGTTAAAAAACATCGCACATCGGCTTATATTAAGCTGCAGAATTCACCAATCCTTAAAAATTACCTTGGTATGCATATTTCTATGCCAGTGTTGGTCACAGATGCAGAAAATTTTTTCTGCAACAACGTTGAACTTGACAGTCTTGAAATTGATTTTGAAGAAGAAGAGGAATAAAAAAGCATTTGGGAGGATCAGTGATACATACTGGTCCTCTTTTTTCTTTGTTATGGCGCTGCGGACATAATATATATGTAACTCAAAAAATTAAAGAAAGGAGAGATTCAATGGCAAATCAAAATCACTTAAGAGCAGGATGCAGGATTATCCTGGATGATATTGCATTCTTATATCGTTCCGGGGAAATCAGTGCAAATGAAAAATCCACTATGGTCATTATGGTAAAGGAAGCATTGAAAAGCGGTGATTCTAATCCGTTAATGCACCTGGTGGAGAGTATGAAACGGGAAACAGGATCATCAGTATATGATGAGATCCTGGCAATGATGTAGCTCTGGATTATATATCCAGACGAAAGGAGGAAAAGATGAATAACGAAAAAAGATTCCTAACGGATGGCTGGCATTCGGAAGGAGAGGGACTGGACGATTTCAAAAAGGAAATTGCTGATTTGGCGGCACATACCCGGTTCATCCCTGTTTTGTCAGATTCCCAGGAAACTGTGGAAAATGATGGTGTGTACCACTGTATGTCGTATGACGAAGAAGCAGGCATATTAAAGGCATTGTTCGTCAACGGTGATGAAAACGGGAAAATTGACGGAAGGATGGCAAGAGTCAGCAACATCAACTTGGATGAATCGCTTGACAGCAAGGCAATCATGGACCAGTTACTTGAGACGACAAGGTTGATGATACGATTTTACCAGACGACGTTTTTCTTCTCAGAAAACAGCTATTTCACATTCGCACAGAGGCTTGGGCTGGATGAGGCGATGTATGATAGCAGCATTGAGAGGGACATTTTCATATCCCGGCTCATGCGGCGCAGTGGCACGGAATGGAAACTTTGCGTTCGTGAAATGGGCGAAGGGAAAGGGAAGATCAGGAAAGTGTTTGCTGTATTCACCGGCAAATATAACGAAATTCCGCAGACTATAATAAGTGCTATTGCGGAAGATTACTGTAAGAAAAAAGCTGTTTTTGGCGGAGGCATCTTGACAAAATGGAGTATTGACCATGAGACAACAAACGCCATCATCGAGTTCCCGGAAAAAGCAGTAGAAATCCGGGAAACTTACGGCATTTCCGATTTGACACCGGGTATCCGCATCATTACCGGGGACACCGGCAAGGCAAGTCTGACCTTCCAGGCTATCTGGAAAAAAGGGAACAGTTATATTGTGCAGGATGAGATGTCTCTTCGCCACCAGGGCAAGAATATCTCGAAAGAAAACATAGAAGAAAAAGTGGAAGATAAGATTTTCCCTATGTTTTCGAAACTGCCTGAGAGGCTGGTTGAACTGATGGAGCTGCCCGTAACAGATGATACGGTCCCGGCTGCCAAATATGAAGAGGCAAACAAAACCGCTGTTACAGAGTTTGTCAAAATGGTCAGCAAGAAACTGAAACTGACAGATGCGGTAACAAAGCGCAACGAGATCCGAATCCGGGAACTGCTGGATAATGAGATGGATTATGCTATGCATTATACAGCATATGACATCGTTATGATGTTCATGGACCTGCCAGAAAGGCTGGTAGGATTGAACCCGACATACCACAGGGCACTTGAGAAAGCCTGTGGTAAAGTACCTTTTATTAAATTCCCGAAGGTTGAAAAAGAAGAATTGTTCCTGTCGGCATAATCTGCCGGGGAAGAAATATGTGTGATTTGCAAGGAGTTCATTTTTAAGTGGACTCCTGCAGACATACTAATAATGTATTATCATTCTAAAAAAAGGAGGTTCTATTATGGCAAAGTTAATCTTAACAGAGAGAGTAAACAACGGAACTACACTGGTGGTTCTGGCAGGTGAGGTAACAAAGGTCGTTGACGGCAAGGGAAATGCCGCAGGAAAAGTCAAGACCGTAACGCTTAAAGCAAAACGGTATGACAAAACAAAAAAGAAGGAAATAGATGCTTACGCATCTGTTGCCTTCTGGAATTCCCAAAACCGCGACAAGCAGCTTGAAGGCAAGGCACAGTACGCTGACCGCATCACGAACGCAAAGGTACGTCCGGGTGTTTATCTGATGGTGCTGGCTGCCAAACGTGAGGATGGAACGCTTACCGGGCTTGATTTCAAGTATAGCGGAGTCATAACTCTTCGCGGCGGACAGGAGTACGAGAAAGAGGATGGCAGTAAGGGTGTTACCAAGGATATGAACATTATCATGGGCAGCATAACAAAGGCTGTCCAGGACATTGAGCGTGGCGTTGCCCGCATTACGATCCCGACGACCGGACGGGACGGGAATACGGAGTTCCATTCCATTTCCGTATGGAACAACGATCAGAACCCGCAGGCGGCAGAGAACGCCGTGAAATATCTGGCACCGTATGAGAAGCAGGATGAGGCCGCAGAGGACGGCGTGAAGAAGGTGTACAAGCGCGCAATCTTTGTTTGCGGCGAAAACACGCATTTCGGAAAGCCGGAGGGAGGGAACTCTTATACCGCGTTCCGTTATGAATTCATTCCTCAGACCAGTGGCGGAGAGAAAACGGCTGACGATTCCGATCCTGCTGATGCAGCGGCTGAGGCACCGGCTTCTGAGACACCTTCCACACCGGATGATGGTTTCATGCCGGAGGAAGAGAAACTCCCCTGGGAGTAAAAATTTGCCTGGAGAGAAAAGCCCGGTTTATCCGGGTTTTCTTTCTTTAGGAGAAATGGAGGAAAATACTATGACATTACGGGAACAGTTAAAAATGTTTGAATAAACAATAATAAAAGAAAGGAGAAATGTATGAAAAAGTCAGAATACATTATTTGGGAGTGCGAGACACTTGACAAAATAAAAGAATTACATCCCAAATGGAATAACGAACAGGTGCAAAAATATTTCAGTGCAGTCAAGGCTGCATTAAAGAAACAAGGGTTCTTTGGTTAAGCTGCCATGGGAGGAAGGTCTGCAGAAGATGCAGACCTTTTTTCTATGTCAAACAGACATATTAACCATGTAACTTATCATTCTAAAAAAAGGAGGATATACAATGAATAATGCGATCAAAATTGCCGGGAAACCGGCTCTCAGCGTGGAACTGCACTGTCATACGGAAGAAAGCCGCTTTGACTCTGCGGCAAGCGTTAGAAAAATGGTAGAAAAGGTGGCGGCACTGGGCGTTAAGAAAATGGCTGTTACAGAACATGGGGTCCTTACCAGTGCGGATACATTTGCCTCCGTATGCCGTGAGTATGGCATCGAGCCTGTGTTCGGTCTGGAAGCCTATGTAAGGCTTACAGAAAAATCACCGGAAGGGCGCTGCCATATGTGTCTGTACGCCAAAAGTGATGCAGGCAAAAGAGCAATATCTGAGGCTGTGACAGAAAGTTTCTATAACATGGAAAAAGAGATCCCAGTCATGAATGCCGAACTGCTCAGTAAGTATTTTGCAAAAGGCAGTTACGGACATGGTGAAGTCATCGCCACATCTGCCTGCATTTCCGGTGTGATCTGTGGTATCCTGCAGACGAATGAGAAAATGCAGAAAGAGATTGACAAGCTGCAGTCCAGGCTGGAAAAGACAGGGTATGTACCGCTTGACAAATCCGATCTGGAAACACAGGAACAAATTGTCTTACACCTGACGGAGCAGATCGAGGCATTAAAGCCGGTTGCCGGGAAAAAGTTTGGGGTAAAGAAACGTGCCTTAAAGAAAATGACCGGTGCGGATTACGATGCCATGAAAGCGGCCCTTGATACAGAGATGACCATAACGGAAGAAGCAGCCAGCAAATTGAAATCCTTGAAAGAACAGAAAAAAAAGGAGAGCAAAAAGCTGACTGTGATCCGCAACGAGTACAAGGATGCGGTAAAGAAAGCGGATGCGGCAAAGGAACTTTTGGCAAAGATCGAATCCTGTAAACAAAACATGGATACCCCGGAGAACTTAAAGGCAAGGGCAAAGAAAATGGCCCAGTCTTATGAGCGGCTCTTTGGCAAAGGTAATTTTTACCTGGAGATTCAATACCACCGCATGGCAGAGGAAAAAGCAGTCATGCCGGTCATTGCCGAAATCGCAAAAGAACTTGATATGCCGATCGTCGCTACGAATGACGCTCATATGACAGACGGAAGCAGTGACAGCATACGGGCCAGGGAGATCATGCGCTCGCTCCGGTTCATGAAGTCCAAAGCACCGGGGCAGATGTGGCAGGAAGCAGGTATAGCAGATAAGGAGCTTTATGTCAAAACGGAGCGTGAACTCCGGGATATCCTGTCAGAGGTCTTCGATGATGAGACCATAGAAAGAGCAATGAACGGCAGGGAAGAACTGCTTTCCCAGTGTCACTTAAGCAAAGAAGAGGCAGACCATTATCCGAAATTTTCTTCTGAAATCCCAGGGGAAAGTTCGGAAGAGTGCCTCAGGCGCAAAGTGGCAGAGGGGGCAAAGTGGCGGTTCCCAAACGGCATGACGGAAGAATACAAAGCAAAGGTGGAGTATGAACTGGATGTCATGTGTCGGATGAATGTGGCGGATTACCATCTGATCGTGCAGGATTACATGGAATATGCCAGATACCTTGGTAAGTATGACTTAGAGCACCTTCCGGCAGGATTTGAGGAACATAAGTTTGACAAAGAATGGCTGAAAGAAAATTCTAAGGGGATGATAGGGCTTGGTGTCGGCCCGGGGCGTGGATCCGCAGCCGGGAGCAGGGTTTGTTATCTGCTTGGCATCACGGATATTGACCCGGAAAAGTACGGCCTTGTATTTGAGCGGTTCTTAAATCCAGAGAGAATAAGCATGCCGGATATTGACTGTGATATGGCAACAAGTATTCGTGATATGGTATATGATTATGTATGCTATAAGTACGGAAAAGACTGCGTATGCCACATCATGACAAAGAACCGGATGCAGGCAAGAGCAAGTGTGGATTATGCTTCCAAGCTGCTCGGAGACAGAGTGTATTCGGATACAACACACTTCCAGGATATGGCAAAGAAAATCAAAGGCTTAATCACTTTTGACGAACTTCCGGACAGGAGCATTATTGTGGATAAGTTTGCGGGCGATAAAAATGCCCTGCGCATTTATGATGATGCGAAACTGGTCCTTGGCGTGTTTAAGGATTACGGCATGCATGCGGCCGGCGTTGTTATCTCAGACGGCGTGCCGGTACAAGAACACATCCCGTGCATGATGGATACAAAGACCGGGGTGTTAAAGACACAATGTACCATGACAGAAGTCGAGGAGGCCCACCATCTCTTAAAAATGGACTTTTTAGGGCTTCTGAACCTTGATATCATCACAGAAACATTGCGGATGATCGAAAAAAGAACGGGAAAAACGATCGAAATATCCGAAATCCCATTTGAAAACGAGGTATTTAAAAAAATCTATGCCAAAGGGTTTACCAATGGAATTTTCCAGGTAGAGTCAAACGGCATGAAACAGATGATGAAACAGGCAAACCCAAAGACGATTGAGGATATTATTATTCTGGTGTCCATGTACCGTCCGGGGCCGATGGATTCCCTTCCCAAGCTTTTACCTGTTATGGCGGGGAAAAAGAAGGCGTCTTATCTGGTGCCGGAATTGGAGCCGATCCTCGCTGCGACATACGGATGCATCGTATACCAGGAGCAGGTCATGAGGATCGTAAGGGATCTGGCTGGATACAGTTATGGGCGCAGCGACCTGGTAAGAAGGGCTATGTCCAAGAAAAAAGTGTCTGTTATGGAGGCGGAAAAACAGAATTTTATCTATGGTAATGAAAAGGAAGGGATCAAAGGCTGTGTCGGAAACGGTATTACTGCTGAGGATGCGGCCAAAATATGGGCGGAAATGGAGGATTTTGCAAAGTATGCCTTTAACAAGTCCCATGCAGCAGCCTACAGCGTAGTAAGCTACTATACGGCATGGCTGAAATACCATTACCCGGCAGAATATATCACTGCCGCCTTGTCCCATATCTCTTCCGGAACACCGGAAAAGCAGGCACAGAAGCGGAAAGGATTTGCAGATGACTTAAAAACTCTTGGAATTCCATTCATGGGGCCGGATATCAACAAGTCAGAAGCAGAATTTTCTATCTATGATGGCAAAGTGTATTTCGGACTGTCCAATATTAAGGAAGTGGCTGGAAAAGCAGATGCCGTCATAAAGGAACGGAGAGAAAACGGGAAATTCCGCTCCCTGGGGGATTTCATTTACCGCACAAGGGTAAACGGGAGTACACTAGCAAACCTGATCTACGCCGGTGCATTTGACAGTATTTGTCCATACAGCAGAAGTTCCATGTACGATGCGGTCTACGATATTGCGATCGCTCCGGCAAAGGAAAGAAAGTTTGATGCTGTCGGTATTATCAGGAACAAAACAAAAGCACTCGAAAACGCGGATACGGAAAAGAAAAAGGAAAATGCCTTAAAAGCACTTTCGAGCGTCAAAGACGTGCTTGATACCCTGTATTATACAGATGAGGATGACAGCATGATGGATGTCCTCGTTCGGGAAAAAGAAGTCTTAGGGCTGATGCTTTCCGGACACCCGGCGGATGATTACGGCACAGAGGAAGAAAACGGCTGTATCAGGCTGTCAGAAGCCACAGAAGCAGAATATGCTTTTGTCATGGGACAAGTCACGGAACTCAGGACTGTCAGAAGGAAATCGGATGGGAAGGCAATGGCTTTCTTTTCTCTTGATATGCCAAATGGCGAAATAAAGGCCTGTTGTTTTGCAAGAGAGTATGAAAAATATGGAGAATACATTAGAGAAAATGCCGTGATCAAGATCGGAGGGAAAATATCAGAAGTAACAGATGATTTTAACGGGGAAGACGAAAAGGCCCTGCAGATCATTGCGAAAAATATCGCAAAACTGCAGCCAAAGCCAAAAGAGATCATTGTTTATGGCGATGAGACAACCAAAGAGGGCTGGGCAGACTTTAGAAAGCGGCTTGCCGCTTATGAAGCAGAGGACGGTTTCCCGCTGATCCTGTTCAATCTGGCACGGAACCGTTTCCAGGAGACCGGCATGTTCGTCTCAAAAGATATCCTGAAAAGTCCATATTTCCAGGCAGAAATGTAGTATTCGTATTATCCATCAGACTTAAGATGCACCGTGATCTGTTTCGCGGTGCATTTTTTTTGAGCGGCACATTCTAAAAAAATTTCTGTTATAAGAAAAATCTGCTGGCAGCTGACAGACATATTCCTGTTATAGAAAAAAGGAAGGAGGGAAAACTGTGAAAGAAAAAGAAGTACATGTCCCTATCGAAAACAAATATGCCCTGAATGTGCAGGAAGCTGCGGAATATTTTGGTATTGGACAGGGAAAACTCAGGGAACTGATGCAGATGCGCAGATGTCCGTTCATTATCTATGTCGGCAGAAAGCGCCTAATCAAGCGCAGGGAATTGGAAAAATACCTGGATTCCAAAATCGAAATCTAAAAAAATCCGTGCAAAAGCAGCCTTAAAATGATATAATATAGCCGACATTGCTGTATAAGGCTTCTTTTGTGCCATGAAAGGAGCGAAATATGGGGAAAGACTTACGGGGAAAGGAGTTAGGAGTTGGTATCCACCAGGAGAAAAACGGGCTGTATTCCGGCAGGTTCGTAGACAGGAACGGGAAGAGAAGACACCGGCGGTTCAAGAAACTGCAGGAGTGCAGACAGTGGATTGCAGATGCCACTTACTTAAACGAGCATGGGAACATCTTAAACGGCAGCGACATACTGGTAAACGCGTGGTTTGAATACTGGATCGACATCAAGCGTAAGAGCGTCCGGCCAAATACCGTAAGAAATTATGCAGAACGTTATCACCGTAATATAGAACCGGTGATCGGGAACATCCTGTTGTCAGAGGTAAAACCGATCCACTGCCAGAATATTTTCACCAGAATGGCAGATGAAGGGTATCGGACGACAACGATTTATCAGACAAGGATTTCTTTGTATAACATGCTGGAGTCTGCCAGGGAGAACGATGTCATTCTAATCAACCCATGCAAAAAATCGGTCAAAAGCAACCTTGGCAAGCCATCCCATAAAAAAGAGGCACTGACCAGGGAAACCCAAAAAAAATTTCTGGAGCAGGCAGCCGGGCAGAGTTATGAGTACCAGTACCGTTTTATCCTGCAGACGGGGCTTAGGACTGGGGAACTGACCGGATTAAAATGGGATGACATTGATTTTAAAAATAGAACAATCAATGTCAAACGTACAATGGAATGGCGGTATCAGGTCGGGGAATGGCGGGAGGGCCCGCCCAAGAGCAAGTCGGGATACCGGGCAATCCCATTGACCGATGAAGCTGTCCACATCTTACAGAAACAGAGGGAAAAGAACAGACGGTTGAAGGTATGCCCGATCCAGTGGAAAGATTTTATATTCCTCTGCCGGAAAGGAACTCCGGTAAAGAACAATACTTATGATGCCGCACTGTTCAAGATATGCGATAAGGCGGGAATTCCAAGGTTTTCTATGCATATACTCAGGCATACTTTCGCAACAAGGTGTATTGAGGGTGGGATGAAGCCTAAAACATTGCAGATAATACTGGGACATTCCAATATCGGCATAACCATGAATCTCTATGTACATACCACGGAAGAAGAAAAACGTGGGGAAATGGACATGGTTGCGGATGTATTGTAGGTCATTTGCAATTCAATGGCCCAGAAAATGGCCCACTAAACAAATGGAAAATCACGAAAACCCCTATAAATAGGCGGTTTGCAAGGAGGTAGATAGAAAAATGAAACTAGGAATTATCGGACTACCGAATGTAGGAAAGAGTACCCTGTTCAATTCACTGACCAAGGCGGGGGCCGAGTCCGCCAACTATCCGTTTTGTACCATTGACCCCAACGTGGGGGTGGTGCCGGTGCCGGATGAGCGGCTGAATGTGCTGGGAAATATGCACAACTCTGCCAAAGTGATTCCCGCGGTCATTGAATTTGTGGATATCGCCGGGCTGGTGAAGGGAGCCTCCAAGGGGGAGGGCCTGGGGAACCAGTTTTTGTCCAACATCCGGGAGGTGGATGCCATCGTACACGTGGTCCGGTGCTTTGAGGATTCCAACATCGTCCATGTGGACGGGAGTATCGACCCGCTGCGGGATATCGAGACCATCAATCTGGAACTGATCTTCTCCGATGTGGAGATCCTGGAGCGCCGCATTGCCAAGACCAGCCGCGGCGCGAAGAACGACAAGAAACTGGCGAAGGAGCTGGATATGCTGCAGCGCCTGAAAGCCTATCTGGAGGAGGGGCATCCGGCAAAGAATTTTGAGCGGACGGACGAGGATGAGGAGAGTTGGTTTGGCGGGTACAACCTTCTCACGGCGAAGCCGGTGATCTACGCCGCCAATGTGGCGGAGGAGAGCCTGGAGGACGACGCCGTCTCCAATGAACAGGTGGCGAAGGTCCGGGAATTTGCCGGAGAAGAGCACTCGGAAGTGTTTGTGATATGCGCCCAGATCGAGCAGGAGATGGCGGAGCTGGAGGAAGAGGAAAAGGCAATGTTTCTGGAGGAGCTGGGGCTGAAGGAGTCCGGCCTGGAAAAACTCATCCGTGCCAGCTACCGTATCCTGGGTCTTATCAGTTTCCTCACCACCGGGCCGGACGAGACCAGGGCCTGGACGATCACCCGGGGAACCAAGGCGCCCCAGGCGGCGGGAAAGATCCATACTGACTTTGAGCGGGGATTTATCCGCGCCGAGGTGGTGTCTTACGAAAATCTGGTGAAATATGGCGGTATGAACGGAGCCAAAGAGAAAGGGCTGGTCCGCTCCGAGGGGAAGGAGTACGAGGTTCAGGACGGTGACGTCGTCCTCTTCCGGTTTAACGTGTAATATAGAGAATGATTGAGGACTTACATGTTTTGGAAAGGAGATACTTTGGGAATGGATATTGCATTTCCCCATCTGGGTATTTATATCCCCTCCCTGCCAAAGGGGATCACCATCGGTACATTTACCATTGCATTTTACGGGATCATCATCGCCTGCGGCATGGTCTGCGGCCTGCTGCTGGTCCGGTGGCAGGCAAAGAGGACGGGACAGAATCCGGAGATCTATATGGACTATGCCATATACGGCATTATATTCGGCATTCTGGGCGCCCGCATTTACTATGTGGTGTTCAGCTGGGATGACTACAGGAACAATCTGCTTCAGGTCTTTAATATACGGGGTGGGGGTATGGCCATCTACGGATCGGTGATCGCCGCGGCCATCACCGCCGTTGTGTACTGCCACCTGAAGAAATACAGATTCTCTCTCTTTGCCGACACGGCGGTGGTGGGGTTGATCCTGGGGCAGATCATCGGCCGTTTTGGAAATTTTATGAACCGGGAGGCCTTCGGTGAATACACGGATTCCCTTTTCGCCATGCGGCTGAGACTGGATCAGGTGAACCCTTCCAATGTCACCGACGCCATGCGGGATCACCTGATTACGGAGAACGGGATACAGTATATCCAGGTCTGCCCCACATTTCTTTTTGAATCCCTGTGGAATATCGTGGTATTGGCCGTCATGCTTCTGCGGACAAAACACAAAAAGTTCGACGGTGAGATCTTCGTCATCTATCTGGCAGGCTACGGAATAGGCCGGGCGTGGATCGAGGGCCTGCGGACCGATCAGCTCCAGATCGGAGATACCGGGATCGCCGTGTCCCAGGTGCTATCCGCCGTCCTCGCCCTGTCTGCCATCGCCTACTGGATCTACCGGGTCATAAAAGAGCGGAGGGAGAATGTCTCCCCGGTGTAAAAGCATGATGCAGGGATTTTTACCCGGACATCATTTCATATTAAAAGAGTACAGCCCGGACAGCGGTTGATCTGCTGCCCGGGCCGTACTTTTTTTAAAACCACCCATTTTTCCCTTGCATAATTCCCAAAAGTGGTGTATAGTGGTATTAAAAGTGGTGGAAAGTGGTGGAAAGTGTCACAGAGTGGGGATATCATTTCCCTCAAACCACCCAGCCACGGTACGGAAGTTGGTGAAGCATATGTTTATGGGTACCTACGAACACGGCATGGATGCCAAGGGCCGTGTGATCATCCCGGCAAAGTGCAGGGACGGCCTGGGCGAGTCCTTTGTGGTGACATTGGGCCTGGACGGGTGCCTGTTTGCATATCCCATGGAGGAGTGGGAGGGCTTTGTCAACAAACTGAGAGAACTTCCCGGGACGAAGGAAGCCAGAAAACTGCAGCGGTATTTTATGGCAGGGGCAGCGCTCTGCGAGCTGGACAAGCAGGGGCGCGTGTTGATTCCGGCGCACTTGAGGGAGAAAGCCGGTTTGGTGAGAGACATTATCTTTGTGGGTGTGTTATCCAAGATAGAGATCTGGAGCAAAGAGCGATGGGATGAGGATGACGACTACGGGAACGTAGATGAGATTGCAGAGAATATGTCAGAATTGGGATTGAATTTCTGATATGAGGTGAAGGGATGGAGTTTAGGCATGAATCTGTTTTACTGGAAGAAGCAGTAGAGTATTTAAATATACGGCCGGACGGAGTCTATGTGGACGGAACGCTGGGAGGAGGCGGACATGCCTTTCAGGTCGGGAAAAAACTGGGAGAGAAGGGCCGGCTGATCGGGATTGACCAGGACGGGGACGCCATCGCGGCGGCTTCAAGGCGGCTGGCGGAACTGGAAGATAAAGTGAAGATCATAAAGGGCAATTATGTTCACATGCGGGAGATCCTCCGGGAGCTGGGGATTGACAGAGTGGATGGTATTCTGCTGGATCTCGGTGTATCCTCCTACCAGCTGGATAACGGCGCCAGAGGATTTTCCTATATGGAGGACGCCCCTCTGGATATGAGGATGGACAGGGATCAGACCGTGTCCGCCCGGGATATTGTCAACACCTATCCGGAAGCGGAATTGTACCGGATCATCCGGGAATACGGTGAGGAAAGATTTGCCGGCAATATTGCCAGAAATATTGTGAAACAGCGTCAGATGAGAGAAATTGAATCTACCCTGGAACTGGTGGATATCATACGGAGGTCCATGCCTGCCAGGTCAAAAAACGCAAAGGGACATCCGGCAAAACGCACCTTTCAGGCCATACGCATCGAGTGCAACAATGAGCTGGAGGTGCTCAGGGAGAGTCTGGATGATATGATCGGGCTGCTGAGGGACCGCGGCCGGTTATGTATCATCACCTTTCACTCTCTGGAAGACAGGATCGTAAAAACCAATTTTCGCAAAAATGAAAACCCCTGTACCTGCCCGCCGGATTTTCCGGTCTGCGTGTGCGGGAATGTGTCCAGGGGGAGAGTGATCACGAGGAAACCGATTCTTCCCTCTGCGGAGGAATGTGAGAGGAACCGGCGTTCGAAGAGCGCAAAGCTGAGAGTTTTTGAGAAAAGAGAGAATCAGATGAAGGAGAACAGAGTATGAACAGACAGGGAACGTATATCTATGGCTCCGCAGCCAGAGAACTGGTGACAGAGCCGGCGCGCAGGAGAGACAGGCCGGGGCAGAGAAATGTCCCGAGGAGTCCCGGAAAGCGTCAAAAACCAAAGCAGAGAGTGGACAAGGTGGCAGTGCTTTTTATCTGTCTGACTATCGCGGCCGTTATGACAATCGGCATCGCCTATCTCCATTTGCAATTTGAGTCTACCTATTTGAGCAAAAGTGTGGTAGACTTACAGAGTGAAGTGATGGAGATGGAGAAGGAAAATACTGCGGCCAGCATGAAACTGGAGAATAAAACCAATCTGTCCGAGATCTACAAAAAGGCGACAGAGGGACTGGGTATGAGAGAGGCAAAGGAAGATCAGATATATACCTACGAGAGCAAAAAGAGCACACAGATTCGTCAGCATGGCAGTATTCCCACAGAATGAGTGAGCAGGTGAGTACATGAGTACATATGATCGGAGATATCGCGAGGCGGCTGCGAGAAGGCGAAGGCGCAAAAGAAAGGTGAAACGGTTTTCCAGAGGAATGCGGATCACCCTTTTTTTGGTCTTTTCTATCTGTATCATCGCCTTTATAGGGCTGATGGTGAAACTGTATTTCATAAACCACAGGGACGGGGACCGGTATAAGAAGGCGGCGCTGTCGCAGCAGTCCTACACAAACACGACGCTCAGCTATCAGAGGGGGGCGATCAAGGATCGAAACAACACGGCGCTGGCAGTGAGCATACGAAAGTACAACCTGGTATTTGAGCCGAAAACCCTGCTGGCGGACGAGGAGGCGAAACAGGCCACGGTGAAGGCCATCGCCGACACCTTCTCAGTGGACAGCGAAACGCTGGAGAAAGCCATCGCTGACCGGCCGGGGTCCATGTATGAACATCTGGATGAACTGCGGGAGCTGGACTCGGATGTGGTGGAAGATTTCAAAGAGAAGATGAAAAAGGATAAAAAGATCGAGGGGGTGTGGTTTGAGGAGACCTATATCCGAAACTATCCCCTGGGTTCGGTGGGATGCAATCTCATCGGTTTCCTGTCCTCGGAGGAGCAGGGGACATACGGTGTGGAGGAGAGTTACGACGAGGAGCTGACCGGTGTGACGGGGAGAGAGTACGGATATTTTGACTCCAACATGAACCTGCAGCGCACCATCAAGGAGGCAAGGGACGGAAATACGGTGGTTCTGACTATGGATGCCAATGTCCAGCAGCTTGTGGAGAATGAGATCGCCGATTTTCAGAAGAACGGCGTGGGGGCAAACCGGGTGGCGGTTATGCTGATGAATCCGAAAAACGGGGAGATCCTGGCCATGGCCTCTGACGCCTCCTTCAATCTGAATGACCCAAGGGACATGTCGCTGACCTACACACAGAAGGAGATCAGCGCCATGTCGGAGAAGGAGAAGACGAAAAACCTCATGGAGATGTGGTCCAATTTCTGTATTGCCTCCGCCTACGAGCCGGGCAGTACCTACAAGCCTTTCACCATCGCGGCGGCACTGGACGAAAATCTGATCAACGAGAATTCTACCTTTGTCTGTTCCGGCATGAAAAAGGTGGCGGACAGGGAGATCCACTGCAGCAACCGCTCGGGTCACGGAACCCTCTCCCTGCGAGAGGCCATGATGGAGTCCTGCAATATAGCCCTGATGGATATCGGACTGAGACTCACACGGGACAAGTTCAGCCAATATAATAAACTGTATGGACTGGGGCAGAGGACCGGCGTGGATCTGCCGGGGGAGACCTCAGGACTGATCCACAGCGAGGAGGAGCTGAATCCTGTCGAGCTGGCCACCAGCAGTTTCGGCCAGACCCAGACCGTCACCATGGTACAGATGATCAGCGGGTTCAGCTCCCTGGTTAACGGGGGGAGCTATTATCAGCCCCATGTGGTGAAGGAGATACAGAACAGCAATGGAGATGTGATAAAGACCATAGATCCGGTGGTGGTGAAGGAGACGACGTCGGCGGACACCAGCGCGAAACTGCGCAGCTTTCTCAAATCCACGGTGGATTCCGGCACGGCTTCCCCGGCCAAGGTGAAGGGGTACTCTGTGGGAGGGAAGACCGGGACTGCCGAGAAACGGCCGGTGTCAGAGAAAAATTATCTGCTCTCGTTCATCGGATGCGTACCGGCGGAGGATCCGGAGGTGGCGATCTATGTGGTGGTGGATGAACCCCATGTCTCCGATCAGGCCCACAGCACCTACGCTACGGAATTTGCCTCAAAGATACTGAAAAAAGTCCTTCCTTTTTTGGGGCAGTATGCGTCAAAATGATCATATACCCGGCAGGGGAGTAATAAACTATAAGGATGACTTTTTTGAGGCAGAGTATGTGGAATCGACACAAAACCCACCAACGCCAGAGTATGTTTATGGTATTTACAGCATTTCTGCTCGTGCTTACATTCATGTTTGTCCGTCTGGGGTATCTCATGCTGTACCGCGCGGATTACTATGGGGTTCGGGCCAAAGAACTACATGAGAGAGAGAGAGCCATCAAGGCAGAGCGGGGGAAAATTCTGGACAGAAATGGCAATTTGCTGGCGGGGAACCGTTCCGTTTCTACCATTTCTGTCATCAACAGTCAGATAAAAGAACCGGAGAAAGTGATCACGATATTATCCAAAGAACTGCAAATGGATGAAGAAACCGTCCGAAGAAAAGTGGAAAAGGTATCTTCCCGTGAGAAAGTGAAGTCCAATGTGGACAAAGAGACATCCGATAGAATACGCAACTGCAAGTTGGCGGGAGTGACCGTCGACGAAGACTATAAAAGGGAATATCAGTATGATTCGCTGGCGTCGAAAGTGCTGGGCTTTACCGGCAGTGACAACCAGGGGATCATCGGCCTGGAAGTGACCTATGAAAAATATCTGAAGGGTAAGGATGGATCAATCCTTACCATGACGACAGCCAACGGCACGGAGATTGAGAATGGTGCGGAGGACCGCATTGAGCCTATCGGCGGATGGACGCTGAATACCAGTCTGGACCTGACGGTCATGGAATACGCGGATCAGGTGGCGGAGACCATACGGAAAAAGAAGAACGCCAAGAGTGTGGATATCATCGTTATGAATCCGAAAAATGGTGAGATTTATGGGATGGCCTCTGTGCCGGAGTTCAATCTGAACGACCCGTACACCCTGCCGTCATCGGCAGCCGGAAAGACAGAGGAAGAGAAAAATAAACTTCGAAATGCCATGTGGAGAAACCAGTGTGTATCGGACACCTATGAGCCCGGCTCCACATTTAAGATACTGACAACAGCGGCGGCGCTGGAGAAGAAGGTGGTCAGGATGGATGACCGCTTCCAGTGCCCGGGATACAAAATGGTGGAGGACCGTCGGATCCGCTGCCATAAGACGACAGGTCACGGCAGCGAGACCTTCCTCCAGGGGATCATGAATTCCTGCAACCCCGTGTTTATTGAGGTGGGCGCCCGGATCGGTGTGCACGACTTTTTTTCCTGCCTGACCGCCTTTGGCGCTCTGCAGAAAACGGGAATAGACGTGCCGGGGGAGGCAAATACCATCATGCACAAGGAGAAGAATGTGGGGGCGGTGGAGCTGGCCACCATGTCTTTTGGCCAGTCCTTCCAGCTGTCCCCCATACGTCTCCTGACATGTGCGGCCAGTATCATCAACGGGGGAAAGAGCATCACACCCCACTTTGGCGTCAGCGCCGTCAGCGCAGACGGTACAGCCATGAAGAGGTTTGCCTGGCCGGGTTCGGATCAGGTGGTGTCGAAGGAGACCTCGGATCTGGTGAGAGAGGCCCTCGGGAAAGTGGTCTCTGAGGGTACGGGAAAAAATGCGGGGGTAAAAGGGTATTCCGTGGGGGCGAAAACCGGCACAAGCCAGAAGCTCCCCCGGGGAAACGGCAAATACATCGCCTCCACCATAGGGTTCGCTCCGGTGGAGGATCCGGAGGTCATCGCCCTGGTCCGCATCGATGAACCACAGGGACTGTACTACGGCGGTACGGTGGCGGCTCCTGCCATATCCACCCTGTTCGCCAATATCCTTCCTGCCTTACTGGACTGATGTATTGCCATGTCCTGCCGGCAATGGGATACGGGACAATAAGTACTTGCGGTAGACTCCGATATGGTTTACAATGTCCATAATGAGATTACGGAACAGGATAAGGAGAGTGCAGAGAAATGAATTTGGATTTGAATGTGTTGATGCCGGTGATTATTTCCTTTTTGGTCAGCGTGGTGCTTTGTCCGATCATAATCCCGTTTTTGCGTAAATTGAAATTTGGACAGACGGAGAGGGAGGACGGGCCGGAATCCCATTTAAAAAAAACCGGCACGCCGACCATGGGAGGGCTGGTGATCCTGGCCAGCATCCTGATCACGTCGCTGGTCTATGTGAGGCGGTTTCCGGAGATCGTGCCGGTTTTGTTTATGACTCTGGGGTTCGGACTGATTGGTTTTCTCGATGATTACATCAAGGTGGTGAAAAAGCGTTCGCTGGGGCTGACGGTCCTGCAGAAGATGGCGTTGCAGTTTGTGGTGACAGCGGTGTTTATCTGCTATTATTTTCAGCAGATGGAGATGGATACCTCCATCATCATCCCCTTTGCGGACGGCATGACCTTCTCTATGCCCTCATGGCTGTTTGTGGTGTTTGTGTTTATTGTGGTGCTGGGCACAGTGAACGGCGTAAATTTTACGGATGGACTGGACGGCCTGGCATCCGGCGTGACAGTTATCGTGGCCACGTTTTTTACCATAGTGGCGTTGATGGCGGGCACCGGACTCACCCCGATCACCGGGGCGGTAGTGGGAAGCCTGCTGGGATTTCTGCTCTTTAATACCTACCCGGCCAGAGTGTTTATGGGGGACACCGGTTCCCTTGCCCTGGGCGGTTTCGTGGCGTCTATAGCGATCGTGCTGCACATGCCGCTGTTTATTGTGATCGTCGGGCTGGTGTACCTGGTGGAAGTACTGTCCGTGATCCTGCAGGTCGGTTACTTCAAACTGACACACGGAAAGCGGATATTTAAGATGGCACCCATCCATCATCATTTTGAACTTTGTGGGTACTCGGAGACACAGGTGGTTGCGGCGTTCAGCGTTGTGACGGCATTGCTTTGTCTGCTGGGTATCATGGCTCTGTGATGCTCACAGGAGGAAAGGGATGAGAATATGACTTTTAGAGGAAAAAAGGTAGCGGTTGTGGGACTGGGGAAGAGCGGGCGGGCCGCCTGTGAATGCCTGAAAAAGATGGAGGCAAAGGTCTGTCTGTACGATGACAAGGAGGATCTGGATGTCCGGGGATATGAGGATCCGGTGTATCTGGGGGATTTCCCGGTGGATGTCTTTTCCTCCCTCGACTGTGCGGTGTTCAGTCCCGGCGTTCCCCTGACCATCCCTCTGGCGGATTTTTTGCGGAGGAAGGGGATCCCCATCATCGGGGAGATCGAGCTGGCCTATCAGATGGAGAAGGGCAGGGTCATCGGGATCACGGGGACCAATGGAAAGACGACCACCACTGCTCTGGTGGGGGAGATCCTGAAATCCTGCAATGAGGAGATCTTCGTGGTGGGGAATATAGGCAATCCCTATACCCGGGAGGTGATGAACAGTTCCCCGGAGTCTGTGACCGTGGCGGAGATCAGCAGTTTCCAGCTGGAGACCATCGACCGGTTTGCACCCAATGTCAGCGCCATACTGAATATCACGCCGGACCATCTGGACCGGCACGGCAGCATGGAGGCGTATATGGAGGCAAAGTTTGCCATCACCCGCAACCAGACGGAAAAGGATCTGTGTGTGCTGAACTATGAGGATCCGGTACTGCGGGAGAGGGCAAGGCATCTCCCCTGCCGGGTGGAGTTCTTCAGCAGCCGGCGAAAGATAGAAAACGGACTGTACCAGAATGAGAACGGGGATATCGTGGACGCTGCCACCGGACAGGCGCTGATGAATATGAGGGACAGCCGGATACCCGGGGATCACAACTGCGAAAATATCATGGCGGCCATACTTATGGCGAGAGAGATGGGGGTCGATATGGACCGGATCATCAGACAGGTCAAGGCGTTCCAGGCAGTGGAGCACCGGGTGGAGTTTGTCCGGACGGTATACGGAGTGGATTACTACAATGATTCCAAGGGGACCAACCCGGATGCCGCCATCAAGGGGATACAGTCCATGAACAAGCCCACCATCCTCATCGGAGGCGGATTTGACAAGGGGGCGGATTTCGACCAGTGGCTGCAGGCCTTCGACGGAAAGGTGAAAAAACTTCTGCTCATGGGGCAGACAAGGGACAAAATCGCGGTGGCGGCCAACCGTCTCGATTTCCAGGAATATACATTTGTGGACAATCTGGAGGAGGCAGTCCGTACCGCAGCCGCCTTTGCCGAGGAGGGAGACGCAGTGCTGCTGTCCCCGGCATGTGCCAGCTGGGATATGTTTGACTCCTATGAAGAGAGAGGGAAGATGTTTAAGGAATATGTGTGCAATTTGTAATGACAGGGAGGAACGTGAGTGGATGCCAGAGTAAATAGAAACAGGGCGGTGCGGTCCGGATCACCGGGGCGGGTCAGAGAGGCGGCCAGTTCTTTCGACTACAGCCTGCTGCTCATCACATTGTGTCTGGTGGGATTCGGGATGCTGATGATATACAGTGCCAGCTCCTACACCTCCCAGGTGAAATACGGCGATTCGGCTTTCTTTCTCAAGAAACAGGCGGTGGGTGTGCTGGCCGGTGTGGTGGCAATGTTTCTGGTCAGCAGGATAGACTATAAATTTTTTTTACAGCCTATGCCATTGATCCGCATCCGATACATAACGGCATTTTACTGGCTGGCGGTGGCTCTGCAGGCCGCAGTGCTCTTTTTCGGGATAGAGCGCAACGGAGCCAAGAGGTGGCTGTATATCGGCCCTCTTTCCCTGCAGCCCTCGGAGATCACGAAGATTGTCGTGATCCTCGTCACAGCCTATTTCATACAGAAGAGACCCAGGGACATGAGCAGTCTGGCGGGAATCGCCCGGGTGTTTATCCCAGTGGGATTTCTCATCGTGCTGGTGGCTTTGGAGAATCTGAGTACGGCTATCGTGGTTTTCACCATCGCCTTCGGGATGTGCTTTGTGTCAGCGAAAAAGAAGTGGATCTATGTCCTGCTGGGAATAGCTGGAGTGACGCTGATCGCCCTCTATGTCATATTCGGGGACGGGTTCCGCTCAGAGCGCTTTGATATATGGAGAAATGTGGAGACAAACCCCAAGGGGTACCAGGTACTCCAGGGTCTCTACGCCATCGCCTCCGGGGGACTGTTCGGCAGCGGGCTGGGGGAGAGTATGCAGAAACTGGGCTTCATACCCGAGTCGCACAACGATATGATATTTTCCATCATCTGTGAGGAACTGGGGATGGTGGGAGCCGGCATCGTCATCATTATGTTCATCCTGCTTCTTTGGAGGGTGCTGAACTCTGCCATGACATCGCCGGATCTGTTTTCCGGCCTGATCTGCACCGGCGTGATGATACATATAGCGGCCCAGGTTGTCATCAACATTGCGGTGGTGACAAATTCTATGCCGTCAACTGGGATACCTCTTCCCTTTATCAGTTACGGAGGTACCTCCGTTATGATCCTGATGGCGGAGATGGGGCTGATACTGGGGATTTCAAAGAAATGTAAAAGCACCTGATAGAACGGCCTGCATACAATATGATTGAGAACATATTTGTATGGTGAGTTATGTCGATTGAGGTCTGCGGTGGTAAGAAAGTTAAGGGTGCTCTGAAGGTTCAGGGGTCAAAAAATGCGGTTCTGCCTGTCATAGCGGCGGCAGCCATGTGTGATGGGATTACGGAGATCCACAATTGTCCGGATATCACGGATGTCCATGCCATGGCGGATGTGCTCCGGGAGATCGGCGGTGATGCGGTATACGACCGGTCTTCCCACTGCCTCACGATCAATCCTGCGGGGATCTCACCCGGCAGCGTGAGAGCGGGCAGGGGAGGCGAGATCCGGGCTTCCGTTCTCTTTTTGGGAAGTATGCTGTCGAGGTTTGGCAGGGCGGAGATAGTCTACCCGGGAGGGTGCTCCATCGGAGACCGGCCCATTGATTTTCATCTGCGGGCTTTTCAGGAGATGGGGGCCAGGACATGGGATGTGGAGAACCGGGTCTGCTGTGAGGCGGAGAGACTGCGCGGGGCGGAGATATGTCTGGATTATCCCAGCGTGGGAGCCACAGAGAACATTCTGCTGGCCGCTGTGCTGGCGGAGGGGGCCACATGGATCCGGAACGCGGCCAGGGAACCGGAGATCGCGGAACTCTGCTGTTTTCTCCGGCAGGCGGGCGCCGTGATCCAGGGGGACGGCACTGAACATATCCTGGTGCAGGGAGTACCTCGTCTGCGGGGGCTCTCCTGGAGGATGAAATCGGACCGCATTGTCTTTCTCACCTATGCCCTGATGGTTGCGGGCTGCGGCGGTGAGGCATTTCTGGAGCTGGACGGAGGCGTCCCACCGGTGGAGTCGGCGGTTCTTTTGAGAACGGGATGTGAGGTGGAGCCGGATGTCCGGGGCGCCCGGGTGTGCCAGCACGGCAGGCCGAAAGCCATACCCTATATCTGCACCAGGCCGTATCCCGGCTTTCCCACAGACGGTCAGTCTCTGTTGATGGCGGTGCTGTGCAAGAGCGGCGGCGTCAGCATGATAGAGGAGAGCGTCTTTGAAAACCGCTTTCGCATGATATCCAAACTCCGGAAAATGGGGGCAAATATAGATTTTGTCAGCAATCACGCCTGTATCACCGGGGTGACGAAACTTCACGGCGCAGATGTGGAGGCGGATGACCTGAGGAGCGGAGCCGGTCTTCTGATCGCCGCCTGTATGGCGGAATCCGTCACGCATATCCGGCAGGAGAGATATATCCACAGAGGATATGAGGACATTGCAGGACACATGAGACAACTGGGTCTGCGTGTGCAGATCCGGGAGGAGAAGGAGAGAGGAAAGGGATATGAAAAGGAAAACACTTTATAAAATATGGATCATAGTCGGCATTCTGCTGATCATTCTCTTCTGTATTTTTTTCTTCCGGGTAAAAACCGTTTCCTTCGAGGGAAATACTTTTTACAGTGAGAAGGAGATGGCGGAGATGTTCCAGACCAATCTCCTTGAGAAGAATGTGCTCACCTTCTGGGTGCTGGATCAGCTGTCCCTGACGCCGGAGCTCGATTTTGTCAGGGAATACGAGATCACGTACCCTAACGTAAATGAGGTACACATCAAGCTCTACGAGAAGACGATCGTGGCAGGGATCGCCTACACCAACCAGTATATTTATTTTGACAAGGACGGTATGGTGCTCCAGAGTACCAATGAGCCCATCGAGGGGATCCCGCTGTTTGAGACGAAAAGTCTCACTACATTTACCCTCTATAATAAGGTGAAGATGGAGGATGAGGATCTCCTGGCACAGATCCTGAACCTCGCCAACCTGTTCCAGCACTATGATATCTCCTGGGACAAGGTTCAGTTCAATGAGGCAGATGAGGCATATCTGTACACAGGGGATTTAAAGATCAAACTGGGAAAACGGGACAACTATGACGAGCCGGTGTCTGCGCTGGCCAGTGTCCTGAAAAAAGCACGAAAAAAGAAGATGGAGGGCGAGATCGATCTGTCGGGGTACAGCGCGGACGGGACTATAATATTACACACCACGGACAAAAAATAGCGCAAAATGCAAATTTGGTCTTGATTATTTAAGGAAAAAAAAGTATTATATAATATATGTGACTGTGTATCGTTGTAGAAGGGGGAAAACTTCAGTGTTAGAGATTATGACGAGCGAGGCAGAGAATGCGGCTGCCAACTTACTTGTGATCGGGGTGGGTGGTGCCGGGAACAATGCTGTCAATCGAATGATAGATGAGGGAATCAAGGGCGTTGAGTTTATCTGTATCAATACGGACAAGCAGGTTTTACAGCGCTGTAAAGCCCCTGTCTGTATGCAGATAGGGGAAAAACTCACCAAAGGCCTCGGCGCAGGCGCCAAGCCGGAGATCGGCGAGAAGGCGGCGGAGGAAAGCCGTGAGGAGCTGGCGGAGGCAGTGAAAGATGCGGATATGGTGTTTGTCACCTGTGGTATGGGAGGCGGAACCGGGACGGGAGCGGCTCCTGTGGTGGCAAAGATAGCCAAAGATATGGGCAAACTTACGGTGGGCATCGTGACGAAACCTTTCAGCTTTGAGGGCAAGAACCGTATGACAAATGCCATCGGCGGTATCGACAAGCTGAAGGACAGTGTGGATACGCTGATTGTGATCCCCAACGACAAACTGCTTGCCATATGCGACAGGCGTACCACCATGCCGGAGGCACTGCGGAAGGCAGACGAGGTACTCCAGCAGGGCGTTCAGGGTATCACTGACCTGATCAACACACCGGCATTGATCAACCTGGATTTTGCCGATGTAGTGACGGTAATGAAAGACAAGGGTATCGCTCACATCGGTATAGGAACCGGGCAGGGCGACGACAAGTGTGTGGAGGCGGTCAAGAGGGCGATCACCAGCCCCCTGCTAGAGACCACGATAGACGGTGCCACCCATGTCATTATCAATGTGTCCGGGGAGGTCAGCCTCATAGAGGCCAACGAGGCGGCGTCCTATGTTCAGGAGCTGGCCGGCGAGGAGGCCACGATCATATTCGGAGCCATGTACGATGAGTCGGCTTCCGACTCAGTGACTATCACCGTGATCGCCACCGGACTGGAGAGTGACGGTGCATCGGCGGGCCGGATGAGTGCGTTTAATGCCAAATTCGGTACCGGGACGCCGGGATTTTTGAATAATGCCGCCGGCGCTGCACCGAAGAAAAGCGGATTGAGTTTCCTGGACGGCATGAATACAAAGGGCAGAACGACAGCCGCACAGCCGGCCAGATCTGCCGCAGCTCCGGCCAAATCGCTGGAGGATGATATGCCGGTGATCACACACCGCAGTGCGGCTAAGCCCGTGGCAAATGAAAAACAGGGGATGGAAGGGATTAAAATTCCGACTTTCATTCAAAATAAAAAGCAGGAGGGTTAAGTAGTATGACATCAACCGTTTTAAAAACCATTGTTACCGTTGCCTATATTGTAATCTGTGTCGCACTTGTGATTGTGGTACTGATGCAGGAAGGAAAGACATCCGGTCTGGGTGCCATGTCCGGAGCGGCGGACACTTACTGGACAAAGAATAAAGGACGTTCCGCAGAGGGAATGCTGGTGAAGATCACCAGAGTCCTCGCCATTTTGTTTGTTGTCCTGTCTGTAGTCCTCTGTACCGACTGGCTCAACTGATCCACAGACCATGTAAATATTGTTTTTACAGACACTCCTTCATTTACTGTAGGAGTGTTTTATGTTTTGCCAGGGTGTGCGCACCGGGAGGAAAGATTTCATGGAAGAAGATTTGAGAAAGCAGAGAGAAGCGAAGATCCGCGCATTCATAGAAGACAGGGACTACCGGCCCATGAAGACAAAGGAACTGGCCGCTCTTTTCTGTGTGCCGAAGGAGGAGCGGGAGATGTTTCACGATATTCTCCAATCCCTGGTCCGGCGCGGAAAGATAGAGATCGACCGGAAGGGACTCATCCGTCTGCCGGAAGACAAGATGGCGGCCGGCATTTTTCTGGCCACGAGAAAGGGCTTCGGTTTCGTGCAGGTGGAGGACGGAGGCGGGGATATATTTATCCCAGAGCCCTGCTGCAAAGACGCTTTCCACGGGGATCTGGTGATGGTCCGCCAGAGCAGGCGGAGCAGCCGGGGCGGCCGCCGCAGAGAGGGTCAGATCGTCCACGTTTTAGAGAGGAGGACAAACAGTCTGGTGGGGACATTTTCCCGCAGCCGGGATGTGTGTTTTGTGGTTCCCGACTATGAGAAGATACACAAAAATATCTATATCCCAAAGGGAAGGACCGGAGGGGCAGAGACGGGACACAAGGTAGTGGTGGATATCACAGACTACGGCGGTGAGGGGAAAAACCCCGAGGGTACAGTGACGCAGATCCTGGGACATGTAAATGATCCCGGCGTGGACATCCTGTCTGTCATCAAGGGGTTTGGGATCCCCGAGGAATTTCCGGAGGAAGTGCTGCACAGCCTGAAGGACGTGCCGGATCAGGTGAAATCCTCTGATTTCCCGGACCGGGAGGATCTGAGATCGCTTGACACCGTCACCATCGACGGGGAGGATGCCAGGGATCTGGATGACGCTGTCACCATAGCGAGGGGGGAGGACGGCGGATTTGAACTGGGCGTTCACATCGCGGATGTGTCCCACTACGTGAAGGAGAACTCTCCTCTGGACAGGGAGGCTTTGAGCCGGGGGACCAGCGTGTATCTGGTAGACCGGGTCATCCCCATGCTCCCCCACAGACTCTCCAACGGTATCTGCTCCCTGAACGCGGGGGAGGACAGACTGGCCCTCAGCTGTATGATGACCTTCGACCGGAAGGGGTGTCTGAGAGAAAGCCGGTTGACAGAGAGTCTGATCTGCGTGACGGAGCGGATGAATTACTCCGATGTCAATGACATCCTCACCCACCGGAAGCCGGAGACGTGCAGGCGTTATGAGAAGCTGATCCCTATGTTTGAGACCATGAGGGACCTGGCGCTGCTCCTGAGAAAAAACCGAAAGAAACAGGGATCCATTGATTTTGACTTCCCCGAGTGCAAGATAAAACTGGATGAGAGCGGACACCCGACAGATATCGTACCCTACGAGCGGAACGTGGCCACCAGGATCATTGAGGAGTTTATGCTGGCGGCAAACAAGGCGGTGGCGGAGGAGTATTACTGGCTGGAGCTGCCCTTTGTGTACCGCACACACGAGTATCCGGACCCGGAGAAGATCAGGGAGCTGGCGCGGATGACGGCGGGATTCGGATACCATATGAAGGTGGGGAAAGAGGTACACCCCAGAGAGATACAGAAATTGATCGAGCAGATCGAGGGCACGGAGGAGGAGGCCTTCTTAAGCCGGATGACTCTGCGCTCCATGAAACGAGCCAGATATTCCACGGTGGATGAGGGACATTTCGGACTGGCGGCGTCGCATTACTGCCATTTTACCTCCCCTATCCGCCGTTATCCGGATCTCCAGATCCACCGCATCATAAAGGAGAATATACACCGGGGGATCTCGAAAGAGCGCTGTGAACACTATGAGTCCATTCTACCGGCGGTGGCGGATTCCGCCAGCGCGCTGGAACGCCGGGCCAATGAGGCGGAGTGGGAGGTGGACAAGATAAAAAAGGTGGAATATATCCTGGATCATATCGGTGAAACCTTTGAGGGTGTGGTGAGCCATGTGGCTTCCTGGGGGATCTACGTGGAACTCCCCAACACGGTGGAGGGGATGGTTCGCCTTGCGGATATGACGGACGACCGGTATGTCTTTGAGGAGGATCAATACCGGGTTCTGGGCCATTACACGGGAAAGGTGTACAGGATGGGCCAGAGGGTGAGGGTGCAGGTCATCAGGGCAGACAAGATGGCGGGGACGATTGACTTTTTGTTTGACTCCATGGAGGGTGCGTGATTATGGGAAAAGAGACAAGAAAGCTTATTGCCAGCAACAAAAAGGCCTGGCATGATTATTTTATCGAGGAGAAGTATGAGGCGGGCATCGAACTGGCAGGCACGGAGGTGAAATCCGTCCGCCAGGGGCATTGCAGCATCAAGGAGGCTTTTGTGCGGATCGACCGGAACAATGAGGTGATGATCTACGGTATGCATATCAGTCCCTACGAGAAAGGGAATATTTTCAACCGGGATCCCCTGCGGGTGAGGAAACTGCTGCTGCATAAACATGAGATCCGGAAGCTGATCGGGAAGATGAAGCAGAAGGGGTATACGCTGGTTCCGCTGCAGGTTTACTTTAAGGGAAGCCTGATCAAGGTGGAGATCGCGCTGGCCAAAGGAAAGAAACTGTATGATAAGAGACAGGATATCGCAAAGAAGGATCAGCGCAGGGCGGCGGAGAGAGAGTTCAAGGTGAAGAATCTGTAAGTTGAGGGTTACCGGCCCGGGCACCGGAACGACCGCTCAGGCACTGCATGACGGCACGATGCTTCTTGCCCTGCCGCAACATGAGTTCTGCTTGACATAAACACACCCCTAAAGGTAAAATCTAAGTAGTAGATTTTTTTGAAAGGAGAGGGTTATGGTTATGAGAGGGAGACATGTTTGGAAGCGGATCACAGGCGTGACGCTTGTTTTGGCACTCGTGCTCTCCGGTATTCCCGTCTCTGTCAGGCCGGTTGTCGTGAAGGCGGCGGCCACAGACAGCACGATGAAGGAGACGGACATACTGGACGAGCGGTTTATCGAGGACACGAAAGTGCTGCAGTATTATACGATCCTCGGCAACGCCCAGAAACTTTTCAGCGACAAGGAGGCGGGAGCCGCCGATGTCCTGGCGGATCTGAGCGGCAAGACGGCCGGACAGATTTTGGCGGAGTACACGGACTCAAAGTACACCAGGCCGGTTCTGGGAGTGTATCTGACAGAGTACGCAGGTAAGATCAATTTCTCCGGCATCACCGTGGAAAAGGTAGGAGGCATCGGATGGGCCAGGGGTGCATCGGAGATCGATCTCTCCTCCGCTGATTTCACCAGAGTTCCCAATGCCGAGTTTGCCAGCTGCAAGGGACTGGAGAAGATCCTGCTCCCCTCCGGGGTGACGGAGATAGGGGCCAATGCCTTTCAGTCCTGTCAGTCGCTGACTACACTGCAGATCGGCGCCGGCGGTGAGGAGGGCGTTGTGGATCTGACGAAGGTGACGGCGATAGGTGACACGGCCTTTCGCGACTGCAAGAATATGAGAGAGGTGCGGTTTGCGAAATACAGCGGGGACAGGGAGCTGAAAATAGGATCCTTTGCCTTTGCCTACTGCGAGAAGCTGCAGGAGGTGGAGATCCCCATCAGGACGGCGGCGAACCTGGGAAACAACGCATTTGAAAATTGTACCGGGCTGACGAAAGTGGGGCTGGAGGACGGTCTGCAGTATATCGGCAATGCGGTATTTTCCGGCTCCGGCGCGGAATCATTGTATCTCAGGTTTTACGTGATAGGGGATGAGGACAGCGGCACAAGCCGGCTGCCGGAGTCCATCACATACATAGGCAACGATTGCTTTAAGGGGGCTTTTCTCGCCCATCTCGATCTCTCAAAATGCACCGGGCTCAAGACGATCAATCAGTATGCTTTTGCCACAACCAGATTCTGGGGAAACATCATTTTTCCGGAATCCCTGGAACAGATGGAAGCCATGGCGTTCAACAACGCCATCTTTCTGAACCCGGAGATTTCCCTTCCGGATTCCTGTGCGGAATTTGGCACCGGTGTGTTCAGCGGCAGCAATATTGAGAAGATATCCCTGCCAAAGAGCCTGAAAACGATCACAAAGGAAATGTTTGCCAGCTGCAAAAATCTCGACGGGAACCATATTGTCATCCCCGGAGATTCGCAGCTGGAGACCATAGAAGAGGGGGCGTTCCGTCAGTGTGAGACGTTGAAGACCACCGCCTTTCTGAAATCCCTAAAGAATCTGAAGATCATCGGGAAGGAGGCATTTGCCCAGTGTTACCGGTATGTCTTGAACCTGGATCAGAGTATTGCAAGGAATCAATACAATGAGAACCGGGTGGAGGACGGGCTCAGGGAGGTGATCCTGCCGGACTGCGTGGAGACGCTGGGCGAGTCGGCCTTTGCGGACAATTATGCACTGCGCACGGTGGACTTTGGCCAGGGTGTGAAGGTTCTCCCCGCCAGGGTACTGTACAACTCCAACGGGAGGGATGAAGCCGGAGCCGGCCTGGAGAAGGTGACGGTGTCCTCCGAGCTGGCGGAGATCGGGGAGTCGGCTTTTGAGAACCAGAAACGCCTGTGTACACTGGGTTATGGAAGCGGCGGAGAGGCCCGGGAAGAAGAGGGGGTCGTACAGTTTCACGACGGACTTCTCTCCGTGGGGAACCGTGCTTTTGCCGGCTGCGGTCTGGCGAGCAATTTTCTCATCAGAGGCGTGAAAGCCCATGTGGAAGAGGGGGATGTGAAGACGGTGCCCGGGGCGGGACTGTGTGAGTACCTGGTTTATGATTATCAGAACGGCGAAGAGAAAAACGGGTTTACGCGTACTGTCTATATCGACCCGGAAAAGATCACCCGGGGGGAGGACAGCGGCGACAGCAATATTGATATCCTGGCGCAGAAAAAATATGTGAACAGAAGTGCCCTGAAGACGGAGGCGGATAAGCAGGACGGAGACAGGGCAGTGGAACTCTACGATACCTATGACACCACGGTAAGCCGTTACAAAAACCGGTTTTACGGCACTACCGCCTCGACGGTGAAATACTATGTGCCGGAAGAGGATCTGGACACCGCGGTCAGTGATGTCCCAGTATCCGGCTATGACAGCGTGTATGCGGCGGTTTCCACTGACGGTCTGCCCGGCTACAGCGCGGACTACACTCTGTGTTATCTTTCCGGCATACGGAATGTAGTGCTGCCCGGTACGCTGAGAGATGCCAATCTGGGGGAGAGCACTTTTGAGTGTGACATGGCGTTAAATGAGGTGACGCTGTCGGAAAATCTGACTGCGATACCGAAGAGGGCGTTTTATGGCGCCGGGAAAGAAGTGTTAAACTCCATCACAAAGAAGGCGGATTACCGGGATTTCTGCGGGCTGCACACCATCAATATCCCCAAGGGCATACAGACCATCGGGGAGAGCGCTTTTCAGAACTGTTCCAACCTGAACCTGGCAACTGCAGGGGGAACGAGTTTCGGCAACAAGGTGGAGAGTATCGGGGACAGTGCTTTTGCCGGCTGTGTGTCCCTGGACCGGATCGCATTTCCCAGCACACTGAAAACCATCGGGAAGGATGCTTTCGCCGAGTGCGCCATGGAGGAGCAGACCCAGACACAGGTCACGGATCAGAATGATACCACAAAGAAGTACAGTTTTTATGAAAACCTGAAAAATTACGGTACCAGGGAGATAAAGAGCGGACTGACAGAGATCGACTTCAAGGCCGCAGAGGGCCTGGAGGAGGTGGGTGTGGGAGCATTCCGTCAGACCAATGTCACCCATATCGACCTGACGAAATCCGGTTTTGTGAAAATCCCGGACAGGTTGTTTGAACAGTGTACTTTCCTGACATCCATCACCTTCCAGGAGAGGACGGAGAGCCTGGGGAGCAATGTGCTGAAGGATGTGTGTCATATCAACTCCATCGTGATACCGGTGGCGGCAACGCTGAAAAAGGACACGATCTCCGGCGCCTTTGCCCAGGACAGAAATTCTTTCCCGTCGATGGAGCTGTCCTACGATGCGGAAAAACAGATCGACGTGCCATTGAACGGCTCGACGGAGCTGCCGATACGGGCCCTCAACAGGGATATCGCCAACGGTGATATAAAGATATCCGCAAAGACAGGCGGAGGGGATTACGTCAGTATTCTGGATCACGAAGTAAACGGGATCAGAGCAGAGGTAGATACCTCCGTGGATCCCTACGTGTTCCGGCTGTACGGGACGTCACTGGCAGCGGATATGTCGGTGAAGGTGGAGATGGGAACCATGTTTCCCTACTGCGGTTTCACAACCGGATGGACCAGTTCCCAGACCCTTGTATTCCCCGTCAGTGTCAGGGATATCCCCACGGAGAGCATTTCCCTGTCTGCGGCGGAGGACAGCACTGTGGCAGGAAATCCCCAGATGTATGTGGAGAAAGACGGGGATAAGATCCTATATATTCCGTACACGGACAGCGGGACGGAAAAGCAGTTTACGCTGACGGCGGATATTATGCCTGTGGAGACAACCGAGGACGTCACCTGGGAGTCCGACAACCCCTGTGTGGGTATCGTGGAGCAGACATATGAGAAGGGCAGCGGCAAGACCAAAGTGGTCATTGTGCCAAAGGAGATAGGGACGGCAAGGATCACAGTCAGGTCAGGCTCCAAATCGGATTCCGTCACCGTGTACTGCAAGATACCTGCTTCCGACCGTGACACGGTCTGCACGACCACCGGCACGATCCTGGGGGAGAACCTGACGGCAAACAATAAAAACGATCCCTACGCCATGCGTGTGTCGGACACGGAAAAGATCAGTGTCACGCCGCAGTACGGCGATACGGAGTACGATGAGTCCCAGCTGAACGAGTACGGTGAAAAGTTTGTGTATTCCTCTTCCGACGAGAGTGTCCTCACTGTGGACCAGGAGGGAAACATCAAGGCAGTGGGAGAGGGGACGGCTTCCATAACCGTCAAATCCCAGACGGGGACGGTAGAAAAGGTGTTCTATTTCCAGGTGGGGGATGACGTCAGCTATATTCCGTCTACCGTTACCGTACACGGGGATTCCACCGTCAATGTGGGAGAAAAGATTTCTCTGACAGCCAGGGTGACACCGGAAAAGGCATCGCAGAAGGTGGTGTGGCAGATCCTCTCGGGCAACAACTGCGTGGAGGTGGATGAACAGGGAACGGTGACAGGCTTATCCAGGGGGACAGCCAGGATCGCGGCTGTCTCGGCGGACAGAGATTCTGTGAGGTCAGAACCCTTCGAAGTGAAAGTGAATGCTCCGGTCAGGGAGATAAAGATTTTGAACACGGACGTGACTCTGGAGGCGGGGAAGACGCTGACTATCAATAAGACCACAGATGAGAATGCCACATCCGGCTATTTTCTCTCTCCGGTGGACACCACGGATCAGACCGGCTGGAGCAGCAGCGACGAGAGCGTACTGGCAATCACCAGGCAGACGGAGAAGAGCGTCAGTGTGGAGGCTCTGAAACCGGGCACTTCGACGTTGAAGATACGGGCAGATTCCGGTGTGGAGGCATCTGTTCAGATGACGGTGACAGACAAACTGATCCGGGTCAGCGGTATCTCTGTGGACAAGGAAGTGAAACTGAAAGTGGGGGGAACACATCAGCTCCATCCGGTGAAATCACCGGAAAATGCCAATGAGGCTGTGACGTATACCTACACCACATCGGATGATAAGGTGGCATCGGTGGACAACAGCGGACGGATCCGCGCCGTGGGCGCCGGAAACACAAGCGTGACAGTCAGAACGGACACAGGCAGAGCGGCGACCTGCCGTGTCACAGTGACGCAGCCGGCCACGAAGGTGAAGATAAAGATCAACAAGCCCAGCGAGAAGAAGATCTATATGGCGAAAGGACAGTCCATCACCATGAAAGCGGAGATGGCGCCTGTCACAGCCACCGATACCCTGCGGTATAAATCCAGCAAAAAAAAGGTGGTGACGGTCTCGTCCTCCGGCACACTCACGGCAAAGAAAAAGGGTACGGCCAAAATCACCGTGACGGCTTCCTCCGGAAAGAAAGCCACCATGAAAGTGAAAGTGGCAGGGAAACAGAAAGCGGCGAAGAAGGTCAGGATCAAGGCGGCCAAATCCATCAAGAGGAATGTGGAAAAGAAGATCACCGTCAAACTGAAACCGGCCAAATCCACAGATACATTGAACTTTTCCTGCAACAAGCCGGGGGTTGCCAGCGTCGACACATACGGCTATATCACAGGCTTGAAAAAGGGTAAGGTGAAGATCACGGTGACGGCAAGCTCGGGCAAGAAGGCAAAGAAAACGATAAAAGTAAAGTGAAGTAAAGGCACGGAGCCGATCGGATCCATGCCATGGGGCACCTGGTAATGGGAGAGCAGATTCAGTTTTTCTGTATGATTTCCTGTATCTGTTCCAGAAAATATCCGGCCGCTTTGGAAAACACCGTATATTTTTTCCATACCAGGGCCATTCCCGCACTTGGGAAAGACTGCAGCGGCCGGTAACACAGATTGCTTCCCTCCGTATTGATGATCTTGTTCAGGACCAGGACATACCCCATCCCCATTTTTGCCATGATGGAGGCGTTGTAGGCAAGATTATAGGTGGCGATAATGTTTAGTTCCTCTCTGCTTTTTTTCAAACTCTTAAAAAACTGAGGGGAATCCAGTACACCATAGGAAACAATGAGAGGCTCATTCCACAAATCTTCCGGTGCAATGGCCTCTTTTTTGGCCAGTGGGGAATCTCTGCGCATTAAGACGCCCCATTCATCCTGCCAGGGTAAATTCAGAAAATCATATTTTGACTGGTTGATATTCCCGATCAGGAGACAGAAGTCAAACAGACCGGCATCCAGACGGGGGAGCAGGTCCTCCGAGTTTCCACTGACCACATGGAGATGTACATCCGGGTATTTTTCCCGGATTCTTTGTATGATCGCCACAATGTGGCTCATGGTGTCCGTCTCACCGGCTCCGATATAAATGTCCCCGGAAATGTTTTGGTCGGACTGGCGCATTTCATTTTTGGCCCTCTCTGCCAGATAGATAATCTCCTGGGCACGTTTCCGGAAAAGCACCCCTTCCTCGGTGAGTGTTATTTTTCGGTTGCGTTTCCCCCGGATGAACAGCTTTTTTCCCAACTCATTTTCCAGATCATGTAACTGGCGGGAAAGGGTGGGCTGGGTAATGTTTAGATAGTCGGCGGCCCCCATAATGCTCTGTTCTCTGGCTACGGCCAGAAAATATTCTAAAACTCGCAGTTCCATTGCGTCACACCCCCCTAACGGATGGCACCGGATTGCTCCATTGCTTCGCATTTTTCGTAATCCGGCATGACCTTTTGCTTCCGACATCATTGTATGAAAAAACTCTATACCTGTCAAGCATGGAAAAAAGAACATTTTAAGTATTTGTAAGTTTATAAGGAATACAGTATGATAGAAACAGGAAAGAAAGAATGAAAAAGAAGAGCGCAAAGGCAACGTTCTTCCCATAGGCGAGGAGGAGAGACAGATGAGTGAATTGATTGAAAACAGACAGTTTGATGAGGAAAGGGCATTGTATTTTTCTCAGGATTGCGACATTCGAAACTGCGTGTTTGCCGGGCCGGCAGACGGGGAATCGGTACTGAAGGAATCCAGGGATATCCTGCTGACAAACTGCGATTTTTCCCTGCGCTATCCTCTGTGGCATGTCAAGGGGTTCACCATGACCCGGTGCAAAATGGATGAGATGACAAGGGCGGCTATCTGGTATGCGCGAAATGGTGTGATTACGGACAGCGTTCTCAGCGGAATCAAGGCTGTCAGGGAGTGCAGTGATATCCGGCTGTCCGGCTGTCATGTGACGTCCCAGGAGTTCGGTTGGAAGAGCAGAGATATTGTGATGGAGGATACGGAAATAGAATCCGAGTACATTTTTATGGACAGCAGGAATGTCAGACTGGAAAATGTGAAAATGAAAGGTAAGTATTCCTTCCAGTATATGGAGAATCTGGAGATTGCGGATTCTGTGCTGGACACGAAGGATGCGTTCTGGCACAGCAAAAATGTGACGGTAAGGAACAGTGTGGTAAAAGGAGAGTACCTGGCGTGGTTCTCCGATGGCCTGACATTGATTGACTGTGAGATCATCGGCACACAGCCGCTCTGCTACTGCAGCAATCTGAAACTGGAGAACTGTACTATGAAAGAGACAGACCTCGCCTTTGAATATTCCGAGGTGGAAGCAGATGTGAAAGGACATATCATCTCGGTAAAAAATCCGAAATCAGGAAAGATCGTGGCAGACAGCGTGGGAGAGATTATCCGTGAAAATCCGGTTATGGAATGTACAGGGAAAGTGGAAATCCGTGCCGGAAAAGAGCGGAGAGCATGTTAGTGAGGAGGATGGGGAAATGGCAACAGGAAAAACAGAACAGAGAACCGTCCAGAATCTGAGGGATGCGGGCTGCGATGAGAAGACAATACAGGACTTCATTCTCGCTGTAAAGCAGGGGGATGAGAGGGAGAGACAGAGGATTTTGGAAAAGCACAGAGAGGGACTCCTGCATACGCTCAATGCAGCGAAAAAGCAGATTGATTGTCTGGACTATCTGGCGTACCAGATGGAAAAGAGGTAGATTGCGGAGGCTATACTTCGGCCGGTGGTGTAGATGCGGAGGTTTGTGTGGATATGGAAGAGAACGTGGTGTTATCGGGGAAGGAAATCTCCAAAAAATTTGGCGGAAATCAGGTTTTGAAAAATATTTCCCTGGAAATTTATGAGGGGGATTTCACCGTTATTATGGGTTCTTCCGGTTCCGGGAAGTCCACTCTCCTCTATTGCCTAAGCGGTATGGACCGTGTGAGTCTTGGAACTGTCTGCTACCGGGGAAGAGATGTGACAAAGAGCACGGAAAGGGAATTGACCAGGCTGCGGGCAGAGGAGTATGGGTTTGTTTTTCAGGGGACACACCTGGCAGGGAACCTGACTTTATATGAAAATATTCTGATGGGCGGTTTTGTCAGTACAAAATATTCGGAAAAGGAATCCAGAGCCTATGCAGACCAACTGGTGGAACGCATGGATCTGTCAGAGGCAAAAGACAGGCTTCCATCGGAGGTGTCTGGCGGGGAAGCACAGCGGGCAGCGGTGGCAAGAGCAGTCATCTCGAAGCCGGATCTGCTTTTCGCCGATGAACCTACCGGAGCCCTGAACAAAGCTAATTCAGAGGAGGTAATGAACCTGTTTTCTTCTCTGAATGCCCGGGGACAGACGATCCTTTTGGTTACCCATGATAAGAATGCCGCCCTGCGGGGAAATCGGATCTTGTATCTGGAGGACGGGGAGATTATGGGGGAGTTGGCTCTTCCGTTGGAGCAGGAGGCGGCAGTTCAGAAAAATGCCTCGGAATATTTCTTTTTCATCAGCCTGTCCATGCTGTTCCGCGCAATGGGAACGATCCTCGGCGCGGCGCTGCGGGCGGTGAAGGACACAAAGACGCCGCTGTATATATCCGTCATAGCCAATGGACTGAATATCCTGCTGAATTATCTGCTCATCTATACGGCCGGATGGGGTGTGCAGGGAGCGGCTGTGGCATCCGCTGTCTCCTATCTGGTATTTGGGATCCTGATGTTTGCCGCATACAGAAGGAATGTTTTGCTTTGCTGGAAATGGCGGGAATTTCAGATTGTCCCTGCCAAATTGAAAGAATGCGTCAGGGTAAGCCTGCCGGTACTGGGAACCGGGGCCACGTCCTGTCTGGGCTATGTGGTATTTGCAAGGCTTGTCTCTGGGATGGGGACTACGGTATTTGCCGCCCATTCCATTGCGGTGACGGCGGAGACGATATTTTATATTGCGGGTTACGGCCTTCGGACGGCAACTTCGACTCTGGTGGGCAATGCACTGGGGGAGGGAGACGGGGATAAGATCCGTCTTGTGGGCAGGGTCAGCACCATGGTTACCGTGTCTATGATGTGCCTGAACGGCGTCCTGCTCTATTTTTTGTCCGCACCGCTGATGTCCCTTCTGACAAACAGTGAGCAGGTGGCAGAGCTCGATGCCGCCATGCTCCGGCTGGTGGCATTTTCAGAGCCGTTTTTTGGAATGATGATTGTGGCGGAGGGGATATTTTACGGGCTGGGCAAGACAAGATATCCCTTTGTTGTGGAGACATTCAGTATGTGGGGAATCCGCATTTTATTTACCTCCCTGGTGGTGTTGGTCTGGAAACTGGACCTGACGGCGGTCTGGTACTGCATGATCGCGGACAATGTGTGCAAAGCGCTGCTCTTGATGGCGGGAGTGAGCAGGAAAAATAAATTACTTGCAAAACAGGGGATTATTCCTTATCATAGTATTGACTTATAAATAATCCGAAAGGAGTGAGCGAACATGCATATGGCGGATGCGCTTTTGACCCCGGCGGTGGCGGGGACGATGTATGTCTGTTCTGCGGCGGCGGCAGGGTATTCTGTAAAAAAGATACGATTGGAGGATGACGGGAAAAAAATTCCGGTCATGGGAGTGATGGGGGCTTTTGTTTTTGCCGCCCAGATGATCAATTTTACGATACCGGGCACCGGTTCTTCCGGGCATTTGTGCGGAGGAATGCTGCTGTCAGCCATTTTGGGACCGGAGGCGGGATTTCTTACGATGATCGGTGTTTTGATGGTGCAATGCCTGTTGTTTGCGGACGGAGGCCTGCTGGCCCTGGGGGCCAATATATGGAACATGGCATTTTATGGCTGTTTTATCGGTGGGATGGTGATATGGAGGTACATGACAGACCGGAAAATGACAAAGAAAAGGATTGTGGCGGCATCCATGCTGGGGAGTGTCCTGTCGCTCCAGCTGGGAGCCTTTTCTGTCACGCTGGAGACTCTGGCATCCTCAGTGACAGAGCTTCCCTTTTCTGTCTTTCTGGCAGCCATGCAGCCGATCCATCTGGCAATCGGCTGCGTAGAGGGAGTCATCACGGCGGTTGTCCTGGTATTTATCTATGAAGTCAGGCCGGAGCTTTTGTGGAATTACGATAAAAATGAGAGGAAAGAGAACCGCCTGTCCCACAGACAGACGGTGGCTGTGTTGGCAGCGGCAGCGGCGGTGATCGGCGGTCTGATATCCCTGCTGGCCTCTGCTTACCCCGACGGGCTGGAATGGTCCATGGAGCAGGTGGCGGGTACTGCGGAACTGGAGGCGGAGGGCGGCATATATGCACTGGTGGAAAAGATACAGTCCTTCACGTCGCTTTTGCCGGATTACGCATGGAAGAACAGTGATTCTGTGACCGGCACAGTCTTTTCCGGCGTGTTTGGCGGTATTGTGGTTATCGCCGTATGTCTGGTCATCTGCTATGTCCTCAGACACTTCCGCAAGAGGAATGTGAAGGGCCGGGGGGATGAATAAACCGGGACAGGCGGCAAGGGATGTACATATATCCGATGATGTGGACAGCTCTCCGACGGCCAGGGGCGGGGTGCATCCGCTCTCCCGTGTCCTGGTCACCCTTCTCTACATTTTGTCTGTAGTCTCGTTTTCCGGTGATGCTCCCGCGGGGCTTGCGGGAATGGTGATTTATCCTCTGGCCCATATCGTATGGTATGAAATATCCGTGGGAACCATGTGTAAGCGCATCTGGCCGGTGCTCCTTCTGACAGGGGCAGTGGGCATCGCAAATCCGGTGTTGGACAGGGAAGTGCGCGTGACGGTCGGAGGCCTGGCGGTAACCAGTGGAATGATCTCCATGCTCACATTGATGATCAAGGGGATCTTTTGCGTGGCGGCTTCGTATATCCTGGCCGTAACCACAGGCATGAGACAGATCTGCTATGCGCTGCGCCTTTTACATATACCGGAAGAGATCGTAACCGTCATCATGCTGATGCACCGGTATCTGATGGTATTTATCAAGGAAGTGGAGAGGATGCAGCAGGCGTACAGGCTCAGGGCGCCGGGGCAGAGAGGGCTGAGGTTCAGGACATGGGGATCCTTTGTGGGATTATTGCTTTTGAGAAGCATGGACAGGGCGGAAGAGGTGTACGAGAGTATGAAACTCCGCGGATTTCAGGGCAGAATGCCGTATTTCTTCCGGAAGAGCAATACAGTGGAAAGTATCCTCTATGTGGCGCTGTGGGGAATCTGCTTTTTTGTATTGCGCATGTTTCCGGTTTTTCAGATTGTGGGGAATTTTTTTCGGTGAGGTGATCAGATGGCGGCAGATATAGAGTGCAGGAATGCAGCCTTTTCCTATCAGAGAGACAGAGAGGTGCTGCACGGCATAGATCTGTCCGTGGAGCACGGGGAGTCCATCGGGCTGGTGGGGGCGAATGGCGCGGGGAAATCCACCCTTCTGAAACTTCTGGTGGGACTGCTCACAGGATATGAGGGGGAGATCCGAATCCAGGGGCGGCCGGTGACGAAAAAGAATCTGACAGAAATAAGGAAAAAGGTCGGCTACGTGTTTCAGGACTCGGACAGCCAGCTCTTTATGTCCACGGTGTATGAGGACGTGGCATTCGGGCCGGAGAATTACGGATGCTCGGAGGAGGAGACCGAGGAAAGGGTCATGGAGGCTCTCCGGAAGGTGAGGATAGAAGCCTTGAGAGACAGGCAGATATACCGCATGTCCGGCGGAGAGAAAAAGCTGGCGTCCATCGCCACGATCCTGGCCATGGAACCGGAGATTGTCCTGCTTGACGAACCTTCCATCGCCCTGGATCCGCGAAACAGGAGGAATCTGATAGGGATTCTGAATGAGATGCCGGAGACAAAGATCGTCGCCAGCCATGATCTGGACATGATCCTGGATACCTGTGAGAGGACGGTTTTGCTGGCAGAGGGAAAGATCATCTGTCAGGGAGAGACAGAGGAGATACTGCGGGACGGAGAGCGGATGGAGAGATATGGGCTGGAACTTCCGCCCCGTTTTTTAAGTTGAATTAAAGTTCGTACATTACACTGGAGAAAAAGCGAGGAGGAAAGTCCATGAAAGGAAAGAAACATATTTTTTCCCTGTTTCTGGCAGTGTCACTATGTATGGCCACGGTGTTCCCGATGCCGGTGTGCCAAAAAGTAGGGGCAAAAGAAAATGCCAAAAAGACAAAATATTATACGATCTCCAAAAAGGCGGGAACATACACGTCTGCGATCAAGGTAAAGGTGAAGGTGAAAAAGGGATATCGGGTTTATTATAAGACATCCGGAAAATTTAAGAAAAGCAAGGGGATAAAAAGCGGAAAGAGCAGGACGTTCAGGATAGAGAAAACCACAGTCCTCTCGCTCTGTGCTGTAAAAAAATCGGAGAAGGTCACAAATAAAAAATTAAATACTACATTCAGACAGAAGAAAAAGGCATATTATGCAAAATATAAATATACGATTTCTGAAAAAAGCGCCGCAGAAAGTCCCTCGGTCACGGCGAATGAAACCGCGGCACAGGTTAAACTGAATGAAACAGCCTCCCCGCCTGCTGTCAGCGTCAATCCATCGGCTGCGCAGACACCCTCTGTAATGACAGATGATACACCTGTCATAACCCTGACGGCGGAGGGGATGACAGCGGAAAACATGGAGGATGCCGGGGCCGCGTATACAACAGACGGGAATGTGAAAACGCTTACAATCCGGGAGGCAGGAACTTATGTGCTGACGGGGGGAAGCGCGGCAGACCCTGTAACCAATACGGAAATTGTTGTGGCGGGGGATATCTCAGACGAAGTAAATCTGATCTGGGACAGTCTTGTCATTGACAACAGTGCACTGGGGAAAAACGATGGGGAGGATGTACCTGTATTTCAAGTAAATCCCTCTACTCCGAATGTTCACGTGACATTGAAGGGAAATTCTGTTGTCACAGGAAACGGTGCGTACGCGAAAAGTCCGGCGGCCGCCATAATCTGCGCGGACACTTCCGGAACAGTACTGACATTCTCCGCATACGAGGGTGACGGCACAGCAAGTCTGACGGTGGTGGACGGCATGGATACAGGTACGGACTTTGGAGAGAGCGACCCTTCGGATGGGATTTATTCCAAGGGCTCGCTGGTGCTGGACAGTGGCACGTACTCCATCAAAACCAACGGGGACTGTATCAAGGGAACCGGTAAAAACGGCGAGGGCGGTATCCGGATCAATGACGGTACGTACACGCTGTATTCTGCCCACAGCAATGCACTCAAGTCCAAAAACGGAAACATTGTAATAAGCGGGGGGACCATCCGGAGTACATTTACAGCGGATGACAGCATTAACGCAAAAAATTATGAAGTGGACATTGCGGGGGGAAATCTGGAGATTGATCAGTGTTACGGTGACGGCATTCAAGGCGAACAGGTCAACATATCCGGGGAGGATACGGTGATCGATATCAGGACGTATTTTGAAAATGCGGGGATCAATTATTACGATCCTTCTCTGGGAAGCGGTAAATATAACACGCTGACCGATACGGCTTCTACCAAGACAGAGGTAGTCAATGTGGACACGGGAAGTCATAAAGGCATTAAGGGAGGGACAAAAGCACAGACTTACTGTTATGAATCAGTTGAGGACGGCAGTGATTACACGGCGGGTACTACTTACACGACCGACGCCTCCGGAGGGATTGTGATATCCGGAGGGACCATAACCGTTGATACTACAAATACCGGAATCAAGTACAACGGTAGCGGAAACGGTGGCGGGGCGGCACCGGGAGGCGGCATTCCCTCCCCGAGAGATATGTCCGCCGCAGGCGCAGATGGCCAGTACATTATCGGCTCGCCGGATGACGGGATCCACAGCAACAATACATGCGTGATCGAGGGCGGGACGCTGTCGATCTCATCTTCGGACGATGGAATCACAGGCCCGGCGGGGATCATGATCAGGAACGGCTGTGACATCACCATTGAAAAATGTTATGAAGGGATAGAGGGCGGAGAGATAATCATTGGCTCCTCCGAGGATTCGGCTGCAGCGCCGTCAGTAAAAATATATTCGGATGATGACGGTGTCAACGCTGCTTCCAAATCTGCCGTCCACTATGTATACGAAGATGAATCAGAAGAAAGGTATACAAAAACAGAGACGGCCTCCAATGACAACACGCTGGAAGTGCTGGACGGATATCTGAATGTGATGATCGGGGATGATAAGACACACACATTTTCCCTGAGCAATGCAGACGGAACGACGACGACGGGCAGCTATACATCCGATGGCGACGGCATAGACTGCAACGGCTCCTTCTATGCCTATGGCGGCACTATTGTGATATTCGGGGCGGATTCCGATGGAAATTCGCCGATAGATACGGAAAATGGCTACTGCATCGGCAGAGGGGCCACGCTGCTGGCGGTCGGGAAAAGCGGTATGGCGGAATCCCCATCGGAGAAAGAGCAGCCCTTCATCGTATACAGCAGCTCTTCCGGCGGGTTTGGCGGCATGAGGCCCGGACCGGGCGGGAATCCGGGGAGCAGTGCGGCGTTAGGCGCGGATACAGCATTTGCGGTTATGAGGGATAACGACGTGCTGCTTGCCATGAAACCCGTCAAAAATTATAATTATGTCTTGTATTCGTCGCCGGAGCTGGAGAGCGGTTCTGCCTATACGCTGTATAGCGGAGGCAGTGTCAGCGGTTCACCGGTTCAGGCGGAGAGCGGGGCGTTTGATTATCGTTATGCGGAGTATGACGCCTCCGGGGCGACGGTGTTAAGCACTGTGACTGCACAAAATTAAATGCAGTGATGCGGGAAAGGGAATATACTATTATGCGGTTGTTACTGGCGGAAGATGAGAGAGATCTCTCCAAAGCACTGGTTGCGATCCTGGAGCACAATCATTACTCTGTGGATGCGGTCTATGATGGAAAAGAAGCATTGGATTACCTGGAGAATGCGGATTATGACGGGGTTATTCTGGATATTATGATGCCGGAGATGGATGGCATTTCTGTGCTGAAAAACCTCCGGCAGAATGGGAATCCGGTGCCGGTGCTGATGCTCACGGCGAAAGCGGAAATTGATGACAGGGTACTGGGGCTGGACAGCGGGGCAGATGATTATCTGAGCAAACCGTTTAACACAAGGGAATTGCTGGCCTGAATCCGCTCTGTTACCAGGAGGAAGACAGAATCTACCAGTGTTATTCTGCAGATGGGGAATGTCTCTCTGAATTGCTCCAATTTTGAATTATGCACCCCAAATGGCAGTATCCGACTCTCAAACAGGGAGTTTCAAATGCTTGAGCTTCTGCTTGCCAATCCGGGACAGCTTATTTCTACAGAACGGTTCATGGAGAAAATCTGGGGATATGACAGTGACGCTGAAATAAATGTTGTGTGGGTGTACATATCTTATCTCAGAAAAAAACTGGCCCGGCTGGGGGCGGATATTAAGATTCAGGCAGTCCGTAATCTGGGATATTCTCTGGAGGCGGTACATGATTAAGAATCTGAGAAAAAAGTTTACGGTTGTCGCCATGGGGTCAATGTTTGTTGTACTTGCTGTGATCATGATGGCTTTCAATCTGCTGAATTATGTCCATCTTGTTGATGATGCGGATCATATGATCCAGATGATCGTGGAAAATGAGGGGAAATTCCCATCGCCGCTGCATGAAAAAGCGGAGCCAAAAAAGGAGCCGCCCAAAGGGGAAGAGGAGAGAATGTCACCGGAAACCCCTTATCGGACCAGATATTTTTCCGTGCGGATGGAGGAAACGGGCAATGTGCTTTCCACTGATCTGCAGTATATAGCGGCTGTCTCGGAAAAAGAGGCCGGACAATACGCGCAGGAGGTATGGGATGGCCAAAAGGAAAAAGGGTTTTACCACATTTACCGCTATCAATGTGTACAGGAGGATCACGGCGTTATGATCGTCTTCCTGGACTGCAGGGAGGAACTGGAATCTTTTCGTACGAGTCTGTTTATGAGTATAGCGGTATCAGCGGGTGGTCTGCTGGCGGTATTTGTGCTTGTCCTGTTTTTTTCGGGAATAGTTTTTCGGCCGGTGGCAGATAGTTATAGGAAGCAAAAACAGTTTATCACGGACGCCAGCCACGAGATCAAAACACCGTTGACGATCATGGAGGCCAATGTCGAGGTCATCGAGATGGAACACGGAGAGGATGAGTGGACAAAGAGCATTCATAAACAGATTCAGAGACTTGCCGCTTTTACCCGGCAGCTGATCTGTATTTTAATGGATAATGCGGTAAAGTATTCTCCGGAGGGAAGTACCATTTATGTGTCTCTTCAGAAGAAGGGGAAAAAGATACTTTTTGAGGTTTATAATGAAACAGAGGGCATCCCCATGGGGAATCTGGACATGCTTTTTGAACGTTTTTACCGGCTGGATGCCTCCCGAAATTCGGAGACAGGCGGTTCCGGAATCGGTCTTTCCATAGCCCGCGCCATCGTGGAATCCCATCACGGCAGGATCAGGGCGAAAAGTGATGACGGGAAGAGCATTCGGATCAGTGTAGGATTTCCGTAGGAGATATAGAATAAAATCAAGAATAGATTTGGCGCTAAGTCATGACGCCAAATCTATTTTTCTATTTCTTGAAAATTACCGGATCATCCAGGTATAATAAACACAGATACAAGAGTTGATTGGCCGATCAGCACACTGATTCGAAAATATCAAAGAAAGGTGTGAAAATCTATGAAAGAAAAAATTCAGGTATTTGGTAGATTTCTGAGTGGTATGGTAATGCCGAATATTGGTGCTTTCATCGCCTGGGGCCTGATCACAGCTTTATTCATGGAGAACGGATGGTTCCCGAATGAGCGGATCGCCCAGTTGATCTCTCCGATGTCCTCGATGCTGCTCCCGCTCCTGATCGCCTACACAGGCGGCGAAGTGGTTGCGGGCAAACGAGGCGGGGTGATCGGCGCCATTGCCACCATGGGGGCGATCGTCGGCTCGGACATTCCGATGTTTATCGGAGCGATGATCGTGGGCCCTCTGTCCGCATGGGTGATCAAAAAATTTGACAAGCTGATGGAAAACCATATCAAAACAGGGTTTGAGATGCTGGTAAACAATTTCTCCCTGGGGATCATCGGGGCCATTCTCACCCTGATCGCCATGTATGCCATCACTCCGTTTGTAAATGTGATGAATTCCGCCTTGAGTGCAGGCGTGGGATTCTTTGTGGATCATGGGCTGCTTCCGCTGACCAGCATATTTATTGAGCCGGCAAAAGTATTGTTCCTCAACAATGCGATCAATCACGGTATCCTGTCTCCCATGGGGATCCAGCAGGTGGAAGAAGCAGGGAAATCCATTTTCTTCCTCCTGGAGGCAAATCCGGGACCGGGACTTGGCATCCTGCTTGCGTACTGTATCGCAGGGAAGGGAAATGCCAAGAGTTCAGCCCCCGGGGCAGCGATCATCCACTTCTTCGGCGGTATCCATGAAATTTATTTCCCGTACATCCTGATGAATCCGTTCCTGATCCTGGCAGCCATAGCGGGGGAGCCAGTGGGATCCTGATGTTCTCCCTGTTTGATGTGGGTCTGACAGCACCGGCCTCACCGGGAAGTATCCTTGCCCTGCTGATGATGGCGGAGCATCATTCCTACGTGGGACTGATCATCGGTGTGGCCGTTTCGACGGTAATCGCCTTTCTGGTATCCCTGCCTCTGCTGAAATTTATGGGGAAAGACGCCTCACTGGAAGAGGCACAGAAGAAAAAGGATGCCATGAAAAAGCAGTCCAAGGGTATTGCAGCAGGATCCGACACACCGGCTTCCTCAAGTGCGGAGGGAGTCATCCGAAAGATCGCATTTGCGTGCGACGCCGGAATGGGGTCCAGTGCCATGGGGGCAACGGTGCTAAAGAAAAAGCTTTCTGCCGCCGGGCTGGACGGCATAGAGGTGATCCATACACCGGTTTCTTCCATCCCATCGGATGTACAGATCGTAGTCACCCATGAGGAATTGGGAGAACGCGCGGCACACAGTAATCCCAATGCGGAGCTGATCCTGATCACAAACTTCCTCGCCGCACCGGAATACGAAGACCTGGTTGAAAACTTAAAACAGAGAAATCAATAAAAAGTGAAAGAAAATCTGTCTGGGAGAGAGGAAAGGGAAACGGGTGAAGGGAATGGAATTTACGCCAAGAATGAAACAGATCCTGAAGGAAAAAGGGTTTAGAAAACTCTACTATTACAGCAGTCAGTTTGGGGTCAGCGAAGCCACCGTCAGCGCCGATCTGGACGCCGTGGAGACATGGCTGGGCAACTACGGGCTTCAGGTCACGAGAAAACAGGGAAGCGGAGTGGCTGTGGAGGGCACGGAGGAGAATTTCCGAAGGGCGATCCGGGCATTTATCAACGAAAATCTGGATTCCAGAGTATTCAGGGAGTCCTATGTGGATTCGGGCGATCATGCCGCCGGACAGCACAGAATCCTGAAAAAAGGCAATCTGCCCCATGTTTTTAACGATGACACCATGAAACGGGTGTGCGACTGCATCATGGGGATCCGGCACAGCAGGATCCGCAACCTGACAGAGAACGCCTATACTGGTCTTATCATCCACCTGGCCATCGCCATAAACCGGATCCTGAAAGGTGAAGTGATCGAGGCGGACGAAAAGTGGCAGCAAAGTGACGATGGGGATGAAGATTACCGGCTGGCAGAGAGAATAGCAAAAGAACTGGAGAAAGAATTTGAAATCAATATTCCCGACATAGAGGTGTCCTATATCTGTCTGCACATTAAGGGGGCAAAGCATGAGAAGATCCAGTGGGACGGGAAAGCCCCCCTTTCGGTGGAAAGCCGGGAAATGCAGCAGCTGGTCAATGATATGATCCGTGCCTTTGACCGGGAGCAGGCATACCTTTTGAGACAGGATGATGAATTTATCCAGGGGTTTTTGGCCCACCTTCAGCCGACACTGATCCGGCTGGGGCATGATATGCAGATCCATAATCCGGTTCTGCAGGATATCCGGGACACCTATCCGGAGATATATAATAAGTGCGAGAGAGTGGCACAGGTTTTGGAGGAGAGGACAGGCAAGAAGGTTCCGGAGGAAGAGATCGGATTTCTGGCAGTGCATTTCGGGGCGGCGCTTGCCCGCCTGGAAAGAAAGCGAGAGGAAATACGGAAGGTTCATGTGGGGGTTGTGTGTTCCAGCGGGATCGGAATTTCCCGTCTGATGTCCTCGAAACTGCAGAAAACCTTCCGGAACCGGATGGAGATCGTCACTTACGGAGCGAAGGACATTACACCGTATATTGCCGGAAAAACAGATTTCTTTGTGTCCAGCATCGCCATGGAACCCTACGAGACGCCGGTGATCTATGTGAATCCCCTGCTGAATGAGGAGGACATAGAAGAGATCCGCCAGGTGGGACAGATGCTGGTGGACAGCGGATATGTGAATCCCTCCTATGTGGACGCGATGATCCAGAGGGAAAAATCCTGTTCGACTTTTATGGGAAGCGGTCTGGCACTTCCCCACGGAGTGGAGGAAGCCAAAAAAGAGATCAAGGCGTCGGGGATAGCTGTCATGGTCTTCTCGGAGCCGGTTGACTGGGGCGGAAATGAGGCAAATGTGGTGATCGGAATTTCCGGTGTGGGGGATGAGCATCTGCAGATATTATCCCGGATCGCGGAAAAAATGCTGGATGAGGACACGGCGGCACAGTTGTTAAAAGGAGATGTGGATGCGGTATATCAGATTCTTGGCGGGGAGGAGTGAGGAGAATGATCGTAACGGTTACCATGAATCCCGCGATTGACAAGACGGTGGAGATCGACTCTCTGCTGGCAGGAGGATTAAATCGGATCCGGAGTGTGGAATATGATGCCGGCGGAAAGGGCATAAATGTATCTAAGACAATCCGTGAGCTGGGTGGTGAGAGCATAGCTACCGGCTTTCTGGGAGGCAATGCGGGAAAGACGATAGAGAGCGTGCTGAATGATAAAAAGATCAAAAATGATTTTATCTGGGTGGAGGGTGAGACCAGGACAAACACAAAAGTGTTTGAACGCAACGGAAATGTCACCGAGCTGTTCCGCAATTCCCTGGACGCCGTGCCGGATATCATCAAGCCGAACCGTGTGGAACTAGAGGAATACGCGGGGCTTGATTACCGGGCCTCGGAGGATGAGCTGGTGTCCCTGGCCGAGGGACTCCTGGACAAAGGAATCGGAACCGTGGCGGTGTCCATGGGGAAAAGCGGGGCGATGTTTGTCCGCAGGGGCTATAAGGTGAAATGCCCGGCTCTCTCAGTCAAGGCACATTCCACAGTGGGAGCAGGGGACGCCATGGTGGCGGCACTTGCCTATGCCTGGAATGAGGAAATGGATGAGGAGGCCACAGTGCGGCTCTGTATCGCAACCTCGGCCGGAGCCGTGACAACCATCGGGACAAAGCCCCCGGCCAGGGAACTGGTGGATGAGCTGCAGAAACAGGTAGTTATAAAAGGAATGGAGAGTGAATGATATGAAGACGAAAGCAGTTAGAATGTATGGGACAAGAGATTTGAGACTGGAAGAGTTTGAGCTGCCTCAGATCGGGGAGAATGAGATCCTGGTCAAGATTATGAGCGACAGCATTTGCATGTCAACCTATAAGCTGGTGGAGCAGGGCAAGAAACACAAGAGAGCGCCACAGAACATCGACACGAATCCGATCATCATCGGGCACGAATTTGCAGGTGTGATTGTCGAGGTGGGTGACAGATGGAAAGATCAGTTCAAACCGGGAATGAAATTTGCCCAGCAGCCGGCGCTGAATTATAAAGGGAGCCTGGCGTCACCGGGATATTCCTATGAGTACTTCGGCGGGGCCTGCACTTACTGCGTTATCCCTCACGAGGTGATGGAGCTGGGATGCCTGATGCCCTATGAGGGGGAGAGCTTCTTTGAGGCGTCTCTGGGCGAGCCCATGAGCTGTATAATCGGAGGGTATCACGGAAACTATCACACGAATAAGAGAAACCACGATCTGGCCGGAGGGACAAAAGAGGACGGGGATATCATTATCCTCGGCGGCTGTGGACCCATGGGACTGGGCGCCATCAGCTACGGGATCCAGTTTGAGAATAAGCCCAAACGGATCGTCGTCACAGATATCGACGATGCCAAGATCGCCCGCGCCCGAGAGGTGATCCCGGAGGAGTTTGCAAAAAAGAACGGTGTCGAGCTTCTCTACGTGAACACGGCGAAGATGGCTGATCCGGTCAAAGAGCTCAAGGACATCACCGGTGGGAAGGGGTATGATGACGTGTTTGTCTATATCCCGAACCGCCAGGTTGCCGAATTGGGGGATAAGATCCTGGCATTTGACGGATGCCTAAACTTTTTCGCGGGCCCTACCGATAATCAGTTTAAGGCAGAGGTAAATCTTTATGATGTTCATTACACAAGCGCCCACATACTGGGGACGACCGGAGGGAATAACGATGACCTCATCGAGGCCAATGATCTGGCGGCCAAGGGAAGGATCGAACCGGCAGTTATGGTGACGCATGTGGGAGGGATCGACAGTATTGCGGACGCCACTCTGAATCTGCCGAAGATCCCGGGGGGTAAAAAACTCACTTACACGCAGTTTGATATGCCGTTGACGGCGATCGAGGATTTTGGCAGGCTGGGGGAGACAGATCCGCTTTTCAAAAAGCTGGATGAGGCCTGCAAAAAGAACAGGGGCCTTTGGAGCGCAGAGGCAGAAAAAATCTTGTTTGAACATTTTGGTGTAGAGATATAGATAGAAAAAGGGGGATATTATTATGGCATCAAAAAAAGTTACGATCAAAAATCCATCCGGTCTTCATGCGAGGCCAGCGTCTATTTTGGCCCAGGCAGCGGGGAAATGTAATTCTTCAACCATTATTCTGTACGGGGACAAGACGATCCAGGCAAAGAGCATCCTGAATATCATGGCGGCGGCGATCAAAACCGGTTCCGAGATTGAGATACAGTGCGAGGGCGAGACAGAGGAAGAGGATTTAAAGACGCTGGTAGATCTCATCGAGAGCGGGCTGGGAGAGTAAAGCCGGGAAAATATGAATAGTATTTCCGAATGGAAAATGCAGAAGGGAGGATACTATGGAGAGGGTAATTGTTGAAAAAACTGCCTCCAGAGGAATTGCCGTGGCTCCTGTCTACATGTATCTGGAGCCGGAGCTCCGGCCGGAAACGGCAGCGGTTTCGGAGACTGCCGCCGCCACAGAACAGGAGAGGTTTGAGAGGGCGAGAAATGCAGTGATAGAGGATCTGCAGGAACTGGCGGCGACGAATGAGATCTTTGCGGCACACCTGGAAATTGCAGGAGATTTTACACTTCAGGACGGCGTCGCAGAGAAAATCCGGACGGAACAAAAAAATGCGGAGCTGGCATTGCAGGAGAAAATCGATGAACTGGCGGAAATCTTTTCAATGATGGATGACGCCTATATGAAGGAACGGGGCTCGGATATCAAAGATGTGGGAAAGCGCATGATGGCAAAGCTCAAGGGGGTGAAGCTTCCTGATCTTGGAAGCATTCAGAACCCATCAATTGTGGCCGCCAGGGATTTATTCCCGTCAGATACCGTGAAGCTGGATCCGGAGCTCGTGAAGGGGATCATCGTGGTAGATCCGGACTCGGGAACACTTGCGGATTACGCAAAAAGACAGAAAGAATACGAGGCAAAGAGGAAAAGACTGGAGAGCATGAGAAATACGCCCGCCGTGACTAAGGAGGGGAAACGTATATTTCTGTGTGCCAATGTGGGAGGCATAGCGGACATCAAGAAAGCACTTGAGATGAATATAGACGGTGTCGGATTGTTCCGAAGTGAGTTTCTGTACATGGAAAATACTCATTTTCCCACGGAGGAGGAACAGTATCTGGTGTACCGGGAAGCAGCTGAGCTGTGCCCGTCAGAACTCACGATCCGCACGCTGGATATCGGCGGGGATAAGGAACTTCCCTACTACGATTTTGAGAAGGAAGAAAATCCGTTCCTCGGATGGCGGGCAATCCGTATTTCACTGGATATGAGGGATATGTTCAAGGAGCAGCTCCGCGCCATTCTGCGCGCCAGCGCTTTTGGCCATGTGAGAATCATGTTTCCGATGATGATCTCCCTGGAGGAACTGCAGGAGGCAAAGCAGGTGGTGGAGGAATGCAAGGAAGAGCTCAAACAGGAACAGACAGCTTTTGATGAATCCATTGAAATGGGTATGATGATGGAGACGCCGGCGAGTGTGATCCTCGCGGAGGACTTTGCCAAAGAGGCGGGCTTTTTCAGCATCGGGACCAATGATCTGACCCAGTATGTGCTGGCGGTGGACCGGGGCAATAAAAAGATTGCGGACCGGTATGATTATTTCCATCTCGCCGTCGTAAAAGCCATCGGGCATATTATCCGCGCCGGGCATAAAGAGGGAATCAAGGTGGGAATGTGCGGTGAGATGGCAGGTGATCCGAGAGCGGTGCCGGTATTGCTGGATATGGTACTGGATGAGTTCAGTATGTCGGCCGGAAGCATTGATTATGTGAGAGAGCAGATTCTAACCCGGTAATGACACAGTCGGCCGGCAGAAAAATAACAGGAAAGGGGCAGGAAAATGCAGAAGGAGGAGCGGAAATATGTAAGGCTGCTGGCCGAGAAGTATCCCAGCAGACAGTCGGTGTGCAGGGAGATCATCAATCTGAATACGATTTTAAATCTTCCCAAGGGGACAGAGCATTTTATGAGTGACTTGCACGGAGAATATGAGGCATTTTATCACATCCTGAACAACTGCTCCGGCGTCATTAAGGAAAAGGTGGATCTTTTGTTCGGCGATTCTCTGATGACTTCGGAGCGCCAGGAGATATGCACGCTGATTTATTATCCGAAAGAAAAGCTGAGTATGCTCCAGAAGGAGAGGGAGCTCTCCGATGACTGGTACAGGATGATCCTGAACCGTCTGATCGAGATCGCGAAATTTCTCTCCTCAAAGTATACCCGGTCAAAGGTCCGCAAGGCGATGCCTTCTGATTTTTCCTATATCATCGATGAGCTCCTCCATGTACAGAAGGATGAGGACGATAACCAGGTATTGTATCACAAAAAGATCATTGACACCATCCTGGAGATAGAAAATGCGGAAGAATTTATCATTGCATTGTCCGATCTGATCAAGCGGCTGGCCGTGGATCATCTCCATATCGTGGGTGATATCTTTGACCGGGGAGCCAATGCGGACAAGATCCTGGATCTGCTCATGGAATACCATTCGCTTGATATCGAATGGGGAAACCATGATATCCTGTGGATGGGGGCTGCTGCCGGCTGCGAGGCATGTATCGCCAATGTGGTGAGAAACAATCTGCGGTATCGAAATACGGAGATCCTGGAAAACGGGTACGGGATCAGCCTGCGGCGGCTGACGGTGTTTGCCATGAACACCTACGAGGGGGCGGAGCCCCTGGAAAAAGCCCTGAAAGCGATATCTGTCATTTTATTCAAGCTGGAGGGCAGGATCATCAGGGAGCATCCGGAATACGGGATGGACGACCGGTTATTGCTGGATAAGATCGATCGGGACAAGGGTGTATTGCGTGTGGACGGCAGGGAGTATGACATGAGGGACCGGGATTTTCCGACGGTAAATACAGAAGACGCCTACGAACTCACGGAAGAAGAAAAGGAGATCATAAAAGGGCTGAAAGCCGATTTCAAAAACAGCACCAGGCTGCAGCGTCATATATGCTTTCTCTATGAAAAGGGGAGCATGTACCGGATCTATAACGAAAACCTTCTCTATCACGGCTGTGTGCCGATGGATGAAAACGGAAATTTTGAGGGAGTCACTGTGGGCGGGATCACCTATCAGGGAAAGGCCTATCTGGACTATGCGGAGAAGATTGCCCGGCGGGCTTATTTCGGAAAGAAAAAAAGGGAGGATCTGGATTTTATGTGGTATCTCTGGTGCGGCAGGAAATCTCCCCTGTCCGGCAGACAGGTGAAAACCTTTGAGCGCACTTTCCTCTCGGATGAAACCACATGGAAGGAAGCCTCCAATCCATATTACAGATTCTATGAGGAGGAGCGCGTCTGCAGTATAATCCTGAGGGAATTTGGCCTTTACTCCAACATTTCACATATCGTGAATGGGCACACGCCGGTGAGAACGGCAGAGGGGGAGAAGCCGATCCGTGCAGGGGGCAGGCTTCTGGTGATCGACGGTGGATTTTGCAGTGATTATCACGAGACGACAGGCATTGCCGGGTATACACTCATCTATAATTCCCATGGCCTGCGCATCAAGGCCCATCAGCCGTTTGAAAGTGTATACAGGGCATTGCGGGAAAACAAGGATATCGAGTCGGAATCCCAGCTGATCGAGACGGAGAAGGCGAGGGTGATGGTCCGGGATACGGATATCGGGAGACAGATCCTGGAAGATATCAAGGATCTGGAAAAGCTGCTTCAGGGGTATCGGAGCGGGGAGATAAAAGAGTAAAATGCCGCAAAGGCGGCAGCGGATATTACGCAGACTCCGGGGAGGGAAGGATAAATGAGGACTTCATTTATCCTTCCCTCCCTCTCTGAACTTCCGCCTGTATGCAAGCGGCGAACAGCCAACGGATTTGTGGAACTGTCGGTTGAAGTTGGACAGATTGCGGTACCCGCTGTCGTAGGCGATGCTGGAAACAGTGGCATCGGTATCCAGCAGCTGCTCACAGGCATATCGGATGCGCAGCCTGATAATATAGGTCATGGCACTCATACCGAATAGGCGCTGAAAGCTGTTCATCAGATGGCTTGGACTCATATGCCCGGCGGCGGCCAGATCCCTGGTGGATATGGGATCCCGATAGTGCCGGTCGATAAATTCCAGCACCGGGCGCATTGCATCGCTGCGGTGGCGGCCGGTTTTCCGGATGCAGCCGTGAAGGACAAGCTGATAATGCAGTTCCAGCAGCCTGCTTTTCATAAGCAGATCGGTCTCGGCAGTATCCATTTTGGCACAGAGAAATATATCGGCCACCAGATGCCGCAGCTGTTCATAAAAGGGAAGACCCGGATGCAGATGAGCCGTTACAGTCGCATGGTTTTCCGCCAGCGGGTGAACGTAGTTTGTACTGCTGCGGTCGCAGGAACCTGCACCCAGCATGTCTCCGCTGAACACAAGCGTGTCATAGTGTTGATACATGCCCGGAGGAAGCTGGATTGCGTGCAGCATATTCGGCGGGATCAGAACCATATCACCCGCCCGGACGGTGATGTGATCATCGCCGCAGATGAAGATGCTCCCGCCCTCAAGGATCTGATGCATCTCAAACAGTGGATGCCAATGCAGCGGCCCATCCGGGAATTGCTCCGGGATGCGGAAGGAATAGCATTGGTATGGACGGTCGTCGGACAGGTGCTGACGTTTTTCCCGCAGATCAGTTTTGTTCATGGACATTCACCTCAATAAAGTAGAATTGTATCAGGTTTGGGCCGAATAACAGTAGATTCTCATCTCTATTGCAAGTATTATATCATATGAAGAGTGATTTTGACAGAGGCGGTTTCTAAACCAATACAGACTAAAAGGAGGTCAACCACATGAGAGAGATAAATTTGGCACAGATGCCCTTTACCTGCAGAGATTCCTATATGGCTGTGTCCTGGATTTCGGAGAATTACCAGAATTTCGGAAATGCTCCGGGACTTTACCTGAGGACAATACATAATTCCACCATTACGCCGCTTATTGCAGGGATTTCTTTGAAGGGCGCGAATGAGAAGGCATGTTTGGATTACACAGCCCTTATCTTTCAGGGGGAGGGCAAAATCCAGTGCTGTTTTGCGGATCCCTGTACGATGCTCATATGCGGAACCGCAGGAACAGAAGTACGGATGGACTTCCTGACCGACAGCGGCCCTTACGATTATATTTACGAAATTGAAACAGAAGATAAGATTCTGTACATGGCAAACTGCTACAAAAACAATAATCGCTATCTTGTCTGGGTCCAGGAGGGAACCTGTACTCTGGATCAGAAATGGGAGGAGAGTAGTTCCCTGTATTCCAGACTCGAGATTGGAGGGGATGACGGTTTCCTTTGCATTGTCAGGGAAATAGAAACAGAGTGGGATCGGCAGGTGCCCGTCTATGACTTTGACGCCTCCCGGGATGCCTGCGAAAAGGATTTTCTGGATTTTTATTCCAGGATGCCTGAAATTGCACCTGAATATGAGGAGATGGGCTGTCTGGCGGCATACCTGAACTGGAGCAGCATTGTCAGGCCGAATGGATTCTTAAAGCGGGAGGCAATGTATATGTCAAAAAACTGGATGACAAATGTCTGGAGCTGGGACCATTGTTTCAATGCCATTGCCCTGTCTTATGCCAATCCCGATCTTGCCTGGGATACCTACATCATCATGGCAGATTTTCAGGATCGGACCGGACGGCTTCCTGACAGCGTCAGTGACAACCACATTATCTGGAATTACTGTAAACCGCCTGTCCACGGCTGGGCTCTGCGCAGGATGATGGAGCACATGGAGCTGACGGAGACACAGCTCCGTGAGGCCTATGACTTTCTCAGCAGGTGGACCGGCTGGTGGATGGATTACCGCAGAAAAGATGGTCTGTATTACTATGATCACGGCAATGATTCCGGGTGGGATAATTCCACAGCTTTCTCAAAGCTGCCCCCTGTCGCCACTCCCGAACTCCAGGCGGATATGATTATTCAGATGAGAGTTCTGGCTCAGCTGGCGCAGAGACTGGGCGAGACTCAGAAAGCCGCCTTCTGGGCCGGCAGCGCGCAGGAGCACCTGGATCTTTTTCTCCACAGGTGTTTTAGAGACAACCTTCCCGTGGCAATCCAATGCAGTACGGGAGAGATCGTGGAAAACAAGAGCCTGCTTCCCTATGAGATCCTGATTTTGGGAACCAGTCTTCCCGAAGAGATCCGCGAAGCAGTGATTTCCCTTGTCAGCAGCGAGACATTTTTCACGGAATATGGTTTTGCAACAGAGAGTCCTTCCAGCGGGTTTTATCGTTCAGACGGATATTGGCGGGGCCCTGTCTGGGCCCCCAGTACCATACTGATGATAGATGGTCTGGTTCAGTGCGGTGAAAAAGCACTGGCGAGGGAGGCTGCGAAACGTTTTCTGAAATTGGTACAAAAAAGCGGATTTGCCGAAAACTTTGATGCACTTACCGGTGAGGGCCTGCGCGACAGGGCACATACCTGGACCGCAAGTGTGGCGATCATCCTGGCAGCCGAAATAAATATTTGACATAGACAGGCGGCAGCAATACAATGAACTTATCAAAATATTAATTTCAGGGAAGGACGTGTGGGGGCCGGAACAGTAGAGGAGGGTGAGTATTGTTTAGTATACTGGGGAAAGGAAAGGTTAAAAAAACAGAGGAGAGCTCAGAGTATATACAGGATCTGAATATTGACATACTGTTGAAACAGATGGAAAAGGGTTATGAGGATTATGAGATTGCCGGGTATTATGAAAATTTTCCGGAGGATGAGGGAGACATTCGTTTTCGACAGCAGGTTATGGCGGAGATGGGCTGGGAGGAACTGTGCCGGGGGCTGAAGAATTTTTTTCACGATATAGAGCGGGCGGAGGAATATGAGAGCCATGGGGCAGAGACGTCGGGGGAGAGCCGGGCCCACTGGCATCTCTCGGCGGCCTACACTTTTTATTGCGCCGTGGATCAGCTGATCCGCTGTCTGGAGAAGTGCAGGCCGGAATCCGAGGGCTGGCAGGGGTGCCTTGCCATGCTTTCGGAGATCCGGGACCGGCAGGAGTACAGACGCCGGCACGATCTGGCGGTAAAGACCTACGAGGATCTGGCGGCTCTCCGGTATTCCATTCGCATTGAGCGGGATCACGTGGCTGTTCTGCCGAGAGTGCAGACGGAGGATCTGATCGGGGAACTGAACAGCCGTTTTCCGGAGGCGCTGGGTATGCCGGAGGGACTTCTGACTCTTCTTCCCGGTCTGGAGTCCGGAAAACTGGAGACACATATTTTTCAATATCTGAAGAAAAAGAACCCGGCCTGTTTTTCTGCTATGAAGGAGTTTGAGAGCTGCCCGGATTTCTGGGTGGAGGAGGTCCGGACGCTGCAGCGGGAGCTGGCTTTTTATCTCTCTTTTTATGATTTTCAGAAGCATATGGAGTACTACGGACATGTCTTCTGTTTTCCGGAATTTTGCCGGGAGGAGATGCGTGTCAGGGACGGCTATGACCTCGCCCTGGCCTGGAAAAACCAGGAGGAGGGGAAGAAGGTAGTATGCAATGATTATTTCTACCAGGGAGAGGAGCGTTTTCTGGTGGTCACCGGGCCGAACCAGGGCGGAAAGACGACTTTCGCCCGGTCCGCAGGCCAGCTGGTGTACTTCTCCCTCCTGGGTCTGCCTGTACCGGCGCAGGAGGCGCGGCTCCCCCTGTTTACGGAACTTGTCACGCACTTCTCTGTGGAGGAGAGCATGGAGAGCGGGCGGGGGAAACTGCAGGAAGAACTGATCCGGCTCTCTCCCATGCTACAGGAGGAAAAGAGCCATGCTTTTGTCGTCATCAATGAGCTTTTCACCTCGGCGGCCACTATGGATGCCACCCGGATGGGAAGAAAGGTGATGGAGCATTTTCTCGGGAGGGACTGCTACGGGATCTATGTCACCCACATTGAGGAACTGGCCCGGGAGTCGGAGAGGATTGTCAGCATGGTGGCCTCTGTGGCGGGAGAGAGACGACACATGAGGACGTACAAAATGGAGCGGACTCCGGCAAAGGGAGAGGGATGTACGGAGTCCATTGTGGAGGAGTACGGACTCAGCTACGAACAGATCATGGCGAGAAAGGGAGGGGAGTGCATATGATGGAGATTGGTTTGCTTTATCCGGATAAGTTGTCAGAGAACGCGAAGGGATACGGCATGGCGGGAGATATGATAAAAGATCTGAACCTGTCTGTGATCCTGTCTGCCATGGCGGACAGGGACGAGTTTCTCTTCACCGCCTGCCGGGGTGTGCTCCTGAATCCGATCCAGACAGAGAGCACACTGAAATTCCGACAGGAGATGGTGATGGATGCCGTGGAGCACAAGGACTTCTATGAGGGCGCCTATGAACTCGCGGCAAAGGCCATGGATGCCATAGAGAAAAACCGGGAGAAGAACCGGAGGGATCAGAGCAAGGTGCAGCAGATTTACGACTCTCTTCAGCTGCTGTCCGTACTGGTGGCCTGTCTGGAGAAATTAAAAGACTATATGCGCACAGAGGAGGCGGAACATTCTGCGGGGATGTCCCGGTTTGTGAGACGGCTGCGGGAGTATTACAGCGATGATTTTGCGGCGGCGCTGCGGGAGACGGTGGAGTCCACGTCGTTTCTCATGGACGGCGGCAGGCTGGTGATGACAGCGGGGGTGGCCCACGGCATGAAGGCGGGGGATGCGGTGGTCAATCGCCTGGAGCCGGTGGACTACCGGCAGATGGGAGCAATCCGGCGGGCAGCCCGCTATATCATGCTGCGTTTTTTCTCCCCGGAGGCGATTTTCCTGAAAGACGCGGCGGCAAAACAGGAAGCCCTGCAGATGGAGACAAGCGGTCTCCACTACACTCTGCAGGTATTCCGGAAATTTATCTATGAGTTCCGGGAATTTTATGAACAATTTCGGACAGAGATCGGTTTTTATGTGGGCTGCGCCAGACTGCACCGGAAGCTCTCCCACCTTCACATGAAGGTCTCGTTCCCCAGGGTGTCCGGTGAGAGAGGGCGTCTGGATTACCGGGATCTCTATGAACTGGCCATGGCGCTGACCACCATGAAGGATCCGGTGCCAAACACCCTGTCCGACGCCTGTCATCTCCATGTGATCAGTGGCGCTAATCAGGGCGGAAAATCCACGTTCCTCCGCAGTGTGGGCATCGCCCAGGTTCTGATGCAGGCGGGGATGTTTGTGCCCGCCACCTACTTTGAGAGCGGTCTGTACGACGATATCCTCACTCATTTTACCCGGCGGGAGGACCACAGCATGAACAGCGGGCGACTGGTGGAGGAGATGCGGCGCATGAACCGCGTTGTGGATATCGTGACAGACCGCAGTCTGATCCTTCTGAATGAGTCTTTCTCCAGCACCACGGAGAAGGAGGGAAGCCGGATCGCCGGGGATATCATCCGCGCATTATACGATCTTGGCGTGTCGGTCTTTATGGTGACGCATCTCTTTGCCTTCGCGGACAGCATGTATCACAGAAATCTCCCGAAAGCACGCTTTATGAGTGCGGAGAGGAAAGAGGACGGCACCAGGACATTCAAGATCATTGATCACGCGCCCACCGAGACCAGTTACGGGATGGATCTGTATGAGGAGATCATCGGCCGGAATGCTGACGGAGGTGAAGTGTGAGAGGAAATGTTTTTAAGGTGCTGTTGTTGGCCGCAGTGATTTTATGGATGGGCCTTATATTCTGGTTTTCTGCCCAGGAGGCGGATGTCTCCACGGATATGAGCCATACGATCGGTTTCCGGGTGGGGGAATTTTTTATCTCTGATTTTGACCGGTGGAGCCAGAGTGAGAAGCTGGCGTTTGCCGAAAGGATTGATTTTCCCGTTCGGAAATCCGCCCACGCCTCAGAATATGCCGTGCTTGCTGTCCTTCTCGCCGGGACATACGCCGCTTTCGGGTTCAGGGGAAGGAGGAGATATGTTCCCGCCTGGCTCATCACCACAGCCTACGCGGCTTCGGATGAATTTCACCAGCTGTTTGTGCCGGGGAGAAGCGGGCAGGTATCCGATGTGGCACTGGACGCCGCCGGCGCCCTGGGAGGGATCTTGTTTTTCCTGTGCGTGAGCAGGATATGGCGGTGGTGGGGACGAAAGGCAGAGAGATTCATGCCTTGACTTTTGGACACACAGGTGTTATCCTAAGAGTAGCAACAGGGGCTTGTACTGGTTTCGACAGGCCGGCTGAAGACGGTGAAGCTATCCGTGGACTGTGACCACGTAAAAACACAGGTTTTAAATTAAACGCTGATAATAATGAATTAGCTTACGCTGCCTAATTATAGGCGGCTGCTGTGACCGGGTGTCCTACAGCCCGGACACAGTATCATCCTCTGTAGGGAACCTCGTCTGTTAAGCTTTGCGCAGGGGAGAGATCGATGAAGCTACTGAGTCCGGAGGGTGTCGGTTCCCATCCGGATAAAGGAATATTGAAGAATCGACTATGATAGTAGAAGAACGTGGGATTCCGGTTTGGACGCGGGTTCGATTCCCGCCAGGTCCATTTTTTACAACCAGCTATGTTAAGGGAGCGTCTTTCCCATCTTGGAATAACAGATTTAAGTGATTTTGAAAATCATTAATGACGTTCTGGAGTGGGGGTCAAAACCTGCAGACAGGAATGATATTATACTGGTTCTGATTAGATTCAGAAGTGGAAACGAAGGTGCAGATCATGAAGTGATTTTGTGATCTGTATTCCTATGTCCGGATTGTCTGTCCACAGGCGGACAGGTTGGGAAAAAGGAGGAGAGACAAAATGAAAAGAGTGTTGTATTTGTTATGTGTACTGTGTGTGGCCGGGCTGCTGGCTGCCTGTCAGACCGGCACGGAAGAGGAGGGCAGCGGCGATGTGTCAGAGGCTGCTGTTTCCGGGCAGACCACGGGGGAGGCGGCAGATACCGGTTCGGAAGGAGAAACAGAGAAACCCCGGTACTGTTCCGACACCTGTTTTTATAAGATACCGGATTACGAAGAGGCAGAGGAGGAGGGATATGATCTGATCCAGGTCTCCCTGAAGGACGGCAGTCAAAAGAAACTGGATGTGTGGGGGGATACAGACTTTGACCGGGATGTGGATATCAGTGAGTTCCTCTATGCGGACAGCGATAATTTGTATTTCTGGGTGGAGGCCTACTCAGGTGAGACGGAAGGGGCATCGGTTTCCATATACCGCGTCCCTTTGAAAAAAAAGGAGGATGGAACGGAACAGCCGGACGCCGGGGAGAAGGAGGAGATCCTGGGCGCGGCAGATCACCTGGACAGTATGGAGGATGTGTATATGGATGCCGGATCCATATATTATTTTGATAAATCTGCGGGCGTTGTCCGGTGCTATGACAGGGCGAAAAAGACAAAAGAGAATCTGGGGGAACCGCCACAGGGAGGGGAGGATGATTTCCGTTATTCACAATTTATCCTGCGGGGTTCCGCCGTATATTTGTGGATCGACGAGAAGGGTTTTCAGTGTCTGAATGAGGAGAGAAACGGGTGGGATCCTGTGCCGAGGGATGACATTGACGAGAGGTTTTACTGTGAATGGACGGAAGAGGGTTTCTACTATGCCGTTGAGGACAGCGATTTTCTGGGAAAGAACGGTGTGGTGCGCTGTGATATAAAAACCGGAGAGGACAGCCAGTATTTGTCGAAGGAAGAATTGCAGGAAGTGCTGGTGAAGGCACTGGGCGCTTCCCCGGAGGAACTCCTGAACTGGGGAGTGATTGCCCTGTTTGAGAAGAATGGCCGGATTTATATCTCGCTGCACGTCCAGTGGGAGAAAGACGGCGTCTGCCAATTTCAGACAGTGATGGTCAGCGGAGAGCGGGGAGCGGATCCCCAGGTGGTATATGAAAAGGATCTGACGGAAAGTCTCCTGGCGCAGGGCATACAAAAGAAGGGGACATGGAAAAATCATCAAGAAGAGGGGGTATCTGCGGATCAGGTACTGTTGCAGTGCGCCCAGTGCGCGGAGATAGAAAACGGAAAAGCATACCTGAGTCTGGGGATGGAAAATGAGGAAAAGGAAGTTGTAAAATATGGTGTTTTCCAGCTGGATACGGGAGAATTTCGTGAGGTCACTAAAAAGGATGAGGAGTATTGGGAGCCCTTTTTCAGCAATCAGAATATGTCCGACTGGGACAAGTGCGGCGGGACCTGGTGGCTTCCGGAGACGGCGGACGTGAAATGGGAAAAATCGTGACAGGAGGGTACCTATGCTCACCATAGAGTCGGAACTGAAAAGTAATTCCATATCCCGCTTCCACCTTCTCTACGGACAGGAGCGCTATATGGTGCGTTATTACAAAAAGAGCCTTCTGGAGAAACTCACCAGCCCCGGAGATGAGATGAACTTTACCCGTTTCCACGGAAAGGACATCAAGCCGCCGGAGGTGGCCGAGGTGGGTCAGATCCTGCCGTTCATGGCGGATCAGAGAGTGATCGAGATAGGAGACAGCGGATTTTTTAAGAAAGCAAATGAAATGCCGGATTATCTGAAAGATCTTCCGGACAGCACGTATGTCATTTTTGTGGAGAGGGAGGTGGACAAGAGAAACCGGCTCTACAAATGGGTGTCAAAAAACGGATGTGTCACGGAATGTCAGCCCCAGAGCGAGGGAATGCTGAAAAAATGGGTGGGCGCCTATTTGAAGAAGGAGGGGAAGTCGATAGCGGAGAGCACCGTTGAATACCTGTTTCAGAGAGTGGGCACAGATATGGAGACACTGAACAACGAGATGGAGAAGCTTCTGGGGTATATCGGAGAGAGAGAGGTGGTAGAGCGCGGGGATGTGGAAGAGATCTGTTCCGGCATCGCCGTGTCCAAGATTTTTGACATGATCGATGCGGTGGCTTCCCACGACAGGGAGAAAGCGCTGCGCCTGTACGGCGATCTGCTCACGAACCGGGAGTCGCCCATGTCGATTTTGTATCTGTTTTCCAGGCATATCAATATTTTATTGCAGATTCTGGAATTATCTGAACTGGGAATGAATAAGAATGAATGTGCGAAAAAAATAAAGATTCCTCCGTTCACTGTTCCAAAATATGTCAGACAGGCAAAACTGTTCCGGCGGGAGCAGCTGTTGAGTATGCTGCGGGAGCGGGCGGAGCTGGAGGAAGATTTCAAATCGGGGCGCATCTCAGACCAGCTGGCAGTGGAAGTCTTTTTAATTAAGTCATTGACAAATTAGAAAAAAAATGGTTTAATATCTATCTGTGGAGACGTATCGAAGTGGTCATAACGAGAACGACTCGAAATCGTTTTGCCTTAACGGGCACGTGGGTTCGAATCCCACCGTCTCCGTTTTTTTGTTTTCTGGAGGAATGGCAGTATGAAGGGAAGAAAGAAATTATGGATCGGCTTCATAGCGGGTGGCGTGGTATTGATCGCGCTGCTTGTTATATTTTTGGCCTTGAGCAAAGAATTTTATTTGGGGCGGTTTACCCGCAATACGATCCTGAGCAATACAAATGTCAGCGCCATGACTGCGGGGGAGGCTGTGTCCCACATGAACCGGGCGGACGGCTTTGACGTCCTGATCCGAAAGAACGGCCGGGAGTACAGGGTCGACGTATCCCAGGCAGTGACCAGGGAGTTCGATGAGTCACAGGTGGAGGAGAGCAGGCAGAATATCTCATTCTGGGATTATATCTCCCAGGACAGGGTGGAGGTGTCTCTGCAGCCGGACAGGGTGCAGGTGGACGAGACGGTTCTCCGCCGCATTTTGCAAAACAATCTCCCGGAGACTACGACCTACACGTCGGACGCTTATTTTGACCGGGATTTAAATCTCATACCTGAGGTTCAGGGGGATGAGGTGAACTTTGAGAAGTTTTTGAGTCAGGTGGCAGGTGATATCGTGGCCGGGAATGTGCTGGAGTATGAACTGAGCGATTTCTACTATCCGCCGGAGGTTACAACGGACGATGAAAAGATCGTACAGTTTGAGAAAGAGATCAATGCCTACAGGGAGTTGACCCTGACATTTCCCTTTGGAAGCAAGAAAGAGGAGATCAACAGCGACCAGATCTGCAGCAACCTGGTGTATAAGGACGGCAAGCTGAAATTAAAGATGAACTGGGTGGAGCCCTTTGTCCGGAAGATGGCAAAAAAGTACAACACTTACGGTAAGACACGTAAATTTAAGACCACAAAGGACGGGGTGGTGAAGATCAAGGGCGGGATCCTGGGCTGGTGGATCAATGAAGAGGCCACCGTGAAGAAGATAAAGAAGGCACTGAAGGCATGTAAGTCAAAGACTATGGAGCCGGTATACCGGAATGTGGCAGTCAGGCACGGGAAGGACGATGTGGGTTCCACCTACGTGGAGGTCAGCCTCAAGCGCCAGCACATGTGGTTTTATAAAAACGGAAAGAAGAAACTGGAGTCGAACATTGTATCGGGGAAACCCACACCGGACCGCGAGACCGTGAAGGGTACCCACCGGATCTTTGGCAAGCAGAGAGACCGCTGGCTCGGCACGATAGCGGTTCAGGGGTACCGCACCCATGTGGACTACTGGATGCCTTTCAACTGGCATGGACAGGGGCTCCACGATGCGCCGTGGCGGTATGGGCGTTTCGGTGGGAATATCTATCAGAGTTCCGGATCCCACGGCTGTGTCAACCTCCCGGTGGGAGTGGCCGCCAAATTGTATGACCTGGTCACCGTGGGAACCCCCGTGGTAGTTTATTAACTGTCCGGGTCCCTCTTGGGGACTAAGCCCAGGGTTTCAGGACCTCACCGATGGAATCGTGGAGGACAAGATTTGCCTGGCGGTCCCGGGGAGTCTTGTCCCTGTTGATCAGCACCAGTTTATTTCCGGTATAGTAGTCGATGAGACCGGCGGCCGGATATACGGCAAGTGATGTACCGCCGACGATCAACACATCGGCATTTTTTATGTAGGAGATGGCTTTCTCCAGGACGTAGGAGTCCAACCCCTCCTCGTAGAGGACGACATCCGGCTTGATAGTACCGCCGCACTCGCATTTGGGAACACCCGGCTGTGCCATCACATCTTCCAGAGAGTAGGATCTGCCGCAGTTCATACAGTGGTTGCGGAGTACGGAGCCGTGCAGCTCCAGCACTTCACTGCTGCCCGCTCTCTGGTGCAGCCCGTCGATGTTCTGGGTGATGACGGCCCGCAGTTTTCCCTGCTTTTCCAGGTTGGCCAGCGCGATGTGGGCGTTGTTTGGCTGGGCATCCGGAAACAGCATCTTGTTGTGATAAAACCGGAAAAATTCCTCCGGATTCCTCATAAAAAATGTGTGGGAGAGGATAGTCTCCGGCGGGTAGTCATACTCCTGGTTGTACAGACCGTCCACACTCCTGAAATCCGGTATTTTGCTCTCGGTGGATACACCGGCGCCTCCGAAAAATACGATGTTATCGCTCCCGTTGATCCATTTTTCCAATTCATTTTCCATAAGTGATACCTCCTGTCTGAATCGTGTTTGAAATTAGTTTAACATTTTTTTGCAATTTCAACAACCTTTCTTTGCCCCTGCCATCATATCCTGACAGTGAGAATTTTGGTATAGGGTGAGTCATACCATTTTCCATTTTTTTTCAGTCGGCATCGCAGTCGCACCCGCATTTTTTTTGTTGCGGATCCTATGGCTGCTTTATAAGTGGTTTTCTTTTTCAGATTGCGTTTCTTCCATTTTTGGGAGCCGGTGCGGGTGTATAGGAGCGTCTGATACTGCCGGCTCTTTGTTTTCCAGGAAAAACGCCAGCATTTTTTCTTTTTGCGGGCGGTAAAGGATTTCGGAGCCGTCACTGACACTTTTTTAACTTTTTTCTTTGGGGAACCGGCTGGCTCCGATGTGTTTTGGACCGGTTCCGCGGTGTGGGCGGGATGGGCAGATGCCGGTGCTTTGGCGGCGTCTGTGGCAGCCGGGGGGGATATGGCTTCCGTTTCTTCCACACCCTTTCCCACTGCGAAAAATGTCCCGCTGTCGTTGGAATAGTAGAGCGTGCCGTCCTCTCCGGCTGCGATGCTGGAGAGACAGTACTGTTTACTCGCAGGTGTGTATAGTGTTTCTGCTTTCCCGGCCGTGGCACCCGGGCGGTCTGTCAGGGTGTAGATTCCCCCCGGCAGGGCATTGCAGGTAAAGTACAGGACGAGATCCTCCCCGTAGGCGGTGGAGAGGAGGGGAGAGGATTTTACCTCTCTGTATTGCCCGGTATCTGCCTTGTATATCAGGGACAGATCGTCCGCATCCAGGACACACAGATACCCTTCCGTGTCTGCGATGCATCCCAGATAGATGCGCCCCCTGTATATGGTGGGTGTGCTGGTGCAGTTGATAAAAGAAGCCCCGGGGACGATTTCTGCCTGTGTGACCTGTAGGATCTGACCGGATCTGTCGGCCCGGATCCGGTAGAGTATACCGTCGTTTCCGGCTGTGTAAAGACAGTCTGTGTCCGCATCGTAGGTGAGGGCGGAACGGATTTTCCCGCCGGAACTCAGCTGGTACATATCGTATACTTCGTCGGTCAGAAGGCTGTGGGAGATGAGTTTTCCGTTGTCTCCGGCAAAGAACAGGGCGTCTCCATAAGCCATGGCTCCGCTCCAGTAGTAGCCGCCGGGGGAGTCGTCCTCGTAAGTCCATACAATGTCGCCGTCTGTGGCGTCCAGACAGTAGAACAGGCCGGTGCTGTCCGTCACATTTGTCATGGTGGTGGTGCCGGTGTACAGATACCCCTCCCGGTAAAAAAGTGTGGCCAGGGACTGACCGCCCAGGGGAGCGCTGCAGAAAACGCTCTCCATGTCCGATATTCTCACACATTCGACCCTGCCGCCTGTCAGCGGGATATACAGGAAATCTCCCTGCCGGATCATCTGACAGACGGAGTCCATCCCTGCAGATAATGTCAGTTGGCGAAGGATCGTTCCCACCCGGTCCAGTTCATACAGGATGTCCTCATTCACCACATAAATCCGGTTTGCAGTCAGGACGGGAGAGGAGTTGTAGGCCGTACCGTTTTTTGTTGAAAATCTTCTGGAAAAAACGGTGTGTGTATTTTCTGCGTCTGTGGGGGTCTCGTATGCCACGATATTGGCATCCCCCTGGCCGGTTTCATTTCGAAAACCGGACCAGGAGCATGTGAATACCATGACACAGATTCCAAAAAGAACGACAGCTGATTTTTTTGTCCTTTTCTTCAAGGGATCACGTCACTTTCTATTTTACTTTTATTTTTACAGGGGCACTGTACGGACCGTATTTTGTCCTGTCGGAATGTTTTTTGTAGGCGCGCACTTTGACATAGTAAATGCCCTTTTTCCTCTTGAAGGTGATCTTGGTCTTTGTGGTCTTTGCGATTTTTTTGTAACCCTTCTTTTTCTTCTTTGACAGGGCGGCTTCATATCCGGAAACACGGCCGGTATCGTCGCCGACGTATCTCGCCTTTTTCCACGAGACGGTGATTTTCTTTTTGGCTGCCTTAGATTTTTTCACTTTTGCCTTTACCTTGGTTGGACTATATATTTTGGCCTCGCCGCCGTCAATATAGTCCGGGGTGGCGGTAGGAGCCGGTGCCGTGGGCACTGCTGTGGCCGAGGGGACAGCAGGCGCTGTGGCTGTGGGGATAGCTGACGCTGTGGCTGTGGGGACAGCAGATGTCTTGTCTGTCACCGTCACCACGGCGTAGGGTCTGGATATATCATAATGCACTTTGTCGGCAGCCATGCGGTAACCGGATAAGGCATATGTTCCGGGTTTGCCAAAAGTAAGGGATGCTTTCCCCTCCTCATCTGTGGAAGCAATCATATAGGTGTCTTCCGTGACAGACGCATTTGTCTGAGGAATCTCCATGGCCGTGACTGTGGCTCCGTTGATGGCTTTGCTATAGGGAACGGCATTCCCGCTCTCATCGTAATCTGTGCCTGAGCCGGTCAGTGTCACGGAAAGGGATTCCGATGTCCGGACAGAATATTCACTCTGGTCAAATGTGGCGTAGAGCACCTCATCCGCAGCAGGATAGGGACTCCACAGGCCATATATGACGACAGAGTCGTTGTCCTTCAGCTCATAGGCATCCATACTCACAGAGGCGTATGTGTCGTTTACACTGTACTGCCAGTACACCCCTTCCGTGGAGGCCGTGCTGGGGGAGCCGACGCCGTCTCCGCTCAGGGAAATACCTGTGACAAACAGGCCGTACTGTGACGGACTGGCAATGATGTATTTACCCATGTCGGCGTCTGTGACCTGTTTCTCCTTTTCCAGATATTTGGCCAGGGCGTGCAGGGGGGTCAGGGTTTCGGTGCCAAGTCCGATTCCGAAATCCCGCTTGTCCTCATCGGTCAGTGTAATGGATACCGGCGCAAGTTCCGTGGAGGCATCCTTTTCGATCCGCAGAGTTACGGTGAGAGTGGTTTCTGCTTTGGCGATAAAACCGTTGCCCAGAGAAAACAGCATCGAGAATATCAGCAGAAAGGATAACAGTTTCTTTGTGTGTTTCATATTTTTTTCCTTCTTTCCCGCTTTCAAGCGATTATTTTTTTTCAAAATAATAAAAGAAGAAGTCCCGCATTTTCCCCCCAAAAGGGCATAGCAGGACCTGTGATGACATTTAGTCAAAACATTCCCTCTCCTCCCGAAAGGTTACATTTCACACTACAGGGCAGGTCTTCCGACTTGCGGTTCCTCTGGCGGCAGCGCCTTCCCAGTCCGCGTGCTGACAGTTTGAGAGCATCTGGACCAGTGGCATGATTGCTGTCCCATCCCCGGATACGGCAGCGGGGGCTGTGGCGGACTCGCACCGCCTTCCCTATTAATTCTTCGCAGAAACCCGTATAGCTACTAATATTATTTATGAAACGCTCCCATTATAGCACCGGGTATACTTTTTGTCCACAAAATATCTTGTATATTTGCCCTGTTTTTGATAAAGTATTACTGTTCAGGTGCACAGGATGGGTGCCGGAAAGGATGCGATACCATGCGGGGATACAGAAAGTCCGTTTATATTACAGCCGTGCTTTTGCTGGCGGTTCTGGGCGTTCTGGCGGTACGGGGACTGAGGGCGGGAGACCTCGGAGACCCCGGGAGAGAGCCGGAGATGGGGCGGGAGCAGGAGATCGTGGGGTGGAATGTCAGCGGCATGCCGGTCTCCGGCGGGAGTGTGGAAGAGGCGGCAAAAGACAGTCCCGGCGCGGGGAAGGCCGGGAATGTGCGGGAGAAGGACAGGACGAAGGAGAAAAAAGAGAGGGCCGGGGTGACGATTTCTCCGGCAAAGACCTCCGGACCGCCGGAGAAGGAGGGAGAAAAGTCATCCGGGAAGGGAGAGGCCAGAGAGAAGGACAGCGGGAGAGACCGGGTGAGAGATCAGGGATCCGGGAAAGAGAAATCCGGGACAAAATCCACAGGAAAAACGGCGAAATCTTCCGGATCCCCGGGGGTGACTTCCCCTCCGGAGAGGACGGAGAGCCCCGGGGCAAAGGAAGATACAGGGAAGACAGAGCCGGTGCAGGAGGTCTCCATCACGATCAGCTGCAGGGCGATCCTCTCCCACAGAGATTTGTGGAAGAGCGGACTGGAGACGGTCGTGCCGGTGGACGGGATTTTTTATGACGGGAGATATCCCTGGCGGGAGGGACTGACGGTCTACGATGTCCTGCGGGCGGTGTGCGATGCGGAGGACATCGCGTTGGACAGCCAGTTTACCCCCATATATGGAACCTACTATATCCGGGGGATCGGAAATCTGTATGAGTTTGACTGTGGGAGTGAGAGCGGATGGAAATATTCGGTTAATTCGGATATGCCGGGAGTCGGATGCAGTGGCTTCACACTGGAAGCCGGGGATAGGATTGAGTTTTTTTATGATTATAAGATTTAGGAGGAAAAGATGGATCGTTTTGGAGAACTGCACCCGGCGGTGATTTTATTCTACTATATTGGAGCGGCAGCGCTTCTGATCTTTGTGGCGCATCCTGTCGTGACTCTGGTCATGGGGGGGACTGCTCTGTTGTACTATATGACGCTGGCGGGGATCAGAGCGGGACTGGTCCGTCTTCTGTGGGGCGGCTTGATCTCTGTGGCCTGTTTTGTCATCAATGCTCTTTTGAACCATCGGGGAGTGACGTTACTCTTCCGGCTGGGCGACATGAGGATAACGGGAGAAGCTTGCCTTTATGGATGTAATATGGCTTTGATCCTATTGGCCTCGCTGCAGATTTTTTCCTGTCTCAGCCATGCGATGACGGCAGAGAAGATCATGACGCTCACGGCGAGACGTTTTCCCTCTTTTTCTTTGCTGTTTTCTATGATACTACGACTTGTTCCGAAGGCGGCGCAGGATTACCGGGAAATGACCTGCCTTCACGGGAACAGACCGGCTGTCTGGTCAGCATTGGTCGGCATCCAGCTGGAGGACGCCATGAAAAGAGGGATATCGATGAAAACAAGAGGATATGGCAGGGGGGAGCGGTCCTCATTTTTTCGAAAGAAAATATCCGGCACAGACCTGGTTGTGCTCGCTCTTTTGTCTTTGCTGGCGGTGCTGTTCATTTTCTTCTGGTACAGGATGGGTGGGGAGGTACGTTTTTTTCCTGATGTGAAGATAACTCCTCTGCCAACAGGTCTCTGGGTCAGTTTGCTTTTGTATGGTTCACTGCCGCTTGTGCTGCGGGGAAAGGAGGAGATGACATGGTATGTATCCAGGCGAAGGATTACTGGTTCCGCTATCCCGGACAGTCCGGGTATGCACTGGAGATAGAGGGATGGGAACTGGATCGGGGTGCTTTCTGCCTGATCAGTGGAGCGTCAGGGAGCGGCAAGACCACATTTCTCAGGCAGCTGTCAGGGGAGACCATGCTGCGGGGGGAAAGTGGCGGGATGCTGGAGGTACACAGCCGGCAGACTTCTTATGTGTGGCAGGAGCCGGGCAGTCAGATTGTGACAGACAGGGTGGAGTATGAGATGATCTTCGGGCTGGAAAATGTGGGGATGTCCGCAGACCTTATGAGGAGGCGGCTGGCGGAGATGGTAACTTTTTTTGGCCTTGAGGAGTTGCTTGACAGGGATACTATGCATTTGAGTGGCGGTGAGATGCAGATTCTGAATGTGGCGGCAGCTCTGGCTGTGAACCCGGATTTACTTTTGCTTGATGAACCCACCAGCCAGTTGGATCCGGTAGAGGCCAGAAAACTCATTGATTTGCTGCGGCGGATCCATGAGGAATTGGGAACAACCATCGTGATCACTGAGCAGCGTCTGGAGGATCTGATCCCGTTGGTGGATGAGATGGTCTTTATGGCCGGAGGAAAATTTCTGGCCCAGGCAACGCCCCAGGATGTATTTTGGAAGCTGGATTCGGCAGGGAAAGGTTTTTTTCCGTCCTACATGAGGCTGTTCGGTGAGTGGGAGAGGAGTGGATATGCCCCGGAGACACCCGGGGATGCCAGACGCTGGTTTGAAGAAAATTTCGAGAGCAGGGACAGGGACAGATCAGTTCCCGATATTCCGCCAACTGGGATGATATGCCGGGATGTGAGTTTCCGGTATCGGAAATCGTCACCGGATGTGCTTCACCGGTGCAGTGTGGAAATTCCATTGAACCGCATTACCTGTATTGCGGGAGGAAACGGCAGCGGAAAGACAACTTTGCTCGGCATTCTGTCTGGACGGTATACACCCTATCGTGGGAAGCTGAAAAACAAACTGCGGTTTCCTGCCGTGCTGCCCCAGAAGACAGAGTATCTTTTCCTCCGGGAGACAGTGGAGGAGGAACTGACCGGAACGGATTCAAAGGTACGAGAGTATGCGGAGAGATTTGGCCTGGCAGACAGGATGGGACAGCATCCCATGGACCTCAGCGGGGGAGAGCGGCAGAGACTGGGACTTGCCATGGTTCTGGGGAGGGAGGCGGATGGATATCTGCTGGACGAGCCCACCAAAGGACTTGACGGGAAAGCAAAAGAAGTGCTGGGAAAAATTCTCCGGGAGAGAAGGGAAGAGGGCAGGACAGTCCTGTTCGTGTCCCATGACATGGAGTTTGCTGCAGAGTACAGTGACTGCATGGCGTTGATGTTTTGCGGCGGGATCAGCCTTTTGACGGATAACTTCTCGTTTTTCACAGACAATCAATTTTATACGTCGAGTATCAGCCGCATGGCCAGAGGTGTGTCGGGGAATATTATTACGAGAGGGGATGTGGCGGTGTATGCAAAAAAGAAGGATCCTTAACATAGCAATCTTTGTCCTGACGGCGCTGCTGCTGTGGTATGGCACATTTGTCCTGCATGGCAGGGATTATTATTATGTATCTCTGGGTATACTGCTTGTGGGGATTCTCGGGTTCCTGCTGAGTTTTGAAAAGGGCCGTCCGTCCCTGGCTCTCCTGACCATTCTGGCCTCCCTGTGCGGGCTGGCCATAGCCTCCCGGGTTGCCTTTTTCTTTCTGCCCCAGGTGAAGCCTCTCGCCGCCATCGTCATACTGGCGGGAGTGGCCTTTGGTGCGGAAGCCGGATTTGTCACCGGCGCGGTCAGTGCTTTTGTGTCTAATTTTTACTTTATGCAGGGGCCCTGGACCGGGTTTCAGATGTTTGCCCTGGGGCTGGTGGGTTTTTTCGGAGGTCTGCTATTTTTCCGGGGGAGGGGAAACCGCCTCACTGTGGCGCTGTATGGTTTTTTTTCGGTGGTCATCCTCTACGGGGGGATCGTGGACATCAACACGATCTTTTTTACCGCACAGGAGCCCACGGCGCCGATCGTGGCTCAGGTGTATCTGAGTGCGCTGCCCTTCAACGGGATATACGGCCTCTCCACGGCCATTTTCCTTTTTCTGCTCTATCAGCCGGTCTTGCGGAAACTGGAACGTCTGCAGAGGAAATACCGGCTGATTGACAAAAACGGGGATTGATTGTATTATGATGTCAGAGTCAAAAAATCAACTAAAGATATGTTACAACATGAGTAAGGAAAAGGAAGGGGAAACTATGAAGAAAGTCGCAGTCATTACGGACAGCAACAGTGGTATTACACAGTCACAGGGAAAGGAACTGGGTATCCAGGTAGTGCCGATGCCTTTTTTTGTGCAGGGATCTACTTATTACGAGGATATCAGTATGAGCCAGAAGGAGTTCTATGAATATCTGTCTCAGGGGGCGGAGGTGACCACTTCCCAGCCGTCGCTGGACACTCTGATGGAACTGTGGCGGAGTACGCTGAAGGAGTATGAGGAGATAGTCTATATCCCCATGTCCAGCGGACTCAGCAGTGCCTGCGGCACAGCGTTGATGCTTGCCTATGAGGAGGAATTTGAAAATAAGGTGTATGTGGTGGACAATCAGAGAATTTCCGTGACCCAGAGGCAGTCCGTACTGGACGCCATGGCGTTGGCGGAGAAAGGTTACAGCGGCAAAGAAATCCACGATATACTGATGCGCGAAAAATTTGAATCCAGTATATATATTATGGTAGACACCCTCTCGTATCTGAAAAAGGGAGGCCGGGTGACGCCGGCGGCCATGGCCATCGGCACTATGCTCCGGATCAAGCCGGTCCTGCAGATCCAGGGGGAAAAACTGGATGCTTTCGCCAGGGTAAAAACGTTGAAACAGGCGAAGACAACAATGATGAAAGCGGTGCGCAGAGACTTTGAAAACCGTTTCCATGACCCCAGCGGAGAGGGATTTTATATGGCTATCGCCTACACGGCAGACGATACCGAGGCGCACTTGTTCAAACAGGAGGTGGAGGAGGAGTTTCCGGGCCACGAGGTGCAGGTGGCACCGCTATCCCTGAGCATATCCTGCCATATCGGGCCGGGGGCCTTGGCTCTTGCGATCGCAAAGAAAGTAGAGGAACTAAAATGAAAACGCATAACAAAAAACTGTGTGCCTCTCTCCGGAGAGAAACGCACAGTTTTTTGACTGAAGCATGGAATAACGAATAAAACTATTTTTTGGCGGCTTTGACGTAAACGTCCTCATCGTTGATGTCGTCATCATCAAAGTCATCCTCAAATTCATCGTAGTCAAATTCCTCGTCAAAGCGTGCGAATTTGGGGTTGAAGTAGCGATATACGGCAAAAGCAATGGCGGCTACGGTGGCAACGGCGCCGATAATGGCCAGTACCCAGAGGATACATGTCTTGTTTTCTTCCTCTGCCTTTTTTTTGTTCAGAAGCTCCGTAATCTTTGCATTGCTGATCAGTTCATCGATTTTTCCTGACATAATAACCATCCTTTCTGGCAAGTTGTTGTCTGCCTGGCAAATATATAGTTATTGTATCACGTTTTGTGATTTAATACTACACTTTTTTATATTTTTCTCAATTTTGCAAAGGAGGTGCGGAATTTCCGGTTGCCGAAATTCTCGAAATTTACCACTACCTCGTAGTCATCTTCCTTCTCCAGCCTGGACAGGGAGGTGACGGTCCCGTTGCCGAATTTGAAATGGGCCACCCGGTCGCCGGCCTTGTAGTCCGGCACGACGGACTGCCGGGAGGAGGAAAATCCTTTCTGGATATAGGGATTGTCCGCGAAAGGATTTTTTCTGTCCCTGGAATAGACGGCCGCTTTTTTTGCGTCGTATTTCGGTGCGGGCGTCATTTCACTTTCAAAGATGAGGACAGGATCCTGCCGGGGCGGATCCGGCTGGGGAAGGGATCCACCGGTGGTCTGCTTCAGGAGATACCGGGGCAGCTCGTGGATGAAGCGGCTGGGGCTGTTGAAATTGATTTCCCCGTTTTTCATGCGCTGGCAGGCGCTGGTCAGCGTGAGCTTTTCCATGGCTCTGGTGATTCCCACATAACAGAGACGGCGTTCTTCTTCCAGCTCGGCGGGGTCGTCCCCGAAGGCGGCCATGGCGCCGGGAAAGACTTTTTCCTCCATCCCGCTCATGTATACACAGGGAAATTCCAGGCCCTTGGCACTGTGCAGTGTCATCAGGAGCACCTGGTCCGCGTCGGGGGATACGGTGTCGATATCCGCCACCAAGGCAATGTCCTCCAGCAGTCCCTCCAGTGTGGGAGTCTCCTCATCGCACTCCTCCTCGTACCGGATCACCTTGCCCAGAAGGGAGTCGATGTTTTCGATGCGGGATTCCGCTTCGACGGTATCCTCCGCCTCCAGGAGACGCACGTAGCCGGTGGAGTCAATGATATCGTTCAGCAGATCTTCCAGGGAGTACAGGCTGTCCTGGAGTTTTTTGCGCAGGGAAAAGATCAGATCTACAAATTCCCCGATGTTTCGGGCGGCACGGCTGCATCCCGGTATGTGCTCCGCCTGACACAGGGCGTCGAAAAATGAGATTTCGTTGTCCATGGAGTATTTCGTCACACGGTTAATGGTGGTCTGTCCGATCCCCCGTCTGGGGATGTTGATGATCCGTTTTATGGCGATGTCGTCGGCACTGTTGTTTACGGTCTTCAGATAGCATAGGAGGTCTTTGATCTCCTTTCTGGCATAGAAGTTGATGGCGCCGATAATGCGGTAGGGGATACCGTGAAAGACAAGTTTTTCCTCAAAGACACGGGACTGGGCGTTTGTGCGGTAGAGGATGGCGAAATCCGAATACTTCCTTCCCTCCTCCCGGGCCGCACGGCTTATGTCCGCGGCGATATTTTCTGCTTCGTCGTACTCGTTGCCGTACCGGCCGTAGAAGATGGGAGAGCCCTCCCCGGCGTCAGTCCAGAGGGCTTTCTCTTTTCGCATGCTGTTATTTTTTATGACCTGGTTGGCGGCCTCCAGAATGTTTTTCGTGGAGCGGTAATTCTGCTCAAGCCGAATCACTCTGGTGGCGGGAAAGATTTTTTCGAAATTCAGGATATTGAAAATATTGGCGCCCCGGAAACGGTAGATGGACTGGTCGTCGTCCCCCACCACGCACAGATTCTGATACCGTCCGGACAGCAGGCTGAGGAAAATAAACTGTGCGGTGTTGGTGTCCTGGTATTCGTCCACCATGATAAAGCGGAAACGCTCCTGATAGTAGTCAAGCACCTCCGCGTTGGAGCGGAAAAGCTCCACCGTCTTCATGATCAGATCGTCAAAATCCAGGGCGTTGTTGTTTTTCAGCCGCTTTTGATATTCTTTATAAACAGTGCCGAATATTTTTTTTCCGTAATCCTTTTCCACCTCGGAGGCGTACTGCTCCGGCGTCTTCAACTCGTCCTTGGCCGAGGAGATGGCGTTCAAAAAGGTTTTTTCCCGATACTTTTTGGTGTCGATATTCAGATATCTGCAGACATCCTTCATCAGGGTCCTCTGGTCGTCGCTGTCGTAGATGGTAAATTTCCTGTCGTAACCAAGATGGTCTATGTACCGGCGGAGGATCCGCACACAGGTGGAGTGGAATGTGCTGACCCATATATTCCCTGCCCCGTAGGTGACGATATTGTCCACCCGCTCCCGCATCTCGTTCGCCGCCTTGTTGGTGAAGGTCAGCGCCAGTATGTTGTAGGGGCTCACCTGGTGTTCCTCTATAAGGTAGGCGATCCGGTGGGTCAGGACTTTCGTCTTTCCGGATCCGGCTCCTGCCAAAATAAGGAGCGGCCCCTCAAAGTGCAGAACCGCTTCCCGTTGTTTTTCGTTTAATCCCTCTAACAGTTCGTTCATAAAGATATCCTTTCGTCTACAATTCCTGCACCGGTCTTCCCGGCAGTGTTTACCGTTCTCTCTTTTTGTCCGAGAGTGTCTCGTCGATCATCCGTTCCACCAGCTGTTTTTTCAGATAGGCATCGAAACTCAGCAGACAGATAAATGCAAAACAGGACAGGAAATCCGCTTCTTTTTCATCCGTGACGCCGGGAAACAGCTGCTGGGACGCCTTGAACCGCCGCAGTATATCCTTTGTGAGGTTGTCCGTCTGGATCCGCTCCATTTTGAAGATCTGGCTGTAAATGTCCTCCAGGGATACGTCTCTGGACCGGTTTCCGTAAAACATTTCCGTCAGCGGTTTGAATATTTTCTGAATGTCGTTGATGGAGAGCACATTTTTGAAGTAATACAGAAGGATCAGCAAAAACATGTGTTCCTTGCTGTATTTTTTCTTCACCGGCGGGGGAAGAAAATCGTTCTTGGTGTAGTTGTTGATCATGGTCTTGGTCAGTATCTTGTCGTCATCCAGACGCTTGCAGGCCGCCAGGTGCTCGTCCATGAAAGTGGTCACCTGGTCCATGTACAGGTCGATATTCGGTATGTCCTCCGGGTTGATGTAATCAATTTCTTTCAATTTCTGGATGATATCCATAATACTTTCTTCGTTTGAGCGTTCCATGGTATTCTCCGTTTCCTTGCGGCTTTGTGCCGGGCCGATTATTTCTTCACGTAATAGTATATCTGATTTGCGTAGGTAAATCAACTTCTAAAATTCTTTCGCCGGTTGCAAAATGCTGGTTTTTTGTTTACAATGGTATGTATCACGTAAAACCGCCAGGAGGTGTAAGGTTTGATTTTAGCGGCAGCGGACCGGAAGGATCTTCCACGGATAAAAAAATTGTATAAAACCGCTTTCCCGGCGGAGGAGAGAATCCCTTTTTTCCTGTTAAAAAGAAAGGTGCGGCAGGGGAGGGCAGCTATGCTGGCGGCCAAAGAGGAAAATTGCTTTGTTGGATTTATTTATCTGGTGGAGCACGGGGATCTGGTGTATCTCTTTTTCTTTGCCGTTGATCCATCCAGGAGAGACTCCGGGAATGGCGGCGGGATCTTGCGGATGCTGCGGGAGAGATATCCGGACAAAAGGATTTTTCTGGCCAGAGAGCAGTTGGACCCGGAGGCGGATAATTATGAACTGCGGTGCCGCCGGAGAGAGTTCTATCTGCGCAATGGGTTTACTGATCTCCCCTGCAGGATACAGGAGGCAGGCGTGGTATACGATGCCATGGGAATCGGCGGCAGCATATCGGCACAGGAGTACGAGGCGCTGATCACAAGCTGGTCCGGGAACCGGCTTCGGCGGCTGCTGGGTATGAGATTGGTAGAGTGAGGTCGTGGCTAAAAGCTTAGACCCAGGGGAAGGTTGGATGGAAAGATGAAAAAGAATGAGTGCTACGAGGGAATGGTGACGAGACTGAAGTTTCCCAACAAGGGGTTCGTCCGGGTGGCCGGGGAGGAGAAGCCGGTGCTGGTGAAGAACACTCTGCCGGGGGAGAGAGTGCGTTTCCGGCTGAAGAAGGCCGGGAAGAACCGGCAGGAGGGAAATCTTCTGGAGGTTCTGGAACCCTCGCCCATGGAGAATGCCACACCTTCCTGTCCTCATTTTGGTCAGTGCGGAGGCTGTGCTTATCAGACGATGGACTATGGGAATCAGAGAGAGTTGAAGTTATCTCAGGTGCGGGAACTGCTGGGGGTATATCCCGGTTTCCCCCTGTCGGACTGTGTTTCCAGTCCCCGGGAGTGGGAGTACCGGAATAAGATGGAATTTTCATTTGGCGATGAGAGGAAGGACGGGCCTTTGACGCTGGGACTGCACAGACGGGGGAGTTTCTACGACATTCTCTCTGTGCCGTCCTGCTGTATTGTGGACGGGGATGTCAGAAAGGTGCTGACACTTACCCAGGATTTTTTTCAGTCCGCGGTGTGCATGGGAGAGAAGGTGTCCTTTTACCACAAGATGTCCCGCCAGGGTGTACTCCGCCATCTGCTTGTGAGAAAGGCGTGGAAGACGGGGGAACTGCTGGTGTGCCTGCTGACTACATCCCAGGGAGGGATACTGTCAGAGGAGGGCCGGAAACTGCTGGATAACTACAGAGATCTGCTGCTGGGCCTTAAGCTGCAGGGCAGTTTTGCCGGAATCCTCCATATGGTAAATGATGGCCTGTCGGATGTGGTGCGGGCGGAGGAGACGAGGGTTCTGTACGGGCGGGATTTCTTCTGCGAGGAGATCCTGGGTTTGAAATTCCGTATTTCTCCCTTCTCATTCTTTCAGACGAATTCGGCGGGGGCGGAGGTCCTCTATGAACTGGCCAGGGAGTATATCGGGGATGTGGGGGGAAAGACGGTCTTTGATCTGTACAGCGGTACCGGAACCATCGCCCAGGTGCTGGCACCGGTGGCGAAGAGAGTGGTGGGGGTGGAGATCGTGGAGGAGGCTGTCCGGGCGGCGGAGGAGAATGCAAGGCTCAACCATCTGGACAATTGTTCCTTTCTGGCGGGGGATGTCCTGACTGTACTGGAGGAGTTGGAGGAGACGCCGGATGCGATCGTTCTGGACCCGCCCAGGGAGGGCATCCACCCGAAGGCGCTGCGGCGGATCCTCTCCTACGGAGTGGAGAAGATCGTGTATATCTCCTGCAAGCCCACCAGTCTTGTCAGGGATCTGGAGGAATTCTACGCCCGGGGCTACCGGCCGGTGAGAGCCCAGTGCGTGGACATGTTTCCCTGGACCAGGGGGATAGAGACGATTGTTCAGTTGGTCAACATCGGCGCAAAGCCTGATTATACGGTGCGTGTGGACGTTGATGTAGATGAAATGTACAGGACCATTGGAGAGGATAAAAGGAATTATATCCACTCGGATGAGTACAAAAAGATTCAGGAGTCCTGGGAAAAGGAAAAGTAAGATTTTACAGGACTTCTAACCGGATAACTAAATAGAATGTTTATGAAAAGATCTGATTATGATACCAGAGGTGGTGTTATGATCAGATCTTTTTTTTCTTTATAGGAAATTCCGATTTTAGAGAGAATAAAAAGAAACATACGTTCGTCGAACATATGTTAGATAAACGTGCGTTTGGATATGACAATAAGACGA
>CAZAEM010000006.1:0-95200 GCA_964484225.1 uncultured Eubacterium sp.
ATTTATCAATGTACTATGACCGTAATTTCATCGACCCAAGGTGCAGATGACCGAAATGAACTGTTGTATATCTGTTGTTGCAACTGAAAGGTCTAAAACATAACCTTGATAGGATAGAAACAAATTTTCAGAACTTAGCGTTTGAGTCACATGACTTAACACTATTAAAAAAATGCCAAAAATTTTTAAAAGTTCAATCCCTGAATTTCGAACAACAATCCTGCCTGTCTGTCTGTCTGTCTGTCTGTCTGTCTGTCTGTCTGTCTGTCTGTCTGTCTGTCAAATTGTACATCTCGCATTGCATCATGTCAACTCCTTTTTAATTCATTTTCCCTGTATATACCTCTCATACAACAGTCCAAACCATGTCTGTTCCCCATCCGCCGTTTTTAGACCGACAGCCGTGTCCTTTGCCCTTCCCCACCATTTCCAGCTTAATTTGTGGAACCTCTGGCAGGTCATGAAGCGGTCAAACTCTTCCTCATCCACCTTCTCCCTGTACCTTCTGTTCAGCGTCAGGCACTTCTTGTTTTTTGTCTGTACATGGTCAATCCACTCCGCTATCTGGGGAATCTCCTGATATGCCATGTCGATCAGATAATCAATCAGAAGATAATTCACACAATATTTCTTTTTTTCAAAATATTCCACATGCATCCGGTACACAAACTCTACCAGCGGATTTCCCGCATGGCATCCCATGAAAAAAGTGCTCCATTTCCCTCCGCCGACATACCATGGGTCATCCTGTCCCAGGGTGGACCATTCCTCCGTGAACAACCTCTCCGGAACGGGCGCCGTAAAGAAAATCGTCGCATCACACCACAGACCCCCATAATGGGAAAGCAACGCACAGCGGACAATATCCGACAGCCTTGTCTGGTCCAGCACGCATTTTTTCAAAAGCCCTTTATCCTTTTTGCCTTCCCCATACCGCTCCATGACAGACTCCGGCAGTTGGATATATTGATAGATATTAGATGCGTCCACCACAATAATCGGATGCCCGTTACTGTATCTGCGCATACTGGCAATGCATGCCCTCACAAGTTCTGGGGCGTTTTCTTCGCCCTGCCACCACATTGTCCAGATTGCGCTGTCTTTTGGCACTGTACCAGAACTGAGATTCGACTGTACTACCTCATCTTTGGGTAAACGGACAGTCTGTCCTGCACGGACGAAGCCTGTGTATGTATCATGGCACACATGTTTAAGATATTGCTCAATCACATGGTTATTCATGTTCCGAACCTTCCATGCCAGCTTCGTCCTTGACCTTTTGACGATGGTGTTTATCGTTTTCCAGGCGGTTAATCTCACTCCAAAATATCTCAGATATGCTAAATTCTCCCTGACTGTCATACCTTTTTCCTCCTCACTGTTTTTATCAGTTCGAGATATTCACGGTTGCCCGTAAGTATCCAGTATGCCATGCACAGTGCCGCAAACACGACGGTACCCACAGCAATTTCTATGAGTAGCGAATACAGGTGTATCCCCAGGAAACTGCCCATATACCGCACAGCACAAAACATCACAATCCCAAAAAAAAGATAGATCTCATTTCCGTGTATGTACCGGAGCATTGGGAGTTTACGCCTGACGGCAAACATCTGTACCGCCAGCACAATATAATTTGACAACAGCGTGGCGACGGTGGCGCCCACCGCCCCATAATGCGGAATCAGGACGGCATTGATGACTAAGTTCGAGCATGCACCCGCCGCTGTCGAAAGAAGAAACTCCCGCTCCCTCCCGCCTGGAATCAGATACTGCTCCCTGATTTCCCTGGAAAGCACCACCGCAGGCATCGCCATGGCAAGAATTACGATCAGGTCTGCGCTGGGAATAAAATCCTCCCCCCAGAACACAACCGAAAATTCCCTTGCAACCGCCGCCGTTCCAAAGGCAAAGGCAGACACCAGCAACATGATGATTCCCGTGGACTTTTTCATCAGTACATGGAACGTCCCGTAATCCTTCTTTGCCAGGAGATTTGACATACGGGGCATCAGCACCGTCATGACGGAATAAATCAGTGCCTTTGCAATCAACGCCTTATCCGCATTTGTATAATACCCGACTTCGGATTTGGGGCACATGATCCCAAGCATTACCCTGTCCATGCCGGCATACAGGCTCTCGAGCAGAATGGGGACAAAGAGAATCAGCATCGCCTTCCAGTGCCGGAACGAGTCCCTAAAGGAAACCTTTATTTTCATGACATACTTTTGGTACATCACCCAGTATATCAAGTTAGAAACAAGGCTCCCTGCCGCATTTATGATAAAATATACTATCAGGTCGGATTCTGTGCGGACAAACAGGACAATCAGGATAAATGTCGTAAGCTTGACCACCATGTCGCGGATGGTAATTTTTTTAAAATCCTCGACGCCGAAAAAAAGCCAGTTGATGTTAATGACACTTCCGACGAATTCTACAAATGTTATCAGAAAATACAACCGGTATTCGGACAAAAATATGGCAGACCCAAGATAGGCCATCCCCGCCGTCACGGCAGACAGACTGTGCAGCTTCCATATCTCCCAAAATGTACGGCTTAAAGCCTCCTGGTCGTCCCTCACCGCAGCAATTGCACGCATGCCATACGTATACATGCCAAGATTTGCCGCCAGTACGAAAAATCCTGAAACGGAAGTGACATAGGAATACGTTCCTAGCCCTTCCGCCCCCAGCGCCCTTGCGAGGATAGGCGATGTCACAAGCGGAAGGATCATAGACATAATCTGCCACATTGTCTGATACATGAAATTTTTCTTTATGCTTGCCATAGCCTTGAATCACCTGCTTCTGTAGTTGAAATTTCCCCTTATTGTCACGTTAACATTCTCTTCTCCCATGCACAAGTCTGTGATAAACCGTTTCTCTTCCATGAATCTCCTCTTGAAAATTCATTTTATAAGACAACTTGTAAAGATATGTCGCCCGATCCAGCGTCCCGAGGGCTGAGCAATCCGAATGAAGTATATCGCACAGCGCAAAGAGATCCCTATTAGAAACCGGCAGATTTTTAAGCACTTTCCTGGCATCTGTATCATTTTCATAAATCAGCGTAAGAAAATAGTCAACCAGCAGATAGACTATCAGCTCTTCCTCTGTTTTCCAGTATTCAAAAAAAAGTTCCCGGAGCATTCCGATGATGGCATTCCCTTTCCCGGAGGCCAGAAAAAACGCCGTCCACTGCCCAAGCCGTACCGTTGCCTCCCTGTCTCCGCAGTGGTTAATCGAATAAAAGGAAGCATTTTCTATCTCTTTGTCAAATTCCCTTGTCATGTACAGCGTTGCATCCATCCAAATCCCCCCATATTTATACAGAAGTACCACCCGGAGCAGATCTGAAAAATGTGTCACAGTGATTTTTCCCTTCCTGAATTTATCCATGACATGAACGGGAAGCGTAACGTATTCCCTGTAATTATCCTGATCCAGCACGATGACCGGATGCTGCTCCGCATGTTTTTTGATACTCGCCACGCACGTCTTGACAAGATCGGGTGCTTGCTCCATGCCCTGCCACCAGAAAATCCAAATATTGGAATCAGCACCCACGCATGCCCCATCCTGCTCCTTTGCGTTGTAATTTTCAATGACGTACCTGTATTTTTTCAGATACTCCTTTGCCATCCTATCACATTTTTCGCCCATTTTTACACAGATGTAATTGGTATTCCTTATTCTTTTAGGTATGATTCCCAAGAACAACCTTCGACCTCCATATGAAAAACCATACTGCCGAATCAATTTCAGGTTGAGCACAATACTCTTTTTTACGTAATCCCATTTACTGTAGCTCATACCTGCTTCCTCCTGCGCTTATATGCTGTAAAATAATGGTGTGAAATTTGCTCCTCTTCCGGAGGCAGTTGCATATAATCCCCGTAAATCGCCGTCAGAACTGCATGAAACCCCTTGGAAACCGGAAACTTTTCACTCTCAAAAACCATATGCACTGCTTCAAATTCTGCCGCTTGCCAGGCACATTTTGTCTTGTTGACATCCGTTATATATTCCGCATTTTCAACCGGATGTTTTTTCATGAATTTTCGTATTTTCTGATTCCAGTACAGCGTCCCTTTTTGCAGTGCGTACATATGGTACAGCTTCCGGAGACATGTCTTTATGAACGAGTAGCGGTAATCATCCTTTACCGTTGCATATGTCCAGCTTCTAAGCAGGTGTGTACACTTCATCGAAACCGCTGTCCGTAAAAGGGGGCACTTTGGCAATCCTATCAGCGCAAACACATCCACATACACCCCAAGATCCATTTCCCCCGCCTCTTCCCTCAATAAAGTATCTGTATCCATTACTTTTGCAAAAAAATACGGGTATCTTACATCCGTCTGATGGCTGACTGCCCTATAGTGCGAATCCTCATCATCATTTACAAGTTTCAGAAATCTGTGATAGTCTTCAGCAGGCATCCAGATATCAATGTCATCATCCCACGGAATAAATCCCTTGTGCCGTACCGCCCCAAGCAAAGTGCCGTAAGCCAGCCAGTATGTTATATTGTGTTGCCGGCACAACCTGTCAATATAGACCAAGGTGCTATATTCAATTTCCTTCATTTCCTCTAATCCAAATGGTTCATTCATCTCATTTCCCTCCGTATCTTAGCCATGCAATCACCTTCAGCAACCGGAAATGTCCATGGAGTGCAAGATAAAACACCAGTCGCTTCAACATATTATAGAAACATAACATGCCGTTTCCCTTTGCCGTTTCATAGTAAGTCCAATAGCTTCCAAAAACACTTTTCATTCGCTCCCTTTTGTGTTCTTTCTCCTCCCTGTTATCTCTGTGGAAAAAATCATATTTCATATAAAGAATAATGTCATTTAACCGGTAGCTCGCATAATGCGGAACATACTCCGGATGCTCCTCCAGCCAAGGTGTAACTGCCTCGACATAGGACGCTATGATATCCTGCAAATTCGGCTTGTAACGGTTAGTAATGGAATCTTCATTTCGAAAATAATAGTGGTAAATAACACCTGGAACACATTTTGCTTTGGCAAAGGACACATAGACCTCCAGCGTGAATATCATATCCTCACCAATTTTTACGCCAGGCTTGAAAACTATCCCCTGTTCGGTAAGCAGGGAATGCCGGAACGCCTTTGCCCAGACAGAGCGCATATTAAAATGGCATTCCTCCAAGACCTCTCCTGCCAGAAAATTCTTACGAATAAACAAGTCCCGACAGCTAGCGTCATAATACCGGCATCCCCCCTTTTCTTCGGACATTTCCTCTTTTGCTACATCCACCTGCACATACTCAAATAAAACCACATCAAGCCCTTCCTCAACATGCGAAAGGATCGTATCCACAAAACTATCCGCCACATCGTCATCCGCATCCACAAAAGTAATCCATCTACCCCGCGCCAGCTCCATCCCCTTGTTTCTTGCTTTCGCACTCCCTCCGTTGTTCTGATGGCATACACGGACAACTTCCTGCTTTTTTGCATAAACATCACAGATTTCACCGCTCTTGTCCTGTGATCCGTCGTCCACCAAGATTAACTCTACACCGTTTTTTATTTGTTTTGTAATACTGTCAAGACATCTGGGTAAATATTTTTCTGCATTATATACAGGGACAATAATAGATAATTGCATAGTCACACCTTTTCCCTTTCTGAACCCAGGCTTAACTGTAGCATGTACATTCCTAACCAGAATACGCAAAAATCCATGTCTGGCACTGCAATAATCTGCGCCAATATTACACCCATTACAAAAAAAGCCTCCGAATTACACTCTGTCCTCCATATTGCCGCCACAACGAGTGGGAGAACCATACCTGCATATAAAATTGTACCCACTATACCAACCTGTCCCAAAATGGAAGTATAAAAATGGGAACCTCTCACCATTTTATATCCCTTCCCAAACAAGCAATTTTCTTCAAATGCCATAATTGCTCTGTCATCCCATACTCCACGTGTATACGCAGAACCGGAATTCCCCTTTTCAAATATCACTTCTCTCAAAACATCCTGCAATATCCCTGTCACAGACAAAAAAATAAGCATCAGAATCCCGATGGGAATCAAAAATTTTAATGACTTTTTATCCTTGCTTAATATTACATATACAATCCCTGCCAACGCAAACGCTCCATATGCCGTTGACGAAAAAGTGAGCAGGATCTCACAGACAACCAGTATGGAAAGCAGTAAATATTCTTTTGTCATATTTTCTTTTGAAATCAGATAGTAAAATGCACCCACCAAAAATGCCCCACAGTAGCTTGGCTCCATAAAGACAGAAAACAGTCTTAAATAAAATGAACCCCAGTAATAGGCTGAACTTGTATCCTCCGTATATATAAATGTCTCTAACAGTACATTTCTTGGCAATATATTCGTTGTCACCAGAAACTGGATGATTCCTATAGCTACAACCGTTGTTATCACAACAACGATTACGTGATCCACATCCTCTGCCCGGAACCTATGGCTTACGCCATGCATGGATAAAAAACATATCATATAAATTATCAGCTGGATAACATATAGCACTATTATTTCTTTATCTTCCATCCTCTGGTTTTCTTGCAAACTCCTGATTATCAACACGCACAGTAACACGGTTGATACAATGACAATTCTCTGAGGCACATCTATTTTTTTTATAACCAACTTTCTTTCCCATACAGCTTTTGAGTAAAAGAAAGCCCAAAATATAAAAACTGCGGATGTAACTATCTGGGGACCAAAACCGTTCCCATTTAGAATCAGGACAGATGCCGATTGGAAATTCATCCCTAATATAAGCATAAATAACATAATTTTCGCTTTATTTTTTATAAATGCTAATATCAGGATTGCAAACCATGCAATACCAAACACTGTTACACTCACCGCTATGCCTCCCCGGAATCTACTTTTGAACAGTATAATTTTCTTAATTTCTCAGCCTCTAAAGTTATATCATAGCCACTTCTTTTAATGGTGCTAACAGCCTGTGCCGAAATACGTTCACGGTCTCCCGATAATGTTGTCTTAATCTCCAAAATCCGCTGTGCCCACTCTTCCGGTTTTTCTGAAAGACTCATATATTCTATGTTTTCACTTACTCTCGTTTCCTGTGGAACCACATCTGAACAAAGACAATATAACCCGGATGCCTGTGCCTCAATCAACACCATCCCCAGCCCCTCAAAAATAGAAGGGAACACAAAAAAATCCATTGCCTGCAATAAATGTTCCACGTCTTTGCGTGTACCTGTAAAAATCACGTCTTCTGCGATTCCCAACCTGTCAGCCTGCTTCTTTATTTCCCTTTCCAGATCACCGCCACCGACCAGTAGCAAAACTGAGTCCTCTGCCTGTTCTCTTAACCGAGCGAAAATGTGAAGAAGATACTGATGATTTTTTTGGCGATTCAATCTTCCTACGCTTCCAATGACAAACTTCCCCTCCACATGAAATAGATTCCGATACTGTTTCCTGACTTTCTCATCATAACGATATTTTTCGGTCGGGATCGCATTATTCAACACAGTATAACCATGCTTGCCATACAACCAATCTCCGCTCTGTGTTGAAACAGCTATATTTTCATTTCCAAAACAAGGCAGCATAGGATACAACAGCCTGTGCCAAAACGGATGTTCCGTCATTGTGTTATGCGTATGTGCAATTCGATGCGGAATCCCGCAAATTTTTGCCAAAAACACATCTGCAGCCATTGTCGCACTATTCCCATTTACATGAATCACATCATAATGTCCGGCACGCAAAAGCTTCCCCAGATTCCTCATATAACAAACTGGGGATTTCTGTCTGCTTCCAAGATTAAAATATGAAGAATTGTTTTGATAAAGCTCTTTTGCAAGTTCGGGCTCTAAATCATTGGATGACGCAAAATCAATTTGCAATTCCGTTCTATCCATATTCCTATAATAATTCATCATAACGGCAACAATTCCTCCATAGGAAACCATCTCCGTTGTGATGACAACCAATATTTTCCTAATCAAAATATCTGTCCTTTCTCTATGCGACAAAATACAAGAAGAAATAATCAGCAACCCTCAATTCTGGATGGAATATGAACTTTATCTTATATCATTTCTTAAATAATTCAGGATATCCCTTTTGGCAGGTGCCAAAACCACTAAATCATAAACATCAGTGTGTTCCCTAATTAATATAATTCCATGCATTATTTATCTATTACGTATGAATAATATTCTTCTTATCTCTTCCACAACTCCTCTACGATCTTCTCAAACCGTTCATTGAATACCCGGTTGCTGTTTGTGCCGCTTCCTGTCTTTTCCCCGCATAGACTGGCGTATTCCAGAATGGTTCCCTGCAGTCTTGCAATGTCCTCCACGACAATAATATTCCCCATTCTGGCTTCTACCGCTTTGCAAAACTCAAGCTGATGGTCATTCACATGCTCGCCATACTGTTTCTGCCTCGGAACGACAATGGGGATTTTCCCCATCTGCAAGGGTGTGATAAAGCTGGCTGGTCCTCCATGGGTAATTACAATTCCTGCCACCGCCATATACTCATTCATTTCTTCATAGGAAAATAACTTCTTCCATTTACAGTGTTTTGGCACACAGGTGCTGTATCCCGTCTGCATGACGACCTCCTCGATGATTATCCCCTCGCCCTTTAACCGGTCAACTTCCCGTATCAGTCGGTCAAACGGCTGTTCATGTGTACCAACCGTAACAAATATCATGATAATTTCTCCTAAAAAATACTTCCAAGATTCACTGCCTTCGGATAGACTTGCTTCGTCTCCTCCCACTGCACAATAAATTTATCAGTAATCGGATATACTATCTTCCCTGTCAGAGTCGGTTTATCAATCCGGTCAAAGACCTCGATATAGATCAGCTTTTTACCCATCAGCTTTGCCAGGTAAAAGAAGGGGACGGCGACTGCTGCGCCGGTGGATATCAGCAGATCCGGTTTCTCCCTGTGCAATACCCTGACCGCCACAAAAGTGTTTCGAATAAGGTTAAAGATATTTCGGTTCGTCGGGTAATAACAGGGATACATCTTCTCTTCTCTCAAAAGGCTTCTTGCATCCTCTTTATCAAACGTCACCCAGAACCGGTTCTTGTCCTGCCAGAATGCCTTTAGCATATACAGGTGCGCCAGGTGTCCGCCACTGGAGCCGACCAGACATACCTTTAACTCGTCTTCCCGTTTTTTTGCCATCTTTCATATCACCTCCTGTTGAACTGATTTTGCCAAAAGATTTTGAGTCCCGCCACCCCCGCTCTGTCGGGCAGGGATCCACGCAAAGTATGTCCCCTTCTTCCATGACGCGCAATGCGTCAATCAGCGTTCCAAGGCATTCTGCGCCTGTGGCGGAGCTCAAAAAAAGGAGGCGATGAGATGTTTTCGATGAAAAAACAAATCATCTTTTTGAAGAAATCTATGTATAGCAAACCACATTCTGTGAAAAAATCACAGGGGTCAGCTGGCCAAATAACTATGGTATCCGGGGCAAAAGACTGACATTCCCTATCTTGCCCCCTCTCCTTTGAATACGGTCAATACCGTTTTCAGCAGAATCTTGATATCCATTCCGATTGTCCACTCCGTGATGTATTGCCGGTCAAGGGCAACGACCTCCTCGAAATCCTGGATGTCGCTTCGCCCGCTGATCTGCCACAGCCCGGTGAGACCCGGCTTGACGGAGAGTCTGCCGCGGTGATGGGGATTGTACCGCTCCCACTCATCCAGCGTCGGCGGTCTGGTACCTACCAGGCTCATATCGCCTTTCAGCACGTTGAGAAACTGGGGGAACTCATCCAGGGAAAACCTGCGGATGAAATTCCCGATGCCTTTGCCCGGTCCCTTCTCACTCCCGATCACGCGGGGATCGTTCTCAATCTTAAACATCATTCCATTTTGCACTTCATTTCGATCGGCAAGCTCGCTCTTTCTCTCCTCGGCGTCCAGGTACATGCTGCGGAATTTCCACATCCGGAAGATCTTTCCATTGCGCCCCACCCGCATCTGCGAGAAAAACACGGGTCCCGGGGACTGCCGGTAAATGACCGGAGCCAGGACAAGGAATAAAATGCCGGTGAACAGACAGCCGACGATCCCCCCGGCAAGGTCCAGGGCTCTCTTGATAAACGAATCCCAGAACCGCAAAATACGGGGGCTCATGGTGATGACCGTGTAATCACCGATCTTTTGTAATTCCTTTCCGGTGATCGGAAGTTCTTCCTTCGTGCCGACGCGCAAATGCAGCGTCATGCTCATATCCGCAATCAGATACATAAGCTCTCGGGATTGGTCGTCCATGCGGTCGATGTCAAGAAACACCTCGTCTACCCAGTCCCGGCAGAGATACTTTTCTGCCCCTGCCCTGCCGGACACCACCGGCACGCCGTCCACATCCGTATCGGACTGCCCTTCTTCGTCCAGAAGAATCAGCCCGGTGACCTTGAACTCGTCTACATTCCTGCTCTGGATATGGGAGATCACCTGTCTGGCCCGCCGCTTTTCCGTGATAATGACAAGGGATTTACCCCCTGCGTTCTCCGCCAAGTGCGCGCGCAGAAAATATTTCCGCAGACTCCGGAAGGTATAACAGAAAACCCAGTAATACACCGAAGTCGAGATCAAAACCATCCGCGAGAATGTCGTGCCCTGCCGGATCAAAAAGAGATAGAGTACCAGCAGCAGCATGACGACACACACTGTTTTGACGGAGTTGACAAACTCCCTGTAATATCCCCGTCTCAATATATTTTTAAAGACATTGAAACTGATGATCACAAATATTTGAATCAGCGCTGCCACAATAGCTGTATTCCGATACAATACACTGCTGTATGGATTGACCCAGCCATGCCGCATGACACAGGAAATAATAAATGCCAGCTGAAAACATATTAACTCTCCCAAAAGAAAATCTCCATGCTTCATCCAGCCCTGGACCCTCCTGTGGTACATCATCAGTCCTCCTGTCCCGTCTCTTTCATGCCTTATGAGAGGAAGATAGGATATCCTCCCATAAGACGGTTTACGCCTGTGTGCTTTTTCATTCTGACTGACATCAGCCCTGTTTTACTTTACCCTTAAAACCGGCCTTCTTCAGAGCCTTCACAAATTTCTTGTACTGCTTTTTGGACATCTTCTTGCTGACTTTGATCGTCATTTTTTTCGTATTGAGACCATTAAATGCACCTTTTTTCACAGTAACCGGCTTTTTCCCTTTGAAAACAAGCGTTTTTAACTTTTTCGCTCCTGTGAAAGCACCCTTCTTGATCGTTTTGATCGTAGACGGAAGCGTAATCTTGGTGGCCTTTTTACAGCCGGAAAATGCCTTTGCCTCGATGGTAGTGACCGTATATTTTACACCGTTGACCGTCACCTTCGATGATACCGACACACTTTTCTTTGAGCTTTTCTTCACCTTCTTAAGGGAAGCCGTACCGTCAGACTTGGTATCTACCACACCGGCAGAGACAGTGACATTCTTCTTTGTGACCGGTTTCACTGATTCTACCGGACTCGCTGTGGCCGCAGATACTGTGGTGGCTGTACCGACTGCAGTAAATGCAACTGCTGCTGCCAAAGCACAGGCAAGGGCCTTTTTCATTACCTTAACCACTTTTCTTTCCTCCTTTCCTTCAGAATATATATAGAGTAAACCAAAGCCGCCATAAAGGCTCGCTCCGGTGGACTCACACGTTATTTTTGATAGTAGGCGTCACTGTAATACTTTCCACCATAGCCATAATATTTTCTGCCATAGTACCCCTTTCCGTAATACCTGCCGCCATAGCGTTTATAATAGTATCCGGCCTTGGCCCCCTCCACGCGGTTGAGGACGATACCCAGCATGGGGCAGCCTGCCCGCTCCAGCTGCCGGATGGAATTTTTCACCATATTTTTTGACGTGACGCCGCCGCGCACCACAAGGATGGCCCCATCGCATAAATTGCCTATCCTCTCACCGTCGGATACCAGATTGAGCGGCGGAGAATCCACAAAGACATAGCGGTATTTTTTCTCCATAAAATCCAGCATTTCCTTAAACCGTCCGCTCTCAAGCAGCATAGAGGGATTGATCACATTGTCCGTATTCAGCAGAACGTCACCGTTCTCCCACTGGGTGTGGAGAATGGCATCTTCGATAGGATAGTCGTTGGCCAGATAGTGGGATGTACCCTGGATCTTTTTCCCACCCTCCAACACAATCTCATATTTATCCTTCATGATCGATTTTCTCATGTCCGCATCCAGCAGGATAACGGGGATCCCTGCCTGGGCCGCCTGATGCCACAATTGCATGGCCACAAAACTCTTTCCCTCATCCGGCATGGTAGAGACTACCATGATCTTCCGGATATCCTTTCCGAGAAAGCTGATGTTGATGCGGAGGCGGTTGATGGCCTCCTCCATGGAATAGGGGAGCTCCGGCATATTTTGGATCGTCGCTGTTTTCATGTTTTCACCTCTTTTTTGGCAGCCTTCTTCTTCTTTTTTCTTTTCTTTTTCTTTGCCTTCCTTATTTTCTTTTCCTTTTCATCGGATATCTCTTCTATATCACCCTCGGGGATCACCGTCAGCGGCATTACACCAAAGGCTTTTTCCACATCCTCCGCGGATTGCAGTGTATCGTCTGTCATAAAGCGGAATGTCAGCAGCGCGATCACCAGAAGCATTCCTACAGCCGCCCCTATCAACGTATTTTTCGTCAGGCTCGGCGAACTTTTCTTTTGGGGCAGAACAGCCTCTTCCGCAATGTTCGGCTCTGATGTATCCATCAGTCTCGGCAGCTCTGAGACGGCAATATCCGCCAGACAGTTGGCGATCCTTTTCGCCTCGTCCGGCACCGTGCTCTCCGCCGTAATCACAAGGATCCGGGTATCATCAATGGTGGAGATCGTCAGCATCTCCAGAAGTTCTTCGTAAGTATAGGACAGCTTTTCCTCTTTGATCACATCCTCTATGATAGGCCTGACTCTGAGCAGTTCCTCATAATCACTGGAGAGGGATGTGCCGATGTCCAGGTCACTCAGATCCACCACGGAATCACTGGAGGATGAAACCATGTACAATTTTGACGATGCTGTGTATTTCGGGGTGATCAGGAAAAATGTGACCAGCCCCATAATGACTGCCCCGGTCAAAAAACCGGCTATGATAAACCAGAGCCTGACTCTGTAATAATAGAGCAGCTCCAGCAGATCAATCTCAATTTCTTCCTCCTGTGTATCCATTTGCAAGAGCTCTTTGTGCTCTTTCATCTCTCTAGTCCCTCTCTTCTAATCTATATATTTCTGTCAGGGTCGCCTTCAGCGAGGATTTGTCCAGATAAAATTCCACATGATCGATCCCGTCGCCCAGAGCTCTGCCGAGATCGCTTTTTCCTTCCAGTTCAAAAAATCCTGCATTGGCTCCCTCGGTCAGATGCTTCGTGATCCGTGACATGTCTTTCCCGGTTATATTCGTCACAGCACTCTCCCCCAACTCCTGATTCAGGGTCTGGATCAAGTTCGGATCCTCTTTCAGCCTGTCTTTCATCTGCCGGAGCAGCGCCTGCATGTACTGCTTCTGTCTCTGCATCCGGGAAGTGTTCTCCTCGTCCCCGACGCCGTACCGGTCGTGGAGATAGTGATACGCCTGCTCATCTGTCAGAACCATCTTTTTCCCTTTTTCCATCTGGGGATCCATCTCTGTGAAATCCTCCATAAGGGTGAGTTCCACACCGCCTGCTGCGTGATTCAGGGCAGGGATACTGCTCATGGGAAGCGCATAATACCCGTCAATGGAGATACCTCCCAGCAGTTTCGACACCGCCTGCACCGTATTCTGACAGCTCTGCTCCGGATTCTTGCCGTACCAGTGGGCAGTACACAGCTGGATATCCGCCGTGGCCATCCCTGTACCGTCCTCCTGCAGCAGCGTAACCTCGGTCATGGTGTCCCGGTTCAGAGGAAGAAAACAGTACCGGTCCTCTGTCCTGTCTACAATGAGCAGGACCAGAAAATCCGCCATGCCTCCCCGGTAGGTGCCGTCCTCCCCGTTTGTGCCGCTCTCATCAATACCCAAGAGCAAATAGGTCTCAAATTCATGGAAGTACTCATACTGCGTTCCATCCAGCTTTATACTTCCGCTCGCTTTCTTTTCCTCCTCCTGCTCCTCCCTCAAAAATCCCTTATCCACAGCACTCACATCCTCTGCGGGAAAACGGGTTTCAAAAAAGTACAGGGCGCCCCCGAAAGCAACCATGAAAGCAGCCATCCCGGCGAGGAGAAAAAAAAGCTTTCTTTTTTCCTTTTTCATCATCCCAACAGCCTCTTTCCCGCGGCGTCGATGCTCTGCAGAATATCAACGCCAAAACGCCCGCACAGCCAATCCCTGCCCTGCTGCATATTGGGCGGCCTACGGTCATCGTTGTGACAATCACTCCCCAGAACGACAGGGACATCCATATCAAGGAACATGGAGACAAACCTTCTTTTCCTTCTTTTGTCCATACCCCCTGTATTGATCTGGGCATATAAGGGCAGACTAAAGATACGATTCCATATTTCCTTCTTTTTTTGGAACTCGTAGTACCGCTCCACATGGGCCAATACTACGGTGAGCTTCTGTTTCTCCCATATTGTCCGAATATCTTTATATATCTGCTCTGTCCACTGGGCAAATGGCAGTTCCACCAGAAGAAAAGATGAGCCCTCCACACAGAGCTGCGGCAGCTGTTCTGCCTGCCCCATCCCGGAGAAGTAGTAAACCTCCGCCCCCAGCGCAAACATCTGGCTCTCCACCGGCTCCAGCTCAGCAGATAACCTGTCCCAGGACTCTCCCCGGCGTTTGAGAAAACGGGATACAGAATCCTGATGGGCATAAAAATGAGGCGTCGCTACAATCCTGTGTACCCCCTGGCACGACTCCATCTGAAACATATGAAGCGATTGCTCTATATTCCGGCTTCCATCGTCCAGTCCCGGCAATATATGAGTATGAAAGTCAATCACAGCTGTCACCTCTGTCATATTTATGTACCGGTCACTATTATATTACAACTAATGATTGTTGTCAATAACAACTTTTAAGTTTTAGTTATCACTGTATCAGGTTGATACAATGAAAAATGAGGAGTATATGATATCCAAATAAACCGGTTTGATCAATTTATACGGGAGGTGAAATCGTGGAAAACTTAAAAAAGCTGCGAACCAATCGCAAGCTCAGTCAGCAGAAACTTGCCGATGAATTCCGGCTCAGCCAGCAGTCCATTTACAAATATGAGAACGGCCTGGCACAGCCGGATATACAGACGCTGAAAAATTTTGCTTCATTCTTTCATACCACTATTGATTATCTGGTTGGATATACGGCAGTCAACGATACATGCGAAAACAATATGATACAATCTATGACAGCGGAAGAAATACAATTTCTGAATCTTTTTCGAGAATTATCGCCTGCTATGCGCGGCCATATAACCGCACTGTTGGAACAGCTCAGCAAGGTTTAAGCATTTGACTGTTTTTTTCTTAAATGGTACAATCTCAACAGTTATCTTTCACATATAAATAGGAAAGGAAAAGGAAAAACGAGATTATGAACAAAAAAGAGATATCGGAGATCAAGAAACGTTTTACCAAGACGAAATGCAGCATCACACGCCTGTGCGGCTGCTATGTGGACGCCGAAAAAAACAAGCGCCTGGAGCTGCGGGAGGCTTTCTTAAGTCTGCCGGAGGAGGAGATGTTCAAGTACATAGACATTTTCCGCAAGACCCTGTCCGGCTCCCTGGGGCGGACTCTTATGAACATGGAATTTCCCACGGAGGAGGAGACCCGGGAGGATGGCACCCAGAGATTTCTCATGGAACTTCTGGCTTCCAAACTGCAGGATCAGGAACTGTTGGACCGGTTCTACGACAGGATCATCGAAAACTATGCCAACCCGGAGAATTATTTCATCATCCTGGTACACGACGCCTACGATATCCCCGGGATCACTTCCGACGGGGTAGAAAACTTTGACGCTTCCGAGTACGTATATGATTACATTTTATGCAGCATTTGCCCTGTGAAATTGACAAAGCCAGGATTATGTTATAATTCTGAAACAAATCACATCGAGGACCGGGTTCGGGACTGGGTTGTGGACATGCCGCAGCACGGTTTTCTCTTCCCGGCTTTCAACGACCGGAACACGGATATACACAGCCTTCTGTACTTTTCCAAAAAGTCCGATGAGCTGGACTTCTCTCTCACCGAGCAGGTCCTGGGCTGCCGGATGCCCATGCCTGCAAAGAGCCAGAAGGAAGCCTTCAATACCCTTCTGGAGGAGTCCCTGGGGCTGGACTGCGACTATGAGGCGGTGAAAACGATCCATGAAAACCTGAATCAGATGGTGGAGGAAAACAGAGATAATCCGGAGCCCCTCTCCCTGGATAAGGCGGATATGCACCGTCTCCTGGAGAAGGCCGGGGTGGAGGGCGAAAGGATTAATACCTTCGAGACCCGTTATGACGAGACAGTAGGGGAGAAGGAATCCCTGATGGCAGACAATATCTCCAACACAAGAAAGTTTGAGGTCCGGACTCCGGACGTCACCGTGAATGTCAGCCCGGAGCGCACCGACCTGGTGGAGACCCGCATCATCGACGGGGTGCCCTATCTGCTGATCGAAATCAACGACCTGGTAGAGGTCAATGGCGTACAGATCGTCTCGGAAAGGGCAAAAGAAAAAGGGGACGGCTGATCCCCTTTTCTTTCCGCCCGAAATTCAAATATCTCTCTGACGGTTTCCTACTTTTTTAATATCTCTTCCGCCAGCGCCTCCATCTGTGCGATATCTGACTTCTTCATGGCGGATCTGATGCTCACTCTGTTCTCACAGACTGTCATATTTTTCATCTTCTCGAAGCGCTCCGCCATCTTTTTATTGGCCATGGGCGCCCAGCTTCCATTCTCCATGAAAGCCACCTTTTTCTTCTGAAAGTTTTTCATCTCCAGGTGATAGATAAAATCCTCCACAATGGGGAAGAGACCGCCATCGTATGTAGCAGACGCCACCACAAGCTTGTCATAGCGGAAAGCATCCTCCACTGACTCCGCTAAGTCCTCTCTGGCCAGATCGGTGACAACCACCTTTTTTGCGCCCTTCCTCTCCAGAATCTCGCCAAGCTTTTTGGCCGCCTTGCCGGTATTCCCATGGATGGAACCATAGGCAATAAACACACCGTCATCCTCCGGCTCATAGCTGGACCATGTGGTATATTTCCCAATATAATAATCCAGATCTTCCTTCAAGATCGGTCCGTGCAGCGGGCAGATCACCTGAATGTCCAGCCCGGCAGTCTTTTTCAGCAGTGCTGCCGCCTGGGCGCCGTATTTCCCCACAATGTTGAAATAATACCGTCTCGCCTCACAAGCCCAGTCCTCGTCAGTGTCGAGAGCTCCGAACTTCCCAAACGCATCTGCGGAAAAGAGAACCTTCTCGCTGGACTCATACTCCACCATCACCTCCGGCCAGTGTACCATGGGGGCCATCATGAAGGTCAGCACGTGGCTGCCCAGCTCCAGCGTATCTCCCTCGGCCACCTGAACCTTGCGGTCTTCTATATCCAGCTCAAAAAACTGCGGCAGCATCTGGAAAGCTTTGGCATTGCTCACCACTTTCATCTCCGGATATTTTTCAAGAACCGCCTTAATGCTGCCGCTGTGGTCCGGCTCCAGATGGGAAATTACCAGATAGTCCGGCGCTCTGCCGGAGAGCTCTGTCTCCAGATTGGACAGCCACTCCTTCGTCTTTCTTGCATCCACCGCATCCATCACGGCTGCCTTGTCATCTAAAATCACATAGGAATTGTATGAGACACCATTTGGCACGATATACTGGCTCTCAAACAAATCAATGTCCCTGTCATCCACGCCGACATAGCGAATGGCATCGGAAATCGTAGCTTTACTCATCTCAAGAATCCTCCTTATCCATATGTTTCCTGTTTTTTCAGACAAGTTAAGGATACCATTATCCAACGCATAAAGCAATAGGGTTTTTCATCTATTTTACCGCCTTGAAGGCTTCCTCCAGATCCTCTATGATATCCTCCACATGCTCCGTGCCGATAGACAGGCGGATGGTATTTGGCTTGATCCCTGCTGCCAGCAGCTCCTCCCCGCTCATCTGGGAGTGGGTGGTGCTGGCCGGGTGGATCACCAGGGACTTCACATCCGCCACGTTGGCAAGCAGGGAGAAGAGTTCCAGGTTGTCGATGAAGTCTTTGGCCTTCCTGTCGTCTCCCTTGATCTCAAAGGTGAAAATAGAGCCGCCGCCCCGTGGGAAATATTTCTTGTACAATTCCTGCTGCCTGCTGTCCTCCGACACAGAGGGATGGTGTACGGCCTCCACCTGGGGATGATTTTTCAGATACCTGACTATTTTCAACGCATTCTCCACATGCCGCTCCACACGCAGGGAGAGAGTCTCCAGACCCTGCAGGAACAGAAAGGCGTGGAAGGGCGACAGGGTCGCCCCCGTGTCCCGGAGGAGGATGGCCCTGATCTTTGTGACAAAGGCAGCCGGCCCCACGGCCTCCGTGAAACGGATGCCATGATAGCTTGGATTGGGCTCTGTCAGACTGGCAAATTTGCCCGATCCCTCCCAGTCAAACTTCCCGCCGTCCACGATCACACCGCCGATGGCCGTGCCGTGGCCGCCGATGAACTTGGTAGCGGAGTGGACTACGATATCTGCTCCATACTCGATGGGACGGACCAGATAGGGTGTGGCAAAGGTGTTGTCGATGACCAGGGGTATCTTATTCTCATGGGCGATGTCCGCGATGGCCTCGATGTCCACCACGTCAGAATTGGGGTTCCCCAGGGTCTCAATGAAAACCGCTCTCGTGTTTTCCTGTATCGCGCTCCGAAAGCCCTCCAGATCCTCCGCATCTACAAAGGTGGTTGTAATCCCGTACTGCGGCAGAGTGTGGTGCAAAAGATTGTATGTACCTCCGTAGATATTGCTCGCCGATACAATATGGCCGCCGGCCTGGGCCAGGTTCCGGAACGTATAGTCCAGAGCCGCCGCCCCGCTGGCCACCGCCAGGGCCGCCACACCGCCCTCCAGGCTGGCAATCCTCTGCTCAAATACATCCTCCGTGGGATTGGTCAGACGCCCGTAGATATTGCCGGCATCCGACAGGCCAAATCGTGCCGCGGCGTGGTCGCTGTTGTGGAACACATAGGATGACGTCTGGTAGATGGGCACCGCTCTGGCGTCCGTCACCGGATCGGCCTGCTCCTGCCCCACATGTAACTGCAATGTCTCAAAGTGCAGATCCCTGTCTTTATATTCTTTTTTGCTCATATTCATACCTCCATTCTCTACTTTTCCTACTGAATTACTATGTTTTAATTCCTGTCAGCATATTACCATAGTATTCCTAGCGTGTCAATAGGGAAATGGAACAAAAAAAATAACAGAGTATGCCCCATTTTATATATAGTACTCCCCGTTCCTCCCGATCTGCCAGTCCACCAGGTCAGCCAACGTGATATTGTCCACCACTCCGTTGATGGCGTCATTCAGCTTGTGCCAGACGATGGATGTGACACACTGTTGCACCTTGGGGCAGTGCGTGATCTCCTCGTCTACACAGTCCACCGGGGCCAGACTCCCCTCCGTCAGGCGCAGGATCATCCCCACCGTGTACTCCTCCGGCTTCCTTGTCAGGAGATAACCCCCCTGGGGGCCGCGTATGCTCCGGACAAAACGGGCCTTGTTCAGAACCGAGATGATCTGCTCCAGATACTTGTCCGAAATGCCCTGGCGGGCTGCGATCTCCTTGATCCTCACCGGTTTCTCCGCATCGTTCAACGCCAGATCCAGCATCATTCGCAGAGCATACCTTCCCTTTGTTGAAATCTTCACTCTCATCACCTCCATTTCCTGCAAGCTATTTTACATGATAAACGTTCTCCCGTCAACTGCCGGAGTCAGGACAGATCCTTAGCCGGCTGGACACACGCACTGTCCACAGCCCTTTGCCAGAAAAAAAAAGGCCCCCGATCCCCACATGACAGTGAAGATCGGGAAGCCCTGTATCATAAACTGCTTTCTCAGTCGTCCTGCAGCGCTTCAAACCCGGTCTCTCCGGTTCTGACTTTGATGACGTCCTGAACACCGTACACAAATATCTTACCGTCTCCGATATGCCCGGTGTAGAGAGCCTGTTTCGCTGCCTCCACTACTTTCTCAACCGGCACCGCACTGACTACAACCTCCACCTTCGTCTTAGGCAGCAGAGTGAAGTCCATGGGAACCCCGCGGTAATACTCGGCCTTTCCCTTCTGGGCACCACAGCCCAGCACGGTCGTCACTGTGATACCGTTGACACCGATGGCGGACAATGCCTCTTTCAGATCCTCGAACTTGCTCTGCTTTGCAATGATGGAAATCTTGGTCAGACCGGCGCTGTCCTCCACCGCCTTCTTCGGTTTCGAGACAGGTACCGAAGCCACCTGAACCGCTTTCTCCATGGGAACCGCCCCCATAGCCTCTCCATCCGGGATCATGCTTCCCGTAGAGTAGAACCGGCTGCCTGCCGGCATGAAATCGGCATAAGCACTGGGCAGGCCATGCTCCGTGGCATCCAGTCCCTCGATCTCCTCCTCAGGCGTGACACGCAGTCCGAAAATAGCCTTTATGGCGAAGAACACGATGGTCATGGTAAGAGCCGCCCAGGCAGCCACAGAGATAAAGCCCAGGAACTGAAGTCCCAGAAGTTCGAAACCTCCGCCGTAGAACAAACCGGAGATCGTCTCCCCCGCCGCATTCTGCAGTCCATATCCCGGAGCGGACTCCGTGGCAAAGAGACCTACTGCCAGCGTACCCCAGATACCATTCATACAGTGGACAGCCACGGCGCCCACCGGGTCATCGATATGTAATTTGTAATCCAGAAGCCATACGCCGAATACCACCAGAAGTCCCGCTACCACACCGATGATGACAGCGCCCAGGGCATCCGTCACATCACAGGGGGCGGTGATAGCCACCAGACCGGCCAGGGACGCGTTCAGACACATAGACACATCCGGCTTGCCGTATTTCAGCCAGGTGAATATCATACAGGTGACCGTGGCCAGGGCCGGCGCGATGGTTGTGGTCACAAAGATGGACGCCAGCTGGTCTACGCTGGTGGCCGCCGCCCCATTGAACCCGTACCAGCCAAGCCAGAGGATGAACACACCCAGAGCGCCGATCGCCACATTGTGGCCGGGGAAGGCGTTGACCTTCTTCACCTTGCCGTTGTCGTCATAGTTGAATTTCCCGATGCGGGGCCCGAGGATCTTGGCACCTACCAGCGCGGCTATACCGCCCACCATATGGATGGCACAGGAACCGGCGAAGTCGTGGAATCCCAACTGGGACAGCCATCCTCCTCCCCAGATCCAGTGTGCCTCGATGGGGTAGATCAAAGCCGAGATAACCGCCGAATACACACAGTAGGAAAGGAATTTGGTCCGCTCTGCCATGGCGCCGGACACGATGGTCGCCGTGGTGGCACAGAATACCAGGTTGAACACGAACCCGGACCAGTCAAAATCCTGATAGCTGGTCAGAATATCAAATCCCGGCTTTCCGATGAATCCCAACAGGTCCTCACCCATCAGCAGACTGAAACCGATCAAAATGAACGTGACCGTTCCGATACAGAAGTCCATCAGGTTCTTCATAATGATATTGCCGGTGTTCTTGGCCCTGGTAAAACCGGCCTCCACCATGGCAAATCCGGCCTGCATCCAGAACACCAGCGCAGCGCCGATCAGGAACCAGATGGCAAACATCTGATCGTTTACAGTAGATAAAAGTTCTTCCATAATAACACCTCCAGATATATTTGGAAACATTGACAATAAAAAAAGTGCCAGAGAACTCTCGTTCCTGACACCTTTGTCGTCTACGAGTGCCATTATAGTTTGGAATAAAAAAAAAGTCAATCCCCATTTTACAATTTTGTGAATATTCTTCAAATTTTCATAAAAATATGATACAATATTCAGCATAATGCAAACAGGAGGCAGTTATGGCGATCAATCTGAACGGAAAAAAGACTTCTCTGGACGAGAAAGCGTCCATATATGAAAAAAGACAGGAAAATCTCACAGAAAAAGAAAAGTGGAAAAACATGGACGGGAAACAGAGACGGGCCTATTTCACCACATACTACCTGCCAAAACTGGCCGTTATCTGTGTGATACTGGCCGTCGCCGGATATATTATATGGATGGACTTTATCCGCAGATCCGACATATATTTCCACTGCGCCGTGCTGAACGACAGCATCATGGACGAGAGCTTCGAGGAGCTGAGCGACACCATGACGGAATCCTTCGGCATGGATCCCGACAAAAATAAAGCGTCCTTCTACGTATACTACACACAGAATATGCGGACCGGACAGACCGGCGTAAAGTCCGCCGGGGATCTGAGTGAACTGTCCAGCCGGATCGCCACCGGGGTCATGGACGCAGTCATCGCCGACAGCGAGACAGCCGGAAGCTATCTGGACAGCGGCGTTTGCATGAAACTGACCGACTTTCTCACCGGAGAGGAACAGGAAAAGCTGAAGGACGTCCTCTATGAGACCTCCACGGCAAAGGACGGCAGCCCGGCCGCCTACGGCATCTCGCTGGAGAAAAGCTCCGTCTATCAGTCACTTTACAAGGGAAATGCCCCCTTCGTAGAGAAGCCCATCCTGTTTGTCATCACAAACTCTGAGGAAGAACACCGGGAGTATGTTCACCGGGTGATACACTACCTCTTTCCGGACCGTTTCCCCCGGGACAGCGAACAGGAGGGGGAATCCGTCAAATGACAGGCCCGGGGGATCCCGGTCAGGATTTCCGCCTGGATACCACCACAAAACGGCCATCCTCCACATGGTAGGCGCAGGTCACCATGGTCAGCAGCTGCTCACCGTACACCGGCGTGATCCCGGTGTCATACTGGGACCGCTTTTTCACATTTTCCACATAATAATTGAACTGTTTTTCCGACATGTGGCCGGGATACTGATAATATTTGAACACATCGTCATCGCTGTCATAGATCTGGGAATAAAACGCGGCCACCACCTCATACTCCCTCTCCTCATACAGCGTATCAAAGGAAATCATCTTGTGTTTCTTATAGAAATCCTCGGAATCATAGTCCACCAGATGTCCGAACATCATGCCGCTCTTCATATGATGGCCGTACAGCATCAGATTGCCCTCCGCGTCATCCACGTCGCTCTTGGCGTCGAGAAACAGAAGACCGTTCACATCCTCCTCCTTCTTGAAATTCCTGTGAAGATAATATTCGGGATCGTCCTTCGTCTGCATCACCGGGTAGTCAATGGGCGTATCCTTCACCTTCACCCAGCCGATGAGATCATTATTTTTCTTGTAGAGCTTGCGGTATTTTTTCAGGATCGTCCCCCGGTCCGTTTTGACTTCCTCCGTCTCCTCTTCCTCGCTCTCCACCTTCATCTTCTGGAGCTCCCCCAGCTCTTCCTCCGCATTTTTATTCCCCAGATAATAGCGGAGCAGATACAATCCGCACCCCAGGAAGATCAGGATAAACACAGCGATAAGGATGTTCGTGATCCACTTCTTTTTCATAATCTTACCCCCCTCTTTGCAAAGAAACTATACTAAAAATCCAGCCGCATAGGCGTAAACCGGATCCCGTCCCTTTTCTGCTCCCCTCCCAGCGCCCTGAAACCCATCCTCCGGTAGGCCTCCACCGCATAGGGGGAGGCGTTCACCGTCACCGCCGGGATCTTCGGTTTGCTGTCTCTGACGAAATCCACCGCCACATTTACCAGTCTCCCGGCGATCCCCAGCCGGTGAAACTTTTCCCGCACAAAAAGCAGACTGATATGCTGGCCGTACCGGACTGCGATCACCCCCACCAGATAGTTGTTCTGATAACACCCCCAGAAATTCATTTCACCCTGATCGACCTTTTCCACCATGCTGCTGTAAGTAATAAAATGACGAAAAACCTGTACCCCCATCTCCTCATAGTCCGGCACCTCATATTTCTGAAACACTTCCCAGACCAGATCCAGCGCCTCGTGCAGCCGGTCCGGGCCTATTTTGCATATCTGCATGTCATCACCCTGCTTCAATCCAATCCTTCTTACAAGTATAAAGAAAATTATTTACACTGTCAAATTTTTTTGCTATTCTTGTAAGTAATCACAAATGGATCAAGGAGGAAGATATGAGACAGTTATTCAATGACAATTGGTATTTCCACAAAGCTCCCTTAGACACCCCCATAGAGCATTTCTACCGGGCAGAGGACTGGCAGCCGGTGGATGTGCCCCACGACTGGATGATCTACAACAGCGAAGACCTGTATGAGCAGGCCGTCAGCTGTTACAAAAAGACATTTACCGTAGAAGACCTGGGCACTGACCGGCTGGCAATCCTCTTTGAGGGCGTCTATATGGACAACAGGATTTATCTGAACGGAGAGGAAATCTTTGTCTGGAAGTACGGATACTCCCAGTTTGAGATCGACCTGACCGACCTGGTCCGTCCCGGCGAGAACACCATATGGGTGACAAATGTATACCGGCTTCCCAACAGCCGCTGGTATCCCGGTTCCGGGATCTACCGCAGCGTATGGCTGATCCGCCGCCCCGCTGTCTTCCTCCCCACGGACAGCTCCTATCTCTCCACGGAAAACAGCGGGGGAGACTGGACCCTGTACGCGGATTTCGAGATCCAAAACTCCACAGACACTCCGGTGGACGTGACGCTGCGCCACCGCATCCTGGATGAGACGGACACGGAAGTTCTCGTGCAGGAGGAGACGATCCGGGCCGGTGAGGGACTCACCGTCAGCAGACAGACCATGTCCTTTTGCCAGCCGGCTCTCTGGGATATCGAATCCCCGAATCTGTACCGCATCCGGACGGAGCTGATACAGGACGGCTGCCCCACCCAGACAGAGGAACAGCATTTCGGGTTCCGGGAAATCCGGTTTGATCCAAATAAAGGCTTCTTCCTGAACGGAAGACATGTAAAAATAAACGGCTCCTGTGAACACCACACCCTGGGCGCCCTGGGCGCCGCCATAAACCGGGAAGCTCTGCGGCGCCAGCTGACCACCCTGCAGAAAATGGGGGTGAACTCCGTGCGCAGCGCGCACAACATGCCCTCTGTAGAGCTGATGGAGTTGTGCGATGAGATGGGGCTGCTTCTCTACAGTGAGAGCTTCGACATGTGGGAGAGCTGCAAGACCGACTATGACTACGGCAATTATTTTAATGACTGGTGGGAGCGGGATCTGACCAGCTGGGTGCGCCAGGGCAGAAATCACCCCAGCCTTATCATCTGGGGCATCGGAAATGAGATTCACGATACCAACCGGGAGCGGGGACCGGAGCTCACCCGCATGCTGAGGGATGCGGTGAAAAGGCTGGATCCCCGGGGAAATGCCGTCGTCGGCATGGGCTCCAATGTGATGGACGGGGAGGGGGCTCAGAAATGTGCCGCCGAGGTGGACATCGCCGGGTACAACTACATGGACCGCCTCTACGACGAACACCACAGGAAATACCCCGGATGGTGCATCTTCGGAAGCGAGACCGCCTCCACCCTGCAGAGCCGCGGGATCTACCACTTTCCCCTCCGGAATCGTCTCCTGACCTGTGACGACGGCCAGTGCTCCTCCCTGGGGAACTGCACCACCAACTGGGGAGCGAAAGACACCGCCGCCGCGATCACCGCCCACAGGGACCGGGATTTCATCTTCGGCCAGTACATATGGTCCGGCTGGGATTACATAGGGGAGCCCACGCCCTACTTCACCAAAAATTCCTTTTTCGGGCAGGTCGACACCGCCGGTTTCCCGAAAGACAGCTACTATCACTATCAGGCGGAGTGGACGGATTACCGCAAAAATCCCATGGTCCATCTCCTGCCCTACTGGGATTTCAACGAAGGGCAGCTCATTGATGTGAGGGTGTATTCCAACGCACCGAAGGTGGAACTCTTCTTCAACGACAGATCCATGGGAGCACAGTTCATAGACCATGCCCGGGATACCGAACTGGCAGGTGACTGGCAGCTTCCCTATCAAAAGGGCGTGTTGAAAGCCCTGGCCTACGATGAGAACGACAATGTGATCGCCACAGACGTCCAGTCCTCTTTCGGCGATCCGTTCTCCGTATCCCTAAAGACAGACCGGGATTCCCTGCGGGCCGACGGCGAGGATCTGCTCTTTGTGGAGATCAACACCCTGGACAGGGATGGGATTTTCGTGGCCAACAGCCGCAGCCGTATGCAGGTGAAGGTCTCCGGCGCCGGCCGCCTCGTCGGGCTGGACAACGGCGACAGCACGGACTACGAGCCATACAAGGGCACCAGCCGCAAACTGTTCAGCGGGCGCCTCCTGGCTATCGTGGCCGCCAGAACAGAGCCCGGAGACGTGGTGATCGAGGTCTCCTCCCCCGGTCTCACCCCCGCCCGTCTCACAGTCCCCGCTGTGAAGTCCCCTGTGCGGCAGCATATTTCCTGCCACGAAGAGAATCCGGTAACCGGTCTGGACAGAGCGGATGAGATCCCTGTGCGCAAGATCGAACTGGTCAACAGCGGCGTAAGCCATCTGGACGAAACCCATCCGGAAACCACGGTCACCGCAAAGATACTGCCGGAGAATGCCACCTACCGGGATCTGCATTTCAAGGCTGTGACGAAGGACGGAGTGGAGAGCAACAGCGTCAAAATCGAAACCGACGGCGACACGGCCCGCATCCGGGCTGTGGGGGACGGCAGCTTCCGCCTGTGCTGCTCCTGCGGGAACGGCCAGACCGAGCTGTCCGAGATCCTGTCCGAGCTGGAATTTGAGGTGAACGGAATGGGGCCTGCCAGCCTGGATCCCTACAAAATGGTGAACGGGATCAACCACAGCGGCTGCACCAGCGAAGCCAAGCTGAGTTTCTTAGGCGGCATTTACATCACCTCAGGTGATCGCACAAGATTCCTCTTTGACAATGTGGATTTCGGCGAATTTGGTTCCGATGAGATCCACATCCCCATCTTCTCCTTCGAAGATGAGTTCCCCATCGAAATCTGGCTGGGCGACTCGGAAGACGGCGGCAGAATGCTGATAAAGGATAAATACAGCGCGAAGAGCTGGTACAATCACTACCAGGAGAATGTGTACACCCTGCCCCAGCGGATCCGGGGACTTCAAGCCATCTCCATCGTGGTATATCCCACCGTCAAGATGAGCCTGCAGGGGTTCTATTTCACAGAGAGAGAAAAAGCTTTCGGACAGCTGACGGCCCTGGAGAACAACCGCATCTCCGGCGATATGTTCACCATAGCAGAGGACGCCATCAAAGACATCGGCAACAATGTCACACTGGAATATGAGAATATGAACTTCGGGGAGGCAGGCATCCGGCAGATCACGATCTGCGGCCACTCTCCCATCGAAGTCAACACCATCCACGTCCGCTTCTACGGAGAGGACGGCAGCGAGGTAAACCAGATGGTGGAATTTCCGTTCAGCGAAGATTATCAGGAACTCACATTTCCCATCCGGGGATTTGCAGGCAGCGGCAAGGTGAATTTTATCTTTATGCCGGGCAGCAAATTCGATTTCCGGTGGTTCCGGTTTGAGTAAAAAGGACGACCAGGACAGTCTCACAGACTGTCCATGGTCTCCCGGATCGCCCGGATAAACTCCTGACTGTTCAGGATCACGGGATTCTCGCAGGTGGAGATCAGTGAGAGGCTCTTTGTCATCTTCCCGTCCTCCACCGTCTTAACACAGGCCCTCTCCAGCTTATCCGCAAACTCCGTCAGCTCCGTGATACCATCCAGTTCTCCCCGCTTGCGCAGGGCCCCTGTCCAGGCATAGATGGTGGCGATGGAGTTGGTGGAAGTCTCCTCCCCTTTCAGATGCTTGTAATAATGGCGCTGCACCGTGCCGTGGGCCGCCTCGTACTCGTACACGCCGCTTGGGGAGACAAGGACAGAGGTCATCATGGAGAGATCGCCGTAGGCTGTGGCCACCATATCAGACATCACATCGCCGTCATAATTTTTGCAGGCCCAGATAAATCCGCCCTCCGAGCGTACCACCCGCGCCACGGCGTCGTCGATGAGTGTATAGAAATACTCAATGCCCCGGGCTTCAAACCGGCTCTTGTACTCCTCATCGTATATCTCCTGAAAAATATCTTTGAAATTGTGGTCGTATTTTTTGGAAATGGTATCCTTTGTGGCAAACCACAGATCCTGTCTGGTATCCAGCGCATAGTTAAAACATGCCCGGGCGAAACTCTGGATGGATTGGTCTGTATTGTGGATCCCCTGGAGGATACCCGGTCCGTCAAACTCGTGTATCGTCTCCCGGATCTCCGTCCCGTCCTCCCCGGTAAACACAAGCTCCGCCTTTCCCCTGCCGGGTACTTTGATCTCTGTATTTTTATACACATCCCCGTAGGCGTGGCGGGCTATGGTGATGGGTTTCGTCCAGTTCTTCACATAGGGGATGATCCCTTTTATCAGGATCGGCGCGCGGAACACCGTGCCGTCCAATATGGCGCGGATCGTCCCGTTGGGAGACTTCCACATCTCCTTCAGATCATACTCCGTCATTCTGGCCGCATTGGGCGTGATCGTCGCGCATTTCACCGCCACACCGTATTTCTTTGTGGCCTCCGCAGAATCCACCGTCACCTGGTCGTTGGTACTGTTCCGGTGCTCCAGGCCAAGATCATAATATTCCGTCTTCAGGTCAATATATGGCAGCAGTAATTCGTCTTTGATCATCTGCCACAGGATACGCGTCATCTCGTCCCCATCCATCTCTACCAGGGGAGTTTTCATCTGGATTTTTGCCATTTTCGTCTGCCTCCTTATGTTTGTTGTTGTTTTTCTGTCAACTGAAATAGACTACTTCATCCTTCGGCGGTCCCGCCTTCTCCACCTTGTCCGCCCACAACACCGGGTACAGGCCCTGATTTCTCCTGTCAAACTCCGGCTTCACTTTCACCGACACCGTCACCCAGTCACCGGCGGTAAGGTTCGACGCATCCGCATAGTGACAGATAAAACCTATCTTTGTAATGTCGTCGGCGCAGCAGGTCATAGCCGCCCTGGCCGGGACAAAAGCATCCTTGGGGAATGTGTGGTTCCGGTACACCTGTCCCTTGAAGATGATCGTCTTACCCTCGTACTTGCCCGGGTGCTCACTGACATCCAGATACCAGAGACCGAAATCATCGTCCTCCAGCGTGATCTCACTGGCTGTGACATCGTAGGGCAGCTCCTCCTCAATATTGCTCTCCACCGTGCCGTCCTCCGACTCGAAGAGGACCTGGGCCTGGCGGTTTATCCCCTTGACGTTCCGGCGCATGGCCGCCTTGTCCATATCCGGTGTACACCGGTTGAAGATCACAAGGTCCGACTGCTGGAAGTGGGCCATCAAAAGAGATTTCATATTGTTGATATACATCTGAAACGTCCCGGCGTTGACTGTGGTAAATGTCTGGACTACCACCCAGTTCTCCGGTATCGTCACATTTAAGAGTTTTGTGAGATCCCACATGCCGTTGACTTCTATCATTATGCGGGCCGGTTTGTGCTGCTTTACCAGTTCGTTGCACCTGTCCTCTGTCAGGTCTTCCTCCTCGTCAATGACGACGGCTGTCACTTTGTAGTGCCGGAGGAGATTTTCGTCCACTTCCTTCTCCCCCTCCTCCGTAATGAGAAAGAGAGTCTTCATGCCATCGGCAAAATTACCTTCCTCCAGGATTTCCTGAATACAGGTGGATTTTCCACTCTCCAGAAAACCGGTAAAGAGATACACGGGAATGTCACGATTTCCGAACATGTCATACCTCCTTTGTTCTATATCAGAAACATATCTTTGATTTCCTGCTCTTTCAACTCCGCCCCGATCACACAAATCCTCCCGGTGTAATCGGCACTGCCACGGCGGATCTCATACTCGCCCGGAACCAGATCAAAATGATACCACTGGCCCTCCGTGGGCGCCACGATCCCCTTCGCCCGCAAAATGGTTCCCAGTCCGCTGTCCTCCGCAGATAATTTTTTCAGAATATCCGTCAGTTCTTCCTCGGTGTACTTGTGCGCCGTCTCCATACCCATACTGGTAAACACATCATCTGCATGGTGATGGTGATGATGTCCGTGATCGTGGTCATGCTCATGGTCGTGGTGATGTTCGTGATCGTGGTCATGCTCATGGTCGTGGTGATGACCGCAGACAGGACACACATCCTCTTCCTCCAGAAGTTCCAGTTCCAGGGAGTTGCTCTCCTCGATAGCTCCGAGGATCTGTTTTCCGCTGATTTCCTCCCAGGGCGTAGTGATCACGACCGCCTTCTCATTTTTCTCCCGGATCAGTTTCAGAGCGGCATCCAGTTTTTCATCCGATATACTGCCGGTGCGGCTGAGCACGATGGTCTTGGCGCTCTCAATCTGATTATTGTAAAACTCTCCGAAGTTCTTCATATACATCTTGCATTTTGTGGCGTCCGCCACCGTCACATATCCATTCATCTCCACATCCGGATTTTTCTCCTGTATGGAGGAAACCGCTTTGATCACATCCGACAATTTCCCAACGCCGGAGGGCTCGATCATAATGCGGTCCGGCGAATACTTGTCTAAAACCTCCTGCAGAGCCGTCCCGAAATCTCCCACCAGCGAACAGCATATGCAGCCGGAATTCATCTCCGTGATATTGATGCCGGCGTCCTTCAAAAAACCGCCGTCAATGCCGATCTCGCCAAACTCATTCTCAATCAGTACCAGTTTTTCTCCCTGAAAGGCCTCCTCGATCAGTTTTTTGATCAGCGTCGTCTTTCCCGCACCGAGAAAACCGGAAAAAATATCAATCTTTGTCATGTCAGTCCTCACTTCTCTTTCTTTCTATTTTACTGAAACATTTGCCTCTGCTGTCTCTCCAGCCAGTCGCTGGCGGTGGCGATCCCCTGGTCGCTGAACTCAAAATATTCCACTGTCTTTTCCTCTTTTGTCTTGTCGAAGATCAGGGGCCCCCTCCAGGCGATGGCCTGCAAAACCGGCCGCCCATCCTCCTCCGCTTTTTGCAGGCGGAAATTCATGCCGCGATAACTGCCCATGAATACATTCTTCTCATAATAGGGCGTAGAATATAATGTGATATTTTCCAGCATCGGATCCCTCCCTTGTCCAGAGAAAGTATAGCACAAATAAAAAAAACATGCAAAAAATATTTATTGCCCTTGAAAAAACGGGCAAAACATGGTTTAATCAGATGAGGCATGCTTTCATGCGCAATTAAGATATATTGAGGAGAGATGAATCATGATAAAAGTGTTAAAATTCGGCGGCAGTTCCCTGGCCAGCGCAGAGCAGTTCAAGAAAGTGGGAGACATCATCCGCGCCGATGAAACCCGGCGCTACGTCATTCCCTCGGCCCCCGGCAAGCGGTATCCCGACGATGTAAAAGTCACGGATATGCTGTACCAGTGCTGCGAGCTGGCAGAGTCCGGCCAGGCGTTCACAAAACAGCTGGGTAAAATAAAGGACCGATACAATGAGATCATCCGCGGCCTGAAACTGGATTTTTCACTGGAAGATGATTTTAACACGATACGAAAACATCTGCTGGCAGGGGCCGGCCCCATGTACGCCGCCTCCCGCGGTGAGTACCTGAACGGAAAGATCATGGCGAAATATCTGGAATACGATTTCATTGATGCCGCCAATGTCATCCGCTTTGACAAAGACGGGAATTTTGACTCCGAAACCACCAACGATCTGCTGGCCCGACGGCTGCAGGCCTCTGAGAGAGCAGTCATCCCCGGTTTTTACGGGGCCCGGGCAAACGGCACGATCGTCACATTTTCCCGGGGAGGGTCGGACATCACCGGCTCCATCGCAGCCCGGGCTGTCAACGCCAATCTGTACGAAAACTGGACCGATGTGTCGGGATTTCTGGTGGCGGATCCCCGCATCGTCCGGCATCCCCAGGTCATTCATACGATCACGTACTCCGAATTGCGGGAGCTTGCCTACATGGGGGCCTCCGTGCTCCACGAGGATGCTATTTTCCCGGTACGGCGGGCCGGTATCCCCATCAACATACGAAACACCAACGCTCCCTCAGACGACGGAACGATGATCGTGCGGAGCACCTGTCGGATCCCCGCCTACACGATCACCGGGATCGCCGGAAAAAAGGGATTTGTAGCGGTGAATATTGAGAAGGACATGATGAACACCGAAATCGGCTTCGGCCGCAAGGTTCTCTGCGCCTTCGAGGACAACGGCATCTCCTTTGAACATATGCCCTCCGGCATCGACACCATGACCGTTTTTGTCCATCAGGACGCCTTCGAAGAGAAGGAGCAGAAGGTGATCGCGGATATCCAGCGGACCGCCCACCCCGACTCCATCGAACTGGAATCCGACCTGGCTCTGATCGCCGTGGTAGGCCGGGGCATGAAGAGCACCAGAGGTACGGCGGGCAGACTTTTTTCCGCCCTGGCCCACGCCCATATCAATGTGAAAATGATCGACCAGGGCTCCAGCGAGCTGAACATCATCATCGGCGTCCGAAACGATGATTTCGAGGATGCGATACGGGCCATCTATGACATGTTTGTGGTCACGCAGCTCTGATCACCTTATGCGGCTCCCGAAGGGAGTCTTCTCGATCACGATCTTTCTGTCGATCCGGTTTTTCAGCTCCTCCACATGGGAGATGATGCCGATCATCCGGTTCCCGTCCGCCAGGCGGTCCAAAAGCTGCAGCGCCTGGCGCAGGGCCTGTTCGTCCAGTGTACCGAACCCCTCATCAATAAACATGGAATCCAGGCGGATCCCTCCGCTTCTCTCCTGCACCACATCCGACAGCCCGAGAGCCAGAGCCAGAGAAGCCATGAAGGACTCTCCCCCTGACAGAGTACTGACATCCCTCCATTTCGCCGTATTCCGGTCGAACACATCCAGATCCAGTCCGGCCTGGGCTCTCCGGTCTCTCGCCTGCTCCTTGCACCGCAGGACAAAAGTTCCCTCTGTCATCACCGCCAGCCGCTTGTTCGCCGCGGCGATGACCTGTCTGAAATAATACTGCTGTACATAGGCCTCCAGACTGATCTTGGCCTGTCCCTTTTTCCTGCCGTTAAACGTATCGCTCAGATCCTGCACAATGGTCCAGTGTTTCACCAGTTCCTCCCGCTCCCGCCATTTTCTCTCCAGCGCAGTGAGGCATTTTTCATCGGAATCACACAGAATGCATATTTCATCCCTCTCCTTCTTATCCTGTCTCTTCTTCTGTTCCACCTGTTTTATCTCCTGCTTCAGCGCCTCCATGTCAATGGGCGTCTTGTCCCCCTCCCGCTCCAGCGAACGGAGGGCGCCCTCCGCCTCCGCCCTTTCTCTCCGATAGGCCTCCTGCTGCTTCCCCCTCTTTTTTCGCTCCCTCTCCGGCATCAGAGCCTGCAGAAACTCCTGGTCTGTCGAGAATCCCTGTTTTTTGCGGCCGCTCTCATATCTGCTCTTTGCCTGACTCAGCTGCGCCCCCAAATCCTTCATGCGCTGTTTTTTCTCCCGGATCAGAACCCGGCAGGCATCCCTTTTCTCCTTCTCTTCCTCCCTGCGCTCCGTCACTTCGGCCACTTTTCTGTCATACTCAGCCAGTTTCTGCTCCAGGGCCTCTCTCTGTTGACAAATATCCTCCATCCGGGCATCCTCCAAAAGATTTCTCTCCCGGATCTGCTTTTTCTTTTCCTGCCTCTCGGACTCCCGCACAGCCGTCTCCCTGGCCAGTCTCTGATACTCCTTTTCCGCCCGGGCCGCCTCCGCCTCTGCCCGCTCCACTTCCTCCCGGTCCGGCATCTCCTCCGTCCACCGGGCGGGGGCCGGGTGCTCTGTACTGCCGCACACCGGACAGGGTTTCCCCTCCTCCAGTTCCGCGGCCAGTATCCCGGCGCCCCCGGCAAAGTGCCTGTCCCTGGTTTCCTCATATATTTTCCGCAGGTTTCCCGCCGTCTCCCTGGCCTCCAGCATTTTCTCCTTCTCATCCCTCCACAGAGTTTCCAGCTCCCTGTACTGCCCCAATATCTCTTCCGCATTTTTCAGATGTTCGATCTCCAGGGGGAGACGGTCCCTCTCCTCTCTCTTTTCCTGACAGCGGAGCAGTTCCTCCTCCAGCTTCTGAAACTGAGAGCTGATTTCCCTCTCCTCCTGTTCCACCTCCGCCAAAGCCTGGCTTTCACTCTCCAGCTGACCGCTGATCCGGTCATACTCCTTCTTCATAGGCTCCAGCCCGGCCGCCCTTTCCGCCAGGGACAGAAGTTCCTCCTCCCGCTCTATGTCCGCCCTCCGGCTCTCCAGTTTCTCCAGGGATTTTCTGGCCTTGTCCAGCGCCCGGATCCTCTTTTCGATCTGTCGGCCCTCCTCCATGCGCCGCACCAGTTCCTTTATCTCCCTCTCCTGCTTTGCCAGATTCCGGTCCATATCCCGGATCCGGCTTTTCAGCCCCTTCACATAGCTCTCCAGCTCCTCCATCACAGCCGGGGCATTCTGTTCATTTTCCCTGTACCTTCGGATCCTCTCCTCCTGCTCCCCCTGCCCGAAGAGCCGGATCCCCGCCATGCCGGCCCGCAGTTCCACAGACAGGGCCTCGTACTGCCTCTTAAATTCGCTGTCCCTCCGCAGAACCTCCTCCTGGATCTGCCAGTAGATCCCAGTGTCAAATATCTTCTGAAAGATTTCCTTCCTCTCTCTGCTCTCCGCGTTGAGTATCCGCAGAAAATCTCCCTGGGCGATCATCACTGTCTGGGCAAACTGGGAGCGGTCCAGACCGATGATATCCAGTATTTTCTCATTGACCTCATCCCGCCTGTCAAAGCTCTCCCCGGTATCCAGACACTCCAGATAGACGGAAGCGCTCTCCGTGGTCATCTTCTCCCCCCGCCTGCTCTTCCTCTCATAGGCCGGATTTCTCAGAATACGGTATGATCTTCCCCTCTGTGAAAAACGATACTCCACCATAGTCTTTCCATCTGCCGGTGCGTAATCCGACCGGAAACTCCGGCTCTCCCGGCGCTTGCGCCCACCGCTGGCCTCGCCGTACAGGGCAAAGGATATGGCATCAAAAATGGTGGTCTTTCCGGCGCCGGTATCTCCGGTCACAAGAAAAATCCCACCATCCCCCATGGCGGCGAAGTCGATCTCCTCCTCCCCGCCGTATGGCCCGAATCCACACATTTTCAAATACACAGGCTTCATTTATTTTCTCCTTTCCCAGGGCAGACAGATCATCCGTCGAGAATTTCCAGCATGAGTTTCCGCTGTTCCTCACTCATCTCCACATCATGGTTCTGATACCGGTAAAAATCCTCGACCATCTCCAGTACCCCTTTGTTCTCGAAATTCCCCTGCTCCGGCTGTTCCCACTCTGTCACAGTCCTGGAATTTTCCACCCGGAATTTCAGCATGTTGGGGAACATGGCTGCCAGGGTGATACGGGCGTCCGGCGGCACCTCCTCGTCGGTCACTGTCACCTCCAGATAATCCTCTGAGAAAGGCATGTCCATCAATGCTTCCATGCCTCCCTTCAACCGCCGCAGATCCCGGGCCGGATGGAGTTCCACCGGCCGCCACTCCACCTTGCCCCTCTCCCCCAGTTCCACGATGGTCACCGACTTTTTATGCGCTGCCTCGGAAAAAGAATATTTCAGGGGCGTGCCGCTGTAGCGGCATTTCCCCACATTCTGAGGGCCGTGGATATGTCCCAGCGCAGCGTAATCAAAATCACTGTACAGATCTGCCGGTATATTGTCCAGCCCGCCGATGGCAAACTCCTCGGAGTCACAGGTGGAGGCCCCTGTGACAAACTGGTGGCTTACGATCACATTGCGCTCCGCCGGATCGATCTCCTCCCTCTCCAGTATCTTTTGCACCGCATCCGCATATGTGACAATCTCCTCGTCCGGGAAAAATGACCTCACCGACACCGGCTTTACAAAGGGCAGGAGATAGAGATTCAGTTCCCCGAACTCATCGGTCAGCCGATGGCAGCATAGCTTCCCCTGGTAGGCCCCCTCAATATACACACCCCTCTCCTCGATCAGCCCGGAGAGATAGTTCACCCGGTCCCCGGAATCGTGGTTGCCGCTGATGGCATAGACCGAAATCCCCTGGGACACAAGAGCAGAGACAAAGGCGTCAAAGACACCCATTGCCTCTGCAGAGGGATTGGCCCTGTCGTATATATCCCCGGCGATCAACACACTGTCACACCGCTCTCTCCCGGCGATCTCCCGGATCTCGTCCAACACCAGTCTCTGCTCCTCCAAAAGGTTCACGTCAAAAATCCTCTTGCCTATGTGCAGATCCGCTGTGTGCAGAAAACGCATACGTACCTCCTATACTCATTATATTTCCACATCCGCTCCGTAGTCCACATTGTCGTACCGGAAGCCGAACATATGGTAGAAATCCTCCCAGTATCCGTCGATATCTCCGTATTCCGCGATATTCTCTGTGGTCACACGATCCCACACATCCGCGATCCGCTGCTGAACATCCTCTCTCATCTCCCGGTCATCCAGCCGGATCAGACCGTTTTCGTCCACCTCACGGGCGGGAAGTTTTTCCGTAAACAAGCGGTACATCTGCTCTACACATCCCTCGTGAAGCCCCTTTTCCTTCATCACCCTGAAGAGAAGGGAGATATACAACGGCACGATGGGGATGGCTGCGCTGCTCTGGGTCACCAATGCCTTGTTCACCGACACGTATGCCTTAAGCCCCAGATCCGTCATCTCCGACGTCATGCGGTCTGCCGTCTCGTAGAGGTGTTTCTTCGCCTGACCGATACTCCCCTCCTTGTAGATCGGATGGGTCACCTCCGGACCTATGTAGGAGTAAGCCAGGGTCACCGCCCCCCTGGCCAGCACGCCGGCCTCCGCCATGTCGTGGATCCACTCTTCCCAGTCCTCACCACCCATGACTTTCACGGTATTCCGGATTTCCTCCGGGGTTGCCACCGGCACCGTCACATCCACGATCTCATTGCTGCGAAGGTCGATGGTCTTGTTGGAGAACTCACTCCCCACCGTCTTCAACACAGAGGAGACCGTAGTTCCGTCCTCCAGCGTGCGCCGGGGCGCCGCCATACTGTAGACCACCATATCCGCCGTACCCCAGTCCTTCTTTATCGTATCAATGACCTGCTGTTTCATCTCTTTGGAAAATCCGTCACCGTTAAAAGATTTCGCATAATATCCATCCTCCCCGGCAAACTCCTCAAAAGCCTTCGTGTTGTACCAGCCGGCCGTGGCCGTCCTCTTTCCCCTGGCCTCCTTCTCAAAGGAGACGCCGATGGTATCCGCCCCGTAACCGTATGTCACGGCGATGCGGCTGGCCAGTCCGTACCCGGTGGACGAACCGATCACCAGCACCTTCTTCGGCCCGGAAACCATCCCCCTGCCTCTGCAGTAGTCAATCTGTCTCCTAACACTCTCCCGGCATCCCAGCGGATGTGCGGTTGTGCAGATAAATCCTTTTACTTTTGGTTCTACAATCATGATATGCTTGTCCTCCATTTTCTTGATTTTTCACAGTATTACATAGAACAGGATCATAAAAAAATGTAAAATACTCCCCGCCAGCACAAAGAGGTGAAAGACGGAGTGAACGTACTTCTTTTTCTTCCCGACCCCGTACAGGACGGCGCCGATGGTATACGCCACGCCGCCGGTGATGAGAAACACTGTCCCTCCCGGCCCCAGGCATCGGATGGTAGGCCCTATGAAAAAGATAATGCACCACCCCATGGCGAGGTAACAGATCATGGACATGATCCGGTACTTTTTCAGATCAACAGCCGTCAGGGTGGCCGCCACAAAGCAGCAGGCCCAGACAATCCCAAAAATCACAAAGGCCTGCACCGGATAGATCGGCCGGAGGGCCGAGAGAGTCACCGGCGTATAGGTCCCTGCGATCAGAAAATATATTGTACAGTGATCGATCACCTGGAATACTTTTTTGGCCATCGACCGGTGAAGGCCGTGGTAGATACTGGACATCGTGTAGAGCACCACCATCGTCCCCCCGTATATAGCCGCTCCCACCACACCCCAGGCATCGGTGTAGAGGGCCGCAAAGATCACACAGAGGGACAGAGCCGCCGCCGCGAAGGCCCCTCCCACAATGTGGGACACCATATTAAAGACTTCCTCTCCCTTGGTATAAGAAGGAAGCACGCGGTCTTCCAGTCTGGTCCGCACCTGTTTCAAATCCCATCCCTCCTGTCTATATCCTCCATCCGGGCGCCGAAATACCCCAGCACCCTCTCCAGCGTATTTTCCCGGATCATCCCCTGATGATAGTTGCTGAGTACCCACTCCATATATTTCTCCGGTATCTTCTTCTCCATAGTACACCGGTTCAGGCTGTTGCCGTTTCCCAGGATGTTCAGGAGCCGGCCCGTCTCCTCCCGGCGTTTTTCGTTAAAGAGAACTGCCTCATTCTTTTTCAGCCATCCCAGCCCCTGCAGTCCTTCCGTCAACTGGTCAAAATCCATCTGAAACGCCGCCTGCATCCGGGCTATATCGAAACTGTTCCACACGGCCAGTTTCCTCCCCTCCATCACCAGATGAAGATAGCGGTATACCTCACTCTCCGGCATGAGAAGGCACTGGGCAAAAAAGCGGGCTTCCTGCCTCTTTTCCTGCCCCTCCCCATCCAAACTCCCGTCATCGTCCACCCACCGCTCCGTCTCCTCCATATGCATCAGAATATGACCCAATGCCATTGCCAGAGCAAACCTCTCCTGCGCAAAGGGCAGAGCAGAGTTGGAGTAGAGGATCCGATCCCCCTCCCGGATCTGCGCGAATCCCTTCACCGCCCGGGTGGCCAGGGGATACCTGACAACGCAGTACCCCCTCCTCTCGCACTCCCCGAAAAGATCCGCAATATGATAACCCAGTCTATGGCAGCCCTGCCCGAACTCGTCCGCCAGCCGCCGGATTTTCTTTTTCCCCTCCTCCGTCATTGGCCCCTCCTCATAATATGGTAAATATGCCGATTGGCGTAAAACAAATCCAGCATCTCAAAAATCCGGTCCAGATCCGCCTCCTCACCCATCTCCCCTCCGGTGCGCTTCGTCTGCTCCGGATCCAGAACCTTCGTCATATCGTTCAATGTCACATCGAATAAAACAGCCAGCAGCGACAACTGCTCCATTGTCACGTCATTGGAACCGTTCTCCATCCGGGCCAGTTTCTGCCGGCTCACTCCCAGCTCCTTTGCCACCTGGCTCTGAGTCATCTTATTCATTTTGCGCAGTTCCCGGATTCTCGCTCCCAGTGCACGATCCATATCCTCACGGCCTTTCTATCTGATTCTCTGCAGATTAACCTTTTGACCCTAACTTCATTATATAACAGTACAAAAAAAAAGCAAGAAAAAGTTATGTTTCTGTAACACACTCTCTTGACTTTGTCACAGGATTTTGCGATAATTTCTATAGCAGTAAATGTAGGAAAATCCGGAGATCGGGAGGAAAAGACGAATGAAATTACTGTTTATGGACTGGCGCGCTTTCTGCCGTCAGGATGTACTGGACGCATTCCAGGCCCTGGGCCACGAATATATTCTATATCCATTATCGGATCAGGCGCAGAAACTGGGCATGGATCAGGAAGAGGTGGAGGGGATCCGGGCGGCCATCCAGAAAAACGGGTGTCAGTTTGTCTTCTCCATGAACTATTTTCCCATGGTCTCCGAGGCGTGTATGCGCGCAGGGATCCCCTACCTGTCCTGGATATATGACAATCCCTACATGAAAGCCTATGCCGTGAACATAATCAACGACTGTAACTACATATTCACTTTTGACAGCGCCATGTACGAGCAGATCACTGCCCAGGGCGTCACCACCATGTACTACGCTCCCATGGCCGCCAACCCGGACCGCCTGACTTCTTATGTCCATATTCCACAGCGGTTCCGGCAGGACATCTCCTTTGTGGGAGCACTCTACAATGAAGATCACAATTTTTATGACGAATTCGTGAAAAATGCAAAAAAGAACGGAAAAGACCGCTGGATCGGCTACATCGACGCCCTGATCCAGGTGCAGCTGCAGCTGTACGGGACAAACATCCTCTCCCGATCCATCCAGCCGGATATCGCTGCCAGCGGTTACGCCAGCATCAACTCCTGGACAGAACAAAACGCCTATTTCACCACACCGGAGGCACTGTTCTGCGACAATGTACTGTGTCGCCGTATCACCGCCATCGAACGTCAAACACTCCTGGAAAAACTGTCCCGAAACCACGAAGTGGCCCTCTACACCAGAAATCCGGAAGCAAAAGTCGGGAAATGCGACAACCGCGGTTACGTGGACTACAAAACAGAAATGCCCCAGGTGTTCCGGGGCAGCAAGATCAATCTCAACATCTCTCTGCGGAGCATCCAGAACGGCATCCCGCTCCGCGCCATGGAGATCATGGGCTGCGGAGGATTCCTGCTTACCAATTTCCAGAATGATTTTCTCCTTCATTTTGAGCCCGATGTGGATTTTGTCTACTATGAAAATATGGAGGATGCGCAGGAAAAGGCGGATTACTACCTGGCGCACGAGAAGGAGCGGATGCAGATCGCAGAAAACGGTCTGGCAAAAATCCGGGAATATCACACCTATGAGAAAAGGCTGAAAGAGATGCTGGCATTGGCCGGCATGGCATGAAGGCCTTGGAGGGATTTTCTCAAATATACAAATCCTCCGGAGGATCATGGTCGGCACCGAGAAGCTGACTCTACAACCGGCACTACAGCCGCAAAATTCGATTCCTGTGCCAGGACTACCCCTCCTGTATCCTCATCGCCATCTCGTGATAAAAAATATCGGCAGCCAGCACGTAATCCCTCTTCTCCACCGCGTCAAACAGTGGATTGATCAGCTCTGCAAACTCGGGAATGTTCGTTACCAGTCCCACCACATCCAGGAACATTCCCATTCCGTCCTCGATGCGTTCCTGATAAAAACAGGTAGAAATCTCAATCAATTTCTCCTTTACTACAGCAAGATCCATCTCCATCTTCTCCTATTCTTTTTTAATAAATTTTTTCATGACCTGTTTCACTGCACAATCAAACGTCTTTGTCTATAGCAATATAGAGCGCAGATACTCCACCAGTTCCGTGTTCTCCTCCTCCGTCCTGACCGCCAGGCGGATGTACTGTCCTTTTCCAATCTTACGGCTCAAATCTTTGATGAAAAAATCTTTCTCCAGCAGCCGGACCGCCAGCTCTCTGCCGGTCATACCGCCGGACAGTCCGCACATGATATAGTTGGCCTGGGATCTGTATACTTTCAGGCAGGGAATCGCCTCCAGCTCCCTCTCCATCTTTTGCCTGGCCTGTCGCACCTTTTTCAGGGAAATATGGTAATCCCCCTTGTACTTCTCATATATCTGCATAAAAAACTCGCCGACAGAGTTGATATTCCAGATAGCCACGTCCTCTTTCAATGCCCGTATCATATCCTCGTCACTGCTGGCAAGAATGCCCAGGCGCAATCCCGGTATCCCGTATGATTTGGAAATAGACTTTACCACATACAATTTTTCGTATGAGATGAGGATCTCTTCCCTCAGGACAGAGTTTTCTTCCGGAGAGCCATCGCTGTCCACAAAATCTATGAAACTCTCATTCAGTATAAGGGCAAGATCCTGCTCCCTTGCCCAGGCGATCAGGCGCAGGACACCCTCCCTGTCCATATAGTTGCCGGAAGGATTATCCGGGTTGATGACCACGAGAGCGTCAATCTCCCTGCCCTGAAAATTGTGGATGACCTCATCAGCACCGTAGCAGAAATCCGGCGCCGTATCATAAACCGCCGCCTCCCGGCAAAACCGGTTGGGATATTCCTCAAAGGTAGGTCGGATAAAGCCCATCCTCCGAAAATCTGTTCTCTCCATCAAAGCCTTAATCAGCTCGGCAGCACCGTTTCCCACCACAATGTGTTCACGGGACACGCCAAAATTTTTCGCCGCCAGAAGACTGTTCACCTCCATGCCGGATGGATACTGCGTGATCAGTGATGAGATGTTGGCATTGATCTCATCCAGCATCTTCCGGGGAGGAAAATAGAGATTCTGCAATATCCAGATCCTGGATATCATCAATCTCGTACCACAGTTTTCCCTCCAGCCGCCTGGCTTGGATCTCCTTTGTCTCCAGCATGGCAATCAGTTTGATCACGGATTCGTAGTATTCGTTGTTCCCCATGGCCTTCGCATAGGCCCTCAGAAAAGGCAGGTAGGTGTTTTCTGAAAAATGCCGGCTGAATTTGTAGATATTTACTGTCTTATAGTACTTGTCCTTCTCCTCGAAATTCAGATATCTGCCGGGTATGAAATCTATGATGCAGTCATTTTCATCCAGCACCGTACAGGTGCCGTCCATCCAGTTCTCAAATTTGTCCACCAGGGCCAGCGTATCCCTGGGATCCCGCAGCAGATCATCGATGACAGACGCCTCAAACACCAGGTCGGATTCCAGAAGAAGGGTATCTTCCCTGCACAGATACTCCCCGGCCAGGGCGAGGGAGTATATATTGTTCGTCCTGTCATAAACATTGTTCTCGATAAAGACAATAGGTGTCCGGATATTCAGCGTCCCGATATAATCCCGCAGTTTCTGTCCACAATAACCGGTGATGATAACAATCCTGGACAGATCCCTGTCATCCAGAATAAGTAACATCCTGTGAATGATCGTAACACCGTTCACCTCCACCATACACTTCGTGCGATCCGCTGTCAAGTTCTTCAATCTCTTACCCATTCCCGCTGCCAGAATCACTGCCTGCATACCTTTTCCTCCGTCCGTTTTACAAAATAACAATCAAATTGTAAGCCTCGTCATAATCTTTGATCAGGGATCATCTGTGGGCGAGCAGCTTCTCCTTCTTTTCCAGATCGTGTATCTCGGTGACCACTGCCATTTTTTCTCAAACTCCCTGACTTGAGTTCTTCCTGTCCAATATACGGGTTGGTAATTGATATTTTACTCATAATCTATCTGTTCCCCCAATAGAAATAGGTTGTCACACATTATAAATATCCGTCTTATATCGGTCCATATTCTCCCGGATCCAGGCAATGGTCTCTCTGATCCCCTCCCTCAGGCTGTACCGGGGCGTCCAGTCCGTCAGGGATTTTATCTTTGCATTGGCACCCAGCAGACGGTTCACTTCGCTTTTTTCCGGACGAAGCCTCTGCTCGTCACAGACGATCTCCGCTCCGGGATTGATCTGCGAAATTATCTCCTCCGCCAACTCCCCGATGGAGATCTCCTGCTGGGTGGCGATATTGATCTCCTCCCCAAGAGTCCTCTCGGACTCTGCAATGGCGATGAAACCGGCCGCCGTGTCTTTCACATAATTGAAATCCCGGGTGGGGCTGAGGGCTCCCAGCTGTATCCTGTCCTTCCCCGCCAAAAGCTGGGATATGATCGTAGGTATCACCGCCCTGGCGGACTGTCTCGGCCCATAGGTGTTGAAAGGACGGACGATGGACACCGGCAGATCAAAACTCCGATAAAAACTCTCCGCCAGACGATCTGCCCCAATCTTGGTGGCTGAGTAGGGCGACTGCCCCTGGAACGGATGGTTTTCGTCAATCGGCACATACTTTGCCGTGCCGTACACCTCCGAGGTGGAGGTGACTAACACTCTCTCTGTGCCAAGTTCCCTGGCCGCCTGGAGCACATTCAATGTGCCCTTGATATTGGTATCCACATAGGAGTCCGGTGAATGGTAGCTGAAGGGGATAGCGATCAGCGCTGCCAGGTGAAACACATAGTCCATGCCCCGCATAGCTTCCCGGACTCCATTGGGATCCCGGATGTCCCCGGAAAATATCTCAATCTCTCTCAACTTTCCCTCGGGAAAGGTATCCAGCCACCCCCAGGTGTTAAATGAATTGTAGCAGGTAAACGCCTTCACTTCATAACCGGCCTCCAAAAGGCTCTCCGTCAGATGGCTCCCGATGAATCCGTCCGCCCCCGTCACCAACACTTTCTTTCCCATATTCCTCATTTCCTTTCACTCTTCATCATTTTCTGTCCCCTCTTCATCTCATTGTATCATGAGAGGCTTACTAAAGATACCCTCTATATTAACCCAAAGAAATCCTGAGGATACCTTATGTTAGACGGAGAACATCTGCATCACTTCTATAAGTTTCATTATCTGTGTCCCGGCAACCCGGGCTCCTCCCTCCGAGGCATCAATAAACTCAGTATGGCAATTATCCATTTTCGCTCTTTCAATCCGCCTTTCAATCCATCTTCTGTATGAATTTAGATTTTGGGAAGTTGACACCATATTTCCATAAATATCCGGCACCTGCCGTTCCGATTTTCCAAATATATTCGCATCTGACAAGCCCTGATGGCTTCTCCCTCCGGTAAAAGCCAAATCCAATCCCAGGAAAACAACTCTCGCAGCCTTGAACTGAATACAGATATCAAGTGCTGTTGTCGTCACCGAACTTCCTGTTTCAAAGGTCATCCATCCTTTTTCATCTGCATACTCTTCCGCAAGCGGGTATCCCTCCTGGCAAGCAATATATTTCATACCTTTATACTCATCCGCCAGACGCGCATAAGCAGTACTCAGGAGAATCAGTGGTACACCACAGGATTCATATCCCTTAATCTGACAGTAACATCCCTCCGTAGGATCTGTAATAATAGCAAGGTCCGGTTCTATCCCTTCTTTCATACACCGCCACAGAGACCTGCCTACCGTCAATATGAGGGAATCTTGATTCCGATCTTTCAACAAATGAATATTTTGATCCAATGACGGTCCACCGGCAATCAGATACACTGTTTTTCCACATACTCTGTCTCGTAATTCCTCAACGCTATTATGAATGTGAGCTTTATTATAATTAAAATTTGCCAACATACGGCCAGCCCAGCGATCTGCATTATCCATCTGCAAAAAAAGCAGCTGCATTTTATCTCGCAAAAAGTCCTCATTTATCGTATATATAGATGGATCATAGATACAAATCTTACCATCCAATACGCCTTGATCAAACTGATATGCTCTTTCCGTAAATTGCCTGTATCCACAGTCCCAGATAATTTCGACATTGGTGCGTCTATCCAACATCTCCCATACATCGGAATAATGCTCCGCCAGCTCAATCACATGCCTGTCCTCTTCATAGACATAAACCTTCACAAAAGAGTTCCTGCTCATCGCCTCAATATGATATCCAAACGCCAATCCGGCTACATAATACACCATTTTTTCCTGACACTGCCAACGCCCGGCATAACTCTCCGCCTCTCGGGCTGGGCACAGATTAGTATGAAGATAGCGACGCCTTCCACCAATTGTCTTTGCCAGCGTACAGGCACCTGATGCGGTATACTCCACCTGATATGCCGACTCGGCAACCGGCTGTGGTAACTGTCGCACGAGATCCCCCACCACCAGCTCAAGACAGGGAAGAATACCGGATTCCATGTAATCCGCTGCCAAAATATAATCTCTTTCTTCATATGCATCCAAAAGTTTGGAAAACAGCTCTGTCACTTCTGACGCTCCCTGCATTTCCGGCAAAGCCATCACCTGCTCTATGGCAGGAATCACTTTCTGTATAAATAAAGTATCACAATAAGAAATCTGTTGTCTGCGTATGCTATCGCACCAGCGGTATAGCAGAGCGATACTGTTTTGTAAGGCTTTACGTGATAAATCTACTGACATCTTTTTTCTTTGTCCCCTCCTTCCAGATCATAAAACTTTTTTTTCAAAGAAACCCCGCCCCGCAGCTGTTCCAGCAAAATCTCCACAATCTTCCCCGAGGTATTCCCTCCATCGTAGGGATTTTCCATATGTGCCAGCGAGCCCCGGAACTCCTCCGATGCCCCCTGTGCAAAAGCCGCCCGGATCTCTTCTTCCGTGTTCCCACAGTGGATCACCGAATCCGGTGCGATCCTGCCCTGCTGCCTGTCTCCGATGTCAATGGTCGGAATCCGAAAGGAGGGGACTTCTATAATGCCGCTGGAAGAATTCCCCATCACCATACAGCAATACTGCAACGCACTCAGATAACGCAACTGTCCCAGAGAGGTAAAAGCAATACTGTTCTCCGGATGGGAGGAGACAAACTCATCCATCATCTGATTGATGATCCGGCCCCCTGCATCAGCGTTCGCCTTGGTGAAGATAAACCGATACTCCGGTTCTCCCTCTATCACATGCAAAACGGCCCGGAACTGTTCCTCCGCCGTCCCCGGCTCCAACGTCACCGGGTGAAAGGTGACCATCACCGTCCTGTCCTCTATGGCAAAATCCATCTGCCGCTCCAGTTCCGGCTTATTTAACAGGGTCCTTTTCCGGATATTTTCCACTCCCAGGGCTCCCACGTAAAACACGCGGTCCGGGCTCTCCCCCAGTTGGATCACCCTGCGCCGATACTCCCTGGTGGCTGTGAAATGCAGCTGACTCATCTTCGTGACTGCGTGCCGTATGGCCTCATCCGCCATCCCCTCCGTAGTCTCTCCTCCATGTATGTGGGCTATAGGTATGACGGCTGTCATCGCAGCTGTGGCCGCTGCCAGTATCTCATACCGGTCCCCCAGCAAAAGTACCAGATCCGGCCGGCTTCTCTCAAAGTAATCGGCAAATCCAAAAAGGGCCACTCCTATGGATTTCGTCACGCCGGCTCTGGTATCGGAGTCCAGCAGCATCTCTACCCTGGCGGTGATGGGAAATCCATCCGCCTCAATCTCTCTGTAGGTGAGACCGAACTCCGGGGACAGGTGCATTCCCGTGACCACCAGTTCCATCTCCACCGACTCCTCCCGGTGTAATCTCTCTATCACTGGCCGCAAAAGACCGTATTCCGCCCTGGTTCCCGTAACGACACATATCTTCTTCATAGCTCTATCCTCTCATCCCGTTTATAGTTCCGGCAAGCCTGCTTTCCCAGCACCTCTCTCCAGCGCATGGGAGAAAGGCCGGTGCCCGGACGCTTCGTCGTGATGTTTTCCTCTGTGAACACCTCTCCGGCAGAGATATCACAGGCAGCCACAATACTCTTTCTCACCACCTCCAGGTTGGCACGCTCAGAATCCGAAGGAGCTTTTTCCCCGTCTCCCAACGCAAGCTGGATGTTTCGGATGGCTGACACCATGGCTTTCAACTCCTCCGGCTCGAGACTGGCCCGGTGGTCCGGTCCCTCCATGGTCCGGTCCAGCGTGAAATGTTTCTCGATCACCGACGCCGACAATGCCGCCGCCGCGATGGCTGCTTCGATCCCACGGGTATGGTCAGAATATCCCACGGGACAGCGGAATCTCTCCCTCATGCTCTGCATGGCCAGAAGGTTCACATCCTCCATGGGAGTAGGATAGCCCGTATTGCAGTGGAGCAATGTATAAGCACCACATCCATTGTCCCGCAGCACTTCCAGTGCCTGGCCAATCTCCTCCATGGTACTCATGCCGGTGGAGAGAATGACCTCCTCCCCCAGGGAAGCAATTTTTCTCAGATAGGGATAATTGTTGATCTCCCCGGAGGGAATCTTCCAGTTTCTGACGCCCAGATCATGCAGCAGTTCGATACTCTCCAAATCAAAGGGTGTAGACAGAAACCGTATCCCCCTCTCCCCGCAATGGCGGATCAACTCCCTGTGGGCCTCCGGGGACAATTCCAGTTTTTTTAACATCTCGAACTGGGATTCCTCCCGGTCCGTGGATTCTCTCTGGTACTCCGCCTTGGCCGCATCACAAGTCACCAGATTCTCTGTGCGGTAGGTCTGAAATTTCACAGCGTCCGCCCCCGCCTCGGCAGCAAGGTCTATCATCTTTTTCGCCAGAAGTATATCCCCGTTGTGGTTGACTCCCGCCTCGGCAATAATAAATACACTTTCTGACATGGCTGTTCCTCCCCTGCTCTGTATCATCGGATGACCTCACCCTCTCCCACGTTCCGCCTCACCACATAGCCGGCTCCCACAATGGCTCCGCCTCCCACACTTCTCTCCTGCAGAACCGTAGCACCGGCGCCAATCAATGCCTCCTGTCCCACCGAGACCTGACCGCACAGTATCGCCCCCACAGCTATGTGACTGAAATCCCCCACCCTGCATCCGTGCTCCACAATGGCTCCCGTATTGACAATACACATCTTTCCCAAACGTGCACCGGCGTTGACCACTGCATTCTTCCCCACAAAGACACCATCCTCCATCCAGACATCCCGGGCTATCACCGCACTGGGATCAATGACGGCCGGGATGTGAAAACCGATCTCCGCAAGGCGGGCATAAAGCCGCTGCCTTATGTCCGATCTCCCCAGATAGCCCACAGCCACAAAGGCATGCCGGATCCCCTCTGCATAGATTCGATCCAGGTCCTCATCGTCACCGATCAATGGATAATCGGAGAATACCCTGTCCTTGTTTTCCTCCGGTCCCACAAAGCCGGCAATCTTGTATTTTCCCTGTCTCTCCGCCACATCCACAACACTCTGCCCATGGCCTCCGGAACCCAGAATGATCATCTCCTCCATATCTCAGCCTCCGTCATCCTTCTCTCAAACTCCTCCATAATTTCCACAAAAGCACGCTCTGTGTCCAGAAGGATTTTTGAACGCCGTCCTGCCGCCTCACTCTGTCTGTCATAGAAAGCCGGATCCTCCATGTACTTCAAAACAAGTCTCTCCATCTCATTATAATCCGCCACAGCAAACTCCTCTGAAGCATTCACATACACATCCCCATACCGGGTAGTGATGACAGGTACCCCCTTGTACATCGCCTCCACTGCAGAAGTGCCTCCTCCCTGCCTTATCGGGTTCAAATAAAGGTCACAGATTTCCATGTAGGCCAATATATCATCCACCATCCCGGGGTAACTGCTGTTCCGGTACAGATTCGGACGGGTCCGGCGAATCTTATTATACCCCATGTCAAATCCTCCAAGAAATAGCACAAATATTTCTTTCCTCTCTATGATTCTCTCCAACATGTCAAGAAACTCATCAGACACCTCCTGATCCAATCTCCCACCCACCACCACAGCCACAAAACGATCCGATGGAATGGACAGTTCATCCCTGTTCCATTTCTTCTCCTGGGGTTTCAAATCGCTGGTAAACACAGCAGATATCACAGAATTTCGGTCTATCTCATAGCGGGACATCACCCTCTCATCATCTTGTGAGAGCGGTCTTCCCAGTTGCTGAAAATCTGCCAATGTGTCCCGAAGCATGGAGGGAGCATAATTAATAAATAGCGTATCCACAATCCTGCTGCACATCTCCTCCACTATACCTCCTCCACCCATGATGACAACCTGATAAGGTTTATTATCCACAATGAGATTCAACAGATTTTGCACCCAATCCATCCTGGGCATGCCCAACTCCATCTGGATGTAGGAAATCGGGCATCCCTTATATTCCCAAATCTCCCTATCCGATAACTCAGGTACATAATTCCCCACCACCATCCGGTACATAGGAACTTTCCCAACCGAACTACACACCTCCGCTGTATTGATCAGAAGTATGTCCTTTCCCATTTTCTCTATCATAACTCTGCAACGGTCTAATGTACTTTTTGTAGGACCATGTACCAGTGAGAGCATCTGGCCCGTAATCACAATGATAAAATCTTTGTTTCTGGCAGAAATGGGAATCTTATTTTCCGGAAGACACAGCTTCTCTGCATAGGTATCACGCACACCCGAGTACAACATATGAAGCTTATCCAGCGCCGTATCTGATGCGATAGAGCCACAGCTAAAAATCCAGTTCGTCAACTGATTATATATAAACAGGCGTTCTTCCACCGACATCTCCGACTGCAAAACTGCATCCAATATCTTCTCTGTCCAGATCTTCTCTCCTGTCTTGTCCAACAGGGCACTCCAGATATAAATTCTGGCATAGACATTCAAGTCATCAGATATATGCCCTGCATACTCTTTCAGTTCCAGCCAAGCCTCCCCGGACATCCGGTGAAGGTACTCCTCTGCCCGAGCCCAGTGTGTCATTCTCTCTATATATCCGTGACCGTTTACGGTATCAATTTTTTTGATCAATTCCAAACATTCATTCTTTTCATTCTTCAATGAGGTAGTCTCCTAACATTTTTTTTACAATCCCAACACATTTCTCCAAAAGAGCTTCATCATATATATCCTGTCCCTCTGCATCCCGCAGGGTATACATGCCGTCAAAGTCAATGCGGCAGTCATTGGAAACCAGATGATTGCTCTTAAAATAAAACTGGTAATCTCTGGCCAGTATGCTCGCCTCATAGTTCCGGCCAGGAAACAATGTTTGGAAAAACAAATACTCCTTTTCCCCATCTCCGCCAAAACATCGTGGGAGTTTTCCGTCACCCAGTCCAAGACGATTGTCCTCAATCCCTGCCAGGTGGCACAGTATCTGCGGGTAGTCCACCGTCTCCATCCACTCGCCACAGACCATGCTCTCGCAGCCACTACCGTATACCATCAATGGCACATTCATTCTCTGTGCGGAAAGAAAATTCTCTCCGTCCTCCACATTAAATCCATTCCCATGATCAGAGAACAAGGTAACAACAATCTCCTTTTGATCATAATTTTCATCCAGATAGCGATAGAGACTGCCCAGAAAGAAATCAATTCTCCGCAATTGCTCGCCATACACAATTTCCCGGTTATCGCTATGGCTCTGATAGAGGCTGGAGCCACCCAGATTGTCAATCACGTTCGTATGGGGTCCGCACCTTGCCTGCACACTGACCGGCATTTTCCAATACCCTGCCACCTCATGCAAATCCTGAATCTCAATCCACATAAAATTGTCGGCTTCGCCAAAAGCCCTCAGATGCTCCAGTGTCTCATTTACCACATCCTGAACATGAAAGTTCTGTTCTGACTCCTCGTATAACATTCGGTCCACTCCGCGGATATATCCCAAACTTGGCACAACCATGTAGTTTCCTCCGATCTTCCCAGTAAGATAGCCGTGCTCCCTAAAAATTTCCGGGAGAAGAAGAAAGTCGGAAGAAAGAGGAAAGAACACATTGGCATTCAACAGTCCATGACGAGTGGAGCGCTGTCCCGTCCAGTATGTAGCAACGCTGGGATAGGTAAATTCCGAACCGGAGAAGAACTCGTTGCAGATCATCCCCCTGCCAAAAAAAGCTGCCGTGTTTGGCATATATGCCTCCAGAGAATGTTTTTTAATAAAATACCAGTTAAAGCTGTCAAGAAAAATATTAAGAACCAATTTCTTATTTTCCGACCTATGCTGCAATATCAACGGTTTTCCAAAATATATATCCTCTGAGGACGTGATCTTTGTCGGCTCCTCCAGGCGATAATACATAAAAGTCTTCCGTATGGCATCTTCCTTATACCGGAATTCCCCGCTTTTCGAAGAAAAAGCAACCTCTACCGGATTATTTATCCGACTCGAAGTCACCGGAACCAGACACGGAAATCCCTCCGTCACATCCAGATGCTTTCCTTTTTTAATAATCTCAAATATCTCGCACTTGCTGCTCAGGCCATTTTGATTTTCATCGCACATCCTATAACTGCAATACCAGTTGTCATAACGGCCCAGAAAAAAATCTTTTCCCTCCCAGCGGTGGGGGCCAAAATACTCCTTCATGGAAAAAGGATATGTGAACATATTTAATTCCAGCGACTTGTCCAGCGCTGTCACGTCTTCTATCTGCTCCAAGTATCTCTGTCTCTCCTCTGGCAGCAGATTCACGGATTCCATGCTGGCGTTTTCCCGCGCCAGATTCATCTGCTGTTGAAGCACCTCTTCCTCCACCAGATATTCCTCGTATTTGTGCTGCAGGCTGAAAAGAATATGATAATACTGATAACTGGTCAAATAATCCCCTATACCGAAACAGGATTCTGCCAGGAGCAGATTCGCCATCAGATTCAATCGATTTCTCTCCACCAAATCTTTCGCAAGCGAAAACGCCTCCTCATATCTCCCAGCTTCCACCAGAGAAAAAACATACCCAATCTGCTCATCATAACTCATATGACTTTTCATTTCACTTCCATCTCCTTTTTGAATATGTACCTTTGACGACAAATATCCTTTGAATCCCTCTCTGCCATATATCCTCTCCATCTAATATTTCCAAAAATCTCTCTTTGCTCTCCCACACCCCTGTATCTCCGGCAGGATCATTATCACCTTCTCTTCCGGCAAAGCACTTTTTTTTCCACCGAGTCATAGTCCTTTCCAAACCACTTTAATCCTCCCCGCCATGTAGTCCTCACAGAAATCCTCTACACTGCTGTTGATTCCCGCACTTTTCAACTCTGACACAAACTTTTCCTCCATCTCTCCGTAATATGGATAATCATGAGCAGCCGTCCCGATCACAGGCTTCCGAAAATCTCCATACTTGGCACACAGTATTTCCTCATATCCCCTGGGCACAGCAATCTGCATGTTGTTGAAAGGCATGTATATCACCTCTTCCCAGCACTCCTTGCTTACAAATTTATTCTTCATCTCGCGCAGCCATATGATCTCCCCCATGCATCTCCCCTCGTCCTCATGGAAGAGCGCAGAACAGGCATCCATCATTCGCAATACATGATACCTCTGATTTTCCGTCGGCATCGGTACATCGGTGAATTCCTCAAAATAAGCAAGCTTATCCGCCAACTCCCCGGTCTCTTCCAATTCCTCCCAATTACTGACAATACCCACCCCAAGGCTCACAAGACTCTCCTGGGTTCTGTAAAGTTCGGGATCATCAGGGATAACATCAAGCGGAAAGATGTCTATGCCCACAAACTCAAAAGGATACCCGTGAAAAGTCTGCAGGTATTCATCCATATCCCACTCATTTCTGACGGCGCTTACCCTCAACTGACTACCTTTATGAAGAATCTGATATTTAGGATCTGGCGAATGGATTCCCAATACACGATAGCCTTTGGGGAGTTGTTTCGGCAGGATTTTCACCAGCTTATCAAACTCCTCTCTCTTTATGCAGATATCTATGTCATCGTCCCAGGGAATGAATCCCTGATGACGAACTGTCCCAAGAAGAGTGCCCCCGTCTGCATAATACTGAATACCATTCTTCTCACACAACTCTGTCACCAAATTTAAAACTTCCATCTGCGCCGCCCAAGCTCTCTTCATCATCCGGGAGACGGTAAATCCCTCTATCATCTCTTCCCTGAAAAACTCTTCTGAAAATTTCATCCTTAACCTCCTTTAACTCAGCAACTCATAGCCAATTCCAGCATCTGCAACAGCCGGATATCGTGGGTGTGGGCCATTGCCACTTTCCGATACCCGTTCTCCGCGATCTCCCGCCGCTCCTCCTCGTGTTCCAGATAGTAGGCGCACAATTCCTCCAGATTATCCATGCTGTCATAGACCACCAAGTCTCTCCCGATCTCAAAGAAATCCCCTATCTCCTGCTGATAGTTTGTAATCAGGAAACCACCACAGGAGAGCACGTCAAAAACACGCTGGGACAGGCCGGAGCGTATGGATCTCGCCGTGATGTTCAGATTGATCCTGCTCTGACTAAAAATGAGGGGCATCTCCTCCATGGAATCTGCCAGCCCGCAGTTGTGTATCTTCGGCATTCCCGAGGTGTCACTTCCCGTGTAGAAATCCAGGGAAAATTTTTCTGACAACCTCTTCAACGCCCGCAGTCTCTCCTGTTCCCCCACTTTCACACTGAGATAATGCTGTGCAATCAGAGCCCGGTAATTCATGTCATAATTTTCCGGAAACCGTTTCAGATAGGGAACACTTTCCAGAAAGGCTTCCACAAATTCCTCCGGCAAAACGTCCTCGATAAAATTATATCCGTACACCTGCAGCTGGGCATTGACCACTCCATCGGCATAACCCCGCCATCTGTCCGGCAGTTCGATGGAATTGTACGGACATTTCTCCTGGTAGGTAGAGCCCACAAAGGAGATATCGCAGATATACCGTCTCTTTTTATCATTTGGGGCGTCCCGGATCACCCGCTCTGCTCTCTGCACATTAGCCGACAGAGGAAGATAGAAAATATGCCCCGGATTCAAAGAAGCAAATTCCTCATACTGGCAGCGGTCAAAGAGGAACACTCTGTTCCACTGGTTTTTCAGTTCCCGGGTATACAACTCCAGCACCGGGCTGTCCACTGTCAGTGCTACATACCGGACTTTGACAATCTCGCACACGTTAGAGAGCCAAGGGAAGAAATTTATGGAAAATACAATATCAAACTGCCCCTCCAGTATCCTCTCCGACACCGCATTTATCTTCTGGGAATCAGAGAAGTCTTTCTCTTCCCTCTCCATATTATCCTCGGTGACAGAAAACTCCAACCGGCGAAAGCAATCCAGGATATCCGGCTCACATATACTGCCACGATAAAAATATATCTTCACCATATCTCTCCCTTCCTTTCCTGCCCCAGACACCCGTTGCCCGACAGTCTCTCCTCCATACGGCGCATCTCGTTGAATTCTCCCATATCCTGAAAACTCTCCTCACTCACTGGGTACATCCCCACCGGTTCTCCCCTCTCCAACAACGTCTCCATCAGATCCGTCATATGAAAAAAGGTATCCTTCGGTATACAGGAGAGAACCTCCGGCCTCAGCACATACATACCGGTATTGATCAGATAGGACAGGCGGGGTTTCTCCTCCAGGGAAGCCACGCTTCCCCTCTCATTGGTATGGAGTACTCCGTAGGGTATCTCTATATTCTTCACAGCCGTCACCACGGTGACGGCATTTCCCAGTCTCTCATGAACCCGGTACATATCCCCGTAATCCGCCTGTATCATGATATCGCAGTTTGTGACAAAAAAAGAGCTTTTCATCCCGTCCCCCAGCAGGGTCAGACTCCCCGCCGTGCCCAGGGGTTTGGATTCCTCCAGATACTGTATGTCATGCTCCATCTCGGAAAAGTAAGACATGATCATATTCTTCCGGTAGTTGACTGAAACAAAAAATTTCTCTGTCCCCTGCCTCTCAAAATTTCCCATGATACGCTCTAAGATTGGTATGTCTCCCACAGGGATCAGCGGTTTTGGCAGGATCCTCGTGTAGGGATACAGCCGGGTCCCTTTTCCCCCCGCCATGATCACCACAGGCACATTCCCCGGAATGCCCACCGGCTTTTTCCCCTGTTCTGCCAATCTGTCCCCGGCGAAAAGAATATCGGTTATCTCACCCTTCCCGTCCACCAGAGGGATCGAGGTCACCTGATATCTCTCAAAAAGGCTCTTCGCACTGGCCTGGGTTCCCACCGCCATTCTGATCGTGTTTCGGTTCATCACATCCCGGATCTCTCCATAGATATCCCCCGTACTGATGATTCTCCGCCGGATATCCCCGTCAGTCACAGATCCCTCCAGTATCCTTGTTCCCTTCTTTACGATATACAGAATTCCCTTGGCGTTGGCGTCGATTTTCCTCATGGCATCTACAATACTCATGTCCCCGACGCCGAGATACTTATCTATCTTCTCAGACATAGACAATCCCTCAATCCTTTCCCTCGTTCATCTATCTGACCCTGGCGGCTACCAGATACTGATAGATTTCAAACTCCTGGTGGTTCTCCTGGATCCCCGGCAGGCTGTAAAGCTGCTCCACCCATGCAAGATCCTCCTCCGTCATGAATTCTCGATTCAACAATCCCTGCAATTTGTCAATCTCATAGCCCTGCCGGCCAAACATCTGCTGGATCTCGTACCTGGTAAACAGGTGTATATGGGTCTTATCCAGCAGTCCTACATCCCGGTAGGTAAAGCGCCCTCTCATCCAGAAACAGGACGTCTCCCTCCGGATTCGCCTTTTTCAGACCCCGGTTGTACTTTTCCACCAGCGTATTCCCTTCCGCCGAGACTATCACATGGCAGATGCCCTCCGGAGCTGAATTTCTCAAGCAGTCTCTGCACTCACTGAGCCACTGTTCATTCTCTACCGCAAGCACCACTGATACCGGACGGACATGACAGTCCCCCAGCCTCTCCCTCCGGGCTCGGACAGATTCCTTTTCCTCCTCGTCCATACACAGGTACAGGGCCTGTTCATAACAGAGCAGGGCCTGATCGTCGTTGACCCCGCAATAATAATCCCCCAGAAGAGAATAGAACTGAGCATTGTATATATTCGCTTCCATTCCCAAGACCAGACAGGCGAACATGGTCTCTCTGTCTCCCTCTGCCTGGCAGATCCGCGCATTCATCGCCCAGAACATATCCGACTTTTCGCCCATTTTCTGAAGCTCATTGGCCTTATCTCTCGCCTCCTTCCATCTTTCCTCCCGCACTAGCCGGATCAATTCACTTAACATTTTCCTTCCCTCCTCGAAAATTATGATGTTTTATCTAAAAATCCTATATATCTGTGTCAGAACATAATCCACATCATCCTCCGTCAACTGCGTCGTGGACGGGATATTCAGGACACGTCCGCTGTACCATTTCGCCCTCTCAATCTCATACGCCACTTCCTGCCGGTATGGTTTCTGCTCATGGATCAGCCCCCATATGGATCTTGTCTGTATTCCTGCCTCCTGAAACTGTTCGATCCGCTCTGTCATATCCACATCCCCGTCTTCCAGCAGCAGGGAATAGAACCACCGGTTGGAGCGGGTTCCCTCCCTGAACTCCAAAAGCCGCACCCCCTCCAGGCCGACGAGCCCTGCCCGGTATCTCTCATAATTTTTTATTTTTCTGGAGATAAACTCCTCCAGCATCTCAAACTGCGCCACACCCACTGCCGCCTGGAGATTGGTCATGCGATAGTTGTACCCCACCTCGTCGTGGATGTAAGCCATCGGATCATTTTTGGCCTGGGTGGACAGATAACGCATGTGGTCTGCGGCCTTTCGATCTTTTGCTGTGACCGCACCGCCGCCACCTGTGGTGATGATCTTGTTCCCGTTGAAGGAGTAGGCCCCGAAATCTCCGATGTTCCCCGCATACTTTCCCCTGTATCTCCCCTCTGTATAACGGGAGCCCAGCGCCTCCGTGGCATCCTCGATCACCGTCAGACCATACTGACCGGCAATATCCATGATGGTTTCCATGTCTGCCAGGTTGCCGAATACATGGACAACAATAACCGCTTTTACCCTTCGGCCCGTAAGACGACAGATAAGCCCCTCCTCCCCAAACTCGCACTGCTCCTCACAAAATCGGCGAAGTTTCACCGGATCCATGCACAGACTGTCGTCACAGTCCATAAAGATAGGACTGGCAAACTGATACCTCAGGGGATTCACCGCCGCGATAAAGGTCAGCGTGGGTACGATCACCATATCCCCGGGCTTTACTCCCGCCTCCAAAAGAGACAAGTGCAAGGCCGCCGTACCACTCTGACAGGCCGCCACAGAGTCCACCCTCAGATATTGCTGCAACATTTCCTCCAGCTTCTGTATGTAGGCTCCCCCTGTAGAGACCCAGCCCTGCTCCAGGGCATCCATGACATACTCTGCCTCCCTGCCCTCAAGATTAGGTATCGACAAAGGTACAAAATTCATTCTCTCTCCCCTCCATATGACCATTTTAGCATGCGTGACAACCCCTGTCAAACACAGGGCATATCACCGGATATTCTCCGGGATCTCCCCGTATTTCTTCTCCGTTTTGTACAGATACTCGGCCATCACCTGCATCAGCTCAAAGTCCCTCTCATGGTCCAGATCCAGTATCCCGGTATCCGGCATCTCGATGATCTCACAGTGCCCCTCAAAACATCCCTTCGTCCTGCGGAGATAATCCGGCGAGTAGGCATACAGAGAGCCGTTCATATCATACACATCCGGCGCCTCCTGCCTTGCGATATAGTCGGACTGTATCACCCGGGTGTAACCATTCACATCCTGTTTCACCATACTGAAATACGGGCTCCGCCTGGCCGGTGCCACGGAGAAAACCACATCACAGACGACCTCACTCTTCCTCTGCAGAAGCCTCTCTATGTCCTCCACCCGGCGCAGGGGTGATGTGATGTCCAGATCCACCACCACATCGTAGTTCGTTTCCTTCCTTCTCTCCATCTGCTCCAGACAATCCAGAATGACGTCTGATTTTGCCACTCTGTCCCCAGACAAAGCCGCCTCTCTGCGAATGATATCCACCCTCCGCATCCTGTTCCCCTCCATGATGCGGATCAGTTCTTCACTGTCCGTACTCACCACGATGTCCGCCGACCTCTCCGGATTCCTCACCAGATACAGGTCAATAGCCGACAGGGTATACAGACACAACGGTCTGCCGAGAAACTCTCTGACATTCTTGTTCCGAATCCCCTTCGATCCTGCACGACCGCAGATCGTAAACAAAATATTCATAGAATCCATATCACTTATCCTCCCATTCTCTCCGGCATTTCTGTACATACTCTGTCAATTTCTCTATTCCCACCCTCTGGCTGACCGCAAAGTCATCCGACATATCTGCCATTTCATACAACTCCAGCAACGGATATACAAGATATTCTTTTCTACTTCCATCCCTGGGATCTTCCGCCGTCATTTCCCGGATCTCCTGCAGTTCCCTCTCACACTGGTCATAAACGGAAACCGGGGAGAATGTCTCCCCCCCCGCAAAGGTTCTCTCCGCCATGGCTTCCAGGTCAGCAAAATCCGAGTGGGGCCTGCCGTACCGCTTCACCGCCTCAGAAAACGGCATGACCTCTGCCCCCCGGATTTTTGCTCCCCGGAGAGATGTGTTGACCACATGGTCAAACCGGCAGGCCTTTATGGCATTCTCATACCAGAGGATAAAGCGGTGCCAGTCCCACCGGGATTGGACCATCTCCCCCTGATTGTTCTCACAGAGGTAGCGCACATTCTCCTCGTACCCCTCATCCCTGCCTCCCACATGGGACTGCTTCTCCTCACCATACACCATGTCCTGTCCCACCAGGATCACCGTCTCTGCCCCCAGATCACGGCATACGGCAAAGAGGGATGTGGCAGCGTTGGCACCGTAGCGGTAACGGGACTGCGGCACACCGTGATCACGATATATCCGCTCGGCAAAACCGCTCTCGTATCCGAATATCTTCCGCCCGTGATGGATATCTGTCAGCTTGTGAGTCCCATCCAGCTTTGTGAGCAATGGAATTTCCCTGGCTCTTCTGTCCGCAAAGAAATACATCTTCTGATTTGGCTCAATATTGGCGTAAATGTCCGGTACAACATCCTGACTCAGCAGAAACGGCAGAGCCGCATTCACGGCGAAGAGAAAAAAACTGTCCCTTTTGTCTCTCAGCACCGATATCTCCTCCGCCAAAGAAGGTCCTGCTCCACAGACAACAATGGGCACTTCCCTCTCCCAGACGGCAGCCAGCTTAGGCACTACCGTACTCTCCGGCAGAAACTGCAGGTTGTGGAGTTGATTGTAGGGAGAGATATCAATAACATATCTGGCAATATTCCGCATAGTCGTCACCCTGCCGATCCCATCGTCGGCGTATCTCTCCACCAGCCTCTTGCGGCTCTCCGGGAATATCCGCTCCATGCCGGGACAGAGAATGAAGGAGTAATTCTCATAATTTTCCAGAGTCAGCATCTCCTCCATCACATTGCTGAACATATCCTCGTTGATCCCCTCAACGATAAGGCGCACCCCCGGCGTCTGAAAGCAAAAGCGGAGATCAAAATGATCTATAGCATACAGAAAGATCCGGGGAGAGGGTTCATATATGAGAATTTTGCAGGATCCTGTACATCGCTTCAGTATCTCCCTGGCAAACACGCCATTTCCCAGCCCGAAGATAAAAATATTCTCTGCCCCCACATCCTGCCCCTCTGCCCAGATCTCCGCCTCGTTCTCCGGATAATACATGCTGTTCATTCGTATTTCCTCACCGGAGTGTGTCCGGAGCACCAGGGCATCCGATCCGGCCGCCGTCGCCATACTCTCTGCCCTCTCCACCACCGGATCGGGAATCTCCTCTCCCCCTTCATGAATCCGCTGGTATAATTCAGGAAATCCTCTCTGCAGTGCAATCATATTCTCTCTTTTCATCTCTCTACATCCTCCATCTCTGCCTTTCCTGCTGTCCTCTCCTGTTCTATAACTCCAGTTTTTCCCATTCCTTCAAAACATACTGCAGAGCTTTCCGAAAGCGCTCCCTGCGGCTCCCATCATCCAAAGATTTCATATAATCCAGCACCAGACACATCACCGGTTTCTTTTCGAGGTTTGACTGAAAAAAAGCTTTTTCATAACCGGCCTCCCTGATCTCCCTCAAATCCGCCCCGCAGACTCTGAGTCCACCCATCAGATCTTCATACTCTCTCTCTGTGATATGCGTGAGAGGATTTTCAAACACAGATCTCAACTCCCCTCCCCGGGCCGGAAGGCTCTCCACCACCCGGCGAAGCGGGATCTGCTCTGTACCTGCTATCCTCGCCCCGCCCTCTGTGGCATTGATGAACCGGCACTCCGGAAACACCGGTATCGAGCGTTCAAACCAGTCATGAAACACATACCAGTCCCCCCGGGACCAGACTTTTCCGCCATAATATCCGTCCAACATATAGGATTCATCCTGAATAAAGCCCTCATCCCGGCCTGTCACATGACTCCTCCCGTCCTCCGAGTAAGACAGATCCTGCCCAATGAAGATGAGTTCCCGGACTCCCAGTTCCATCAGGCAGGCAAACAGAACAGTGGAGACTCCGGAATAAGCCCTGAGCCTGGGCTGCTCAATCCCGGCATTCTCACAGAGCAGGCGGACAAAAGGATGATCCACTCCCCATATTTTCACCGCCTGACTCATGTTCGGGAGTTCCTCGGAGACATTGCTAGTCAAAAGAACCGGAATATCCCGACTTCTCTCATCGGCCATCCAGTCCATGCGGATCTTGGCATCCGAACAGACGATGATATCCGGTACAATATCCCTTTTGAGCAGAGTGGGAACGGCAATGTCCACACAACAGATCCAGGCCCGTCCTTTCACCTTTTTCAATTCTTCTGCATTCTTCTCAAGGGAAGGTCCTGCTGACACCAGAATAGCCGGAACCTCGGTATCCCAGTATTTTTTCAGCCTGGCCAGAGGTATCCCGTTTCTCATGTTAGGCACATTGTGCAGCTGGTTGTGTATCATCTCCACAATAAACCGCTTGATCGGTGCCTTCATAAAACCAATTTCGTCACAAATTTTCACACATATCCCATCCAGCTGCATAAACTGCTCCGGACAGAGTACACGATAGCCGGGATGGGCTGCCAAAACCGTGGTCTCCACCGCATCCGCTCCCAAAATACCGCGAATTTCCCTCTCCACCTCTCCCAGGCTCTCCTGTCCCACATAGAGGGAGAGCCTTTCTTCCCCCTGTATCTTTCTGTAGGAATGCGATCCTTTCATGCAAGAAAAGACCGCCGGTTCCGGTTCCCACACGAGAATCTTTCCCCGGAAAACATTCAGAGCCCGGTCTATGATCTGGCAGTCTCCCATCCCCATGAGGAGCATATTCTCCGGACCGTCCGTGTCAAACTGCTCCATCCAGACGTCTGTCGCATGTGTCCCGGCATACAGACTTCCCAAAGCGTACTCTTCACCATCCTTTGAGACAACCGGAACGTCCTGTCCGTCTTCTGTTTTTTCCTTTCTGCATTTCACAGGCATTGTCCTCCTCTGCAAAATTTGTTATAATACATTTATTCTAATGAAACGAGGTGAATCTCATGAAAAAAATTGGCATCATATATGAAGAAATCCCCGAGGAGGGTCTGACGCCAGTTCAGTGCCGGGACATGCTCACACAGGCCGGATATGCCATCACACTCTACCACATACAGGAGGATTCCAATTTCCGCGAATATTTCAGCCAATGGAACCAGCCGGAAACAGATCTCTTCCTCACATACAATCTGGCAGGCCTGTCCTGTCGGACCACCAGCGGCACCAGTTCATACAATCTCCTTCCCCAGAACATCCTGCATTACGTGCAGAATCTCTCTCAGACCAGGCATCAGCTTCTGGAAGGAGTCCATACTCTGACAACGACTCTACTTGTCACCAGCCAAAAAGATGCCCAGTACGCCAAGACCCACTATCCCGGTATATACCGCATAATTCATATTGAGTCTCTGGAAAGGGACCTCATTCCCCTTTTGTCTAATCTGGACTGGCGCGAAGTTACCAAGTCCTCCATCTATGCGTCGTAATCCTGGCAAGATTTAAAAAGAGCCAGCCGGATTGGCTGGCTCTAAACAAAACATATGATCTCCTGTCACTATGAACCCCATCAACCAAGCAGTGAGAGAACACCCTGGTTCAGCTGATTTGCCTGAGCAAGCATAGATGTTGAAGCCTGCTGCAAAATGTTGTACTTGCTGAATGTGGTCATCTCATCTGCCATGTCCACATCGCGGATGCGGGACTCGGCATTCTGAATATTCTCTGCGGCATTGTCATCGTTCTTCACTGTGTACTCCAGACGGTTCTGAATAGCACCCAAGTGAGAACGGTTCTTGGAAAGACTCTCGATATCATTATCAATTGTTTTGATTGCTGCTGTTGCGGAACTATAATCGGACACCTGAGTCGAAATATCCGTCATGCTGGTCGCTGCAATACTGATTTGAATGTTCTGACCACTGTTTGCCCCTACCTGCAGGTTCTTACCTGTGAAGTCACCATTACACAACGTCATTGTGTTGAACTCTGTCTGGCTGGTGATACGGTCGAACTCTTTCTTCAACTGATTCAGCTCAGCACTGATGGCATTACGATCGGTACTTACGTTCGTGTCATTAGCTGCCTGTACAGCCAACTCACGGGCACGCTGCAGAATCGCATGCTGCTGCTCCATGGCGCCCTCTGCGGTCTGAATCAGAGAGATGCCATCCTGTGCATTGTCGGATGCTCTCTGAAGGCCTCTTACCTGGCCTCTCATCTTCTCAGAAATGCTCAGGCCGGCTGCGTCGTCTGCCGCACGATTGATTCTGTATCCACTGGAAAGTTTCTCTGTGGATTTGCTAAGATAGTTACCGTTAATTCCCAACTGCCTGTTGGTGTTCATTGATGAAATGTTGTGTTGAATAATCATAATCCATTCCTCCTTGAATTCCTATTGGCTTCCCTGCCAATATGTTTTGTTTTTTTACACTATATATATCGGCATGTTTTATTTATTGTTTACCTCTTTTTTTTATTTTTTTATTTTTTATTCGAAAACCATACCAAATATTTTCCGCAGCTGTCTGTCGAAGGAGAATTTCTCCACCGCTTTTCTCCCATTGGCCGCTATCCCGGCCCGCTCATCTTCATGCCGGAGATAATACTCCGCCTTGCTGACCGCATCCTCCACGCTGTCATACATAACGAGATCCTGCCCATCCACAAAATTCTCTGCGATCTCCGGCTGATAGTTGGTCAGGAGGAATCCCCCCGCCCCGAGAATGTCCAGCACCCGCAGAGGAATACCCGAAGTGATTGACTTCAGAGATATATTGAGATTGATCCTGCTCAGCCGGTACACTTTGGGTGTCTCCGAATAACTGTCAGCTGTGCCGCAGTACTCCACCCGGGGCAGCAGTTCCTCCGGTTTCGTGGAGTACAACTTCACCCGATACCTCTTTGAGAGAAAAGAGAGGATCCAAAGACGCTCTCGCCGGGTGATCTCCGACGCCGTGATGTGGCGTATCCACTTGGCAAAAATCCATCCCGGTTCACGACAGATCGCCGGCACATCCCCATACCTCTTCTGCATTGGGAGGAGCATATCATCCGTCAACACCTCCTCCAAAAAATTGCTTCCGTATATACGGATCTGAGCATCAATCACCGCATCAAAAAAGCCCTGCTCATAGTCATCCAGTCTGGCATAAAAGGGAAGAAAGTCCGTCCCGTACATGCTCCCCACGAAGGCAATATCACAGCCATAACTCACCCGCTCACCTTCGCTGATCTCCATGCCGTCCAGGCGCTGTGTATTCACTGCCAGTTCCAGATGTCCCACCGTGTCAAAGCCCATATTGATGTACTTCATAGCTTCGTCTCGATCAAAGAAAAACACCCGGTTCGTCTTAAGCCCCAGCGTCTCCTCCGGGTTGCGCACATTGAAAGGGCTGTCGTACACCCATGCGATATACGGGACGTTTTTCACCGAACAAAGTTTTGCCAGCACAGGATAATAATTCAGCGTCATCACCCCGTCATAGCCGCCCTCATCCATCACAGTGCCAAAATTTCTGTCAAAGTACTCATCCTCGTATATATCGGTAAAACAGTATCCGATCTCCCGAATAGATATCCCCAGTCTGATCAGTGCATCACGAAGATCCTCCTGCATATAGGCCTCCCACACGCATATCAGCAGTCTCATATTGTCCTCCCTCTTCCAAAAAAGGGTCAGTCGGTATCGACTGACCCCAAACAAAACATAGTGTAAACACCAAACATCGTCTGCAGCAGGATTTTATTTTGTCTTATCAAAAAAATACGACTGATCTGCCTGGTAGGCATTCCGCTGATTCTGGTGGTAATGCGATACAGCCTTGTTGTTCACATGAAAATCCCGTATCACTTTCTTCCTGCCTGCCACATACTCCTTGAAGTGGGCATCATTCTGCTGTTCCAGAGCCTGGATCTGGACACTCAGGTCCGATATGTGGGGCAGAATCTCCTGCATTTCCCGGATCTCCTGCACATACCGCTCCCGATGAGCCTCCAGCTCGTCTTTCACCCGCCGGAACAGAGCATCGAACACCTCATCCATCTCATTCAGCCGATTAACCAGAAGGCCCTTCTGATCGATCAGTGACTGGAAATCGTCCATGTCCATGTCTTCATTCTGCAAGAGCATCCCCTGCTTCCTGGTATACTCCAGCAGGGACTTGAGAATCCCCTCTTTTTGTGTGAGGGAATCAGACATCATATTCACATATACGGAATTATCTGATTTTTGTCCCATATTTCACATCCTGTCTGCATTACTTGCTCTCCACATGGTTCAGACGCATGACTTCCCTCCATGTGTCCCGCATCTCCCGGGTATACTTCAGGGCGGTATTAAGTGCCTCCTTATCCTTCCGGATGTTGGCCTCCACCAGCTGGTTGTAGATGAACTCATACACCCGCTCAAAGTCCTCCCACACCGGGTACTTGTGATCCAGTGTGACGCGGAACTCTGTTATGATCGCCTGGGCCCGCTTGATATTGTCATTCGCCTTCTCCATATTATGGTTTTCCAAAGCAATCAGCGCAATGTTGCAAAACTTGATCGCCCCATCGTACAGCATCAACGTCAGTTCCGCCGGTGAGGCCGTCATGACCGCATTGCGAAAGTAGGCGTCCGTCGCATTTTGTTCCATAGTTTCCTCCCCCATCAGCTTCCGAACAGGGAAGACAGAGCACTCTGCTGGGACTGAAGCTTCGCCAGGGCCGTCTCCATGGCGGTAAACTTGTCATAGTAAGCGTCTTCCATATCCTGCAGCTTCTCTTCCATTTTTTCAATCTGATCTTCGTAGTCCTCCAGATCGCTCTTTATCTGCTTGTCGTTGTAGAATGTCAGTGCGCTGCTGACCGAGCTGTATGCCATCTTGTCACTCATGGTCTTTCTGAGATTCCCAAATATAGAGGAGAGGACATTCACCACGGCATCCGGGTCATCCTCCAGGGCAGACCTTAAACGATCCGTGTAGTCCGCATACGTAGAGTCGTCTGCATCCCCATAGATATGAAGCTGGCCGCCCTCGGTGTAATCGTAGCTTGTCATGATGCCAAAGCTCGACAGCGAATACTTCTTTCCATTGTACTCCACCTGAGAGGACATGGCTGACCTCATGGCCGTGATGAGGCTGCCCAGTGTTGTGTCGCTGCGCAGCAGAGAGTCCTTGATCTTATCCTCCCACAGCTTCACATCCTCGTCCGTCATGGCCTCCTTCTCCTCGCTGGTCAGGGGGTCATAGCCCGTGGCCGAATCTGCCGTATAGAGGGTGTACATCTCCTTCATAATCGAATTGTATTCTGTCAAAAAATCTTTTATCGAGTTATATACGCTGTCCACATCCGAAGACACGGAAAAAGTAATCGCCTCCCCGGGACTCGTGGTGCCCGTGAGCTCGATGCTCAGCCCGTTGGCACTGACAGTGGAGGATGAAGATGTCAGCCTCGCACCGTTCAGATAGATTACACTGTCTGACCCGGAGATAAATGCTATATCAGAAGACGCACCGTCCCGCAGCGCATACCCGTCTTCTGTGGCCACGATGTCGTCCAGACCCAGGGCCGTCAGGGCAGACTTCTCCAGCACATCATTGCGGCTCGACACATTGGCATAGGCAGTCACCGCTGGTTCTATGTCATTTTTCACTTTATCCAGGGTGTAGTTCGCTGTCCCCTCAAAGCCTGTGATGGCAGGCACCTCTGCGTCATTGCCGCCGGCGTAATATTTTACCAGCGCCGCAGAACTCACATCACTCCGAACCGTATCCTCATCCAGTCCGGCAGCCGTCACTCTGTCGATCTCCAGTTTTGTCTCATCATCATTTGAAATCTTCTCGCTGACAAAAGCAGAGGTGTCACTGTCCGCCCTGGACGCCACCGCCTTATTATACTCCTGCTCTGCCGCCCAGGCCACGTACTCATCCTCTGTCATGGACTCCACGCCCGCCTGTCCGTACACAATCTCCTTATCCTCGTCGGTGAAAGTGTTGAAATCATTTCGGTACTTTTCGTCAAGCTCCGTCTTTACTGCGCCGTCTTCCCCGTAGTACTCTGATCTCAGGGCCGTCTCAGCCTCTGCCTTATAGCTTTCATAGTTGTCTGTATATAATTTCGCAGAGACATATTTCGTGGCCTCTTCCTTTGCCACGGCGCAGCTATTTTCATAGACAACCTGGGCTATGGTATCCACCGCAGCCTCAATTGCCGTGGAATCCGCCCCGGCATCCCGCAGAGTCGCAATGGCCGAGTCCACTTTAGTCTGACTCGCACTGGAGAGGTCCGCATACCCCACAGCGGTTTTGATATCCTCCCTGGCCTGCAGCTCCTCAGCCGACAAAGCCGTCGTAGTGAACGTAAACGACTGATCTGCCCCGCTCTCCTTGCTGCTTATGAAGAAACGCTGCTGATCCGTGTCATAGCTCGCATTCAACCCCATGCCTTTCAGGGCAGAAGTGAAGTCCGCTATGGTCATGTCTGACGTGATGGTCAGTTTCGACGTCCCACTGCCGGTAGTCACCTCAATTTCCTTGTTTACAATATCCGGATCCAGGTCAGACAGCTTTGTTTTAGTGCTTGTCACTCCGTTCAGCTTCGCTCCTGTCATATATTGTGACGTGGCGATGTTTTCTATTTCCATGGTGTAGCTGCCATTTACAGCCGAGGTCTTTGCCGTCACGCTTGCTTTGGCCGGATCTGACACGGTGGCCTTTTTCGTCATATAGGACGACTGCAGCTGCATCTTGGAAGCGTAGTCCGTGTACAGTTTATATAATTTTGTGTTTAATTCCTGCCATTTGGTCTGCTTCCACTCCAGCTTTGTCTTGGAGTTGGTTAGCTTTGTCTTTTTCAGGCTCTGGGCAGACATCAAGGCACCCACGATCGCTTCCGTATCCAGTCCGGACATCAGTCCGCTCATTCTAATACCCATATCTTCCTCCTAACTACAGGCACCCACCTGTCAATCATCATCATTTTTTTTCGTCCACGAGGATCCCTGCCATCTCCCACAGCTTCTCCAGCATATCCAGAGACTTCTCCGGCGGGATCTCCCGGATCACCTCATCCGTCTCTGCATCAAACACCTTGATGGACACCCTGTTCGTCTCCTTGTGATAGGCATACTCACAGCGTGTCTTGGTCATCTTGTGATTGGCACTGCGGACAGCATCATCAATCGTTGTCTCGCTGACTGCACGATCCTTCTGTTCTCCGTTTCTGCCTTCCCCGGCTTCACCTTTCCAGGCCTGCGCTTCTGCGGGCTCTTTCACCGGCGCTGTCTCTGCCACAACCTCCGTGTGTGGCGTCTCCACCTTCTTAGGTGTGCTGGAGACTTCCGGCGCACTCTGGGCAGAACCTACTTTTACTATTGGTTCTAATTCCATTAACAAACACCTCCATGTGTACATAATAAGTTGATCAATACTCTTATGAGATGTATCGACATATTTTCTCAGAAAGTTTATACTTTCCCAAAAAGTTTTCCCCTACAGCAGATCAGACAGATTCTCCGGAGCCGCCGTCTCCGCCGCTTCCCTGTTGGAATTCCGGATCTGAGCATAAATCTCCTTGCGGTATATGGGCACGGATTTCGGCGCCTCTATACCGATCTTGATCTGGTCGCCCTTCACATCCAGGATAGTGACTTCCACATTGTCGTTTATGATAATGGACTCATTTACTTTTCTCGCCAAAGCCAGCATGACATCAATCCCCTTTCCTGTTTTTGAGGATATCGTATACCTTATACTTTACCTCGTAGTCCTGATTCTCCACAATCAACTGAACTCCCTTGCGGGTGTCCGCATTGATGATAAGCGGCGCCTTCAGGTTCACTGACATCTCCTTCAGATCCCCGGGTACCGTCATCATAAGGAGGATCACCAGATTCTCCTCCGTGAGAGCACCCAGATCTTTCAGCAGTTCATCCTCCACAATGGGATTGTACTCCTCCATCACCACCGTGGGATTGATCACTGTGAATGCCAAATCCGGCTCATCCAGGCTCTGCAGCCATGAGATACTGGTCTTCCCCTCCTTTTCACAGTCATAAAGGATCGTGTATCTCTTATACTCATCAAATCCGATCATACCTCTGTCAAAGGTCAGTATTTTTTCCTCCGGGAGATCCACCTCCCCGAAATATCTGGTCTTCACCAACATGGTATCCATCTCCTATTCTATATCTTATATAAAGTTCAGCAGTGACTGCCCCAGTATCTTCGATGTGGCGTTCAGCGTAGCCTGGTAGAGAAGGTCCGCCTCCGAAAAGTTGATGTAGGCCTCTCCGAGATCCGCATCCTCGTTCTCTGATTTTGCCTCATCGGTGTCAATCTTTTGGGTTTCCAGCTTGGACTGGGTCATCATCAGACGCTGGTAGCGCGCACCGTGATCTGCTAAGGACACATTCAGCTGATTCAGCGCATCCTTACACACGGTGATCCCGGCGGAGATGGCATTGGTCAACACAGTCTTCTGCAGTGCCATCTCTGTCTCAATCTGTGATTTTAACTCGTTGAGGGCGGCCAGCTCATCGGTGTCATTTTCATCACAGTCCTCTATCCGCTTCTCCACAGCGGTAAGCTTCGCCTCCATGATATCCATCTCGTCACAGAGATTAGATATATCGTCCACTGTCCTGCCCACATAGAGGCTGACAGAAGTACAGGCCTCCGTGTTGACAGTCAGGTTCTGGCTGAAGTTCACCTGATAGTCAATATTCTGGGAACCGGCATTTCCATACTGATAATTCTGATTTGTATCCTTATTGTACACCAAACATTTAAAATAATGCTCCGGCCGTACGTCGTTTTTGTCAAATTCCGATTTCTGGTAGGTGATGGACAGACCGGACCCGGCTCGAATCTCATTGTACACATTATCTCCAAATACGAGTTCTCCGGTCTCGGCAATCAGATATATTTCATCCGCCCCCGGATTCAAATGTTCGTTGTAGGTCGTGTCATCTACAGTTCTTTTCAGCGTGACATTTACGGTCACTTCGCTCCCGTCTTTGTCGGTGTAAGTCAGCGTGGGAGCCTGGTAATAGCCCTGGGTACTGTCGCTGTCCAGATCGTGGTAGGAAACCAGAATCCGGTGGGTGGTTCGGAACTCAGAGGCATCCCCCGCATAGTCATCCGCCGTTGCCCCGTCTGTATAGGCAGCCTCCCCGTACACATAGTCCCACTTCCGGATACTGTCAATATCCAGGTCCTCCGTGATGGTATACACCTCGTCGGACTGCGCTTTGTCAAACAGGAGCGGGACATCCGTGCGATAGCCGGTGAAAATATACCTTCCGGCGTAATCTGAGTTGGCATCCTGCTCATATATATACTGTGCATACTGCTTCAACTGAGCCAGAAGATCTGCCCGGTCCGCTTTCTCCAGCGTCCCAGTGGCTGCATAGGTACAGTATTCCTCCATGTCCCCCAGACGGCCCGCTATGTCGCTGATGGCGGCCTCCGTGGCGTCCATCCAGGAAATGGCATCGTCAATATTCGACAAATACTGGTCAATCTCTGACAGTGTTGTGCGGTACTTCAGGGCCCGCACGGCAACGGTGGGATCCTCTGAAGGACGCTGTATCTTTTTCTGCGTATTATATTGGGAAAGATATTTGTTGTAAGCATACTTGTTCTTCTGCATATTCAGCAAAGAGTTGTTCCGCATCATTGTGTTGGTCACTCTCATGGCATTACCCTCCTATACAGCTATCCGATCAGACAGCTGTCTCGTTGATCAGTTTGTCAAGCACTTCATTTAACACAGACAATACCTTGTACTGGTTAAAAAGCATATTCTGGAAAATAATCATATCTGCGCCCTCCTCATCCTCGTCCACGCCGGAGACGGACTGGCGGTTGGTATCAATGGCATACAAAAGGTCGCTCTGGGATTCTGCCATGGTGCTGGCTTTTCTGGCTGTCACACCGATGGTAGAATTCATGGCCTGCAGGAAAGAGTCCGGAGTGCCGTGGACAAACATGGTCTGGTCATCTTTCAGTCTGGACAGCTTTTCGATGTTGATGGCATCATCTGCGCCGTTCAGCGGGTCAGACTTGGCAGCGATCAGGCTGGGATCCGCATCCATGGCCTTGCTGACAGAGAAGTTCAGTGCTGTCATATAGTAATATGTACCCTCGTACACCCCATCCGCATTGGGCTGGGGCAGGGAATTAAAACCCGCTTCCTCCTCAGACAAAATATAGTTATCCCCCGTAGTGGGCACAGTGGCATTGAAGAAATCCAGCCCCAGGTCCCCGTTTAAGTCATACCCGCTGTTTTGCACCTCGTTGAACCGGGAGGCGTAGGTCCGGACAAATTCATTCAGCTGCGCCATGTAGTAGGGAATCCCTTTGTAGTCCACGCCTGACCCCACAGAAATCTCCGTGCCCTTCTCCATAGCAATATTAAAGCAATCCACATCAGACACATCGCTGATGTCCTTCATCTGGAATGTATAGGTAAATTTCCCATCCTCATCCACCTCCACCGAAAAGCTATCATAGCAGAACGTTAACCCGTTCACCACGATCTCTCCGTCGTAGGAGGGGATGTTCAGGGTCAGAGCACTGTCACAGTTGGTATTTGCGATGGTCAGCTTATTCCCCTCCAGGCTTGTGATCTGCCCCTGCAGTACCGTGCCGTTATTGCCGTCCCGGATCTCAAACAGGGACTGGAGTTTCCCGCCCAAGTCCCCTGCGTGAACGTTGAAGCTGTCCCCGTTGGACCAGGAAACGTCGTAGCATCCTGTGATGTCGTTTATGTTGGAATATGTGTCCTTCTGCGTCAACACCAGCTTGTTGATATTGTATGTGTCCACCAGCGTTCCGCCGTTGATATACACATAATACTGTGTGTCGCCAACGCCGTCCGCCGGCGCAATCTCCCTGGTCTCCACCTCACAGATCTGGGAGAGCTCATCAATCAGAAGATTCCTCTGATCCCGCAGGTCATTGGCCTCGGATCCATAGGCCTCAATGGTGTTGATCTGCCTGGTCAGGGAGGCAATCTTCTCCGCATAGGCATTGACCTGCTCCACGCAGGTTTTGATCTCTGTGTTGGCCTCGTCCTGAAGGGTCTTCAGGTTGTCTGCCGCCTCCTGTATGGCGGCCGTGAAGGTCTGCGCTGTGGTTACAGCCGACCGGCGTATAGTGGCATTATCCGCATCCCCCACCATGCTGCTCAGAACGTTGGTAAACTCATCAAATATGGTGGTGAGCCTGGCATCATCATCGGTGGTCACGCCGTAGGCGATGGCATTTTCTATGCTCTGCATGTAATAGTCCTCTGTGTTATACTTGTAATACACAGAGGTGGCGTGCTGGTACTTTGTGTCATAGTACTCACTGCGCTGTCTGGATACACTGGTCACCGCCACGCCGGCACCCAGCACCCGGTAGCCGCTGGGATTGCACGTCAGAGAGGTAGTATTCACCACCTGCCTGGAATACCCCTTGGTCTGGATATTCGCCACGTTGTGGGCCGTCGTCTGCAGCGCCGCATTGTACACCATCATACCGGACTTTGCTATCTCCAATGTTCCAAAAGTCGATGCCATATCGCCTGCCTCCTATCTGTCAAAAACAAAAGCAAGGGTCGCAATATCCACAGAGGTATTACGCCAGTTTCTCTATCAAATGTTCTATCATTTCATCTATCACTGTGATGTAGCGGGAGGATGCATTATAGCATTGCTGGAACTTGATCAGATCTGACAGCTCCTCCTCCGTGGACACTCCCATGACATTTTGTCTTTCCTCGTCCACCGTGGTCACAGTAATCTCCTGGTTATCCACGATCCCCTTCCACACATTCCCCTTCAGGCTCAACTCCGTGACAATGCCTGTATAATACTCCATGACAGTGTACTGTGTACTGGAGTTGGGGTCCAGTGCCCCGATCCTCTCATCAAAGGATTCTGCGATAGAGAGGAGATCCTGATGGGCATAGCCGTTCCTCGCATCGCTGTCCATATGGTATTTCACCGGGAGCGTGGAGGTGTCTTTCAGCACGGTCGGGTTGACCACCAGCTGATTGATGGTGTACATGCTGTACACATCATTTGGATCTTCCTCATTGTAGCGGAGCACCTTCGTGCCATCATCCAGAGTGACCTCTGTGTATCTCTCCTGGTACCTGCGTGAGAATAACTCTGTCCCCACGGCACTGGTGGCGTCATCGCCGATCAGAGCTGACTCCTCATCCAGAATCTTTATGGTCTGAAGCTCTCCGCCGATGGACACCGTCACCTCTTTGTTAGGGCAGAGCACATCATTCACGGAGGTGACCACCTCGTGCACCAGGGAATCCAGCTGCGTCTGCAGAGTCATCACGATGGATGCCCCGGTGTACTTGTTATATTCCTCCAAGTCCTCCTGGAACTGGTTAAGGGCTGCCTTATACTCTGTGTCGTTTTCATAATCTTCCTCCGAGGGCCTCACCGGCATATCTATGTAGGTGGCGGCGCTGTCCCCCCGGGCCACCATAAGACCCCACAGAGAACCGACATCCGTATTGCTGCTGCTGGAGTACTGCAATCCATCCCGGTGAAAGTAGTCATCCCCGTTCGACCAGACCACCTTCAGCAGCTGAGATGCTTCCTCTGTATACACCGTAGAGAGAAAATACTGGTTGTCTTCGTCCAGGAGAAAGCCCCCCTCGCTGTAGATGGATATGGTGCCGTCTACTTCCTCGTTGGCATCAAAACTGATATATTCGCTCAGCTGATCCAGGTAGTCGTTCCTCTTATCCCGGTAGTCATTGGCACTCTCGCCTGTGGCCTCATAAAGACGAATCTTCTGATTCAGATCTTTGATATTCGTCACCAGGCTGTTGACAGCGTTCACCTGCTCCAGTACCTCTGAGTTCAAACTGGTCTGGTAGGTGTTCAGCTCATCCTGGAGTACTTTCGCCTGTTCAATAAATTGCTCTGCCATGGACACCACTTCGTCCTTATATACAATACTGCTCGGATCCTCCGCCAGAGAACTCAGGGCACTTTTCAGATCCGTGATGCTGGTGGAAAACTGCTGCCCCCAGAGCTCCCCCAGCATATCTTCCAGCTCATATGCCGCATTCAGGTTCGTCTGGTAAAAGCTCTGCCGCCCCACCTGCAGCCGGTACTGCTCATCCAAAAAGGTATTGCGAATCTGCCTGACAGTGGATATCACGGTACCCGTTCCTACCTGCAGCTGGTTTCCATAGGCACCATAGGAGGTCTGGTAGAAAGAGTCTGTGACCAGAACCTGCTGTCTGGTATATCCCTGTGTCTGTGCATTGGCCAGGTTGTGCGCTGTGGTGTTCAGCGATGCGTTGGCTGCATGCAGGCCGGACACTCCGGCGTTGAAACTCGTTAATAAATTTGCCATACCCGCAACTCCTTTCACTTTTATGCGGTACTGCCCCCCATCAGCTGTGGGCAGTGACCCCGGGTTGCAAAAAAATACACCGATGTGGGAACCCGCACTACTGTTTTGCGTCAAACAGTCCATGCTGTGGTGCCATGCCAGCCACTTCTGAAGCATCGCTGGCATAATTACTGCTTCCCGAGGACATCCGTGTACTCCTTATCACATTCATATTAAATTCGACCATCTCCATGGACTCCTTCAACAAATCCCTGTTCTGGCCCGTCACCTGCTGCAGCTGCCGAACCGTTGTCCGTAACCGATCGTGCACCTCCTGCAGCTTTTTCTGGTCTTGCGGCTGATTCTTCAAAGCTCCTTCGATCTGCTCCAGTGTGATAGTTTTCGGGTCTTTGCCCAGGACGGCAGCCATCTCTTCTGCCACCTGCTCCCGCTTACTCTCCAGAGCCGATGTCTGATCCACCAGCTCATGTTCCCGCACTGTGATCTCCTGCAGCACCTCCAGATCGTTGGAGATGATCGCCCTCTTCTTATCCTCCTCTATGGGGATCAGTTCCCGATAGTGGGCTTCCTCAGCTTCAAGAGTCTGAATCAATTCTTCCATCAAACTCGCCAAGTGAACTTCCTCCTGTCTGATCAACCAAGCAGCATATCTGCCATCTTATCTGCCACATCCTCCACAGACACATTGTACGTGCCCGCCGCCAGCTGCGCCTGGATCTCTTTCACACGCCCCGGCCGGACATCCGAACCCTGGGCAGCTGCCTGTTTCGCAACCTGATACGCATTTCCAAATTCAGAAATCTCCAGCTTGTCTTTGCTGTTCGCCCTGGCGGGATTCACACTGGCTTTTCTTTTATCATGATGATAGAGTTGATTCACCTGGATATACGGATCAATTCTCATAAAAAAACCTCCATTCCTACAACTGTTGAAACATATTTTTTTGTTTCTCACTATATTTATCGGATGTTCCCAAAAAAACCTTAACTTTTTTTTCACATCAATGGGACTATGTCTCCAATCCCGTCACTCCAGTGTGGCTTTCTGGCCTTTGGCCGCTCTTTTGCGGTTGCGCACTCTCCTGGCGTTGAGAGTCCTGCCATCGTACTCGAAGGTCTCCGCCGCCGGATCCAGGGCTGTAGCGTAGACCAGAAAATCCCCCTTCTCCAATGTGATGGCCTTCACCCCGCGGCTGGTCTTCTTGAACTCGCTGACCTCCGCCACCGGAAATCCAAGAGACAGTCCCTTCTCTGTGAGAAGTACTACTTTTTTTGTACCGGCCAGCACCTCAGAGGCCGTCAGAGCAGAGACGTCCACCAGAGCGTCCCCGTCATCCAGTTTGGTGGCCAAAACCTGCATTCTGCCCGTCTCAAATTCCACGCCGGACACCAGCTTGATATAGCCGCTCCTGGTAGTGAACATCAGCATGGACTCAAACAGATCTTCAAAGGCGACATAGAGCAGTCCCTCCTCACTGTTTTCCATTTTGCAGAGCGTGTGTATCAGCGTTCCCTTATCTTTCATTTTACAGCGCGGGATTTTCTCCGCCCGGACCTGGTGCATAATGCCTCTGTCTGTAAATATACACAATTTGTCGGTATTCTTTATCTTTACGATCTGCCGAAATTCCCCTTTCGTCTCCTCGGCAGCGCGGCCAAAGGCGGCAGCGTCCACCACCTTGGTGTAGCCGAAACGGTCGATGCAGACATACAGATCCTCCTCCACCACTTTCTCCACGTAGGCGGAGGCCACCGTGTCAGTCAGCATCGTTCTCCTGGCTCTCGCAAACTGCTTTTTGTATTCTCTCAGTCTCCCCTTTATCACTTTATATAATGCCTTCACATTGGCAAGGACATTCTCGTAATCCGAAATATTTTTTAACAGCTCCTCATTTTCCTGATGCAGTTTCTGTATCTCCAGCCCGATCAGCTTGCTTAATGGCATGGCCAGGATCGCATCCGCCTGGGCCTCGGTAAACAAAAGCGTCCCTGCCTGCCGCTCAGAGGCTGCACTCTTGAATTTAATGCCGGCGGTGATCCCCTGGATCAGACAGCCTTTTGCCTGTTTCACGGAGGAGGATCCCCGGAGTATCTCGATGATCAGATCAATGACATCCGTGGCTTTCATCAGCCCCTCTACGATCTCCAGGCGGTTTTTTGCCCTGGCCAGCAGATATTGATATTCTTTTCTGTACAAATCCTCCTGGAACAGTACAAATTCCTCAATCATGGATTTCAGATCGTAGACCCTGGGCTGTCCGTTGCTCTCCTCATTCTCCGGCGGCTGGATGGCCAGCAGGTTCATGCCGTAGGTATCCTCCATCTGTGTCTTTTTGTACAGGCCGTTCAGCAGGTTTTCGATATCCCGGTCCCGCTTCACCTCTATGACGATACGGATCCCCTCCTTGGAGGACTCGTCCCGCACATCGTAAATCTCGTCAAACACTTTCTCCCTGGCCAGGTTCGCCAGATTTTCCACCAGTTTCGCTTTGTTTCCCGATATGGTGTAGGGAATCTCTGTGATGACAATGTTTTTCCGGCCATTGTCCCCCTTCTCTACCTCCGTTCTGGCACGCAGCCGGATCTTTCCCTCCCCGGTCTCATAGATTGCCCGCATTTCGGAGGCGTTGGTGATAATGCCCCCCGTGGGGAAATCCGGCGCCGGCAGATAGTCCATCAGCTTGTCAATGGAAATGCCGGGGCGGTCCATGTAGGCGATGACCGCATCGATCACCTCCCCGGGATTGTGGGGAGGCACATTGGTAGCCATGGCCACGGCAATCCCCGTCGTGCCATTGATCAGGAGATTTGGCAGCATAGCCGGAAGCACCGACGGTTCCTTCTCACTGTCGTCAAAATTCGGATTGAATTTTACCAGGCCCTTCTCCAGGTTGGACAGCATGGTCATGGCGGCAGGGGACAGTCTGGCTTCTGTGTAACGCATGGCCGCCGCCCCGTCCCCGTCTATGGAGCCGAAGTTCCCGTGGCCGTCCACCAGAGGGGCGTTGAGGGAATACTCCTCTGTCATATGCACCAGCGCTTCATAGATGGAGCTGTCCCCGTGGGGATGGTATTTACCCATGGTGTCCCCGACAATACGGGCACACTTCCTGTGGGGCTTGTCCGGCGACAATCCCAGCTCTTTCATGGCATACAGTATCCTCCTCTGCACCGGTTTCAGGCCGTCCCGGACATCCGGAAGCGCCCTGTCCACGATGACGCTCATGGCATAATCCCGGTAAGAGGTCTTCATCTCCTCCGAAAAATCCAGCTGAATGACATTTTCTGTATCCTGACTCATTCTCTATCCTTCCTTTCTATGCGCGTCCCATGGAGCAAAAACTATACGTCCAGATTGGCATATTTTGCCTCCTCCATGATAAACTGCCGTCTCGGGGGCACACTGCTGCCCATGAGGACCGTCGTCACCTCATCGGCTTCCACGGTATCGCTGATGGATACCCGGGCCAGGATCCGGCTGTCCGGATCCAGTGTAGTCTCCCAGAGCTGCGTGTCATCCATCTCCCCCAGGCCTTTATACCGCTGAAGCTCCAGTATCTTTTTTCCTGTCTTCCTGAATCTCTCCAGTTCAAAATCATTGAACAGGTATTCCGACACCTTCTGTTTTTTCTTCCCCCTGGTCTCCTCATACATGACCCGGTACAGGGGAGGAAGGCCCCGGTACACTTTCCCCTGATAGATCAGTTCGGGCATAAACCGGTAAAAGAAAGTGAGGAGCAGGGTGCTGATATGTGCCCCGTCCACATCCGCATCGGTGAGAATGATGATCTTGTCATACCGCAGCTTGCTGATATCAAAATTGTCCCCGATACCGCAGCCGAAGGAGGCAATCATGGTTTTGATCTCGTTGTTCACCAGTATCCGTTCCAGAGGGGCTTTCTCCACATTCAAAATCTTGCCCCGCAGGGGAAGCACCGCCTGGGTCCGCCGGTTTCTCGCCGTCTTCACCGTCCCCCCCGCAGAGTCCCCCTCCACAATGTATATCTCGCACTCCTCGGATTTCTTGGAGGAGCACGCCGCCAGCTTGCTCTTGGTATCCACGTCCAGAAGCTGCTTCATCACGCTCTTTCGCGCCTTGTCACTGGCCGTCCTGGCTTTGAAGGATTTGTGGATATTCTCCAGGATCCGCTTTAGAGTCTCCACGTTCTTGTCCAGGTATCGCTGGGCTTCCTGGTTGACCACCTCCTCCACTGCATTTTTGGCGTCCGTGTTTCCCAGCTTGTTTTTCGTCTGGCTCTCAAACTGGGGATCCGGGTGTTTGATGGACACGATGGCCACCAGACCGTTCCGGATATCTTTCCCGTCAAAATTTTCCTCATTGTTCTTCAGAAAATTCAACTCCCGGGCGTACTGGTTCATGATCCTGGTCAGAGCCGTCTTGAAACCGGTCACCAGCGTCCCGCCGTCCGCCACGTTAATGCGGTTGCAGTAGGAATTGATCTGCTCGCCGTACTCCTGGGTGTACTGGAACGCCACCTCCACCTCGATATCACCGCTCTTTCCCTCTATGTAAACCACGTCCTTGTGCAGCACCGCCACATCCCGGTTGATGTATTTAATATAACTCTGGATCCCAAACTCCTCCAGATAGGTTTCCTCCTCCCCGGTGTGCTCGTCCCTGAATACGATTTTGAGATTCCTGTTCAGATAAGCGATCTCCTTCAACTTCTTGCGTATTGTCTCCGGTTTGAATTCCACCGTCTCGAAAATGCTGTCATCCGGATAAAATGTCACTTTCGTCCCCGTATTGCTCTTCGTCGTCTTGCCCACCACAGGGAGCAGGCCGTTCTCCAGTTTGGTGACGGGATGTCCGCCATTTTCATATTCATCCCGGTAGATCAGACCATTCCGGCGTATCTCCACCACCATTTTCTTTGCCAGGGCATTGACCACCGAGGCACCCACACCGTGCAGTCCGCCGGACACCTTGTATACATTGCTGTTAAACTTTCCCCCGGCATGGAGGATCGTGTAGACCACCCGGGCCGTGGGTATCTTTTTTGTGGGATGGATATCCACCGGGATCCCCCGCCCGTTGTCCGTCACTTCCACACCGCCGTCGCGCAGCAACGTCAAATGCAGTTCATCGCAGAACCCCGCCAGGTGCTCGTCAATACCGTTGTCCAATATCTCCCAGATCATATGATGAAGTCCTCTGGTACCGGTGCTGCCGATATACATACCTGGACGCTTGCGAACAGCCTCCAGACCCTCCAGTATCACAATATCGCTTCCACTATAATCACTCATCTACTGCCCCTCTTTCTATTACAACATCTGGTATAATCCGATGGTACATACCCCTAAATTATAAAACAAACAAATGTTTTTTTCAAGTGGGACATTGACAGTAAAGAAAAAAACTTCTATACTTAATACGCAAAATCATTTGTCGAAACGTGGAGGTAAAACGGAAATGAAAAAAACTACGATCATAAATCTCGAACAGCTGAAAGAAATTGAAAAGACATATCCCACTCCATTTCATATCTATGACGAGAAAGCGATCCGCGAAAACGCCCGGGCTTTAAAAGAGGCTTTTTCCTGGAACAGGGGATACCGGGAGTATTTTGCCGTGAAGGCCACCCCCAACCCTTTTATTCTGAAAATATTAAAGGAAGAGGGATGCGGCGTGGACTGCTCCTCCCTGACTGAGCTGATGCTCTCGGAGGCATTGGGATTCCGCGGAGATGACATCATGTTCTCCTCCAACGTAACTCCTCTGGAGGAATATAAAAAGGCAGCCAAACTGGATGCCTACATCAATCTGGACGACTATACACACATTGATTTTCTCAGCGATAATGTAGGCATACCGGAGACGATCTGCTGCCGTTACAACCCCGGCGGAACATTTGAACTGGGCACGGACATCATGGACAACCCCGGAGACGCCAAATATGGATTTACGAAGGAACAGCTGATAGACGGCTACCGGAAACTGATGGATCTGGGAGCCAGAAATTTCGGTCTGCACGCGTTTATCGCCAGCAACACGGTGAGCAACGAATACTACCCCACCCTGGCCGGCATCCTGTTTGATCTGGCGGTGGAATTAAAGGAAAAGACCGGCGCTCATATCACGTTCATCAATCTCTCCGGCGGTATCGGAATTCCCTACACGGAGGATAAGGAGCCAAACGATATCAAAATCATCGGAGAGGGCGTCCGAAGGCAGTTCGAGAAGATCCTGGTTCCGGCAGGGCTTGGTGACGTGGCCATCTTTACGGAATTGGGCCGGTTCATGCTGGGGCCCTACGGACAGCTGGTGACAAAATGCATCCATCAAAAACATATCTACAAGGAATATGTGGGTCTCAACACCTGCGCCTGTGACCTGATGCGTCCCGCTATGTACAACAGTTATCACCATATTACAGTGCTTGGCAAGGAGGACGAGCCCCGCGATCACAAATACGACGTCACCGGCTCTCTCTGTGAGAACAACGACAAATTTGCCATAGACCGGATGCTGCCGAAGATCGACGTGGGGGATTATCTGGTTATCCATGACACCGGCGCCCACGGCTATTCCATGGGATACAACTATAACGGCAAACTGAAATCCCCGGAACTCCTTCTCCGGGAGGATGGCAGTGTACAACTGATCCGACGGGGGGAGACGCCGAAGGACTACTTTGCCACCTTTGACTTCTGTGACATTTTGAAAGATATGAAATGATGCCAGGGTCAAAAGGCATTTGAACCCTGTTTACAGGAAAAGAGATGGAATCCGGCGGACTCCATCTCTTTTTTTACTCTCATTAACAGGTGCAGCGCCAGGGCGCCCGCAGCCATTTATCGGTCAACTCATCAGGATCGCTTTATCTTCGACCAGGAGCCGTACACTCTCTGACTGTTCACCCTGCGAAAAGCCCTCAAGCGAAAATAGTAAATTTTATTCGCTTTCAACCGTTTCACTGTAAATTTTGTCTTGGAATACACGGATTTCATCGATTTTCTGAATTTACGATTTTGACTGTATTGAATCTGATACTTCACACCCTTGATCTTTTTACAGGTCACTCTTGCATTTTTTCCCATCCGCCTGATCTTTTTTATCTTTGCTCTCACCGGAATAACAGAGACCGTCGATCGGATGCCGGATATCCGCGAAGCCATCTTTGTGATGATGATCGGCTCTGCAGAGGAAACCGGGCTGAGTGCAGCTTTCGTCGACGCCGGAGTAGCCTGTGGCCTCGATGCGAGGATGGTCTGTGCAGCCGCCTGTGGTTCCGGCGTATCTGCCAATGGTTCAGTGGCACGGGGTTCCTGCGCATCTGTCGGCAGCCCGGCGGTCTGCGGTTCTACCGTCTCGCATGGTTCTTCTGTACCGCATAGTGTTGCCGTGGCCTCCGGGCTCTCTGTCTCCACAGGAGTCTCCGTGGCTTCCGGACCCTCTGTCTCCCCCGGTGTCTCTGTGGCTTCCGGGCCTCCCGTCTTCACGGGAATTTCCGTCTCTACGGGGGCTTCTGTGGCCTCCGGCATCTCCGTCTCCACAGAAACTTCCGTGGCCTCCGGCATCTCTGTCTCAGCAGGAACTTCTGTGGCCTCCGGCATCTCTGTCTCCACCGGGGGTTCTGTGGCTTCCGGGCCCTCTGTCTCCACAGGCATCTCCGTCTCTACCGGGGCTTCCGTGACCTCTGAACTCTTCGTCTCTACGGGAGTTTCCGTCTCTTCCGGTGCCGCTGTGATCTCCGGTCCCCCAGTCTCTACAGGTTCCGGCGTATCATCCCCCGGTTCAGCAGGCTCCGGCGTATCGGTTATCTGCACGGTGGGCGTGGGCTGGGGGATGGAAAGCACTTCAATCTCCGTCTCTTCACCGGCAAAACAGTATTCTGTCTCCCGATATCTCACATAATACTTTCCCGGCAGCAATCCGGTGATCACCGTAGTGTCTGCTGCAACGCTCCGGTATTCCTCCTGGGACTCCGCACGGTACTCCATGCGGTCATTGACACCGTATATGCATCCCTCTGGTTTCCCCTCCGCGCTTCCGTCTGCCGTGATCCCCACCGGAACCGGCTGTTTTTTCTTGTTCACATTGAGTTCCATCATCCGCCGGTATTCTATACCGTCCCGCACATAGATCACCGGATAATCACACAGACCTGTCTGAGACAGGATCTCCTCCTCATTCTCCCACCGGCAGGTGCTGTCTGCATCGCCGGGAACCAGTACGACATCCCCCAGACGGCCGCCGTATTCCGCCTCCGTCTGCACTGCAGCCCTGGAAATAACAGATACATCCACCGGTATGACAATTTTCTTTGTGGCGGCATCCATGTAAGTGCTCCAGTCGTAGTTGACTGTATCCGATGGATAAAACAAAGCGTCTTTGCTTCCGGCTGACTCGGCCGTTTCCCCTGGATTAAGCCACTGCACGCTCCCCCTGGCACTGTCATATGTAAGCTCAGACTCTTCCAATGAATCCCCCTCTACCAGTGTCCCGGCATGGATCTCCGGCAGAGTCCCCTCTGCCTGTGATACACACAGGGGGATCCGGCAGGTGATGGTGCCGGTGTTCTGATCATATCCACTCACCTTACTCCAGTCATAATGGGTGCTGTCCACCGGCGTGAATACAACATCTGCCCCCTTTGTCTGCACATCAGGAACCAGATTTCCATCGGCCCACTCAAACGTCCCGTATGAATTCTTCACAAAGGACAGTTCAGATTCCGCCAATCTCTGCCCGTAGACTATATCCTCGCTCTCCGGAAAATCTACACTCTCCATCACCTGCGGCTCCGTCAGCACAGTGAGCGATGTCTCCACAGACACATGTTCGGAGCTGTCCGGCACAAACAGAAGAGCATAACTGACCACTCCCATCTGCAGAGTCTGCTCCGGGTTTTTCCACTCCCAGTGCCCCGGCACCACATCCAGACTGTAGGGATTGCGGCAAGCTCCAGAATAGAGTGCTATATTCTCCAGTTTCTCCCCATATATGCCGTTCCTCCGGGCAACGGGAAAGGATACAATCTCCGGTGTGGCAGCCACCACTCTGACATTTACGGAATCCTTCAGGGAACAATAGTTTTTACTGTCCGGAAAAAATTCTGCATCGTAATATTTTGTTCCCACGCCGGAAACAGGCGCATCATCCTCATCAAACAGCAGTGTCCCGGGAACCGTCTCGCCCCCCACCGTGCTCACATATGTAAAGGATGGCCTGGCGTCCGCCAGTTTCTGCCCAGAGTAAATCTGTGGCGTCTTATACTGTGTCCGCTTCACCGCAGCCGCCTTCACATTCACCTCGCCCCCCTGGGCATACACAGTCTCTCCATAGGACAGCGCATTATCCGGACAGTACTTTACATCGAAGTATCCCTTTCCGGCATCAGGCACGGTATCCGGCTGGCAAAATTCCCATTTCCCTTCCACCGAAGATGTGCAGGCCTGCTCCTCCTGTGGGATTTCCGCATCCCCCAGCGTCTGCCCATAGGTTATCTCCCGGGACTGGATCCTGTACTCTTCCAGACCCTCTATCTCATATGTTTTCTTCCTCCACTGCTTCGCAATCTTTTCCTCTGTCGTGCCGCTGGGGATGACCTGCCCATCTCCCCACAGCAGCCCCGCTGAGTTTTTTATATCCAGGATGCCCTCCACATAGAGCTTCCCTCTCAGCTGAAAGCCGCTCTGAGATATCTTCAGCGTCACTCCTGATGGGACATGAAGCCTCACGTCCTTTACACCCTCCGGAAAACTCAGGTATTCCGGAAAGCCTATCTCACAGCTCTTCTGAAAGACAATATCACCACCATTGGAATTTCCGCACAGCGTATAGGCCTCATACATATCATCCGTATAGAATGATCCCGCTCCTGCCGCCGGTGTGTACTCAATCAGATAGTCCTCATTTGCTTTCTCCGTTGCCCGGAGGGTTCCGCCATCTGGCATAATCCCCGCAAACAGCGCAAACAACGTGCAAAACACGATAAATCTCTTCCATTTTCTTCCCATATTCATTCCTCCCTGTTAATAAAATAATTTCACTGTGATTTTAAAAGAAATAACCGCAATATATAGAATTGCAAGATAGCACAAACACATCATGTTGTGCTTCCTTTCGAAAGGAATTTTATTGTAACATATGGTTTGTCATGTGTCAAGAAAGAATTTTTGAGATTTTAAACAGAGTTACCATTCACAGTCTGAATTTGCATCGAGGGACTGTGAATGGTAACTATACAGAAAAAATGTAGAAAACGCACCTCTCAGCAGGGCCGGACCACCACCGGTACATCCACCTTCCGGAAGGGTTCCCTGTCCCGGATCACCACATTATTGTAAGTCGAGCTGCTCTCCATCGTCTTCCCATTCCCGATATACAGAGATATATGATAGATCCGCTTATATCTCCCGTTGCGCCTGGCCTTCTTTCCGCCCCAGCAGATCAGATCTCCCGGCCGCAGTTTGTTAAAGCTGTAAACCTTGGATGCTTTCACCGATTTCCCTTTCCGCACATAGTACTGGCCGATCTCTGCCGCCACCGGAGCCCAGGATGTACGGCGGACCAGATATTTCCCCGCCGCCCGGTAGCATCGGTAGACATAGGAGGAGCAGTCAAAATAATCTTTGCTCATGCGTCTGGCCTGGCTATAGTGCTTCTTTCCCACCTGCCGGTAGCCGTACCGCATTGCCTTCACCACGGTCTTCCCCCCGACGGCCAGATAGTAGGAGAGCATCACACGGTCTACCTCACAGTGGATCACCGCGCTCCCTTTCTTGCGGGTGCGGACATACCCCTTCTTCGTCACGGTAGCCACTTTGGTATCGGAACTGCTCCAGAGGATGGTACTCTGCTTGTTGGTGCCGCTCACACCCAGACGAACCCCCTTTGATTTCTGATAGAACCCATAGGTCTGGCTCAATTTCGGCGCCGTGATAATGATCTGACAGGTACGGGTCACTCCGTCAAAGATTCCCGTGATCGTCACACTGCCCTTTTCATAGGTTTTCACCACCACACCGTTTCCCGTGAATGACAGCACTTTCAACTTAGAATTGTCCGAGGACGTTACCTTTGTAACCTGCGTGCACTCCTTCAACTCCAGCACTGTCTGGACCCCCTTGGCCACACACAGCTTTGACAGGGCAAACCGGGGGTTGATGATGGACACCGGGATGCGGAAAGAATACACACCCCCGTAGGAATCCGTGACATCCACACAGATCCAGGTTTTCCCGGCACTGACCGGTGTGACAAATCCCTTGTCATCCACCTTTGCAATGCGGCTGTCCACGGAGGACCACCTGCAGTTCATGCCGGCCCATAAATCCGGCAGGACGGAAAACCCCTCTGCCCCCACCGGGCACGGGGGAAAAGAGCTCTCATCGAAAGAAATTCCCGCCAGAAGTTCATTGGCCTTCACTCTCACACGGCAGTATACCCTGGTCTCCCCGTCCAGCACAAGGGAAACAGATGTGGTTCCCTCCGCCTTTGCACAGAGCACATCCTCTTTCGTCAATTCCGCAATATCCGTATCCTGTACGACCAGTTTTCCCTCCTCCACAGCCGGGAGGGAGATTTTCTGACCGATGTACAGATTATATTCCTGGGGAATGGCCTCCTCTTTTTCATCTTCTTTTTCCGGCTCTTCCTGAAAATCAGTTGCCCCGGGGGTGGGAGCCGGCGTGGCACTCTCCGCGCGAGCCGGACGGCTGCCGCATAAAAAACCAAAAACAAGCAGGAAGAGCAGAAACAACCCACCGAAATATTTCTTTCTTTTTATCTCACGCATACCAGTTTCTCTTTCCCTCCCATGTATGATCTGAGTGCTTCCGGAATGTCCACTGTGCCGTCAGCATTCAGGTTGTTTTCCAAAAAGGCGATCAGCATCCTGGGCGGTGCCACCACCGTATTGTTCAGTGTATGGACAAAATATTTGCCACCCTCCCCTACCGCGCGGATCTTCAGGCGGCGGGCCTGGGCGTCTCCCAGGTTGGAACAGCTCCCCACCTCAAAATATTTTTTCTGACGCGGAGACCAGGCCTCCACATCGATGGATTTCACTTTCAGATCGGCCAGATCTCCGGAACAGCACTCCAGTGTGCGCACCGGGATATCCAGCGAGCGGAACAGATCCACTGTGTTCTGCCACAACTTATCAAACCACTGCTTACTCTCCTCCGGCTTGCACACGACGATCATCTCCTGTTTCTCAAACTGATGGATCCGGTACACTCCCCGCTCTTCAATACCGTGCGCCCCTTTCTCTTTTCGAAAACAGGGGGAATAACTGGTCAGAGTCTTCGGCAGCTCCTCCTCCGGGACGATCTTATCAATAAATTTACCGATCATGGAGTGCTCGCTGGTTCCGATCAGATACAGGTCTTCCCCCTCGATCTTGTACATCATGGCTTCCATTTCATCAAAGGACATGACGCCGGTCACCACGTTGGAGCGGATCATAAAGGGCGGGACACAGTAGGTAAATCCGCGGTCGATCATAAAATCTCTGGCGTATGAAATCACTGCCGAATGGAGTCTCGCCATATCGCCCATGAGATAATAAAATCCGTTTCCCGCCACATCTCTGGCCGCGTCCAGATCGATGCCGTCAAACCGCTCCATGATATCTGTGTGATAGGGGATCTCAAAATCCGGGACCACCGGTTCACCAAATTTTTCAATCTCCACGTTCTCACTGTCGTTCCTGCCGATGGGCACGCTGGGATCAATGATATTGGGGATGACCAGCATACGCTCCCGGACTTTCTCCGCCAGCTCGGTCTCCCTCTTTTCCAGGGCCGCCAGCTCGTCCGCATTTTTCGCCACTTCCGCCTTCATGGCCTCCGCTTCTTCTTTTTTCCCCTGTCCCATCAGCGCCCCGATCATCTTGGAGTTTTTCTTTCGGCTGCTGCGAAGATCGTCGGCCTTCTGCTGCACCTCGCGGCGCTCTCTGTCAAAGGCTATGACCTCGTCCACCAGGGGAAGCTTGTGCTCCTGAAATTTGTTTTTAATATTTTCTTTTACAATATCCGGATTTTCCCTCAGAAATTTAATGTCTAACATTCCCGTTTTCCTCCATCCTGTTTTCTTTGCCACACATTCTTTTCAGCGCCCGGTACAGACGGTTCACCGGAAGCCCTACCACATTATAATAGTCTCCCCGGATACCCTCGATATATTTCCCGAATTTTCCCTGGATGCCATATCCTCCCGCCTTGTCATAGGGTTCATCGGTGGCGATATACTCCTCAATCTCTTCCCCTGTCATAGACATCACTCTCACTCCGGTCCCCTGGGAAAAGGTATGGATCTCTGTCTCATCTCCCCGCTTTCTGAGGAGAGTCACTCCGGTGTATACCATGTGCTCCCGGCCCTGGAGAGACTTTATCATCTCTCTGGCCTCCTCCCTGTCACGGGGTTTTCCAAGAATACGTCCCTGCACCGCCACCACTGTGTCCGCGCCGATGATCAGACCCTCTTTGACCCGCTCCGACACCCACCGGGCTTTCTGACAGGACAAATCTTCCGTCACTCTGGCCGGATCCGAACCGGTGACAACCTCCTGCGCACCGGATGCCATCACAGAAAAAGGGATGTCCAGAAGTTCCATCAATTCCCGGCGTCTTGGGGAATTCGATGCCAAAATCAGGTTCATGTCTTTTCTTTCCTTACTCAAAATATTTTACACCGCTCTCGAATATCCTCTGATCCTGATTGCCGTAAATATTTACTGCCACACCCCGGCCCCGGCGCTCCGAGTGGGCCATTTTGCCGAGGATCCTGCCGTCCGGACTGGTGATCCCCTCGATGGCAAAATAAGAGCCGTTGGGGTTGAAGTCCTCATCCATGGTAGGATTGCCGTCCAGATCCACATACTGGGTTGCCACCTGTCCGTTCTCAAACAGTTTCTGTATCCACTCCTCACCTGCCACAAAACGTCCCTCCCCGTGGGAAGCGGGAATGGCGTACACCGATCCCAGTTCCGCCTGCCGCAGCCAGGGGGATTTGTTTGTGACCACCTTGGTGTACACCGACTTTGAAATATGACGGCCGATATTGTTTGTGGTCAGGGTGGGCGAGTCCGCCTTCTGGGTAGTGATCCTGCCGTATGGGAGCAGGCCCAGCTTCACCAGTGCCTGGAATCCATTGCAGATACCGAGGATCAAGCCGTCTCTCTCGTCCAGCAGCCGGTGAACCGCCTCCATGATCCTCTCGTTGCGGAAAACCGACGTGATGAATTTCGCGGAGCCGTCCGGCTCATCACCTGCACTGAACCCACCGGAAAACATGAGTATCTGGGACTCTCCGATGGCCTGCTCAAAGGCGGCCACACTGTCTGTGATGTTCTGCTCTGTCAGGTTGCGGAAGACAAGGGTATCCACCTCCGCTCCCGCCGCCTCAAAGGCGCGGGTGGTGTCGTACTCGCAGTTCGTACCCGGGAAAACGGGAATGAACACTTTCGGCTTCGCCACCTTGTGCCGGCACAGGTAGATATCCTCTGTGGAATAAAGATCCGTGTGCAGCTCTCTCTGTGCCACTCCGGAGCGAGTGGGATACACCTTCTCCAGCGTGCCGGTCCAGGCAGAAAGCGCATCCTCCAGCGGGATTCTTTCCTCTCCACGGACAAATTCCGGCTCCGCCAGAACCTTGCCGCACCGCTCATACTCCACCTGAACGGCATCCAGTCTGGCCAGATCTTCCTCCGCCAACTCCGCCACGATCTCGCCGTAGGCCGGCCTGAAGAAATATTCCGGCTCCTTGTGATGGCAGAATCTTACCCCCAGCTTGTTGCCGAAAGCCATCTTGGCAATGGCAGCTGCCAGTCCGTTTCCATCCAGTGCATAGGCGGCTTTTATGACTTTTTCCCTCATCAGCTTCGTAATCTTTTCATACTGCTCCATGATTTTTGGGAAATCCGGAAGATCATACTCATCCTTTGCGATGGTAAATTTCACCAGGCGATCCCCCGCCTCTTTCAGCTCGCCGGTGATCACATCGGATTGTCTGGCGATATCCACAGCGAAGGAACAGAGGGTGGGAGGCACATTGATATCGTTAAATGTCCCCGACATACTGTCCTTTCCGCCGATAGAGGGGAGTCCCAGTTTCATCTGGGCGTCGTAGGCCCCTAACAGGGCCGCCATGGGCTCTCCCCAGCGTTTGGGATCCTCCGTCATCCGCTTGAAATACTCCTGGAAAGTGAACCGGATCTTCCGGAAATCACCGCCCGCCGCCACGATTTTGGCCACAGATGTGAGAATGGCATACTCCGCACCGTGATAGGGGCTGAAGCTCATGAGATAGGGATCCATGGCATAGCTCATCATCGTGACTGTGTCGCACTCTCCCTCCTGAACAGGCAGCTTGGCGATCATCGTCTGCACCGGCGTCAGCTGATATTTCCCGCCGTAGGGCATGGTCACTGTGCCGGCACCGATGGAGCTGTCAAACATCTCCACCAGGCCTTTCTGCGAACAGACATTCAGACTGCTCAGTTTCTCTTTGAGGGCATCTGTGAAACTCTCTACTTTTTCCACTTTGTTCAGATAGTTGTCTTCCTTTTTCGGTGTGGTGATCACCACATCAGTCTCCTGGTGGGCTCCGTTGGTATCGAGAAAGGCCCGGGAGATATTCACGATCTCTCTCCCTCTCCACTTGAGGATCAGGCGGGGACTCTCCGTCACCACAGCCACACATACCGCCTCGAGATTCTCCTCCTCCGCGTACGCCAGCATCTTGTCCACATCCCCGGGATCCACCACCACTGCCATGCGCTCCTGGGACTCCGAAATAGCCAGCTCCGTACCGTCCAGCCCGGCATATTTCTTCGGCACCCTATCCAGGTCTACGGTGAGTCCGTCCGCCAGTTCCCCGATGGCGACGGAGACGCCTCCGGCGCCGAAGTCGTTACATTTCTTGATCAGGCGGCTGACCTCCTCCCGGCGGAACAGACGCTGGATCTTTCTCTCTGTAGGCGGATTTCCCTTCTGAACCTCCGCCCCGCAGGTGTCAATGGAGGATGTGTTGTGGGCTTTGGACGAGCCGGTGGCGCCGCCGCAGCCATCCCGTCCGGTTCGGCCGCCCAGCAGTATGATGATATCTCCCGGGTCGGAATTCTCCCGTATCACATTCCTCCTCGGCGCAGCGCCCATGACAGCGCCAATCTCCAGCCGTTTTGCCACATAGCCCCTGTGGTATATCTCCTCCACCAGACCGGTGGCAAGCCCGATCTGATTTCCATAGGAACTGTAGCCGGCCGCCGCTCCGGTGACGATCTTTCTCTGTGCCAGTTTCCCCGGCAATGTCTCTCTCAGAGACTGGGTGGGATCTGCCGCCCCGGTGACACGCATGGCCTGATAAACGTAACCCCGTCCGGACAGCGGATCGCGGATGGCACCGCCCAGACAGGTGGCGGCCCCGCCGAAGGGTTCAATCTCTGTGGGGTGGTTGTGGGTCTCATTTTTGAAAAATACAAGCCATTCCTCCGTCTGAGGACCGTCTCCGTAATCCATCTCCACCGGCACGACAATAGAGCAGGCGTTGATCTCATCCGACTCCTCCATGTCCTCCAGTTTCCCCTCTGCGCGGAGTTTCTTCATGGCCAGCAGCGCAATGTCCATCAGGGAGACAAACTTGTCGTCCCGGCCCTGATACATGGCCTCATGATCCTTCCTGTACCGTTCATATGTCTGCCTGACGGGCTCAATATAATCACCACCCTGGAAGGACACATTTTTCAGTTCCGTGAGAAATGTGGTGTGACGGCAATGATCGGACCAGTACGTGTCCAGCACACGGATCTCCGTCACCGACGGATCCCTCTTCTCCTCCCCACGGAAATATTTCTGAATGTGGAGAAAATCTTTGAAGGTCATTGCCAGCCCCAGAGACTCATACAGATTTTTCAATTCCTCCGGCGGCATATCCTGAAAACCGTCAAAGACTGCCACATCCGCCGGCTCTTCAAACACCGTCACCAGTGTCTCCGGCACGGTCTCATCCGTCTCCCTGGAGTCCACCGGGTTGATACAGTATGCCTTGATCCTCTCAAAATCCGCATCGGAGATGTCTCCGGAAAGAACGTAGGTGGTGGCAGAGCGGATGATGGGCTCCTCCTTCTCATTCAACAGTTTCACACACTGCTCCGCCGAGTCGGCCCGCTGGTCGAACTGTCCCGGCAGATACTCCACAGAGAACACCCTGTCTCCGGTCTTTTTCTCAAAATCTCCCTCGTAGACATAGTCCACCGGCGGCTCTGAGAACACAGTCACCAGAGCTTTCTGATATGTGGCATCCGTGACAGCCTCCACGTCATACCGGATCAGAACACGCACATCCTCCAGCTCCCGGATGTCCAGGTAACTCTTCAGTTCCTGCCGCAGCTCCTGCGCCCGGACAGCATAGTCCCTCTTTTTTTCCACATACACTCTCTTTACGCTCGCCATGTATTCCTCCTTTTCCCTTCGTCAGACATTAGTTGCCGGTACTGTCGTCACTGGTAATGTATCCGATCGTCACCCGCCCCTTCCAGTAACTCTGCACCTCCGTAGTATACTGTGTGGCGATCTCTCCCTTGTATTTCTCATTGAACCTGTTTTCCTGCTCCTCGGAAACCACCTGCTCACACTCGGAGTTGTAAGCTGCCGGGTCGTTGTTGTTCACCATCTTGATCACATAGTAGGCATCGTCAGTCTCGATCACATCGGATATCTCATTGTTTTTCATTTTCTTGACCTGCTTCCTCGTCTTTTTATCCAGAAAATCATCATCGGTCTCGATCAGATCCTTTGTGCCATAGGAGATATCGGTATTGTCATCTTTGCTGTCGTTATCGCTGTCCGTAATGATCCCCTTTGTGAAATCCTCGGCCTTCGCCGCCTTTTCCTGCAGGGCCTTCATATCGCTCTTTGCCTTTTTCAGCGTAGCTTCATCCTTGTCCTTGGCATCGTCCCCCGTGCCGTCCTTTTTGTCAAAGGAATAATACTGCAGTGTATACTGACGGAAATCTTTCTTGTTGACTGTTTTCTTCAACGCCTCCTCGTCGATACCGAGACCGGCGATCACCTGATCCTTATACTTGTCCGCCAGCTGCTGTTTTTCCAGATCCTGCTGGATGGAATCGCTGTCCAGACCCGTCATCTTTTTCTGCTTGTCCGTCAGGTTCTCCACCGCCTTGGCCGTGTTATCCGAAACCGTCTTTTTCTCCTCGTCCGTCAGGGACACATTCGCCTTTTTGGCCTCCATGCAGAGGATCTCTCTCTGTTTCAAAGTGTCCATGATCTCCTTCTTGGCGGCCTGGGAGCCGGTTCTCCCCTTGCCGTCCACATCCTCCGCCTCCCAGAATGTGGAACCGTACATCTGGGTATAGAGGGAGGCATAGGAATTGTACTGCAGTTCCGTGTTGTAAATGTCATACATAGCGTCCGTGTAATATACCGTGTTGGTCACCGAACTCCCCCCCGAATCCGTTCCCGTCACGGTGAGAATCTCTCTGGGGCGAAGTTGAATATAGCACACGCCGGCACCAAGTATCACGATCAGCAGGATACCGATCGTCACAAGAATCTTATATTTCCGGGAAACGTCAGCTTTCCGCCTCTCTGCCTTGCTTTCCTTTCTCAGTCCTTGATTTTTCATGATTTTCTTTGCACTATTCATTTTTTCCCTCCAAAGTAATTGATCGTTAAAAAAATACCTAATTATTTTAGCATACAATCCATGATTGCGCAAGGATAAAAGGGGACGGAATTAATTTCGCTGTAAGCATTTTTGCCGAAGGCAGGGGCGCAGGCAGTGCCTTCTCCAATCCTACTGCTGCGAATTTGATTCCTATATTCATACAGCCTTGACAACCCTTCCGTGATACCTGCTTTTGATTCCGTTAATTTTTTATAAACAAATTAACAATAGTAAAAGCCGAAAGACCCTTATTTTTCGGAACTTCCGGCTTTCCTTTCTTAATTTGTGTTGTTTTTCAAAAATGCAGGAAAAGGGACTTGAACCCTCAAGGTATTGCTACCACACGGACCTGAACCGTGCGCGTCTGCCAATTCCGCCATTCCTGCGCATCCATTTGCTATACTACCATCTCTCCACTCAAATGTCAATCCCCATTCTCTTATATTTTTGAATTTTTTGTTACCATTCACAGCCCCCTCCATCCACATTCGATGCAGCACATCGAAGATGTGTTACAACTGGTGGAGGTTCCTGCAGGTATTTTTCTTTCTGTACCTGAGAATTATGATATTCAGTGAAAAATAAGGGTCTTCCGGCTTTCTTTTTCATAGCACTACAGAGCCTGTTCCCGGAGCCGCTCCAAAAAAGCCTCCAATTCCTCCACATCCTGCCGGCTGACCTGTTTGCCGTCATAGAACGCACTCATAAAATTACCCATGGAGTTGTTAAAATTGCGTTTCATAAAGCGCCGGCTTTCACTGCTGTTATAATCGTCCTCCGAGATGAGGGCGGAGTACAGATTGGATTTTCCCTGTTTCTCTTTCTTTATAAATCCACGCTTTTCCAGACGGGACAGCAGGGTGAGAGTTGTATTGGGAAGCACACTCTCACTGTGGCTCCACTGCGCCTCGATCTCCATGCGGGACATGGGCCTGCCTTCCCCCCAGATAATTTTCATCAACTGCCATTCACTGTCCGGTAACTGTTTCATACTTCTCTCCTCTTTCTTTTTACTGCTTGTCTGCCTGGGTATACCTCACCAGGAACTCCCTTATAGGATAATACTGATCCATTTCCTGATAGGAAATAATACAACTTCCATCTTCCTGCGCGATCAATCCCTGCGGCCAGTTTCTGTCATCCGACATCATCAGAGTCCCCGGCCCGTCGCCGTTGATATACCGGACGGCCTCAGAGTCCTCCCTCCCGGCCCGCCAGACACCCTCATGGCATACGAGATAGATGCTGTCTCTCTGATAGGACAGGGCAGCAAAACCGGACTCCGCGATGGTCTCCTGTCTCACTCCCGTCCGGATCATCCCCTGTTCCCGGCCCATGTGTTCATCAAAGACGACGATGGATGTGCTGCCACCCTGATCCATATGGATCCCGTAAATTCTGTCATCCCCGGCACATAAGTGGCTTGTCAGGACATCCGCATTCACATCACAGACCCGCGCACCTTTCTGTTTGTTGTAGACGTACCAGTCTGTCCCGTCCTGGATCAGCAGATTGCCGTCGGCAAAGATCTGAAAGGACATTCGATTCCTTCCGCCCCCTCTGTCATCCATGCCGGCATCAGGAATCCCCACCCGGACCAGATAACCGCTCTCGGTATCCAGCCAGAAAAGTTCATTATCAACCACTTCCCCGCCCCTGTACAGAGCCGCACTGAGATATATACTGCGGTTCTGTCCGCAAATAAGACGACAGTCCGCCACCAGATCCGGTTCTGCCAGTGCAGGAAAACATTTTCTCAGCTGCTCTCCGGCGGAGAGAACTTTTGTCACCCAGATATCTTTGTACCGCTCCGCCATGAGAAGTATTTCCGAATCAGCCGAAAAACCGTATGCTGCAAGCTGGTCGTCCCCGGACTCCGCAACGACACAGGTATCCACTTCCTGATTGAAAATGGAGGTGTCCCTCTTCAGATTCTGGCTCAGAAACTCTTCTATATAATTGTCGGTGGCACTGCGAAATACCGCCGCCTGGGAACCGGTCTCAAAGGATACACCCATGAGGCTGACCACCAGCACAGCCGCAATCAGCACCCCGAGGGATACACCTCTCTTTTTACGGCTTCCACACATATTTTCCATAAGACGCCGTTTCAGCGTCCCCGACTGTCTGGAAAGCCCGGAAGCATACCGCAGGCTTCCCTCCTCCGATGCACATCGGAGAAGCATGTAATTGTAATGCGTTCTCTCTGCATCTGTCAATTCCTTCACTACATATCCGTCACAGAGGATCTCCATGTCCTCGTCCAACAGACTGCGCATGTAAAAGATCACCGGATTGAACCAGTAAAACGCCTGTACCAACCCCGCCATCTGTTGCCGTTCTATAAATGATACAACATAACGAATCGAAATTCTGTACTCAC
>CAZAEM010000007.1:0-88349 GCA_964484225.1 uncultured Eubacterium sp.
CATGCGCGAGATGCCGGACGAGGACAGGGATATCTTTACCCTGCGGTATCAATATGACATGTCCTACAAAGAGATCGGTGATAAGCTGGGGATGAAATCCAAGACGGTGGACATGCGTCTGTACCGGGCGAAGAAGAAACTCCGGGAGGTGATCGAACGTGAGTGGGGCACCTTGGGGTAGCACCGCTGAAAAAAATGAAAAAAACACTTGCATAAAATCCCCACCTGTGCTATCATATATTCAAGCAAGTAATCTATCATTAAGGTAAGTTCCATTTCATCTTATTTCAAAATCCTTGCTTATTATCCGAAAAAAAATCAATACAGGCAGGGATGGCGAGATAAAATGCTCTCCCTGCAATGCAAAGGGGGAGGGAAAGTATGCAGCACAAACAACTGCCACAGCCGAATCGGAATTACCGGGATACGATATTCCGGATGCTGTTCCGGGAGAAAAAGGAACTGTTGTCTCTGTTCAATGCCATCCACGGGACGGCGTATGAGGATCCGGAGGAACTGGAAATCACGACACTTGAAAATGCGGTGTATATGTCCATGAAGAATGACATTTCATGCGTACTGGATATGCAGCTGGCCTTGTATGAACACCAGTCAACGGTGAATCCGAATATGCCGCTGAGGGATTTATTTTACGTATCAAGCTTACTGGAGGAAATGATCCGGGAACGGGATATCTACGGTGGAAAACGGATCGTACTGCCGGTACCGCAGTTTGTTGTGTTCTACAATGGAGAAGAACCGCAGCCGGAGCGGAGGGAGTTTTACCTGTCCGAAAGTTTTGCCAGCAGACCGGATCATCCCAATCTCGAATTGATTGTGGTGCAGCTCAATATCAATCCGGGCTATAACCAGGAACTGATGAACAGCTGTAAAACGCTGAAGGAATATGTCCAGTATACGGGACGTGTGCGTCAATACAGTAAAAACCTGTCGTTAAGAGATGCTGTGGAAAAGGCAGTGCGGGAATGCATCGAGGAGGATATCCTGGCAGATTTTTTGAGAAAAAACAGAGGGGAGGTTGTCTCCATGAGTATATTTGAATACGATGAAGAAAAGCATTTGAGGACAGTGCGGAGCGAGGGCTATGAAGATGGGCTGGAGCAGGGGATTGAACAGGGAATCGAGCAGGGGATTGAACAGGGAATCGAGCAGGGGATTGAGCAGGGAATCGAGCAGGGAATCGAGCAGGGGATTGAGCAGGGAATCGAGCAGGGAATCGAGCAGGGAATCGAGCAGGGAATCGAACAAGGGGAGAGAAACAGCCGATACCGGATCATTTGCCGTATGCTCAAGAAGGATTTATCCGCTGAATTGATCAGTGAATATACAGAGTGCAGCGTAGAGCATGTAAATAAGGTAAAAAATGAGATCCTGGCGGAGAGTTAGAGCGCTGTACCGTTGATTTTTAGCATGGATATGAACGATATTGAGAGTGCTTCTACCAGGGCAAGATTAGGGATCATCATACGGATTGCCAATGCCCTGGATGCAGGAAGATACAGAAATTCATGAATTTGGCATATAGACAAACCGTCACTGCTCTGCTATACTAAATCAAATGCACGACATTTTTACACATGGTATCAAACAGAAAAATCGCAAAGGTGAACCTGGGGTTGGTCGGTGGTTTTCAGGCGGGGATGAAGTATGCGGAGCGAATGGCTATGATGCAGCCATACGGTTTGACGGGGATGGTCAGCATGACCCGCGGAATATTGATACTATGCTGGAAACCATGGAAAAAGAGACGGCGGATATTGTGGTTGGTTCCCGCTTTCTTGAACAGAAAAAACCGTTATCTATGTGTATTGTATGGTTGGAAATAATCTGATTGAGGCCTGCATTTTCCTGGCTATAATTCTTCTTTAGATGCTGGGGGTGATCTTAAAGCAGATAGGGAGGTGATAAAATGACAAGCAAATTTATGAGAGATTTGCTTTCAAAAGATGAAAAAATAACTGTAGAATATAAAAAATGTCAATACGGCATTCAGGATGATGTGTATGAAACAGTGTGTTCTTTTTCTAACAGATATGGTGGATATATTATTATGGGTGTAGCAGATGATGGAGACCCTATCGGAATTAATCCTAATTTGGTCAAGGATATGAAGAAGAATTTTGTTAATCAGCTCAATAATCCAGAAAAGATGTCACCGACATTATATCTTTCAATAGAAGATTTTGAATACGAAGAAACTTTGCTATTATGGGTATATGTACCTCCGACATCTACAGTTGAGAAATGTGCAAATAGAATTTATGATCGAAATGAAGATGGTGATATGGATATCACGGATTCACCAATTCAGTTGCAGAATATGTATAATAGAAAGAGCAACACATATGCGGAACACAAAATTTTCCCGTATGTCACAACGGATGATTTACGTATGGATTTAATGGACAAGGTGAGAAATCTTGCCAAAAGCAAAAATCCGGACCATCCTTGGCTTGAAATGTCAGATGATGAATTATTGAAGAGTGCAGGCTTGTGGGAAAAAGATTTTTCGGCGGGTATCCAGGGATTTAATCTGGCAGGGGTATTAATGTTTGGCAAAGATGAGGTAATACGTTCATGTTGTCCGGGATATATTACAGATGCGATATACAGGGTGGAAAATGCGGACAGATATGATGACAGATTACAGGTAACAACAAATTTGCTTGAGGCATATGACCTTTTGATGGGATTTGTGGCGAAGCACACATCAGATAAGTTTTGCTTGATTGATAATGTAAATACAAGTGTCAGAGGGATTATTGCCAGAGAAGTAATCGGCAATATCCTTGTGCATAGAGACTATTCCAGTGCGTTTCCGGCAAAGGTGATTATTGAAAAGGACTGGCTAAAAACTGAAAACTGGTGTATTCCAAGACGGCACGGCAATATTATGAGAGATGAATTTACACCATATCCGAAAAATCCGTTAATTCAACAGTTTTTTGCAAATATAGGCAGAACTGATACAATTGGTTCCGGTGTAAGGAATTTGTATAGGTATACGCCGATTTATTCGGATGGCGGAAAACCAGAATTGATAGAGGATGATGTATTTAGAATAATAATTCCCCTGGATAAAGTGGCAGCAGAGGCTGCGAAAGAGCATAAGGTATTATCTGAAAGAGAGAAAAAAATTTATCATATGATTTGTGAAAACATTCATCTCTCTGTCGAACAGGTAATGGCGGAACTTGGAATATCAAGAGCAACGGTATTCAGAGATTATGCAAAAATTAAAAGGGTTACAGGTGCGGTATACGATAAGAAAACTTCAACCTGGACAGTTTCGTAGTCTTATCTAATCTCAAGCCAGTCTCAAGCCAGTCTCATTTAGTCTCATCTAGTCTCATGGGGTTTGCCGATGGCTGAGACTGACAATAAGTACCCTCCGCAAGCTAGGGCATGCCGAGAATGACATCCGCGAGATGCTTAGAGATGAATATGGTCTGACGGAAAGCGAAATAGAAGAGTATTTGCAGTAAGAAGTCGCAGCAGAAGTATCTATATGTGAAAAAGCGTTAACAGGAGTGGTGAAAATGAATAAAGAAAATCTGTCTATACAGGTTGATACTTACGAAAAAAATAAAGAACAGCAATATGAACGGTTGCTGAAATATGCAGAACTGCTTGGGATGAAGAAGGAAAATATAATTTGTAAAAATGAGGGAGATGTGGAGGCTGAATGAGACTGACTCGAGATAATCTCAATTCCCCTATTGACAACTTCACCCTTTTTGTTTATAATCTTAATAGACCGACAGACTGTCTATTCCTTTGACAATTCTGAAAAGGAGAATCGTTATGCGCATAATAAAAGAACCGGAAGTCAGAAAGAATGAGATATTGGATGTTGCGGAAGAGATGTTTGCCGTCAAGGGCTTTGACGGTACAAGTACCAACGAGATACTGGAGAGGGTAGGTATTGCAAGAGGCACTTTGTATTATCATTTCAAATCGAAGGAGGAGATCCTGGACGGTGTCATAAACCGGATGATTGACCAGATGACGGAGAAAGCGTCCCGGATCGTGGCGGATAAGAAGGTGCCGGTTTTAGAGCGGCTGACAGGGGCGATCCTGGCATTTAATTCGAATACGGAGTTGGGTTATGAGGTGATGGAGCAGATGCACAAACCACAAAATGCCCTGATGCACCAGAAGATGCAGAACCGGCTTTTAAACAGGATTGTTCCCCTGCTAAAGGGTTTGCTGGATGAGGGGATGGACGAGAATATTTTCCATACGGAATACGGTCTGGAAGCGGTTGAGATGATCATCCTGTATGCCAATACGGTGTTTGATGATCTGGCAGAGCAGAGCCCGGAGCAGAGACAGCAGCGGATGCAGGGATTTATTTACAATTCGGAGCGGCTCCTGGGAACGGAGAGAGGGATGCTGTATCAGACTATTATGAAAATTTTTGAAGAGAGTGGATCCAAATAGGAACAACGCGAAAGAGAGTTCCGAAAAGGGCTCTCTTTCCTTTCAGGTACTCTATCGACCGTCAATCGGTTTATAAAAAGAAAAGAGGTAGCTATGGAGAGTGAAAGACAAAAAAACCCGTCGCATTTTAACAAATTCCTCCTGCTCTGGTCGGGACAGCTGGTGTCTGTCATTGGCGGGGGACTTACGAGTTTTGGCCTTGGCGTTTACGTGTTTAACCGGACCGGGAGCGCAGCCGGTATGGCGCTGGTAACGCTGCTGGCATTTTTTCCCACACTGCTGCTCAGTGTTCCGGCGGGAGTGCTGGCGGACCGATATGACAGGCGGCTGTTAATGATGCTGGGGGACGGCCTGTCGGCCATCGGCATTCTGTACATCCTGATCTGTATGCTCCGGGGCGGGGCGGCTCTGTATCAGATCTGTATCGGGGTATTTATCAGCTCCGTTTTTTCCTCCCTTCTGGAACCGGCATACCGGGCATCGGTGACGGATCTTTTGACGAAAGAAGAATACTCCAAGGCGAGCGGCATGGTCAGTATTGCAGGAAGTGCCAGATATCTGATCTCTCCGCTGCTGGCGGGACTTCTGCTTGCTGTCAGCGATATAAAATTGCTGCTTGTCCTGGATATCTGTACTTTTTTCTTCACGGTGCTGACCACAGGTATTGTCAAGCGCGGGCTCACGGCGAAGGCGGCAGAGGTCAGGGAAAGTTTCGGGGAGAGCCTGCGCGGGGGCTGGAGGGCTGTCGCGCAGAAAAGGGGTGTACTGATTTTGATCATGGTGTCCTCTGTCCTGACCTGTTTTATGGGCGCTTTTCAGATATTGGCGGAGCCTCTGCTTCTGGATTTTACAAGCAGCACGGTGTTGGGGATCGCGGAGACGGTATGTGCCTGCGGAATGCTGCTCTCCAGTCTGCTTCTGGGAATCCGGGGGATCAAAAAAGGTTATGTAAATGTATTATGCCTTTCCCTTTTCCTGGCGGGTATTGCCATGGTGGTGTTTGGCCTGAAGGAAAATATTTACCTGATCGGGGCGGCGGGATTCTGCTTTTTTGCCATGCTGCCATTTGCCAATAACTGTCTGGATTATCTGGTGCGGACGAATATCCCGGGGGATGCGCAGGGCCGGGCATGGGGGTTGATCGGTTTCCTGTCTCAGATTGGATATGTGGTTGCATACGGTACGGCTGGGATCCTGGCAGACGGAGTGGCAAGGGGCATGGAGACCGGAGTGGGCAGGGGAGCGGCGGTTGTCATTATCCTTGCAGGTATTTTGCTGGCAGCGGCGGCAGCGGTTTTGTGCCGGTTGAGATCAATAAAGGAGCTGGAGTGTGATGATAAAGAGACTGATTGAAAATGATATCAGGGCAAATAAACTGTCCTCAGCCGCAACGTTCTTTTTTATGGCGGTATCCGCCATGCTCCTGTGTCTCACGGTGCTGCTTGGCGGGGGACTCCTTGGTTCCATAGATCATCTGATGGCGGAGGCGCGGACGCCGGATTTTTTGCAGATGCACGCCGGGGAAATAGATGAGGAGGAGATTGCCGCCTTTGCAGAGGGACAGGAGGCGGTGGAGGTCTGGCAGGTCTGCCGGTTTTTGAACCTGGAGAATGCCATCCTTTCCCTGAATGGGCACTCCCTGTCCGGCAGTACCCAGGACAATGGGCTGTGTGTGCAGAGCCCGGATTTTGACTACCTCCTCGACGGGGAGGATCATCGTGTGTACGCAGAGGAGGGGGAGGTCTATGTACCGGCCTGTTACAGGCGGGAGTATGGCCTGGAGAAGGGGCAGGTGATGCGGATCGGAAGCGGGAGCCTGCGGATCGCCGGGTTTATCAGGGATTCCCAGATGAATTCCATGATGGCCTCATCCAAACGCTTTCTGGTGAGTGAGGCGGATTACGGGCGGTTCAGGGAGAGCGGCTCTGAGGAGTACCTGATCGAATTTTTGCTGAAGGAAGGATACGATGTGGATGCCTTTGCCCTTGCTTATACAGAAAATGGACTTCCGGCAAACGGTCCGGCCATCACAGCACCGCTGATTCGGTTGATGAATGCCCTGTCAGACGGTATGATGATCCTGGTGATCTTTCTGGTAGGTATTGTGGTGCTGCTTATTTCCATGCTCTGCATCCGTTTTCTTCTCCTGACTACGCTGGAGAGGGATCAGAAAGAAATCGGGATGCTGAAGGCGGTGGGTATTGCAAAAAGAGATATCCGGAGACTCTATCTGACGAAGTTTATCCTGCTATCCGCATCCGGTGCTGCAGCCGGACTGATCCTGGCATTTTGCCTGTCAAAGCCGCTGGGGGAACAGATGCGGGAATTGTACGGTGCGGTTGTGTCGGGATCTGCCGTGTATGTGTTTTCCGTCGGCAGTGTGGTGCTGGTGGAGGGGATTCTGCTGTTGTCCATCCGTCATACGTTGAGGCGGACAGAGAGACTTTCCGCCGTGGAAGCCCTGAACGGAAGCGGCGGGGTACAGAAAAAAAGGAGACGTCCCTATCTTTTGGTGGGCGCAGTGACGGCAGCCGGGGTATTTCTGATGCTGGTGCCGCAGAATATATCCCATACCATCTCTTCCCCGGAATTTGTGACCTATATGGGTGTGGGAAACGGGCAGATCCGGATGGATGTGCGCCAGAGCAGGGATATTGTCCAGGAGACGGAGGCTCTTGCAGAGCAGCTTGAGGAGGATGACAGGGTGGAGCGCTACACTGTCCTGCAGACCAGGGAACTCCGGGGGGAGCTGCCGGACGGGTCTGTCTGTAGCCTGATGGTGGAATTTGGTGACCACAGCATATTTCCGGTTAAGTTTACGGAGGGGACATTTCCGCAGGAGGAGGGGGAGATCGCCCTGTCTTCCCTAAATGCGGAGGAGCTGGCGGTGAGCCCCGGGGACGGGATACTTCTGTCGGCAGACGGAGAGCAGAGACAGTACAGGGTCTGTGGGGTTTATTCAGATATAACCAACGGCGGGAAGACGGCGAAGGCTTATGAAAAGAGCGGGGGAGTGTGGACAAATGTTCCGGTGATGTGGAGTATCCTCTATGTCTCTCTGAAGGAGGGTGAGAGTGTGGAGAACTGGCTTGCAGAGTACCGGAACCGCCCGGCGGAAAACACGGGCATTGAGGCAGTGGAGATCGAAGAATATGTGGCGGCCACCTACGGACAGACCATAGGACAGATACAGCTGGCGGAGAGGGTGACCTTTGTGGCGGCTCTGGGAATCCTGTTTATCGTAGTGTTGCTTTTCCTCCGGCTGGTGATCGAACAGGAGCGGAGGGACAGCGCGCTGAAAAAAGCTCTTGGTTTTACCGCCGGAGCCATCCGGGCGGAATATATGAAACGCGCCGCTGTTTTTCTGCTCGCGGGCATCCTGGCCGGAACGGCGCTTTCCGTATTTCTTGGAGAGCGGGCCGCGGGACTGCTGCTCTCATCTCTGGGGGCTTCGGGGTTCCGCTTTGTGCTGGATGATGGCTGGATTTTCCTGCGGACGTTCGCGGCGGTGCTGCTTATTTCTCTTGCCGCTGTCCGGACTGCTTTGCGGGAGATCCGGAAAATCCGGGTCAGGGAAGCCCTGTAGGACCGGAAAGGAGGGAAAGGAAATCATGGCAACCTTATTAAATGTAAAAGATTTAGAAAAAAAGAACATTCTACACGGCATTTCATTCACGATGGAACAGGGAGAAATGACTGCGGTTATGGGGCCGTCCGGCTCCGGCAAGTCTACCCTGCTCTATAATGTATCGGGGATGGATCAGGCAGACGGCGGGCAGGTGTGGCTGGGCGGCACGGAGGTGGTGCGGCTTGGCGAGGATGAGAAGGCAGCTTTGAGACTGAACCGCATGGGATTTGTATTCCAACAGATGAATGTGCTTTCAAATCTGAATATTTCAGACAATATCATGCTGCCTGCGGTACATGCCGGGAAGGGGAAGAAGGATAGGGAGCATCTGAAAAAACGTGCGCTCCGACTTATGGAAGAATTTCAAATCAGGGATCTTGCCGCACGGAGAGTGACAGAGGTGTCGGGCGGGCAGCTGCAGAGAGCCTGTATCTGCCGGAGCATGATGTTGAAGCCGGAGATCCTTTTTGCAGATGAACCCACCGGAGCGCTGAACCAGAGCGCTGCGCGGGAGGTGATGCAGGCGTTCCTGAAGCTGAACAACGCGGGTGCATCTGTTTTAATGGTCACCCATGACAGCCGCGTGGCAAGCCGGTGTGAGCGCATTCTCTACCTTCTGGATGGAGAGATCAGGGGAGAGATGGAACTTGGAAAATTCAAATTGGAGGAGGAGAGAGTGCGGGAACAGAAGGTGTCGGAATGGCTGAGCGGACTGGGCTGGTAGACCGGGGGTGTTTTCTGCATTTCATCGGATTATTTTGCAATTTACCGGCAAACGGTTGATTATTGGATTAAAAACTCTTATGATAGAAAGAAAGTGAGGTGGAAGGTATGCAGGTCTCTATTCGGAACATCCTTCACAGGGAGGACGAGCGGGTAGTCCTGGAGTGTGTGGAGATGACAAAGGATTTTGAGGATATCCGGGAGTATGCTCTGATGAAGGGCAATATTCTGGCGGGATATATCCACGACACTGTTTACCAGCTGGATCTTGCCGATATTCTCTACTTTGAGGCGGTGGGCGACCATGTTTTTGCCTATACTTCAGAGGAAATATACAGCGTGAAGAAGCGGCTTTATGAGTTGGAGACAGTTTATCAGGACCGGAAGTTCATCCGATGCTCCAAATCTGTGCTTGTGAACCTCATGCAGATTGAGTCTTTTCGCCCCGCTCTGGATTCCCGGCTCTTTGCCCGGATGAAAAACGGTGAAGATGTGCTGGTGTCCAGGATGTATGCTAAAGGATTAAAGAAAAAGCTGATGGAGGGTTGATGATGAAGGAGACAGTGAAAAAGCTGGCGGAGGTTTTTTTGATCTGCCATTTTCTGATTTCCATGGCAATCGGGATCTGTGGTATGATTCTGGGGCCGGACTCCAAGCTGGAGTATTCGGATATGTTTGTACCCGCAGAAATGGCATTCTTCTGTACTCTTCCCACCCTGCTTACTATCCGGAGTGAAAAACTGACGGTAAAACAGATCGCACTGAGGAAAATCCTGCAAATCCTGATTGTGGAGGCCATTGTGCTTTCCATGGTACATTTCGGATTTCACGGGATCAATACGGTCGGCGGAGCGTTGATCATAGTGGTATCTGTGCTGTTGGTTTTTGCGGGGGTATCCCTGATCGATTGGGTGCGGGGACGTATGGAGGCAGAGGATCTCAACCATCGTCTGGCGCGGCTTCAGAAAGGAAACGAAAAATCAGAATGAAACGGAAAGGAGTGTTCCTGTGAAAACATTGATTATTTGCGGCTCTACGCACCATGGCAACACAAAAAAACTGTGTGACGCCATTGCCGCCAGAGAGAAGGACGTAACCCTGTGGGAGGTGGACCGGGAAGAGATCCCCTGGGAGGAGTATGGTCTGATCGGCTTTGCCTCCGGCATTGCATTCAGCAAGTTCTATGCCGGTGTTATCCGGGCGGCGGAGAGCATCCCGGCGGGCAAGGAGGTCTTTTTCCTCTACACCTGTGGTAAAAACAGCAGGGACTTTTCTGCCCAGATCGCCGAAATTGTCAAGAACCGGGGTTGTACGGTGCTGGGCAGCTATGGCTGCACAGGCTATGATACCTTCGGACCGTTCAAGCTGGTGGGCGGCATCAACAAGGGGCACCCTGACCAGACAGATTGTGATGAGGCAGTGAAATTCTACCAGGGACTGAAAAAACAGGAATAGGGAACCGGGATTGCAGAGTTTTGAACGGAGGCACAGCGGATGGAGATACAAGTGGAGAAAAATGAGGGATTCGGTTCCCGGATCCGCCGAAGCAGGGTGCTGCAGCTGTTGCTGGTATTCACCTTTGGCGGGGTATTTGGATTTCTTTATGAGGAATTATTCTATCTGATAGATCTGGGTTACCTGGTCAAGCGCGGGACAACCTTCGGGCCCTGGATCCCCATTTACGGATTTGGTGCTGTCCTGATCGTGTTGACAACGGATCGACTGCGGCGTCATCCCGCCGCTGTGTTTGCGGTGGCGGTGCCGGTCTGCGGCGGGCTGGAATTTATAACGGGTTACATATTGTACCATACACAGGGACTTCGGCTGTGGGATTACAATACAGAGATCTGGAACTGGGGCAATATCGGCGGATATATCTGCGCCCGCTCCGTCCTGTTTTTCGGGATCAGCGCTTTGTTTTTGCAATATGTCGTGTATCCCCTGATCCTGCGGATGCAGGAGAAGTGCAGGCAGACGGTATTCTGCGTGGTTTCGATTGCTCCGGCCCTGTTGTTCGCGGCAGATATATTGATCAGTTTGCTGTAGGCGCCGGACAACATAATTAGGGCTGATCTGTTTTGCTAAAAAATAATTCTTTCTCATTCTCAATCATATCCTGGACGAGATATTTGTAATCCATATTTTCTATCCCGTATATTCCCTGAGAAATTTGTCCTGCTAGTTTACTGTGGTAGTATACATCGGTTGCCTGACGCAGATCTAGCTTTTTTACCTCATATGCTTTCTGAAAAATCAATATCTGTTCTAAAACTAATTGTTTTACAATGCAAACCTGATTATTCATTCTATAATAGCGTAGCTCTTCTAAAGCCTTTTTTTGCGCCATAATCCTCGAAAATACATATCAACGGTTTTGAACACATCATCATCTGCAACATTGCCGATAATTACATCATAATTCTGATAATTTTTTTCTCCTTTTCTGCAGGCACAGACAAAATCCAGCCATTTCTCATTTTCCTCTTCAAAAGACAGTACCTTGTAAGAAGTCAGGTCATCTGCCATTTCATATATATTGATATAAGACGGCATCTGTTTTCGTATTCCCTTTCTCAATGCCCATCTTTTCGCTTGTTCAAGATACGTAGTAACGTAAAAACCTTTTCCGAAGTCCAGATAATCTTTTGAAAATGTTACATCCGGTTTCTCCAACACCATTGTTGTTCCATGATACACAATCATACCTGCACCCCTTTTTCTCTTACAAATTCTGTAATATCCTCTGTTAAATACTTCCTCCCCAATGTATGAAGCGTATCATAGCACGCAATAATATAGTCATCCAGAATTTGAGTATCATTCAGGATTTTATATACATCCGGTGGTGTCTTGTTCCATTTATCTGCTAACTGATAAATAACAAAAAGACTAAATTCCAGCTCTTTTTTTGTATACATTTAACCACCTCCTCATATTTGTTACTCTTATTATAACCGCATTCGTATCGGGATACAACCCTATTTCAGACTCTATCATAAACAGAGTTAAGTGATATCATGGTTTTTTATTTCCGTCAGCATCCCATACTCCCTGGGTGTAGGTCTCATCCACCAGATCGCTGATGCCCACCAGCAGCATGATTATACCCTGGATTCTGTGTGGCTGGATGACGTAATTGCCCCTTTGTTGTTCATCCTCTACGACAATATCAGCGGCGAGGAGCGGTTTCATGTGATGATAAACCTGCCCCGTAGACCCGAAGCCGCACTTCTCTACGAGGGATGCCACTGTTCTGGGGCTGTGAAGTAACTCCAACAGTATCGCAAGACGGTTGGCGTTTCCGATACAAGCCAGAACCTTACTTGCGACACCGCTCTCCATGAGAGAGAGCAGCTCGTCGGCGGGTACGGCATTTCGTATCCAGTTAGACTGTCTGCCCCCGGAATTATAGGCCCCGAGATAAGTTATAAGCCCGCTCGCACCTTTCTTTTCTGTTTCTTGAACTGACAGGGCAAAAACAGATGCTGACATCCGGCGGTCTGGGAACCATGGGATACGGTTTTCCTGCTGCCCTCGGAGCCAAGCTGGGGAACCCGGGAAAAGATGTCATTGCCATTTGCGGTGACGGCGGGATCCAGATGAATATCCAGGAGATGGCCACGGCGGTGGCATATGAGCTTCCGGTCATCGTTTGCATCCTGAATAACGGATATTTGGGAAATGTCAGACAGTGGCAGGAGATGTTCTTTGACAGACGGTATTCCTACACATGTCTGCGCCGCCGGAAGGATTGTTCCGCCGGGGAGTCCGTTGTGTGATATGATTGTTGGCGGCTGAAGCCGTCCTGCCTCTGCATTTCATCGGCAAAAATTGCAACTCATCGTAAAACGGTTGAATCCTGAAAAAAATTCTTCTAAGATGAATTTGTATAGTTTGCCCCCTTGACAAACTATACAAAAAAGATATAATAAAATAAGCGTTGCAAAACAAATAATTCAAAACGAACATTTCAAGAAAGGGAGATGTGATATGTCAGCTGAAAAGTGGCTTTTATGTCCGGTATGCAGACATAAGACCCGCGTAAAATTGCGGCAGGACACGGAACTCAAAAATTTTCTGTTGTTCTGTCCCAAGTGCAAGCGGGAGATGCTGGTAAGTGTAAGTGGTTTTATGACAATGAGGATAACCGAGTCGGATAAAACGATGAAAGGAGAATAACCATGAGTAAATCGCTACATACTATTCAAGTTCTTGCCAAACTGGGCAAAATCTTCAGTCAAATCGTATTTGTTTTCAGCCTGGTGGGCGGCATTGGCTGCTGTGTCGGCTTTGCGTCCCTTATGGGCATGAACGGTCTGGTCATTGGAGGAACAGACATTACCGCCCTGATCGTGACGGAGAGTGACCGCACCATGGAGACGCTGCTCTTCTCCTGCGTTTCCGGTTTGATCGCCTGTGCCGCGGAGTGTGTGCTGAGCAAGTTCGCAAATATCTATTTCAAACGCGAGTTGGAATCCGGCACACCTTTTACCAATTCCGGCAGCAGGGAGATCCGGCGGCTGGGTATCCTGGCTGTTGTTCTTCCCCTGGGTGCGCGGAGCCTCGAGGGGATCGTCTACGGCGTGTACAGTATTTTCTATCCCATGATCGAACAGGAAGATATGGGGGATATGACCAGTGTGTCAATAGGTGTTATGTTTATTGTGGCATCTGTAATTTTTCAGTACGGAACGGAACTGAAAGAGCAGAATGAGATTGAGGAGTAAGAGATGGAGTATTGCAAGCTGCAGGCGGGCTGCCTGATAATCATTTTGTATATCGCGTTTCTCTATTTCCGGGAGCGAAAACATATCCAGGCGAAGCGCAAGCTGTCAAGGTTTGACGGCCTTCTGGCTTTGGGCATTGTCTGCCTGGGCTTTGACGGTCTGACGGCATATTTTGTCAATCACCAGGAACAGATCAGTGAGATGGGAAACCGGATCCTGCATCTGTTTTTTCTGGTCAGCCTGGACGCCTTTATTTTTCTGCTGTTTTTATATATGCTGCTTGGTACAGGTGCGCTTTCCGGCAGAAGGGGGATACGTCTGCTGCTGTGGATCCCCTTTGTGATCAATGTGGCGATCGTGGCGGCCAATATTGATTCCCTGGAATTTCGCAGAGGAGAGATAAGCAACTATTCCATGGGAATCTCTGCCTATGCCTGCTTTGTTATGGCGGGGACGTATCTCCTGCTGGCGGTGGTTACATTTTTCAGGAGATGGAATGCGATTGAGGGCCATAAGCGCATAAGTATTTTTACGTATCTCCTGGTGCTGCTGGTGGTGACAGGGTATCAGAGCAGGAACCCGCAGGCACTGGTCAGCAGTATCGGCGTCACCGTGATCATTCTGGGGGTCTATATGAACCAGGAGAATCCTGTGATCGAAAAACTGTCAAGCTACCACAGTGAAATGATAATGGGTTTTGCCACTCTGGTGGAGAACAGGGATGACAGTACCGGTGGACATATCAAAAGAACCGCCATATATGTGCAGCTTCTGGCTGAGGAACTGAAAAACAGAGGCATGTACAAAAAATTGCTGACCAAGGATTACATGAATGAGCTGTCAATGGCGGCGCCCATGCACGATATCGGCAAGATCGCTGTTCCGGATGCCATCCTGCAGAAGCCGGGAAAGCTGACGGATGAGGAATATGAAATAATGAAACAGCACACGGTAAGCGGCGGGAAGATCATCCAGGATACTTTCGGACATATGGGAAAATCCATGTATGGGGATACAGCCTACCAGGTGGCGCGGTACCACCATGAAAAGTGGAACGGGAAGGGCTATCCCGAGGGGTTAAAGAGACGGGAGATCCCGCTGTGCGCCCGGATCATGGCAGTGGCGGATGTGTTTGATGCCATATCCCAGAACCGCTGTTACCGGGAGGCGATGCCGTTGGACAGATGCTTTGACATCATAGCGGAGGGCAGCGGACAGGATTTTGACCCGGTGCTGGCCGACGTGTTTTTGGATATCCGGGAGAGGGTGGAGGAGGTTTTTGAAGAGGTACAGGCAATCTCCGATCAACCACCGCAGGTCATCATGCCGTGCAACCAGTTCTTGACAAACCATAAAAACCGAGTATAATAATATTAGCGTTGCAAAACGAATAATTCAAAACGAATATTTTAAGAAAGGGAGATATACTATGCCTCCGAAGCCTAAATTTACACGGGAAGAGATTATAGAAGCCGCCCTGAGAGTTATCAGCAGGAGAGGGATCGACGCACTGACCGCCCAGGCCCTGGGGCAGGAGCTTGGCAGCTCCGCCCGCCCCATCTTTACTGTATTTAAGAATATGGAGGAGGTGCGGCAGGAGGTGCGGGCGGCGGCTTTGAAACACTTCGAGATGTTTGCGGAAAAGGCGGTTCATTATACCCCGGCATTCAAGCAGTTCGGGATGCAGATGATCCTGTTCGCGTTGGAGGAGCCGCATCTTTACCAGCTTCTTTTTATGGAGGGTGATGGCCGGGCTCACCATTTTGAGGAGGTGTTTGCAAATCTCGGGGAACCTGCCGGGGTGTGCATCGACATTTTGAAAAAGGAATATGGTCTGTCTGAGGAGGAAGCAATGGCGATGTTTCGCCATACGTGGATCTACACCTATGGTGTGGGATCTCTCTGCGCCACCGGGATGTGCCGGTTTTCCGAGGAGGAGATCAACGACCTTCTGGGGCAGGATTTTATGGCAATGCTAATGAGGATCAAGGGCGGTGGCCTGAATCAGCAGACGCCCCATCCGAAACCGAAAAAAAACTGATAAAAATCTATACAAAATAACAGAGCCAGACGCTTAGACGCAGAGCCAGCGATTCGGGAAACGAATTTGCAGCTCTGCGTTTTGTTGTACGACGACCATTAAATCCTGCTGCGGTATTCTGCGGCAGGACAGCGGTGAGATTTATGTGGACGGTATTTCCATGAGACAGGAGCCTCTGGTCTGTAAAGAAAAGCTGGCATACATCCCGGATAATCCCGATCTGTATGAGTTTATGACAGGGATCCAGTTTCTGAACTTTGTGGCGGATATCTTCGCGGTTAGTGCTGCGGACCGGCAAAAGCGCATCCGGCGGCTGTCCAATGACTTTGAACTGACGGCTGATCTGGCCCAGCCGATATCCGCCTATTCCCATGGTATGCGGCAGAAACTGGCAATTATTTCGGCGCTGATCCATGCTCCGAAGCTCATTGTCATGGATGAGCCCTTTGTGGGACTTGACCCCAAAGCGTCCCGTCTGCTGAAGGATCTGATGCGGGACGTCTGTAATCTGGGCGGAGCCATTTTTTTCTCCACTCATGTTTTGGAAGTGGCGGAGAAATTGTGTGATGAGGTGGCAATTATCAAGGACGGCAGACTCATCCGGTCCGGTACCATGGACGAGGTCAGGGGAGACACCTCGCTGGAAAATGTGTTTTTGGAATTGGAGGGGGAGAAATGACAGGGGCACTGTTCAAAAAGCAGATGATGGAAGTATTTTCCTGGACCTATCAGAACAGGAAGTCCGGAAAGAACCGGTCGGTAAAGGGGATCATCGGATATGCCCTGCTGTACCTTCTGATCTTTGGCTTTTTAGGCGTTATGTTTTATGCGGCGGCAGATGCACTCTGCCCGCCCCTGACGGGTGTCGGGATGGGCTGGCTTTATTTTGTCATCATGGGGATGCTCGCTCTGTTTTTCGGGGTGCTCGGGAGCGTGTTTAATACCTATGCCTCGCTTTACAGATCGAAAGACAATGATCTGCTGCTCGCCATGCCTGTCCCTTCGACAAAGATCCTGCTGATACTGGTTTTTTCCGCTCTGCTCGGCTGGCTGGTGGCGGTGGCAAGTGACAGGCTGAGACATAAAAATGTGATTGTGGTGATTCTGTCGCTGATCATCTTTGCCGCTTACTATTATTGTTGTGGCCATATTTATACCATTGCGCAAAGCATTCTCGCAAATCCCCAGGCGATCGGAAACCGGGTGAGGGGGATTTTGTTTCCCATGTATCATATGGGTATGGCGGCGGAAGGCAATCTGCTTTCCATGCTGATCTTTACGGCAATAACAGCTGCCATGTTCGCAGTGGTTTTTTGGGTGCTGTCCCGGAATTTTATGAGGATTGCCACATCAAACCGGGGTGAGGCTAAAACCCGGTATAAGGAGAAAAGCATAGCGGTCCGCTCTGCCGGCCGGGCTCTGTTTCAAAAGGAGCTGCGCCGCTTCCTTGGCAGTGCCAGCTATATGCTCAACTGCGGCCTGGGTATTGTCTTTATGCTGGTCTCTGCCGTGGCACTGGTATGGAAACATACCCTGATACAGGAAACGGTCCGGGGGCTCTTTTCGGGGAATCAGGAGACAGCTTTTCTGATCGCGGCAGGTGCGGTCTGTCTGCTTTCCGCCATGAATGACATAACGGCCCCTTCTGTTTCCCTGGAGGGGAAAAATCTGTGGCTGGTGCGGGTGTTTCCGGTATCCGGCAGACAGGTGCTGATGGCCAAGCTAAAGCTGCATCTGATCTTCACCATGATCCCGGCCGCCTTTCTGATCCTGGCGGTGGAATGGGTGTTGAAACCGACCGTCGGATTTTCTGTTCTGATCCCGGTGACGGCGGCCCTTTTTATCCTGGTGATGGCTGAGTTCGGACTGTTTATCAACCTGAAGAATCCGAATCTGCAGTGGACCAGCGAGATTGTTCCCATCAAGCAGAGCGTCGGCGTGATGGTCTGCCTGTTTGGAAGCTGGGCCTTTATTGCGGCACTGGCGGCAGGTTATTATCTTTTGGCAAGGGTTCTCAGCCCTTTAGTATATCTGGCTGGAGTGGCGCTGCTGCTGTCGGCCTTGTCCCTCGCGCTGTTTCGCTGGCTGTGTGACAGAGGGACAAAACTATTTGAGGATTTGTAATTGAGGTTTTGTGAGAAGGAGAAAAAAGTCAGGAGGAGTTTGTGTGATGAATGGGATGTTGAGTAAAAACGAAATGCAGGCTAACGGGATTGCTGCGAAAGTGATGAGGATAACTTTTCTGATATTCTCATTGGTTTTTCTGCTGAATATCCTGGGGGTTTTTAAGATTGAGGGAAGGATCATGGTCCTGTGTTATGTGACGGGTTCTGTTATCCTGTGGCTGCCGACCTTGCTGACAAGGTTTGGCGACAGCAGCGCGGCGTATCTGAAATACGTGGTCGTGGCCTGTGCCTCTGTGTTTGTACTGCTGCTCAGTGCGACCCTGACCTACCATGTTACGATTCTGTATGTGTACGGGATAGCGATTGCAAGCCTGTATTTTTCAAAAAAATTAAATGTATATGCCACTGTGTTTGCCGTGCTGGCCAGTGCTGCCGGGCAGCTGCTGGCATTTTACATAGGGACAACGCCGGATTTGAATTTTTTGGAGATCAAAAAGGTAGTGATATTTGGTATAGTGCCCAGGATGCTTACCACGATCGCTGTTGCAGCTATCTTTACCATGCTCTGTTCCCGAACGGCAGGCATGCTTGGCAGTGTTATGAGTGCGGAGGAACAGAAAGAAATGTTTGACAAAATGACAAGGCTGCAGAAACAGAACCGGAAAGTTTCCGCAAGACTTCATAAAATGGTACTTGCGCTTGCTGATCTGGCACAGCAGTCCAATGCCGTCAATCAGGAGATCGCCGCCCAGACAGAGGAGATCATGAAAGGGTCAGAGGAAAATGCCGGACAGATATCGGACATGAATCACAGCCTGGATGATATCTCGGGACAGATGGAGGAGTTCGGGAAGATGAGCGATACTCTTGCCGGAGAGGCCGCAAAGATCAAGGAGATCTCTGCACAGAATCAGAATCTGATGGACATGGCAACCGACAGCATGGAGCACATCAGCGCCAGCGCAGATGAAAGCATGGGAGTGATCAGGATGCTGGGGGAGGAGTCCAGGGAGATTGTGGGCATCATCCGGACTATAACAAAGATTTCTTTCCAGACGAAGCTGCTCGCCCTGAACGCCACCATCGAGGCGGCAAGGGCCGGAGAACACGGGAAGGGGTTTACTATAGTGGCGGAAGAGATCCAGCAGTTGTCGGAACAGACCCAGGAGGCGGTGGAGGATATTGAAAGGATTATCCGGGAAGTGGTAAAGAATACGGAGCAGTCCGTGGCTTCCATGAGCGAGAGCGTGGAGCTGACCGAACAGGGGAGCAGGCAGATCAGGGAGGCGGAGACTTCCACCAATATTATCACAAATTCCAATGAAGAGATGTCGGGGCAGATCTGTCAGCTGGATGAAATTGCAAAGCGGCTTCTGGCGGAGGAAAAGAAAGTTACGGATGCCATGCATCTGGTCCACCGGAATACCGATATCAGTCTGCGTGCCGTGACACAGGTTACCTCCGCCACATGGGAGAGCAGTAAGGGGGCAGAAAAATTGGTGACCCTTGTGGAACAGGTGAGGGATCTGGCAGAGCAGCTGGCGGAGGAATAAGCCGTCAGAGGTAAAAATGGAGGATGTTATGAGCAATGAAAAGACCACGCGTATGTTGGAAAATCATTTTACAAAACGATTGAAGCGTGCCCTGATAAAACGGGGAGAAAAAGATGCGGTTCTTTTGACTTCGCGATATAAATTGCGATTTAAAAAATATATGGAGGATGCGGATTTTGGAGAGGCAGGCCAACGATTTACGAGCTTCCTGAATATCTATTCAGGACTTGCCGTGTATGAACTGTTGAGAGAAAAAGGTTATTCTCAGGAGGAAGCGATAGCGGTTTATGAAGAAATGTGCGGCACTATGCGTAGGATAGCTGCGCTGTCGTACCGTCTGGTGGATTTTTTGCCGGGGGGATTCGGGGCTGCGGTGAAAAGTATACGGGATGATCTGACAGGAGAAAAAGCTGTCTGCTGGGATACCACTGTTATAGAGGACTCCCAAAACCGCTTTGAGTATAAAATTACAAAATGCCTGTATTATGACACCTGCAAGGAACACGGTTTTCCGGAATTTACACGAGTATTCTGTGAACACGACCGTCATGCTTATGATGTGCTGCACAGGCATGCGAAGTTTGTTCGTTATTCTGCCATTGGCGAAGGCGGCAGGATTTGCCATGATGCATTTATAAATGTAAAAAGCGTCAAATAGTCAGAAAAAAGGAAATAATGGGAGGAAAGAAATATATGAAGAGAATAAATATTGCAGGAATTACAGGTTTCTTTTTGTGTCTTGGTGCAATTTTATTTGGTGTCGTGACAAATGGCGGCATCCAGACTTTGGTGAATTATCTGCATTTGCCATCTCTGATCCTCACTGTCTGCGGGGCATTGTTTGCAGTACTTGCCACGGCGGATTCATTTGAAGATTTTATATTCGGGTTAAAGGGAATCTTTGCGGCCTATCAGAAAACGGCGTATGAAGAGGACGGCGCGGATCAGGAACTGGTAAAAGACATTCTGGAAACAGAGTTGTATCACAAAGAAGAGAAGGAGAGAAAGAGGGTAAAATTCTGGCAGGATTTTGGCATGTTTGCTCCGGCGTGAGCGAGACCACGACAGTAAGAATCACAGAGCAGGACGTCAATGCGCAGAGTTCATGATCCCGGGGATGTATAGCATCCGGCCACGCCGTCAGCCCCGGATCATGTAAGGAGGAAAAAAATGAAATCGGATAAAAATTATATATACACTGAACGAGCGCATTTAATGTGTCCCAATATGCACTTTGGAATTATGGCAAGGCTGGAATGTAAGTATGGCGAAGCAAAGCTGAGACAGAGTATAGACACGCTTCAAAAAGCGCACCCGTTTCTGCAAAGCCTGATCGCGGAGGAAACGGACACGGGAAGACTTTATTACCGGATACAGGATTGCCTGGAAATTCCCGTGATGGTTAGGGAAGAATCCACTCTGTGGCAGCAGGATTATGAAGAAATATCTTCCCGCGGATGGAATGTTAAGAGAGAATGCCTGCTGAAGATAATAATCTATCCCGGGGAAAAAGGATTTCGTATACTGTTTATTGCCCATCATCTTTTGTGTGACGGCAGAGGGCTTTTGCAGCTGGCAGAGGAATTTTCAGAGTATTATGCCGGCGGAGTAACGCCGCAATTGGCACAGGAGCGCCTGATTCAGGATTTGCGCGATCTTCCCCCAAAAAGCGATCTGCCTTTTATCAGTAAATTGATTGTGGAAGGTGCAAACAGAAGGTGGAACAAAGAGGGACAGCATGTGGTGTATGAGAATTACAGGAGATTTGAAAGAAATTATATTCAAAAACACAAAACGAGGTGGAAAATTTTCAACGTTTACGAACGGGAGCTGGAGGAGATACAGGCCCTGTGCAAAGAGTACTGTGTCACCGTCAATGACTGGTTGATCGCGAAAATGATGCTGGAGGAACATACAAGAAGCGTGGTCATTGCAGCCGATATCCGTAAGCAGACAAAATGTTACAGACAGGGAGCAATGGGAAATTATTCCACTGCTTTTAGCGTTTCTGTCAGAAAGAATGAAAAGAGTGTTATCTCCCTTGCCAGGCGCGTATCGTCACAAGTCAAAAAAATATGCCGGCGCCCAAAGAAAGAGATGCTTGTGCTTGCCTGTTATATGCATATGCAGCCGGAACTGATTGATGCTGCCGCAATATCTGTATTGGGGGATTTTGATAGTAAAACGGGAACGTTTATAGGAGGAACCGTGTTTGGATATGGAGATCAAAACGGTTACAGCATTACCAATTTAGGGAAGATCCAGAGTGATACGATTTCAGAAGCTGTTTTCATACCGCCTGCTTCACCTGCCAACAAAAAAATCTGGGGCGTCCTGACGGTAAACGACAATATGAAAATATGTTCCTCAAATGTATAGTGAACAGACAGGGGCGTCTCCTGCACTCCCCTATTCCCACTCCTGTCTGAGAAACCGGGCGATGTCCACCGCTTTTGGCGGACATCCGCCCAGGGTTTTTTTGAAGCATTTGGTACACTGGCCGATGCCGATCTCCCCGGATTTTCCGCGGTATCCCTGGCCGATGGCGATGCTCTTTTTTTTGTGTCCCTGGAGCGCGCCCTCTTCTTTCAGGCGGGCCAGCGCATAGATCAGAGAGCCGTAGCAGGCGGAACATGCGTCCTCCGGCGAAGCGTAGGCGGCCAGCCGGGACACCTGGGGCGTCCAATGCGCCTGCCTGCTGTCCAGTGCCCCCTCATTCAGAGGGATTCGATTGGCACCGGCCACATCGGTGCTTCCGATGCCGAGGTCTTCCGCCAGCCGGATATACTCGATGTCCCGGGGGCGGTAGCCCAGGCATTCGGCGGCGAAACTGTCGCAGAGCACGGGATCCCTGAAACCAAGTACCCGGTTCATCACCACCGGATTTCCTCCGTCCTCAAAATCCAGATCCCCGCAGATGTTGTCTGCCAGTATGAAATCCTGGCGGATCACTGTGTTCAGGTGGGCGATGGGCTTGTGCAGCCCCAGTGTGTGGAACCGACGCTTCTCGGAATTGGGGATCAGGCCCTTGCTGTTTTTCAAGGCGCAGGTGACGGTGGTCTGGCAGTGTCCCTTCACCACGGGTATGTTGATGAGGTAGTCCAGGTTCAGCGCCTCCTGACACACAGAGAGGGACATCCCCGCAGCGTCCAAGGTCTGAAAGGAATCCTTCTGCAGATCCAGAAAAGGCACGTGATGTTTCACGCAGACATCATAGATGCCGCAGTATTTTACTGCCCGTGAGGTCTGATCTCCGACCCAGGATCCCTCCAGCACTACGACGTTGGAAAAACCGTGTTCTGCGAGATAAGACAGCACGCCGTCCACCAGCTCCGGGTGGGTCACAGCACCCTCCGAAGCCTTCTTTGCCCCGAGGATGTTGGGCTTGACTCCGATCCGTTTTTCCCGGTCGCCGATATCCGCAGCCAGGTCGGCTGCCTTCAGCACCTGTATGGCCATCTGCCGGTAATTTTCTCCCTGGATTATATAAATATCATTTTTATTCATTCCTCGGCCCTCCTGTAAAAGCACTCTGACGGATGCGTGCCAACTCCTCTGTACCCTGACCTATACAACATAACACAAAAATAAAAATACATCAAATTTTTTGTGATGCCAGGGTCAAAAGGTTCAAATGCCGATTGTGCCTGCACAAAAAGGCATTTGAACCTTGGGGCCCGTAAAACATGAGAAAGTAGCCGTTTCCAGCGGAAACGCGCGGATTTCGAATGTTTTCAGGATTGCGAAAATTGCGCAGCAATGGAGCAATCCGTAGGCATCAGGTTGGGGGCAAAATACTTTTTGCCCCCAACATCTTTTTATATAACACTGGCAGACCTGCCCGGTTTGTGATAAAATGTCCTCAGTGCGAAGCAGTGAGGAGGCGGTAGAATGGCAAAATACAAGTGCGGTGTATGCGGATATGTTTTTGATGAGGAAGAGGAAGGGAAAAAGTTCCGGGATCTGGAGGTGTGTCCCGTATGCGGACAGCCGGTGTCGGTCTTTGAAAAACTGGACGGGGGCGAATTGGTGAAAAGCGATTACCGCTGTATGGAGGAAATCCGGGAGATGGCCCGGACCGGCAGGCCGATCATCGAGGCCATGGGCACAGGGATGCCCATGCCGGGCTGGGAGGATATACTGATCCTGGGCGCACAGCTGAATCCGCCGCCGTTGGACGAACACGCTGAGGTGGATACAAGGACTGTCATCGGAAAACGTGCAAAGCAGCCCATGGTGCTGGAGAGCCCGGTGTACATTTCCCATATGTCATTTGGGGCTCTGTCGAAGGAGGCAAAGACAGCCATGGCCAGGGGGAGTGCCCTGGCGAAGACCGCCATGTGCAGCGGGGAGGGCGGTATCCTGCCGGAGGAGATGGAGGCGGCATACCGATACATATTTGAGTACGTACCCAATTTATATAGTGTGACGCCGGAAAATCTGAGAAATGCGGATGCCATTGAGATAAAGATCGGGCAGGGCACAAAGCCGGGGATGGGCGGCCATCTCCCGGGGGAGAAGGTCACGCCGGAGATCGCCGGGATCCGGAACAAACCCGCGGGGAAGGATATCATCAGCCCGTCCAGATTTGATTTTCTCAACAGGAAAGAGGATTTGAAGGAACTGGTGGATTCCCTGCGGATCGCATCGGACGGGCGGCCGATCGGGATCAAGATCGCCGCCGGACATATAGAGAGGGATCTGGAGTTCTGCGTATTTGCAGAGCCGGATTTTGTCACGATCGACGGCAGGGGCGGCGCCACCGGGGCCAGTCCCAGGATCGTCCGGGACGCCACAAGCGTTCCCACGGTGTATGCGCTGCACAGAGCCAGAAAATATCTGGACAGTGTGGGGGCAGAGATCGATCTGGTGATCACGGGAGGTCTCAGGATTTCCTCGGATTTTGCGAAGGCATTGGCCATGGGTGCTGACGCTGTGGCTGTGGCCAGCGCCGCCATGGTCGCCCTTGCCTGCAGGCAGTACAGGATATGCGGCAGCGGCCGGTGCCCCATGGGGATCGCGACACAGGATCCGGCCCTCCGGGGGAGACTGCAGATCGAGGAGGGAGCGAAGAGAGTGGCCAACTATCTGAATTGTTCCAGGGAGGAACTCAGGACATTTGCCAGGATTACAGGCCACAGTAATGTGCATGACCTGTGCCTGGAGGATCTGGTCACGATCAATCGTGAGATTTCGGAGTATACGGATATCCGGCATGCATAGCAGAGGCAGAGCCGGAAGGTTTTTTCAGGGAGGAAAGTGAATGATCATTCAGCACAATATGGCGGCAGTGAATGCCATGAGACAGCTGGGGATTACCCAGACCAATCTTCAGAAATCCACGGAGCGGTTGTCGTCCGGATACCGTATCAACCGGGCGGCAGACAATGCGGCGAAATTATCCATATCGGAGAAAAAGCGCTCCCAGATCCGGGGGCTTCTCCGGGCGGCAAAAAATGCCCAGGAGGGCATGGATTTCATACAGACGGGCGACGGAGCCATGAACGAGATCGCCAATATGCTGCAGCGCATGAGGGAATTGAGCGTGCAGGCATTGAATGATGTCAACACCGATGAGGACCGGGCAAAGCTGCAGATGGAGATGGATGAATTGCAGAGTGAGATCGACCGGACGAACGACCAGACGGAGTTCAACACCATACCGGTGTTTGAACATTATGCGGAAACCTATTTTGTGTTTGAGGGAGGACGGCATTGGAGCCAGGATCAGGAGCATGTCATTGACGACACGAACAATACGCTGAATGTGAAGTACCAGCTGTCGGAGGATGAGCCGGAAAAGGAGTTTGTCCTTACCGTGGAGAACGGGACATATACCACCCAGGAGCTGATGGACGAGATTGATGATATCATTATGGACATGGGGGAGACGGCAGACGGTCTGTGCATTGAGTACACCGATGAGGGGAACTGTAACATGGTCCTCATGGATGGAGAGTTGATCAATGGACTGGACGGGGGGCTGTCCTACCTTTTCTTCGACGAATTTGTGGGAACCCAGGCGGGAACGGTGATCGGGACGACCATATTTCTCCCGGATTCCTCTATCTGGATCAATGACAGGAACAATGAGCTGAAATTTAAAATAGAAAATTTTGACGGCACGACAAAGGATATGGACATCGAGATACCGGAGGGCATGTACTCGAGACAGGAAATGATAGATTACCTGAACGGCCAGCTGGCGGGTACCGGCATTGAGGCCAGTGAGTACGGGGAGAACTGTATCCAGATGGGTGGAGAGAACGGGATCATCACCGGCCTGCGGGGAAATATGTTTGAGATCGATGAACCGGAGGACGGCATTATGACTTCGGTGTTCTATGACAATACGAAATACGGTTCCGTCATCAAGACGTCGGCAGAGTTCGTGGGCGGCGCCGTGCTGCCCAACAATCCCGGAGACACTCAGAATTATAAATATCACATTGATGACACCAACAATAAACTGTATATGAGAGTGAATGGCAGGGATACGGATCAATTTGTGGAGATCACCCTGGACAGCGGCGATTATTTTGCCAGTGAGATGGCGCAGCAGCTCCAGGATAAGATGGCGGCAGCCGGGATTGATGCCAAGGCGGACAGCTACACGAAGACGATCCGCACGGGGAACAATAACACCATCTCCTTCAGCGGGTTGAAGATCACCTCCGGGGTGGAGGGGAGAGAGAGTACCATTGAGTTTGACCGCGACGCATCCACCGCCTTTGAGGATCTGTTTTGCAGAGGACAATATGTGGACGCCGGGAATAAGGTGAGCACTACTACCGGGTATTACCAGTACACGGCGCCGACGGTGACCAGCGGGAAAATATTTGCATCATCGGATTTTCCCATGACCATAGATGCCTACAACAAAAGTTTCCAGTTTGCCATCAGCGAGAAGCCTCTGGGGGAGACGACGGTCAGTACGGCCAACTATACGGTGACTCTGCCGGAGAAGGTGTACAATTCCCTGGATGAGATCGTGGCGGAGTTTAATGAGCAGTTCAACGGCGCAGGCGCCGCTGTGGGTCTGAAGGGAAAGCTGCAGGCGGTGAATGACGGCGATAAGCTGGTGATAAAACCGGCGGACGACAACCGGACAGTGACCAACCGTATCCTGTTGATGGGAACAGCAAATCCTCCCTATGCAGGGGGGTACGATCTCCTGTTTGTGGGCAAGAAGGTGGAGGAATCCACGCAGCCGATCATCTCGTCGGGGAGACAGCCGGAGGTGATACTTCCTGTCTTTACTTTTCCGATGGAGATCAATTCTTCCAACAACACCATTGATGCATCGGTGGCGGGGGTGAAGCGTCCTGTGGTGATCCCTGACGGGACCTATGAAAAGGACGAACTGCTGGAGGAAATCAATAAACAGCTGAAGGGGGAGACCACCGCAACACCCAACACCTTTTCCGGCTCGGGAAGCGGAAATACGGTGGATAAAAACAGATCGGACAGCGGTGAGGGCCGTACATACACTCAGAGAGTGGACGTGTCCGGTGAGGGGGACGGAAATCAGCAGGGGATCGTGGGCGGCACGGGAAACAAACCGGCAGAGTGTACGGTTCCGGTCAATCTGCCGGCAAAGACCACAGTGACGCCCCAGAACAATCAGTTTACCATCACGGTGAACAAGAAGGAATACAGTGTGTATCTGGACAGTAAGGATTACACTCCCTCAGAGCTGGCGAGTGCGCTGCAGAGCAAACTGGACGCGGGGATCACCAGTCCGAGTGACAAGGTGAAGGTTTCACTCACAAATAACCGGCTGCACTTTGCCACAGAGAGGGCGGGACTTGGTTATACGGTAGCCGTCACCTCGGACAACTCCAGCCTGGTGGAGGATCTCGCCACCACAAAGACGTCGGCGTCCGCCAGTGTGAACACGCCCATGAAGAGCAGTTTTACCGTGGATGGAAATTCCAACACCTTTGTTGTGACGGTGGATGGCGTACGGCGCCAGGTGACAGTCCCCAATGGAAATTATACCCCCGGCAGTTTTGCCACAGCCCTGAACCAGCAGTTTCAGAATGAAGGGATCAATGCGTCGGCCTCTGTCAGCGGAAATTACCTGTCGCTGAAGAATACGGTGCCGGGACAGGGGACGTCTATCGCCTATGATACCAGGGACGGGGGAACCAGTGTCAATGCGGCATACGGAGAGCTGGTGACGAAGACTCCGGCCACGGCCAACCTCAACCGGCCCCTGCAGGAAAACATACATATGGAAGACGGCTCAAACCAGTTTACGGTAAAACTGGCAGACGGCGGGGCATACCGGGATGTGACGGTGACGATCCCTCCGGGGGATTATACAAGGCAGGAGCTGGCAGATACGCTGGATACGCTCTTTGGAAACGAGATCAAAGTGGATATATCGCCCAGCGGTTACCTGAGTTTTACCACGGCCGCTGAGGGAGACGGGGTCAGCATTGCGGTAAACAATAATGTCAGCGGCAGTGCGGGCACGGCTATGTTTGGTGAGACTATGGTTACCACGCCGGATGTGACGGCATCCATCGACGAGGAGGGGCACATGGTGCTGACCGGTTCTGACAACGGCAAATCCTATCAGCTGGCGGTGGGGCCCGGCAGCATGATCCCGCCCACCTATGTCACCAAGACCATACAGCCGACATATGGGAGCGGCAGTGTGACCACCCGCTACTTTACGATACAGTCCCAGGCGGGTCTGGACAATCCCACGAAGATAGAGGATTACAATAAGGAGTTCAACTTCCGGTATGTTTCTCCTGGCGGGACACAGAATGTCTCTGTCAGTCTGGATGAGAAGTCCTACACGCCGGAGGAATTGGCTCTTGCCCTGCAGACAAAGCTGGAGGACGTCTTGGGGCCGGCATTTGTGGTGTCTGCGGAGAGCAGCGGGCTAAAGATCAAGGCTACGGAATACGGCAGCGGCTATGCTATGCAGAACATGTCGGGTGGATTTTACGACTATATTATCAAGGGGACGAAACTGCGGGAGGTCAGGGAAGAACCGATCAACACTGACGGAAAGCAGATCGTCAGCGATACCTACATCATCGGCCGGAAAGATGTGAAAAATGAGATCTGCAAGATCAAGCCGGGGATCGACGATCACCTCAGTGTGGATGTGACAATAAACGATAAGGTATACACCCTGGAGATGACGCTGGATCCCGGAGAGTATGATGCAAATGCACTGATACAGGAATTGCAGGAGAAGCTGGACGAGGCTGTGAAGGACGCCGGACTGCCGGAGCACTGTGTGCTGGCGGGAGTGGGCCTGTTTGACAGCAACGTGGTGGGGGCCAACGATGCAAACGCTCTGGATATCTATCTCAATCCGGATGTGGAACTGGAGGAGGGGGAGTACCGGATCGAGGGACTGAGCGGCAATGCCCTCTTTGAGATCTTCTACAAGACGGAGGGGGAACTGGAGCCGGCATACACCACCGGGAGCAAGGATATCACGGGAGGTGTGGAGATTCTGCCCGGCGAGAATGAACTGAAGGTGGATGTGGACGGCGTAACCTACACCTATGAGATCCCGGAGGGCCAATATACCCAGGAGGAGATCCTGGACAAGCTGAATGAGCTTTTCTCCGCGCCGGATGCTGCGGGGAAGACGGCACAGATCAAGGCGTCCATGTCCGGGGATGCCATACAGATATCCCACAAAAACATAGGCGCGCACAAGGTAAACAATGTTCAGGGCAGCGCCAGGGATGACCTGTTCTATGAGACCCATGGCCGAAAAGAATATGATTCCGGCCTGATGCTGCAGGTGGGGGCCAACAAGGATCAGGCCATACGTCTGGAGCGGTTCAGTATGAGTACGCTGAGCCTCGGCATCAATTCGATTACTCTGAGCAAGTACAAAAATGCGCAGAAAGCGTTGACGCGGGTGGACAAGGCTTTGGCATACCTGAGCCAGAAGAGGAGCATTTACGGTGCCAGCCAGAACCGCCTGGAGTACACTATCCGGGGGAACGAGATTATGGCGGAGAATCTGCAGGACTCCGAGTCCCGAGACCGGGATCTGGACATGGTGGACGAACTGGTACAGCAGGCCAAACATCAGATCCTGCAGAAGACGGCGACGGCGGTGTTGTCGCAGAGTATGCAGCAGAGCCGTTCGGTCCTGGATCTTTTGGGGAAATAGTCAGAAAAATGTTTTGCATTTGGCGGAAGAATGTGTTATACTCTTACACGTAGTGCGAGGCGGCGTATGGCGTAGTTTGGTAGCGCGCTCGGCTGGGGGCCGAGAGGTCGCAGGTTCAAATCCTGTTACGCCGATGGAGAAAAGAGCGGTCGTACGGGCTGATTTAGTGTCAGTTCGTGCGACCGCTCTTTTTTTTCGATATGTGCAACAGGTGCAAGTTTTGAATTATATCACAATTCCCTTTTTCTCACCCTATCCACTGGCCGCTATACTTCACATAAGCCCCGGGATAAACTGCCCTTACAGAGGGGAGAGAGGCATTTGCACTGCTCTTTGATGAGTACATCCCCGCCGTCACTACATACCATTTTTCCTTGTTGAGATTGCTCCAGTCGGTGGTGATGAAAACCTCGGCACCCAAACCTTTCTCACGGAGTTTATCTGCTTCCTTTTCTGCCTGTTCATGTGTTTTTGCAGCGCCGCACCATATCCCGTAGAAAGGTGTGTGTGACTCATCTTCTTCAATATCAGTGTCCGGGTCTGCATCCGGCATTGTTTCATTGTCCCCCATCGTTGTCTTATATCCATTCACATCACCTCGTATCTTAAAAAGTTCTTTTGTCCCCTGGCATCATATGCTCAGTATAGCAAAGGAAGTGATGCCTGCCAAGGGACAAAAGATAAAAAATGAAAAAGATTAAATTTGGAATGGATCAACGTCGAGCTTTTTGCAGATCAAAATAACAGTATCAAACGAAGCTCCACCTATGTCACGGGAGAGCAGCGTCATCAACGTGCTATACGGAATGTCGGCCTCGATAGCAAACTGGCGAAGGCTTCTATATCGATCAAGGATCAGATTCCGTAAATTCTGCTCGCGGTTCATTTTGGCTCCTCAACCACCGTGATTTCGATGCCTTTCTCTTCGATAGCAGCAATCTGGTCCTCTGCGCAATCCCAGTCTGTGATAATGGAATCAAAAGCATCTATATCACAAACCTTGATAAAAGAATCGACGCCAATCTTGGAACTCGGTATGACAAGGCATTTCTTGTGGCTGTTCTTAATAACCGTGCGCTGAAATGCTGCCGTCTCATCCGTACCATTTGACAGACCGAACTCTGCGGTCAGGCCGGCTCCGGTAATAAAGCAAAGATCAAAATGCAGCCTGCTTACAAACTCGTTCGCAAGACTGTCAACCAGGGATCCGCTCTGGCGCATTTTGCCTCCGGCAATATATACGTCGATATTATCAAAGCTGCGCAGTTCTTTTCCGATATCTACAGAATTTACAATTGCAGTATAGCGGATGTCCTTCGGTAAAAAGGAAACCATAATATAACCAAAGGATCCACCGGTAAGATACACCGTATCATTCTCACGAATTTTTTTTGCAGCGGCCATTGCAATCTCTCTGTAGTTGTCAAAGATGGGCATTTTATCAAAGTCCCTGTTGACTGGCGGTCTCACGCTGACCTGTCCTGCCAGAATAGCGCCGCCGTAGGTTCTCTTGCATATGCCTTTCTGTTCAAGCAGCCGCAAATCCCTGCGTGCAGACTCGTCAGATATACCGAATCTGTTTGTGATTTCTGCAATGGTAATCTTACCATTGGCTTGAATTGTATCCGATATTTCCTGATGACGTTCTTCAATAAACATAGCCATACCTCCTCGTATAATAAAATTTTTATCAGCTGATGTCATCATCATACAACATAAACGGTAATAAATCAATATCTTCGGTAATCGGCTTTGCGTATATTTCAATCATATATAGGCCTGACGTCCCAAGCTGCCAACATAATCCTTTACAGTAACCCGCAGATTATGTTATACTGTAGTCATGTTTTATGCCATATTTAGTTGGTGATTGGTCGGATATACAAGGAGAGAGAAGATGGTAGTTAAAATTATTTTACTGATTTTGTTTTTTGCAGTTATGGTAGGTATTGGTGTTTATTCCCGAAAACATGCGACAAATGTGGACGGATTTGTGCTGGGCGGACGTTCTGTCGGCCCGTGGCTGACCGCTTTTGCCTATGGAACCTCGTATTTCTCGGCGGTAGTATTTGTGGGATATGCAGGGCAGTTTGGCTACAAGTATGGTATGGCGGCCACATGGATCGGTATCGGGAATGCGCTCCTGGGATCCCTTCTGGCATGGGTAGTGCTGGGACGGCGGACGCGGATCATGACGAAGCACCTGAAATCAATGACCATGCCGGATTTTTTTGGCAAGCGCTACGACAGCAAGAGTCTTCGGGTAGCGGCGTCCATGATCGCCTTTGTGTTCCTGATCCCTTACACAGCCTCTGTCTATAACGGCCTGTCGAATCTGTTCGGTATGGCCTTTGATATTGATTACCGTGTCTGTGTTATTGTGATGGCGGTGCTGACCGGGGTCTACGTGATCGTGGGCGGTTACATGGCCACGGCGCTGAACGATCTGGTACAGGGAATTATCATGCTCTTTGGTATCGTGGCCGTGATCGGTGCGGTGCTGAGCGGGCACGGCGGATTTATCGCCGCCATCAAAGAGCTGGCCGGTGTGGAAAGCGAAGTGATGCCGGGGGCGTACGCCTCGTTCTTCGGGCCGGATCCCTTAAATCTCCTGGGGGTTGTGATCCTGACATCCCTGGGAACCTGGGGACTGCCGCAGATGATCCAGAAATTTTATGCCATCAAGGATGAAAAGTCGGTACATACAGGGACGATCATTTCCACGCTGTTTGCCGTGGTGGTCTCCGGCGGGTGTTATTTCCTCGGTGGATTCAGCCGGATCTCCGGTGTGGAGGCAGCCGCGGACGGAAGCGTTGCCTACGATACGATCATTCCCACTATGCTGTCGGCGCTGCCGGATATCCTGATCGGTGTCGTGATCGTGCTGGTGCTGTCCGCCTCCATGTCTACTTTGTCAAGTCTGGTGCTGACTTCCAGTTCCACGCTCACGCTGGATTTTATAAAACCTTTGTTTGTGAAGGATATGGACGAGAAGAAGCAGCTTGTGTGGATGCGGGTGCTTCTGGCGTTTTTTGTAGTGATCTCCGTAGTGATCGCACTGGATCCGCCGGCCTTTATCGCCCAGCTCATGGGAATATCCTGGGGGGCTTTGGCAGGCGCGTTTCTGGCTCCGTTTTTGTATGGTCTGTACTGGAAAGGCGTTACCAGATCGGCAGTGTGGGCGAGTTTCGCTGTGGGCGTGGGAATCACTGTCCTCAATATTCCGTTTAAGTTTATCGCGTCTCCGATCAATGCGGGAGCCATCGCTATGCTGGCAGGGCTGGTGGTTGTTCCGGTGGTGAGTCTGATCACACCCAAACTGAAAAAAGAAATGGTAGAGGATATATTTACCTGTCTGGATGAGAAAGTTATGGTAGAACAGAAAATGGCACTTCCGGAAGAAGAGGATTGAAAAGAAACAGAGACAGAAAAAGGGGGCGTACCATGGCCAGAGAGCGAAGACGGAGCATAATTTATACCATTATGAAAGTGTCTGTGATTCCTGTCATCATATTGGGCATAATCATGACGGCCTACAGCCAGGAATCCGTCCGCGAGGGAATGAGCTATGAAATGGAGAAGAGTCTTTCGGGTATTGCACACAATGTGATCAGTATGTACAATATCATAGATGCGGGAGAGTTTTTCTACAGCGGGGGGAAGTTTCAGAAGGGGGAGACGGATCTGACATCGGACTATCGCCTCCTGGATGATATTAAGAATGATACCGGAGCCGATGTCACCATCTTTTACGGGAAAATGAGATGTCTTACGACGCTGCTGGATGACGAGGGAAACCGCCTGGTGGGGACGGAGGCGTCCTCCGCCGTGATCGAGGCAGTGCTGGAAAACGGAGAGGAATATTTTTCCGAGGATGTGACGATCAACAATGTCCCGTATTTTGGATATTATGTTCCCATCCGGAATGATGAAAATGAAGTGATAGGGATCAGTTTTGCCGGGAAATCGACGGAGATGGTGCAGACATCCATCCGTTATATGCTGGAGGGGAATGTGGTCATCTGTGTCCTGGTCATTTTGCTGGCGGCATTTATATGCTATTTTGCTGCGAATAAAATGGTGTTTGCCATACGGCATATCAGGGAGTATCTGGGGAGAGTGGCCCACGGGGATTTCTCCTGCCAGATGTCCGGCCAGGTGCTGCGGCGCCGGGATGAGCTGGCGGAGATGGGCGAGTACGCGGTCAGTGTCAGCAATTCGCTGGATGACATGGTGTCCAGGGATCCCCTCACAGGCCTTTTGAACCGGCGTGCCTGCATCGTCCAGGCAGAGCATCGAAATGGCAGCAGCTATGCGGTGGCCATGGGAGACATAGATTTTTTTAAGAATGTAAATGACACCTACGGGCATGAGATGGGGGATACGGTGCTGAAAACCATGGCAAGGAAAATGCTGACTGCCGTTTCTTCCAACGGTTTTGTGTCCCGCTGGGGAGGCGAAGAATTTTTGTTTGGTTACGATGGTTCAGATGAAGAACTCCGGGAGTGCCTGGAGGGTGTAAAGAGAGACATCCAGTCCGAGGTTTTTGTCTGCAACGGCGACCAGTTCCGTGTTTCCATGACCTTCGGGATTACCATGTGCCGGGAGGGAGAAAATTTCGATGAGATTGTAAAGCGGGCGGATGAAGCCCTGTATTATGGAAAGGAACACGGGCGGGATCAAATTGTCATGGAGGATCAGATATGAGAGGAATACAGACACCAATACGGAAATTGAGAAAAAAGGTCTTTACAGAAGTGGCGAAAGTGGCTTTCGACTCAAAAAATATCAATGATGACATTGAGGCGATCCCGTACAAGATCACGCCCAGTGATGTGCCGCTGTACCGGGAGAGCATTTACCGGGAGCGCGCCATCTGTTCGGAACGCGTGCGGCTGGCCATGGGACTGTCACTCCGGCCGGATGATGCGCCGGTACACGTCACCAGCGGAATGGACGCCTCCAATGTGGCGGAGAGGTACTATGAGCCGCCGCTGATGCAGGTCATACCCTCGGCCTGCGATATGTGCGAGGACAATGTCTATGAGGTGACGGATCAGTGCCGGGGGTGCGTGGCACATCCCTGTATGGAGGTCTGCCCCAGAGATGCCATCACCATGGTGAATGGGAAATCCCATATTGATAAAGAAAAGTGTATCAAATGCGGCAAATGCAAAGCGATCTGTCCCTATGACGCTATCGCGAAAAAGATACGTCCCTGTGCGGCAGCCTGTGGAGTGAAGGCCATCGGCAGCGATGAACACGGCAGGGCGAAGATCGACGACAGCAAATGCCTGTCCTGCGGACAGTGTATGCTGGCCTGTCCCTTCAGTGCCATCGCGGATAAATCCCAGATATTCCAGTTGATCCAGGCCATGAAACAGGGCCCTGTCATCGCGGAGCTGGCACCGGCTGTCATCGGACAGTTCGGTGACGATGTGCGGCTGTGGAAAATAAAGGCGGCGTTGAAGGAGATCGGTTTTCAGGATGTGTATGAGGTTGCGCTGGGCGCTGATATAGGCGCGATCACGGAGGCACGGCATTATGTGCATGAGGTGAAGACGGGGAAGCTTCCCTTCCTGCTGACCTCCTGCTGTCCCGCCTGGGCGATGCTGGCGAAGAACACTCTGCCGGATATGGTGGAGACGGTGTCAAGCGCCCTGACGCCCATGGTGGCCACGGCGCGGACCATCAAACAGCGTCATCCGGAGTGCAAGATCGTGTTTGTAGGGCCCTGCGCGGCCAAGAAACTGGAGGCAGCCCGCCGTACCGTGCGCAGTGATGTGGATTTTGTCATCACCTTTGAGGAACTGGAGGCGATCTTTGCTGCCCGGGGCATCGACATGCACAATTATGACTGTGAGGAGCCGATCCATGACGCCACAGGAGCCGGAAGAGGCTACGGCGTGGCCGGGGGTGTGGCCAACGCCATCGAGAGCTGTATCAATGAATATTACCCGGACACGGAGGTGTTCATAGAACACGCAGAGGGGCTGGCGGAATGCCAGAAGATGCTTCTGCTGGCGAAAGCGGGCAAGAAGGACGGATGTCTGATCGAGGGAATGGGATGTCCGGGAGGCTGTGTGGCCGGAGCGGGGACGAACCTTGCGGTGCCGAAAGCGTCCCAGGCGGTGAAAAAATTTGTGAAGGATTCCACCACCGCCCTTCCGCCGAAGGAGTATTCGAAGATAGAGCTGCCGTAGACAATGGATTTATCGCTGAGGAGACTGCCGGGCACCTGCCCGGCAATCTTTTGTGGAGAGCAGCAGGGAAGGAGAGAACACATGATACGAAAACTGGTGCTGTTTACAAAGGGGATCGAGACGCTGTGGTTTTTCAGTGAGCAGATGGGAAAAACCTTTGAGCAGCTGGGCTATGAGGTTTTTTACTTTGATCAGTGCAGGGAATACGACAGCTTTGCCAGGCTGCTGTGGTTTTGTGAACCCCGCGTGACGGCAGCCATCAGTTTCAATTTTGACGGCTGCAGCGGAGAGGATTATCTGATAGACGCCAAGGGAGTCAACTTCTTTGAGGCGAGGGAGATTCCCTTTATCAACATTGTGGTAGACCACCCTTTTTACTATCACAAGTTCCTGCCCTATCTCCCGAAGGATTACACACAGATATCTATAGACAGGGATCACGAGGCGTACCTGAAGAGATTTTTTCCGGAGATGAAGCGGGGGCCCTTTCTTCCCCTCGCCGGGACGTCCCTGTGGGATGAAAAGACCCTGCCCGGCTGGGATGAACGCCCTATTGATGTGGTGTTCACCGGCAACTATACGCCCCCCTCGGATTTTGACAAGACCATGACCCGCCTGGACGACGAGTACACGGAGTTCTACTTCGGCATCATACAGGATTTTATCCGGCATCCCCGTACCGGGATGGACGAGGGGATCATCCGGCATATCCTGGCGTCGGTGGAAGATATCACGGAGGACGGGCTTCGTGAATGTATGCCCAGTATGATCATGATCGATCTGTATGTGAGACACTATTTCCGCAGGGAAGTGGTGCGGCGGCTTGTGGATGCCGGGGTGAAGGTGCGCTGCTTTGGCGCCGGGTGGGACAGGCTGGACTGCCGCCATCCGGAAAATATAGAAAACGGAAATGTTTTGGATTCCCTGGGCTGCCTGCAGCAGATCAGCAAGGCGAAGATCTCTCTGAATGTCATGCCCTGGTTTAAGGATGGCGCCCATGACAGGGTGTTCAACTCCATGCTGAACGGGGCTGTCTGCTTTACGGACTGGAGCCGCTATCTGGAGCAGGAGCTGGAAGACGGGAAAGAGGTGTTTTTATATGAGCTGGATGAACTGGACAGTCTGCCGGACCGTATTCGGAAGGTGCTGGGGGACAGGGAGCAATGGGAAGCAGTCAGGAAGGCGGCTTACGACAAGGCATATTCCGGACACCGATGGGAACACCGGGCCCGGCGCATACATAAAGAAATACTTTGCAAGATACCGTGAATTGGTATATAATGTACCCATGGGCTGCAGTGGACACATTGCGCTCGTCAGCTGGAGGTGTAGATCGTGAGCGGAGACAAGACAGAACAGAGTATGCGCCTGCGGGAATATATAAAGAGATGGGATATGTTTCTGGAGTCCTTTGGAAACCTGCTGCCGGGAGGAATGGGTATCTATGAAGTGGGAGACAAAGTGCGGCCGCTATACCACAGCCCGGGAGCGGTTCAGTTGTGTTATGGTTTCGATGCGGATTTCTTCAGGGCGGCATCCCGGGACGTGGATGTACTGTTGATGAAGAACGAGAATGTGAGGCTTCAGAAGGCCATCGGGGATGCGATGGAGCACAACACCATACTGGACTGTACCCTTCGCTACCGCAGGACGCCGAGACAGGACGGCTGGATCTGGGTGCGGGGCAGGATCCATGAGGGAAACCGGAGAAAGAAATTTTTTGTGGGAATTTTACTGGATGTCACACAGAACAAACGGATCGAGCAGGAGTTGATGGTGCAGAATGAGAGATACCGTATCCTGGAAGAGACAACCAATGAGATCCTGTTTGAGGTTCAGGTGCCAGAGGACGTTATGACTTACTCGTACAAGGAGATGGGCGGTGAACTGATCCGCAGACGTATTCCGCATTATTCCAGGTTCCTGGCGGAAAATTCCATGGTGCATCCCGATTATCAGGATATTTTTATGCGGCATCTGGAGATGGCCAGCAAAAAGAAGGTGGAGGGCCAGCTGGAGTACCTGTCAAGGATATCCGGGCAGGGCTATGAGTGGCACAGGCTGCATTACAGGACGATAGAGGATTACAGCGGAAAAGTACAATGCATTATCGGACGCGTGAAAAATATACACGATGAAGTGCTGCGGAGACAGAAAAACAAAGATGATATAGATATGGAGATGGCCGGACATTCCGGCATTCAGCAGGGGATCCGAAACCGGCTGGAGAATGCGGATATGGAGAGCAGACATGCCATGGCCATCGTGGAGATTGATTCGTTTAAGAAGATCACAGAGCAGAATGGTGTGGCATGGGGAGATGCCGCCATGCATAAAATGAATGATATCATACAGGAGATCACGGAGAGCAGGGCGATCATGGGGAAACTCAGCGGAGGAAGGATGTTGGTGTATATGAGCAATATTTCGGACGCTGAATTGGACAGGAAGATGGAGGAGATACTGTCGGTAGTGGAGAAAACGGAAGTAAAAGTGGCAAACATTCAGCTGAAATGTAATATAGGGGCGGCTGCCATGCAGGGGGTCGCGGACTACAACCTGTTCTACCAGGAGGTGGAGGAGGCGCTCCATATAGCAAAGATCACAAAAGGCGAGAGGTATATAAGGGGCTGATGTATGTGAATGGAGGAAATTATGGCTAAGAAAACGAAAAAAGTAAAAAAACATCGCAAGTTCTGGCTGGTGGTCAAGATATTTATTTTGCTTTTTTTGCTGAGCATACTGGGACTTGGTTTGTTTTTCTATTTCAGGTATGGCGAGGATCTTTTTGCCATGCAGAGAGAGGCCAAGGCGCTGGTACAGGCATCTTCGGCGGAAACTTTCCGGACATCGGAGACGTCCATTGCCTACAACAATAAAGGAAAGCAGATGGCGGTGCTGAAGGGCGACAAGGACGCCTATTATCTGGATCTTGACTCCATGCCGGAATATGCCAAGCAGGCCTTGATCGTGACGGAGGACAAAAAATTTTATTCTCATAACGGGATCGACGAGGAGGGGATCCTCCGCGCTCTCATCGTGTTGATCCAGAATAACGGGGAGAAGACCCAGGGGGCTTCTACCATCACCCAGCAGCTGGCCAGGGGGGCTTTTCTGACCACGGAAAAGACCTATGAGAGAAAGATCAAGGAGATTTTCCTGGCAAAGGAGCTGGAGAAAAAGTATACCAAGGATCAGATCCTGGAGTTTTACATGAATTCGATTTATTTCGCCAACGGATACTATGGCCTGGAGGCAGCGTCCCGGGGATATTTCAGCAAGGGATGCCAGGACCTGTCTCTGGGGCAGATCTGTTTTCTGTGCGCCATTCCCAACAATCCATCGCTATATGACCCGGTGAAGCATTACGATAACACCGTAAAGAGAAAGAACCGGATACTGGATCAGATGCTGGAGGACGGCGTGATAAACCGGGTGGAGTATGATGAGGCCTACAATGAAAAGATCAAGATGGATATACAGGAAGTGAAAAAGAGAGACTATATCCAGACCTTTGTCACCTACTGCGCCACCCGTGCGCTGATGAAAATAGACGGCTTTGAGTTTCAGAATGAATTCAGTTCCGACAAGAAGAAGGCGAGTTATGAGGAGGAATACGATGACGCCTATGCGGCTGCGCAGAAAAAGCTTTTGAACAACGGATACCGGATTTATACATCCATTGATCTGCAAAAGCAGAACGCGCTTCAAAAGGCGATCAACAGCAATCTGTCAACCTTTAAGGATAAGAGTGCCAACGGGACATACAAGATGCAGGGAGCGGCGGTGTGCATAGACAACTCCGACGGCCGGGTGGTGGCCATTGTGGGGGGACGAAGCCAGAATACCAACGGATATTCCCTGAATCGCGGATATCAGGCATTTCGTCAGCCGGGAAGTTCCATTAAACCTCTGATCGTCTATACGCCGTCTCTGGAGCGGGGCTATACTGCCTCGTCTACGGTGAACGATCACAAGTTTGAGGGAGGACCCTCCAATTCATCTGACTCCTATTCCGGTCACATTTCCCTGCGCTACGCTGTGGAACAGTCGAAGAATACGGTGGCCTGGCAGCTGTTCGAGGAGCTGACGCCGGAGGTCGGGCTGGAATATCTTTTGAAAATGAATTTCTCTAAGATCGTGGCGGACGACTACTGTCTGCCGTCCTCCCTGGGAGGTATGACCTACGGCGTAAGCCCGCTGGAGATGGCCTCCGCCTATGCCACATTAGAGAATGACGGGAAATACAGGGAACCCACCTGTATCACAAAGATCCTTGACTCGGATGGGAACGAAGTGATGGGAAACGATGTGAAGTCCAAGTATATTTATAATGCCGATGCTGCCAATTCCATGACGGATATCCTGATGGGGGTTATCACCCGGGGCACAGCCAGATCTCTGGGACCGCTGGATGACGGTATGCCGTCTGCGGGCAAGACCGGAACGACCAATGACAAGAAGGATGGATGGTTCTGCGGATATACGCCGTATTATACCACGGCGGTGTGGGTCGGATACGATTCCCCGCAGACAGTGGATGACCTCTACGGCAACACTTATCCGGGGCGGACCTGGCATGAATATATGAATACGATACATGAGGGATTGAAAGCCAAGGAATTCAGTTTTCAGAAAAAAGATTCCGATTCATCCGGGCAATCCTCATCCTCGTCCTATTCCAGCGGATACCGGAGCAGCTACAACAGCGATGTGGACACCGATCCGGCCGATGATGACAATCACGTAGATATCGACAAAGACGACGCGCTGGAAGAGGGCGGTATGGCGGGAACCGATTCCAAGAAAAAGACAGACAGTAAAAAGGCGACAAAGACCAGTAAGCCGAAAGCTACCAAAAAGCCCGTGGAAAATGAACTGCAGCAGGATTCCTCTGAGGAGGACGGTTCACAGAACGATTCGGGTCAGGATGATTCCCAGAGTGATTCCCAGGGGATCCCCGGAGAGGATTCCGCACAGCAGAATTCCCCGGAGGACGGCACAGAAGGCGCCGGAACCGGGGAAGAAGAGTAGACGGGTCATCATTTGCAGGGGTTACTGCTTCTGGTGATATTTTCGCAGGATTCTCTCGATGCGCTCTGTGGGATTCAGGTACTCGGAGATGGATGAGTCATGGTTCAGCGTGTCGATGAGGAGCGCGATGTATTTGCTCATATCGACGTCGATATAGTATTCGCGCTGCAGCAGTTCCTCCGGCTGGTAGACCAGATTGGTAGTCATCACACGGTAAATCAAATCGCTCTTATAGGCCTCGTCAAATTTGGCGAGGCCGTTTGTGAAGAGGCCAAAGGTGGAGGCGACAAAAATCCGGTTGGCTTTGCGCCGCTTCAACTCCTTTGCCACATCGATCATGCTCTCGCCGGAAGATATCATATCGTCAATGACCACCACGTCCTTGCCGGCCACGTCAGCACCCAGAAACTCGTGGGCAATGATGGGGTTGCGCCCTTCTACCACCCTGGTATAGTCCCGGCGTTTGTAGAAGGTTCCCACATCGACACCGGCTACGTTGGCGAAGTAGATGGCGCGTCCCATGGCTCCCTCATCCGGACTGATGATCATCATTTTCTCCGCGTTCATGTGGATGTCCGGAACATGCTGGAGCAGAGCCTTGATAAACTGGTAGGTGGGCTGTACGGTCTCAAAGCTTTTCAGAGGGATGGCGTTTTGCACCCGGGGATCGTGGGCGTCAAAGGTGATGATGTTCTCCACGCCGATATTGGTCAGCTCCTGCAGCGCCAGAGCGCAGTCTAAGGATTCCCGGGAGCTTCTGCGGTGCTGACGGCTCTCGTACAGATAGGGCATGATCACCGTGATCCGGCGGGCTTTCCCGCTGATGGCGGCGATCACACGCTTCAGATCCTGGTAGTGGTCGTCCGGCGACATGTGGTTGGTCTGCCCGCACACCGTGTAGGAGAGACTGTGGTTGCAGACATCCACCAGGATATAGATATCCTTTCCTCTGACCGATTCGTTCAGGATGCCCTTGGCTTCCCCGGTGCCGAAACGGGGACACACGGCGTCAATGATGTAGGAATCTTTCTGATAATTGTTAAAATGGATGGAGGGCAGAGGTGTGCTCTCGTTTCTCCATCTGGCAATGTAGGCATCCACTTTCTTGCCGATCGCACGGCTGCTCTCCAGGGGGATGATCCCCAGATCGCCGTAAGGAATAGTGTTGGATAAATTTTTGGGACTCATGTTTGATTTCCTCCTTGCATAATGGCTTTCTTTAGACGGATGTCATCTCCGGTTATCTTCCTCAGCTTGTAATTGCTGGTGATCCGGGAAAAAATGCGCTCGCTGTACTGCTCCTGCAGAGCGTCAAAGGAAAGATTGGTTGAGATGATGGTGGACAGGTTCCGGTTCAGCCGCGTGTCGATACAGTGGTAAAGCTGCGATGAGGTGAAACTGTTGTTCAGCTCTGTGCCCAGATCATCTATGATCAGCAAATCACTGTCCAGGATATAAGTGACAGTGGCATTTTTTTCAGTTTGCGACAGATCCCTGTCGAATTTGTATGTCTCCAGAATATCAAATAATTTCAGGGCGGTCAAATACACAACTGTGTGGGAGCGGTCCAGAAGCTCCTTGGCGATACAGTGTGACAGGAACGTCTTTCCCACGCCGGTGCTGCCGTACAGAAGAAGATTCTCATGGTGGGAATCAAAGTTCTTCACAAAATCCTGTGCTGTTTTCAGCACTTTTTTCATGTTGTCTCTGGGGGTCTCGCCGGTGGCTTCCTCGGTGTAGTCATCCGGGTACAGATGCAGATCGAAACGGGAAAAATTTTCTTTCTCCAGGATTTCCTGGAGGTTCGACTGTTCATACAGGTAGTTGATGATCTCCCGCTCAAAGCAGTGGCATTTCAGATTGCCGATGTAGCCGGTGTCCTGACAGTCCGGGCAGTGGTATACAGGCTCCAGGTAATCCGTGGGGAAACCGTGTTCAGTCAGAAGCCGCTCCTTCTGCGCCGTGATCCGGGCGATCTCATCCTGGAGATTTACCGACTGCGGACTGTGGGACAGGGCGGCCTTGGCATAGGAGAGAGACAGTGTCTGGATCTGCTCGTTGAGATCCCGGATTTCAGGGATCGCCGTCAGCACTTCCTCCTGTCTTTTGTCCAGCATGTGTTGTGAATAGAACTGCCGGTCGTAATATTTCATCATCAATTGATCATATTGGCTATTTGTAAGCAGCATACTTACCTCCATGGGGGTCAGACTTTTATTTTCTGGCCCCGCAGCAATTGTTTCTCCAAATTGTCAAATTCCTCGGCAGAGTAGGTTCTCTGCGGAAAACTCTGAAAGCTGTTTTTCTTCTGGGCCGTTCTGGCGGCATTGTTCTTTTTCTGATTCTGATTCTGCTGACGCTTGTGGGATTTGTCGCACTTCTCCACATCGCTCAGTGACAGGACATGTTTTTCGTGCCAGTCCTTTAATATGGAAGAGGCATACTTCCAGTTGGCGTCCCCTGTCTGCAGTATCGTTCTCCGGCAGGCCTCCTCGATGACACTGTCGGGAAACTGATAGGAACTCCACTTGTCCACATACTGCTGTTCTGCGGGCCGCAGATTTCCCTGGATGCCGAAGGCCCGGGCGACGATGGCATACCGGCCGTTGAAATGGGAGGACTCCGCTATGGCCTCCTCCGGTGTGCGGATACCCTGTTTGGCCCAGCTGATGCCGATGGCTTCTATATATTTTGGCTGTTTTTTTCCTTTTTTTACAGCGGTCTGATATAGTGTCACCAAAAGTTCGGAGGAGAATCCGATATCACACATAAAATACAGGATCAACTGGAGATGGGAGGGGGAGACGGGTGTCTCCAGCAGTTCTTCCACCTGGCTGATCGTGCGGTCAATGGCCACGTCCTTCTGCAGCGCTTCCGCCTGGAGCGGCGTGTAAGTGTGACGGTCGGGCAGCAGAATGCCGACAGGCTTTGCCTTCGCAGGCGGCACACTGTCCCGGACGGACAGAGATACTTCCGCCGTATCTTCCCGGGGGGCGGCCTCTGCCCTCTCCGGCTGATCTTCCGGCTGATCCGGGTCGCAGAGCGTGATGGAAGTGATGGCGCCGTCCTTCTCGGTCAGGGCGAGAAGATCGTACTTCTGCCAGTAGCGCAGCGCGCGTAAAATATCATTTTCTGTACATTCCATGGAGTCCGCCAGCGAGCTGACAGAGAGATCTCCCGTATCGGAAGGGTGCTGGCTGGCCATCATAAGGTACAGGTACACCTTGACAAAGTTGCCGTTGGCCTCCGGCATATATGTACGAATAAAAGAGTCCGGAATCTGTGTGTAGGAGGGATTCCGGGAGGTCTTGATCTGAAAACCCATTCTGGTCACTACCCCTTTACAATAATTTTTCATGTCTGGCGGGTCAATGGGGCCGGGCAATGCCGGCCATTCGGCCCTGATATCATTTATTGTAACATATAAAAAAATATTTGCAAATGCCGGAAAGTGGATACTTTCTTTGTAGAAAAGCAATGTTGACAATGTGGATAATGTTCACAACGTATGTTCGGACAGACTATTTTTGTAGAAAAAAAGAAATGGATTAACGGTTTTTCGGGGAGAATTGAGAAAATATAAAAAAATCAAATTATTCACAAAAAATGCTTGACAAAAAAGTATCCACAGTCAAAGCATTCGACAGAATGTTGATAAGACTGTGGATAATGTGCATAGATCAGCCTTCCAGAAGGTGATCTCCAATATCTACCACGTTCCCGGCGCCCATAGTTATCAACAGATCGGAGTCCACTAAATTTTTTAAAATAAATTTTTCGATCTCGGCGAAGGTGGGGAAATAGTACACGTCCTTTCCCAGTTTTTTCAGTTCGGCCTCCAGATCGCGGGAGGAGATATCGCCGGGATCCTTCTCTCTGGCGGCGTAGATGTCTGCCAGGATGATCTTATCCGCGGCGGCCAGGGAGGCGGCGAAGTCTTTCAGGAAAGCCCGGGTCCTCGTGTATGTATGGGGCTGAAAGACAACCCACAATGTGTTGTGGGGATATTTCTCTGCGGCCTCCAGCGTGGCGGAGATCTCTGTGGGATGATGGGCGTAATCATCTATGATGGTGAAACCGTCTCGCTTCCCCTTGTATTCGAAGCGGCGCTCCGTGCCCCGGAAGCCGGCCAGTGCCCGGCTTGCCGTTTCGCAATCTATGTCGTACAGACTGGCCAGCGCCAGACAGGAGAGGGCGTTGGAGATGTTGTGCCGGCCCACCACGCCGAGAGAGAGGCGGGCGCATTTCTCCCCGTGGAACAGGACGTCAAAGCTGCCGTGTCCCGTCTCGTCGTAAGAGATGTGGGCAGCGGTGAAATCTGCTTCACTGTTTTGCAGTCCGTAGGTGAGGACACGGCAGGGCAGCCCCTCTGTGATCTCCCGGTAGTTTTCGATGTCCCCGTTGATGATGAGTGTTCCGCCGGCAGGGAGCTTTTCTGCAAATCTGCGGAAGGAACGGCGTATGTCCGCCAGGTCTTTGAAAAAATCCATATGGTCTTCTTCTATATTAAGTATCAACCCGACGGTGGGGAAAAATTTCAGAAAACTGTTGGTGTACTCGCAGGCCTCCGTGATGAAGTGCTCCGAGTGCCCGATGCGTATATTGCCGCCGATGGCCGGGAGGATGCCTCCCACGGAGATGGTGGGATCCAGATCTGCCTCCAGAAAGATGTGGCTCGCCATGGATGTGGTGGTGGTCTTGCCGTGGGTGCCGGCGATGGCGATGGCGGAGGAATAGTTTTTCATCACCTGTCCCACCATGACCGCCCGCTCCATAATGGGAATGCCAAGCTCCACCGCCCGTTTGTATTCCGGGTTGGAGGGCTTCACCGCCGCGGTGAAGACAACTAAATCGATGTCCTCTGTGATATTTTCCCCGATTTGTTCATATAATACAGGTATGCCGAGGGATTCGAGATGGCGGGTGATCCTGCTCTTCTGCCGGTCCGAGCCGGCGACGGTGAATTTCATGGAATGCAGCAGCTCGGCAAATCCGCTCATGCTGATGCCGCCGATCCCGATAAAGTAAATTTTTCCCGGGTGTTCAAAATCTATTTTGTACATGATCCTTTTCCTCCTGATCAACGCATATGATTTATGGTATGCATTACTCCACAAGGAATATTATACCCATCTGTGAGGAAAAAACAAGGTACAAGGTGAATGTGCTAAATAAATCAGAAAAAAAGTTGTGCAAATTGCCGAAAAATAGAAAAAAGTTTTTAAAAAATTCGTCAAAATTATTCACATTTGAAGAAATGTGTGTTATACTATGACCATAATCTTAACAACGGGGGTGAAAACATGATAAAAAAGGAAATGATAGCCATGTTACTTGCAGGAGGGCAAGGGTCAAGACTAGGGGTTCTGACAGCCAATGTAGCAAAGCCTGCCGTTGCTTTTGGGGGAAAGTATAGAATTATTGATTTTCCATTGAGTAACTGTATCAACTCAGGAGTGGACACTGTAGGTGTCCTGACACAGTATCAGCCATTGAAATTGAATACTCATATCGGTATCGGAATACCGTGGGATCTGGATCGCAATATTGGGGGCGTATCCGTGCTTCCGCCGTATGAGAGGAGTACAAGCAGTGAATGGTACACCGGAACAGCAAACGCCATATATCAGAATCTGAACTATATGGAATATTACAATCCGGATTACGTGTTGATTTTGGGCGGAGACCACATTTACAAGATGGATTATCAGGTAATGCTGGATTTCCATAAGGCGAATCATGCAGATGTCACGATGGCGACGATACCGGTTCCCATTGAGGAGGCCAGTCGTTTTGGGGTTTGTATCACAGACGATACCCATCGTATTCTGGAGTTTGAGGAGAAACCGGAGCATCCGAGAAGCAATCTGGCATCTATGGGGATTTACATCTTCTCATGGCCGGTGCTGAAAGAAGCATTGATCAAGCTGAAGGACCAGAAGGGATGCGATTTTGGAAAGCATATCCTGCCCTACTGTCACGAGCGGGGAGACCGTATCTTTGCCTACGAGTACAATGTCTACTGGAAAGACGTAGGCACGCTGGGATCCTACTGGGAGTCCAACATGGAATTGATCGACTTGATTCCTGTGTTCAATCTTTACGAAGAGTTCTGGAAGATCTACACGAAAAACGAATGGCTGCGTCCGCAGTATATTGCCGGGGACGCCGTGGTGGATAAGGCCATCATGGGGGATGGCTGTGAGATTTACGGCGAGGTTCACAATTCGGTGATCGGTTCCGATGTGGTCATCGAGGAGGGAGCGGTAGTCAGAGACTCCATCATTATGAACTCCACCAGGATCGGCAAGCACACCGTATTGGACAAGGCCATTGTGTCAGAGGACTCGGTGATCGGTGACAACTGTGTGCTGGGCGACGGCGAGGAGAATGTGGTGAACAAGCTGAAGCCGGATGTGTACGCGTTTAATCTTGTCACCGTGGGGGACAATACTGTCATTCCGGACAATGTGAAGATTGGCAAAAATACTGCTATATCAGGGAAGACCACGAGAGAGGATTACCCGGATAACACACTGAAAGGTGGAGAAACTTTGATAAAGGCAGGTGACATGATATGAGAGCGATAGGAATTATTTTAGCCGGTGGAAACAGCAGCCGGATGCAGGATCTGACAAAAAAACGTGCATCATCTGCGTTGCCAATTGCAGGTGGTTATCGCAGTATTGATTTTGCCCTGAGCAGTATGGCAAATTCGCACATCAACAAAGTAGCCGTGTTCACCCAGTATAATTCAAAGTCTCTGACACAGCACCTGAATTCTTCCAAATGGTGGGATTTTGGCCGTAAGCAGGGAGGGTTGTTTGTGTTTACACCCACCCAGACCCAAGACAACAATTACTGGTATCGGGGGACGGCAGATGCCATTGCGCAGAACATTGACTTTTTGAAGACCAGCCATGAACCCTATGTGATCATCGCATCCGGCGATTGTGTTTACAAGATGGATATGAACAAAGTACTGGAGTATCATATTGAGAGAAATGCAGACATCACTTTGGTGACAAAGGACTTGGGAGAGCGGGATGATCCCAGCCGTTTTGGCGTTGTGTCGGTGGACAGTACCGGACTGGTGACAGAGTTCGAGGAGAAACCGATCGTGACAGACAAGACGCTGGTGTCAACCGGTATTTATGTGATTCGCCGCAGACAGTTGATAGAGATGATAGAGAGGGCAGGAGACGAGGGCGGATTTGATCTTGTAAAGGATATCTTTATCCGATACAAGAGTCTGAAAAAAATTTACGCTTATCAGATGAATTCTTACTGGAGTAATATTACTACAGTGGAATCCTATTTTGAGACAAACATGGATTTCCTGGATAGAAAGATCAGGCAGTACTTCTTCAACGAGTACCCGCAGGTGCAGTCCAAGATCGAGGATCTGCCCCCGGCAAAGTACAATGGCGGCTCGAAAGTAAACAACAGTTTGATAGCCAGTGGCTGTATCATCAATGGAGAGGTGACGGATTCCCTTCTGTTCAAAGAGGTATATGTAGGTAATAACTGTACAATACGTAATTCCATTATACTGAATGATGTGTATATTGGAGATAACACCTATATAGAGAACTGCATTGTAGAAAGTCATGACACCATCCGCGCGAACTCCAGTTTTGTAGGTGATCCCCAGAACATCAAGATTATTTTGGAGAAGAATGAACGTTACGTACTGTAAATAATCGGAAAAAGGGGGTAGCGGAATGCAGATTACAGACATACGCATTCGGGTGGTAAGCAAGGAATCAAAGATGAAGGCCGTAGTCTCCATAACCTTTGACAATGCTTTTGTAGTTCATGACATCAAGGTGATCGAGGGTGAGAAGGGTATGTTTATCGCGATGCCGAGCAAGAAAACGCCGGACGGGGAATACCGCGATATAGCACATCCGATCAACGGGGAGATGAGAGCCATCCTGCAGGATGCCATTTTGGAAAAGTATGAGCAGGCTCTGGCAGAACTGCCGGAGGAAGGCACAGAGAGCATATAGTCTGTTACATAGGGGAACAGCAGCGATGTGCCGCATTATGGAAGAGATGTATCGCAGAGATGCAAGAGGGGCTGTCAGCCAGAGTGATCATTTTGGCTGACGGTCTTGTTCTGTTGGAAAAAGGACAGAGATTCATTTACAGGAGGACAGACTATGTATTTGATAGCAGGACTGGGAAACCCGGGGGTGGATTACGCTGCCACTCGGCACAATATAGGATTTGATATGGTCACATATCTGAGCGACAGCTATGACATTCCCCTGAGAAGCCGCGAGGGAAAGGCCCTCGTGGGCCGGGGGATGATCGGGGGAAATAAAGTGATGCTGGCGCAGCCCCAGACATACATGAACCTCAGCGGGGAGAGCGTGCGCGCGCTGATGGATTATTACAAGCTGGATCTGGAGGATCTGATCGTGATTTATGACGATATCAGTCTTCCGGTGGGCCAGATCCGTGTGCGGAAGAAGGGGAGTGCCGGAGGGCACAACGGCATCAAAAGTATTATACAGCATCTGGGAACCCAGGAGTTTTCCCGGATCAAGATCGGTGTGGGAGACAAGCCGGAGGGGGGAGACCTGGTCAGACATGTCCTCGGGAGGTTCTCCAGGGAGGAGGACGGGATGTTCCGGGATATTTTTGCCTTGGCAGCGGAAGCCTGTTGTGCTATGATGGAGGACGGTGTGGAAACGGCAATGAATCTGGTAAACGGAAAGAGAGTGGAGAGGTAAATTGGAGACGTTATTGGCCCCCCTGCGGGAACTGGAGGAATATACACAATTGAGAGTGGCGGTGCAGACCGGCAAAACCCCGGTCAACGTCATCGGAGGAATCGAGACGCAGAAGTGCCATCTCATCGGCGGCCTGGCGGATTTGAGTGATTTTCGTCTGATCATCACCCACAATGAGATCCGGGCGAAGGAGCTGGTGGAGGACTACCGGATGTACGACAGGGAGGTGATGTACTACCCGGCAAAGGATCTGATCTTCTACAGTGCCGACGTACACGGCCAGGCCATCGTGAAGGAACGGCTGAAGGTGATCAAGCGCATCGCGGAAAACCGGCCGGTCACCATCGTGACCACCATAGACGCCGGTATGGATTTCTGCCTCCCCTTCGAGAGATATATGGAAAACCGCATCGTGATCCGGGAGGGGGATGTGCTGGATCTGGAGGAGGTAAAACGACAGCTGGCGGAGATGGGCTATGAGTACACGGCCCAGGTGGAGAGAGAGGGGGAGTACTCGGTCCGGGGAGGGATCCTGGATATCTATCCGCTGACGGAGGAATCACCCTGCCGCATTGATCTCTGGGGTGATGAGGTGGACGGGATCCGAAGCATCGATGTGGCCAGCCAGCGGTCGGTGGAGAAGCTGTCCGAGGTGGAGATTTATCCGGCGGCAGAGATTTTTATGACAGAGGATGCGGCGCTGTCCGGCCTGCGAAAGATCGGGCTGGATATGGAGGAGTGCGCGAAGAATCTGAAAGAGCAGGGAAAGGGCGAGGAGGCGGCGAGGCTTAGGCAGAATGTAGAAAATTTCCGCGACACCTTCGAGGCGTATCACGGCATGGTGAATCTGGAGAGCTACATACAGTATTTTGCGGGGCGGGAGCCGCTGGTATCTTTCTTTGACTACTTTGAAGACCGCTCTGTCCTGGTATGCCTGGATGAGCCAAACCGCTGTGTGGAGAAGGGGGAGGCGGTGGAATATGAGTTCCGGGAGAGCATGTCGAACCGGCTGGAGAAGGGGTATATCCTGCCGCAGCAGATGGATGTGCTCTGTCCGCTGCCGCGGGTACTCAGCAAACTGCAGAGATATCCCCTGGTTCTTTTGTCCACGCTGGATACCGCAGGGGGGATAGCGGTGGAGAGAAAATTTTACCTCATGGTTCAGGCGTCGCCCTCCTACAACAACAATTTTTCTATGATGGCGAAGGATATCGCCCGTCTGAAGAAAAACAAGTACAGGGTTCTTCTGGTGTCCGCCTCGGAGACCAGGGGACGCAGGCTCTGTCAGGATTTGCTGGACTATGATGTCAACGCCTTCTATGACGGGAAAATGTCGCGGGCGCTGAGCCCCGGGGAGGTGATGGTCACCAGAGGAAACCTGCGCCGGGGATTTGAGTATCCTGATCTCCGCTTTGTGGTGGTGACGGAGAGTGATATTTTCGGGGGAGTGAAGAAGAAAAAGCGAAAAAAGGTGAAGCAGTACAGCGGGGCCGCCATCCACAGTTTCAATGAGCTGAAGATCGGGGATTACGTGGTGCATGAGAACCATGGCCTGGGTATTTATCAGGGGATAGAAAAAATTGATGTGGACAACGTGACCAAGGATTACCTGAAAGTGTCCTATGCGGCGGGCAGCAATCTCTATGTGCCGGCCACTTCCCTGGAGGTGCTGCAGAGGTACGCCGGAAGCGAGGCCAAAGTCCCCAGGCTGAATAGGCTGAATTCCCCGGAGTGGAAGAAGACCAAGGCGAAGGTCCGGGGGGCGGTTCAGGAGATCGCCTCGGAGCTGGTGGAACTCTACGCCAGCCGTCAGGCGAAGCAGGGATATGTCTTTGAGAAGGACACGGTCTGGCAGAAAGAGTTTGAGGAACTGTTTCCCTACGAGGAGACGGAGGATCAGCTGAGAGCCATAGAGGATACCAAGCGGGATATGGAGAGCACGAAGATCATGGACCGCCTGATCTGCGGCGACGTGGGCTACGGCAAGACGGAGATCGCCATACGGGCGGCCTTCAAGGCGGTGATGGACGAGAAACAGGTGGCGTTTATGGTGCCCACTACCATCCTGGCCAGCCAGCACTACAGTACCTTCACCCAGAGAATGAGGGATTTCGGAGTCAACGTGGAACTTCTCTGCCGCCTGAGAACCCCGGCGGAACAGAGAAAGACCATCGAGGGGCTGAAAAAGGGCAGTGTGGATATCGTCATTGGCACGCACAGACTGCTGGGGAAGGACATTTCCTATAAAAATCTGGGACTTCTCATCGTGGACGAGGAGCAGCGCTTTGGCGTAACCCACAAGGAGAAGCTGAAACAGATCAAGAATGACATTGACGTCCTGACGCTGACGGCCACGCCGATCCCCCGCACGCTCCACATGAGCCTGGTGGGTATCCGGGATATGAGTCTGCTGGAGGAGCCGCCGGTGGACCGTATGCCTATTCAGACCTTTGTCATGGAGAGGAACGAGGAGATCGTCCGGGAGGCTATTCTGCGGGAGATCGGCCGGGGCGGCCAGGTGTACTATGTGTACAACCGGGTGGGAAACATGGATATAGTGGCGGGAGAGATCGCCAGGCTGGTGCCGGAGGCAGTGGTGGCTTTCGCCCACGGCCAGATGAACGAGAGGGATCTGGAGAGGACCATGCTGCAGTTTGTGGAGGGGGAGATCGACGTGCTGGTGGCAACCACTATCGTGGAGACCGGCCTGGATATCCCCAATGTCAACACCATTATGATCGAGGATGCAGACAGGTTAGGACTGGCCCAGCTTTACCAGCTGCGGGGAAGAGTGGGGAGAAGCAATCGCACGGCCTATGCATTTCTTATGTACAAAAGGGACAAAATGTTAAAAGAGGTGGCGGAGAAGAGGCTGGCGGCCATCCGGGAATTTACGGAACTGGGTTCCGGATTCCGGATATCCATGCGGGATCTGGAGATACGCGGCGCCGGCAATCTCCTGGGAGCCAGACAGCACGGACACATGGAGGCGGTGGGGTATGACTTGTACTGCAAAATGCTGAATGAGGCGCTTCAGCGTCTGAAGGGCGAGACGGTGGAGGAAGAGGAATATGAGACTAGTGTCGATATAAAGGTTGACGCATTCATCCCGGTCAGTTATATTAAGAATGAATTGCAGAAGCTGGATATCTATAAGAGGATCGCCGAGATCGAGACGGAGGAGGAGAGGACGGATATGGTGGATGAACTGCTGGACCGCTTCGGGGAACCGCCGGCCAGTGTTATGAACCTTTTGTCCATCGCCCTTCTCAAACAGAAGGCGCACCGGGCCTACATCACGGATATTGTGAGCAAGGACAGGGATATCCGTTTTGTGATGTACCCCAGAGCGAAGATCGCGGCGGAGAAAATACCGGCGCTGATAGCCGGCATGGACAAGAGGCTGAGATTTCTGCCGGGGCCGGATCCCTGTTTTGTGTACCGGCCGCAGGGAGATCCGCTGCAGCAGGCAGAGATGGTAACAGAAAAGATACAGGAACTCTGTACAGGAGGGGACGATGAAAAAGAGTAGAGGATTGGTGTTATGGATATGCCTTGCACTTGCCCTGGGACTTGTGGCGTGCGGCGAAGACACGGAAGAGGAAAGCACCTCATCAGAGCGGGCGGTCTCGGTGAGCAATGGGGATTCGCTGAGTGAGGATTCTGTGGCGCTGGCGGTGGGAAAAACGGCAGTGACCTACAAAGAGTACGGGGTATACCGGTATTTAATGATGAGTCAGTATTCCGGCGCCTTTCCGGAGGATGTGTGGAATTACAGCGCGGTGGGCGATCAGGACAAGACCCTGGGGCAGGAAGCGGTGGAGGATGTGCTGCGTCTGATCATACAGGTCAAAGTGATCGGCAAGGCTGCGGCGGAACAGGGTGTGACGCTGGCGTCGGACGAGAAGGAGAGTGCGGATTACAGCGCAAGGACTTACTGTGACAGTCTGAGTGTCCAGGAAAAGACGGCCAATGGGATCGACATAAACGTGCTGTCTAAAATTTTTGAGGAAAACAAGCTGGCCACCAAGATGTACAACGTCGTTATCGGCAAGGTGGATGTAAATGTGACGGACGAACAGGCCCAGGCGGCCAGAGTACAGTTGATCTACAAGAAGATAGAGCCCGAGACAAAGGGGGAAGTGAAGGAGAACATGGATGCGCTGCGCCGGGAGGTGGAGACCTCCGGGAACAGTTTTTACACCCTGGCAAAAGCCAATACCCAGGCGGAGGAGATCGAGTACCTGGTTGGGAGACTGGATTCCCGGACGAACCTTGTAAATGCGGTGATGGGTATGCAGGCGGGTCAGGTCTCTCCTGTGATCGAGGAGGCTGACGGTTACTATATCGCCTGCTGCATACAGGGGCCCGGCAAAGCGATCAACGACCAGTATCGCAACCAGGTTGTGGAGGAACGTCAGACGAAAGCATTTCAGGATGCCTATAAGAAGTGGTCAGATGCCTATGAAGTGAAGGCCAGCAGATCGCTGCTGGCAGAATAGATTGGAGGAAAATATGAGGAAAAACGGAATTCTTTTGCCGGTGGCCAGTCTGCCGTCTGCTTACGGGATTGGCTGTTTTGACGCCAGTGCCTATGAGTTCGTGGACCGGTTGGCGCAGGCGGGACAGTCCTACTGGCAGATTTTGCCCATGGGGCCTACCGGATACGGGGATTCCCCCTATCAATCCTTTTCCACATTTGCCGGGAATCCGTATTTCATTTCCCTGGACGAGCTGGTGGAAAAGGGCTATATCACGCGGGAGGAATGCCGTGCCGCGTCAGAGGAGACGGATGCGAAATATGTCCGCTATGACGTGCTCTACAAGAAGCGGTTTCCCCTCCTGCGGAAAGCATTTTCCCACAGCAATATCATTACGGATATCGGATTCAACGCCTTTATCCAACGAAACGGGGACTGGCTGCCGGACTATGCCCTTTTTATGGCGATCAAGGACAGCAAAGGCGGACAGAGTTATCTGGAATGGGAGGATGACATCCGGCTGAGGAAGGCGGACGCCATGGTGGAGTACAGGAACCGTCTCCTGGACGATGTGAATTTCTACCAGTTCCTGCAATATGAATTTTCCCTGCAGTGGAAGAAACTGAAAGGGTATGCCAACAAAAAAGGAGTGCAGATCATCGGGGATATTCCTATCTATGTGGCGCTGGACAGTGCGGACACCTGGGCTCACCCGGAGTTGTTCCAGTTCGGCAGGGACGGCAAGCCCACCGGGGTGGCAGGGTGTCCGCCGGATGCCTTCTCCGTCACGGGGCAACTCTGGGGAAATCCCCTCTACAACTGGCCCGCGCACAAGGAGACAGGGTATGCCTGGTGGCTGGCCAGGATACGCAACTGTTACTCCTGGTATGATATGGTGCGGATTGATCATTTCCGTGGATTTGACGAGTACTATGCCATTCCCTATGGGGACAAGACGGCTGAGTACGGACGCTGGGAGCCGGGGCCGGGTATGGATTTGTTCCGCGTGCTGCGGGAAGAACTGGGAGATCTGCCGATCATCGCGGAGGATCTGGGCTTTCTGACAGATTCGGTGCGTCGGCTGCTGAAAGAATCGGGATTCCCGGGTATGAAAGTATTGCAGTTCGCCTTTGATTCCCGGGAGGACAGCGATTATCTTCCCTATCACTATGACAAAAATTCAGTGGTGTACACCGGCACACATGACAACGCCACTACATTTGCCTGGTGGCGGGAACTGAAGCGCGAGGATAAGGATGTGGCACTCCGCTATCTGAACCGCAGCAGATTTACAGGGAAGAAGAAACTGACCTGGGATCTGATCGCCCTGGCCATGGGGAGCGTGTCAGATCTGTGCGTGATCCCCATGCAGGATTTCCTGTGTCTGCCAAACTCAGCGCGGATCAACACCCCCTCCACCCTGGGCCTCAACTGGCAGTGGCGGATGCAGAAGGGCGCTTTTACAAAGGAACTGTGCGAAAAAATCTACCAAATGACCAAGCTTTATGGAAGATGTCATAAGGGGGGACCCGCGTAAGCGGGGGGATGCCTTATGACAAGTGATGTCATAAGGGGGGACCCGCGTAAGAATCAAATGATCACCGGCGAGTGCTGATACTCATTGGCGAGTGTGCCCCCATATTTGATACAGAATGTCTGGCGATACAATTCCGAGGCCAGAATATCCATAGCAAGAAGTTCCCTGTCCCTATCAGAGAGTGTCGTCATATCCGCGGCCAGGCGGGACAGGATGGTGAGGTTTGTATGCCGCAGAAGGCAGCAGGCCTCTTTTTTTCCTCCGAGAAATCGAAGATAGGGCATGGCGGCGAAAGTTTCCCGGATGCCGAGGAGGCACTGGAATAATCCACGGCGGATACGGCTCTCCGTGAAAGCCCGGGTCTGGCAGGCGGATACGAAATCGGTGATGCCGTGATAGTCCGGCAGTCTGTCCCGGATGCGGGCCGCCAGGTCGGCGGATATATCCTTGTACTGTGAGAGATCCCTGTCATGCAGCAGAGCATAGCCCACAGAGCGGTCAAAATCCTCCAGACGGAGACAGGGCGTATCTTCTGTGTAAATTTTTCGGCGGAGTGCGGTAGAGGAGGGGAAAACATCCGGCTCTTCCGCGGACTCAAGATAGTCCTGTCCCCGTCTCCGTATGGTCAGAGGGATGAGAGAGCTGTGTGTTTTCTCAATGGCGAGGCAGTATTCTATCCCCAGAATATTGTTCGGCTGTGCCAGAAGTCCTGGGTCAATGCCGGTTGTCCGGGTGAGCGCCCGGGCTCTGGCATCAGGGAAAGAAAGGCCCCGGCGCAGGAAATCTCCCAGTGTTTCCCGGAATTCTGCCGTTTCTTTTGCCAGCGAGTGAGCGGCTTCTGTCAAAGGCGCCAGGTCGCCGCATTCACTTCCGAAACAGAGGTGAGTGACAAAACCAAGGCCCTCCAGAGCCAGAACTCCCCCGAGGGAGAAATCTCCTGCACTGGACAGGCCGAACCGGACCGGCAGTTCGAAAATCAGATCCGCCCCGCCCTCCAATACCCGGGTGGTCCGGGTATACTTGTCATAGACGGCAGGCTCTCCCCGCTGGACGAAGTCTCCGTTCATGATGACCACGGCATATTTCGCCCCCGTCAGCTCTTTGGCTTTTCTGATCTGATAAGAGTGGCCTTCGTGAAAAGGATTGTATTCACCTATGATTCCTACAACATTTTTTGTGGACATATTACAGAATCTCCCTTATTTTATGGTAAAATGCTTCCGCCAGGCTCCGGTGTCCCTCCGGCGTCAGGTGAAGACTGTCAAATTTACCCGGAGAGGCAAAATCTGCCGCGTTCAGGAAATGGGTGCCAAGATCCTTTGCCACTTGTTCCAGGGACGCCGCCAGTCTGCGGGAAATTTCTATGGAAGAGGGTGGAAATTCCTCCCGATAGGGGGAATGATCCATATCCTCACCCATGAGGATGGGGCTGACCAGCAGGACTCCGGCACCGCTGATTTCTAAAATCAGAGAAGCCAGCCGCCTCAGACTTTCCGTGATTTTTTGCAGAGTGGGGGAGAAGAAACTTTTCATATCGTTGCTGCCCAGCATGAGGATCACCAGATCCAAGGGCTTGTGGCTCTCCAGGCAGGGCACGATGTAGTCCATGGCGTTGCGGCAGGGGACAAAGGGATCGTCCATGGAGGAAGTCCTGCCATTCATTCCCTCCTCTATAATATGATAGTTCTCTCCCAGGAGACCGGATAAAATACCGGTCCAGCGGGTATTCCAGTCGTAGCGCTCTCCCAGCGGGTTGAAACCGTGGGTGTTCGAGTCGCCAAAACACAGTATATTTTTCATAGCAGCTGCCTCGCTTTTCATTGTACTTTTTTTGAAATGGTTCTGTATTTCAGTATACAACGGGAAAGGGTGTTTGCGCAAGGGGCGAAGTAAGCGCTGGAGATTGTCAGAAGAGCCAGATGGAGGGTTGCATTATTTTCATCGGTGTGTTAAAATAACGGGCTATAGGAAGTCGATGTATTCACTATAGTTCAGGAGGAGTCAAAATGAAAAAAACAAAAAAATTTGGTGTAGTAGTTTTCGCACTGGCGTTTTTGATAGCTGCCTTTGGCGTCAGCGCTTATACTGTCCCATTGACGCCGGGGCATGCTGTGACTGTTCAGGCTGCAACGCTGGGGAAGCAAAATGCCCTTTCGAAAGCAAAGGTGTACCTGAGTACAATGCCCTTTTCAAAGAGCGGTTTGATAAAACAGCTGAAATTCGATGGATTTACAACAAAACAGGCAAAATATGGTGTCAAAAAGGCCGGGTATTGAGCCTGGCATCACAGAAATAGCAGTATGGAGAAAAAGACAGGGTGGGGCAGAGTGGACGGAGACAGCTGCATGGAGGGTGCGACAGACACACAAAAGCAGTTCTCCGTCACTTCTCCGCCAGCAATTCATTCTTTATCATATTTACATGTTCAACACTCCGTGCATTCACTGTCTACATGTGCTTTCCCGTATCCTTAAAAATTCACGAATTTTACACACCAAAGTCTGCATAAAATAAAGTTGGAATTGTGCAGCCTGATTACTGTTCGCGGCCTGCACAGGATATCCCTGAACGGTGCCTGAGAAGCCGTAACATAAACTGTCATGGAAAATATTGGCTATTTTGTGAAAAAGGTGGAAAATGACGAACTTTTTTGTTGAAACCTTGTCATTTTTGACGAATGTGTTATAATATGTCCTTAGGAGGGACCCGCAAGGAGCGGAGTGACGCAGTGGGAAGATTCCTTAGAACTTGGCAGGAGCGACGCAGTGGGAGGATCCCTTAGGACTTAAAGAAAATTCAAAAAGGAGGAAATTGAATTGGGACAGTCAACCTTTAAAGGGGGTACACATCCATACGAGGGCAAAGAGCTGAGTATGGATAATCCAATCCAGGTGATGATGCCAAAAGAGGAACTGGTTTTCTCTATGAGCCAGCATATTGGAGCCCCGGCAAATCCCGTCGTCGCTGTAGGAGATACAGTGAAGATGGGACAAATTATTGGCGAAGCCAGCGGCTTTATCTCTGCCAATATAGTCAGTTCCGTGTCTGGGACTGTGAAAAAAATAGAACCCAGGCTGTTGTCATCCGGAGCCAGGGCAACCTGTGTAGTCGTTGAAAATGACGGAGAATACACAGCGGTAGACGGTTTCGGGGAAGACAGGGACTATACCCAGTTGACGAAGGAGGAAATTCGCCAGATCATCAAGGATGCTGGTATTGTGGGCATGGGAGGCGCGGGATTTCCGACCAACGTCAAAGTAACGCCGAAAAATGAGGAAGACGTTGATTATGTGATTGTGAACGGCGCAGAGTGTGAGCCGTATCTGACGTCAGATTACCGGTTGATGTTGGAAAAACCGGAGGATCTGATACAGGGCCTTCACGTGGTATTATCTCTGTTTGATGGGGCCAGAGGTGTGATCGCCATAGAGGACAACAAACCGGAGGCTATCACGAAACTGCAGTATCTCCTGCAGGATGACCCGCAGATCGAGGTGCGGGAGTTGAAGACAAAGTATCCCCAGGGGGCAGAGCGGCAGGTGATCTCCGTGGTTACCGGACGGAGGATCCACTCGAAAAAGCTTCCGGCGGATGCGGGCTGTATCGTGGACAATGTGCAGACGGTGCTGGCCATTTACAATGCCGTCTGTAAAAATATACCATCCATGAGTCGTGTGGTGACGCTGACGGGAGATGCCATGGCGAAGCCACAGAACTATGAGGTGAAATTTGGCATGAGTCATGCGGAGCTCCTGGAGGAAGCCGGCGGCCTGGTGGAAGGCGGAGCGGCGAAACTGATTTCCGGCGGTCCCATGATGGGTATGGCTATGTATGACCTGAATACGCCGATCACCAAGACCAGCTCATCCATTCTTGCCATGAGCGCGGACGAAGTGGCGGCGTGGGAGCCCACCAACTGTATCCGCTGCGGGCGTTGTTCCACCGTCTGTCCGAGCCATCTTGTACCGCAGATGATGGCGGAGGCCGCAGAGCGGGATGATTTGGATTATTTCCAGAAAATAAATGGTATGGAGTGCTACGAGTGTGGCTCCTGTACCTATGTGTGTCCGGCCAAGAGACGCCTGACGCAGATATTCAAGCAGGCTAGACGTGCTGTTATGGACAATAGTAGAAAGAAAGCCTAGAATGGAGGAAACAATGGAGGAAAAATTATTGAACGTATCTTCATCTCCTCATGTACGGGACAGTTCATCCACTAAGTCCATCATGAGAGATGTAGTGATCGCGCTGGCACCGGCGACGCTGGTGGGTATCTACAATTTTGGCGTGAGAGCTCTACTGGTAATACTGGCGACCTGTGTTACCACCGTACTGTCAGAGTACATATGGCAGAGATTGATGAAGCAGCCTGTCACTACCAGTGATTTCAGTGCGCTTCTCACAGGTCTTTTGCTGGCATTGAACCTGCCGGCCACGATCCCGATCTGGATGTGTGTGCTGGGCGGTGTGTTTGCCATCATTATCGCGAAGCAGCTTTTTGGCGGTCTGGGACAGAACTTTATGAACCCGGCGCTGGCAGGACGATGCTTTCTTATGCTGTCCTTCAGCGGTGCCATGACAAGTTTTGTGATCAACAAGGGCAACGTGATCTGGGGCGGAGCGCAGGCCATCGACGGTGTGACCAGCGCTACCCCGCTGATGCAGGTGAAAGAGGGCGGACTGCCGGATCTTCTGCAGATGTTTTTGGGGACCACCACAGGAACCATCGGTGAGACGTCCACATTGGCTATTTTGGTGGGGGCGGCTTATCTTCTGATCCGCAAGGTGATCAACTGGAGGATTCCGGTGGCTTACCTCGCTACCTTTGTTATTTTTGATTATCTCTATATGGTGGGCACCGGGACGAATGCCTACCCGATCTTCTACGAGCTGTGCGGAGGCGGGCTGATGCTGGGGGCCTTCTTCATGGCCACGGACTATGTGACCAGCCCGATCACGCCGAAGGGAAAGATCATATTCGGCATCCTGCTGGGGCTGCTCACCGGCCTGTTCCGATTCTTTGGTGAGTCTGCGGAGGGCGTGTCCTTCGCTATCATCATCGGCAACCTGTTTGTGCCGCTGATCGAACGCTACACCGTTCCAAAAGCATTTGGAAAGGAGGCGAAGGCAGATGAGTGAAAAGAAGAAAGATAATATGATCAAAGACGCCATTATCCTGTGTCTCATCACTCTGGTACTCGGCGCCGTCCTGGCCGGTGTGTATGCGATGACCAAGGATCCCATCGACCAGGCCCAGATCAAGGCAAACAACGAGGCCTGCGCGGCGGTGACGGCAGAGGGTGACACGGTGAATGACGCCGATGCGGATATGCTGTCAAAGGTGACGGATTACCTGAAAAAGCATGACCTGACCGGCGCGGAGACAGCGGACGAGGCGAATGCGATGATCAGTCATGTGGAGGTCAGCGAAGTACACACCACCGCAAACGGCGGTTATGTATATCTGGCCACGGCGACGAAAGGGTACGGCGGTGACATAGGCTTTGCCCTCGGTGTGGATGCGGAGGGCGCCATCACAGGCATCGCCATCACATCCCAGTCGGAGACTGCGGGACTTGGAGCCAACTGCGAGGATGAGACCTGGCAGGCCTCATTCAAGGGGAAAGTGCTGCCGGCCAACCCGGCTGACAATATGTACAGCAAGACCGGGGAGAGCGAGTCCCAGGTGCAGGCGCTGTCCGGCGCCACGGTGACGTCCAAGGCTATTACCAACGCAGTGAAGTCTGTGCTGCTCTCACTGTCAGAAGTAAAGGAGGGTTAAGGAATGAATAAATATACAGAACGTCTTCAAAACGGCATTATCAAGGAAAACCCTACCTTTGTTATGATGCTCGGCATGTGCCCCACTCTGGCGGTCACGTCCTCGGCGATCAATGGTCTCGGCATGGGACTTTCCACTACTGTAGTTTTGATATTGTCAAATATGTTGATTTCGGCGCTGCGCAAGATCATACCGGACAAAGTTCGTATTCCGGCATTCATCGTAGTAGTCGCCTCATTTGTAACCATTGTGCAGCTTCTGCTGCAGGCTTATATCCCGTTTCTCTATGCGGCTCTCGGCGTGTACATTCCACTGATCGTGGTAAACTGTATCATTCTGGGCCGTGCGGAGGCCTACGCTTCCAAAAACCCGGTGATCGCCTCGGCCTTTGACGGGATCGGCATGGGTCTCGGATTCACCCTGGGGCTGACATTGATCGGTATTTTCCGTGAGATCCTGGGGAGCGGGGCTGTATTTGGATTCAAGTTCATCCCGAGTGATTTCAATATTGCCATCTTTGTCATGGCTCCGGGAGCATTCTTTGTACTGGCCGGTCTGACAGCCGTACAGAACAGATTAAAGATGCCGAGTGCAACCAACACGCCGGAGGCGGAGGGGTGCAACGGCAACTGTGCAGCCTGTGCAAGCCATCCTTCAGACTGTGGCCAGACACCGGCAGAGGGAAAGGAGGATGAAGAATAATGAGTTTATTTACGATTCTTTTTACGGCGGCACTGGTAAATAACTTCGTGCTGAGCCAGTTCCTCGGCATATGCCCGTTCCTCGGCGTGTCCAAGAAGGTGGAGACGGCGGCCGGTATGGGAGCGGCGGTACTGTTTGTCATCACCATCGCATCGATATGCACCAGCGCGCTGTACAACCTGCTGTTGCTGCCGAATCATCTGGAATATCTGAACACCATCGTGTTCATCCTTGTGATCGCTGCCCTGGTGCAGTTTGTGGAGATGGTGTTAAAGAAAATGATGCCGGCACTGTACAAGTCGCTGGGCGTCTACCTTCCACTGATCACAACGAACTGTGCCGTTCTCGGTGTGGCGCTTTTGAGTGTACAGAACAGCTATACGATCCTGGAGAGCACCATCAACGGAATCGGTGCTTCTGTCGGATTTTTCCTGGCCATCGTATTGATGGCGGGGATTCGCGAGAAACTGGAAAACTGCAACATTCCCGAAGTGTTCAAGGGAACGCCTATTGTGCTGATCACAGCGGGCCTTATGGCCATTGCGTTCTGCGGCTTCGGCGGTGTGAGCTTTTAGTCAAAGGAGGGAATCGATATGACAACAACGATTATATTCTCGGTCGTACTCCTTGCCGTACTGGGTATCCTCATCGGTATCCTGTTGGGCGTGGCGGGAAAGTTCTTTGCGGTTGAGACAGATGAGAGAGTGGTTCAGGTGAGAGAGTGCCTGCCCGGGAACAACTGCGGCGGCTGTGGTTTTCCCGGCTGTGACGGGCTGGCAGAGGCGATCGTGGCCGGGACAGCGGAAGTGAGCGGCTGCCCCGTGGGCGGAGCCCCGGTGGCAGAGAAGATCGGAGCCATCATGGGTGTGGATGCCGGCGCCAGCGTAAAGAAGGTGGCATTTGTGAAATGTGCCGGAACCTGTGATGTGGCTGCTACAAAATACAATTATATCGGCGAGATGGACTGCCGGCGTGCCGTCATGGTGCCGGGCCGGGGCGACAAGGCCTGTGTCTACGGATGTCTTGGCTTCGGCTCCTGCGTGGAGGCCTGCCAGTTCGACGCTCTGTCCATCAGGAACGGCATCGCCGTTGTGGATAAGGAGAAATGTGTGGCCTGCGGCAAGTGTGTGGACACCTGTCCAAACAATGTGATCACACTGATCCCCTACGATCTGAAATATGCTGTTCAGTGTAATTCAAAGGATAAAGGCAAGGATGTTATGACTGTCTGCAAATCCGGCTGTATCGGATGCGGGCTCTGTGCGAAAGAGTGTCATTTCGACGCGATCACGCTGGAGAACAACCTGGCGTCCATCGACCCGGAGAAGTGCCGCGGATGCGGGCTCTGTGCGAAAAAATGTCCGAAGAAGATCATCATGCCCCAACAGGCTTGATCATACAGGAGAGTACAAAAAAACCTCCATCATTGCGATGGAGGATTTTTTGTACTCTTTTTCGGGGGGTCTCGGCGTGGAATCGTCGTTCACGATGATCGTACAGTGGGCTTCCTGCCCCGTGGACAGCAAGGTCGCGGTGACCTTTGTGATGCCCGGTTTCAACGCCGTAACAACGCCCTGAGAATTGATGGATGCCACAGAATCATCCTCTATCTCATAGACCGGACGTTCTGTGGAGGTGTTCGGTTTGATGATAGTCTCTACCCTTTCCCACTCGCCGTTGTTCAACTCCAGTGTCCGTTTCAGAAACTTGATGGAGACGCCGCTTGGAGATACATTGACACGGCACTTCAGGCGCCGTACCGTTTTTTTCTTTTTCGTAATGGAAACATATATGATCGCTGTTCCAATCCCCCTGGCGCGGATCGTGGCGCGCTTCCCGGAGGAATACTGGCTGCTGACTGTGGCAATGGTTTCTTCAGAAGAGGTGTAAGCAGCCTTCTGTTTTTTCTTCATGTTGTATACGCGGAGTGTAAAATTGCTGTTCATCGTCATATCAAGTTTCTTAACGTTCAGTTTGGCCTTTTTGCCGGCGGCCTGAGCCGGCTGGCCGGTAAAGGCGAGAGAACACACAAAAAGTGCAAAAATCAACAGGAGAGAGAACATCAATTTGTTCTGTTTCATGGTAATGCCCTCCTTAACCTTATGGTAGATATAAGTTAGCACGATGGTATGGCACAAAAATGTCACTTTCATTTAGGGCCTTGAAATCTGAAAATGGGTCTGTTATAGTTTAGAAAAATGAGTAGAAAGGACGGGATGGAATGCAATACATATTGATTGTAGACGACAATCAGGATATCCGTGAGGTGCTGGGAACCTACGTGGCAAAGGAGGGCTTTGAGCCCATTGTGGCGAAGGACGGATTTGAGGCGCTGGAAATGTTTCACAAGTGCAATCCGGCGGTGATCCTTCTGGATGTGATGATGCCCGGGATGGACGGATATAAGGTGTGTCAGAAGATCCGGGAGGAGTCGGATGTGCCGATCATCCTTGTCACTGCGAAGGGCGAGGACTATGAGCGTGTGATGGGCCTGGATATCGGCGCCGATGACTATATCGTGAAACCCTTCAACGGAAATGAGGTGATGGCCAGAGTCCGCGCCGTGCTGCGCCGTATGGGGAGAGGCGATGTGACGGAGGAGAAAAAGGTGCTGAATATCAGCGATCTGACGATCAATATTGAGGCCTACACCGTATATGTGGGAGCGGAGAAGCTGCCCATGACCAAAAAAGAGGTGGAGACCATGTGGATCCTGGCCGGAACCCCCAGCAAAGTATTCACCCGGGACAATCTGCTGGACAGTCTGTGGGGACAGGATTATTTCGGGGACAGCCGCACGGTGGATTCCCATATCAAGAGGCTGCGCGCCAAACTGGACAAGGTGCCCCACCCGGACTGGGAGATCAAGACCATATGGGGACTTGGATACAAATTTGAGTTGAATGTCTGAGGCGGTTTATGAAGAAGATTTTTTGGAGGATATTTGTCTATTTCGGGGTGGTTCTGGTGGTGTTCACCATGGTGATCGGTCTTTTGTTCACCCGGTTCAACCGGAGAAATCTGATGGGGGTGTACAAGGATGAACTGGGGAGCCTGGCTGCCAGCGTGGCCGCCAGGGCCAGCGCGGCGGTCATGGATGATGACACGGACGGCTTTGCGGATTTTCTGAAAGCGGTGGAAGATTTCGGAGATATGCAGGACACGGATATCTGGGTGGTGACAAATCCGGGAGTGGAACAGGCCATGGATGAGGATTTTGCCAATGTGGATATCTCCACTGTATCTCTGCCGGAGGAGACCAGCCAGATCCTGGAGGCGGCCTACAAGGGCAAAAAGAAGAGCTACAGCGATTACGATAAAATTTATCAAAAAAACATGCTCCATCTGGCGGTGCCCATTCGAAACAGCGGCGGGGACGTGATGGGGGCGGTGCTGGTGTCGGGGCCGATGGATATGCAGGAGAGCACCATCATCCAGTATGAGAAATATATGATCGTCTGTGTGGTGACAGGGCTTGCCGCGGCTATTTTCCTGGCCTTTTTCTTTTCCAGACAGCTGGTCCGTCCCATCAAGAAGATCAAGGAGACGGCGCTGATCCTCGCCGCCGGCCGGTATGACTGCAAGACCGGTGTGAAGAGGCGGGATGAGCTGGGAGCCCTGGCCAGGAGCATGGACACCCTGTCGGACAAACTGGTGGAGGCGGAGACGTACCGGGAGTCCATAGAGCAGAACCGGAGAGACTTTTTCTCCAACGTATCCCACGAGCTGCGGACACCGATCACGGTGGTGAAAGGATATGCGGACACCCTGGCGGAGGGGTATGTGAATGATCCGGAGAAAGAGAGGGAGTACATTGAGAGGATCCGCAGCGAGTGCGGCAGCATGGAGAGGCTGGTGTCGGATCTGCTGATCTTGTCCCGGATGCAGAATCCCGACTACGAGCTGGACATGGAGGTGCTCAATGTCATAGCGGTGGCGCAGGATGCCTATCGGGGGATGCGGATCCTGATGAAAGAAAAGAATCTCTCCGGGTCGGTGACCTACGATGACGCCTGCTCTTTCATCCGGGGGGATTACGACCGGATCCGCCAGCTGTTTACCATTCTCCTGGAGAATGCGGTGAAGTACTCCGATGAGGACACGGAGATCAGTCTGCACATAGCGGTGGAGGGCGAGGAGGTTCTGGCCACGGTCAGGGACCGGGGCGTGACGATACCGGAATCCGAGTGGGAGGATGTGTTTGAAAAATTTTATCGCGCCAGCAGTCACGGTGAGCGCGAGGGAAGCGGTCTGGGGCTTGTGGTGGCGCGAAATATCGTGGAACGCCACCAGGGAGAAATCCTGGTGCGCAGCACCGAGGAAGAGGGAACCTGTTTTACCGTAAAATTTCCAAAAACTTCTGAAAATATATCTTGATATATTGGCGGAAATTAAGTATACTATATAGTAAGCAAAGGTTATGTCCTGAGATGTTCGGTACCTTTTGTATTTTTGAACCTACAATACTTTAAACGGGATTCTTATATCTGTGATTGGATGCCGGGCCGTCCCTGTCTGATGCATGTCAGATAAACATCCTTGTCGGATAGCAACGGAAGGCAGAAGATTACATGCGGTTGCCCACCTGGCTTTGGCTAGGAGTCAAAAAACAAAAGTCGGCATTTCGGGTGTAATTCAAGTGAATTGGGCAGCATTAGCTGCCCTTTTTCTATCATTCAGTAATGAAAAAGGGAGCCATGAAATGAGAGATGGATTTATAAAAGCGGCGGCGGCCACCCCGGACCTGAGGGTGGCGGACTGCCGATACAATGCGGAACAGATGGTGAAATGCGCCAGGGATCTGGCGGCGGAAAAGGTTAAGCTTTTGTTGTTTCCGGAGTTTTCTTTCACGGGCTATACCTGCGGGGATCTTTTTCTGCAGGACACGCTGATCCGGGGAGCTGAGGCTGCCCTTCTCTCTTATGCCGGAGAGACGGCAAAGCTGCCCATGGTGTCTGTGGCGGGACTTCCCCTGGAACACCGGGGACGGCTTTACAATGTGGCGGCGGTGGTCTGCGGGGGCAGGGTGCTGGGCCTGGTGCCCAAGAGCCATATTCCCAACTACGGAGAATTTTATGAGGCAAGACAGTTCGCGGCAGGGCAGCCGGATATGGGGATACATGAACTGGCGGACGGCCAGAGGGTGTGCCTGGGATCCCACCTGCTGTTCCGGAACCGGCGGATGAAGGAATTTTGTTTTGCCATAGAAATCTGTGAGGATCTGTGGATGCCCTCCCCTCCCTCCGCCGATCACGCTATGGCGGGAGCCCTCGTGATCCTCAATCTCTCTGCCAGCGATGAACTCACCGGCAAGGCGGATTACCGGCGGGAGCTGGTGAGGAGCCAGTCGGCCAGGACCATCAGTGCGTACCTCTACGCGGATGCCGGGGAGGGGGAGTCCACCACGGACATGGTGTTTGCCGGGCATAATATGATTGCGGAGAATGGCATCCTGCTGGATGAGAGCGAGCCCTTTCAGGCAAAGAGAGAGGCCATGACGGAGGTGGATCTGTTCCGTCTGAGGAATGAGCGGCAAAGGATGACGACTTTTCCGTTGCGGACCGACCCGGAGAGCGGGGGAGATTACCGGGTGGCGGAATTTGATCTGGGAGAACCGGAGGAGACGGAGCTGACCCGCAGCTTTAACAAAACACCCTTTGTGCCGGCCTCCCGGGAGCACCGGGAAATGCGGTGCCGGGAGATACTGGATATCCAGGCCTCGGGGCTGGCCAAACGCCTTCGGCACCTGGGCTGCAAAAATGCGGTGGTGGGGCTGTCCGGGGGGCTGGACTCCACTTTAGCGCTGCTGGTGACTGTGCGGGCCTTTGACCGCCTGGGTCTGGACCGGACGGGGATCATCGCTGTCACCATGCCCTGTTTCGGCACCACAGACCGCACCTATGACAACGCCGTACAGCTGTCCGGGGGGCTGGGGATCACGCTGAGAAAAGTGGATATCCGGGAGGCGGTTACCCTGCATTTCCGGGATATCGGCCACGATGCGGAGGTGCAGGATCTGACCTATGAGAACGGCCAGGCCCGGGAGAGAACGCAGATACTCATGGATATAGCCAACCAGTGCGGCGGACTGGTCATCGGCACAGGGGACATGTCCGAGCTGGCCCTGGGCTGGGCCACCTACAACGGCGACCACATGTCCATGTACGGTGTGAACTGTTCCGTGCCAAAGACCCTTGTCCGCTACCTGGTGCAGTTTTATGCGGACACTGCGGAGAGCGGGGAGATAAAGAGAGTGCTGTACTCTGTCCTGGATACGCCGGTGAGTCCGGAACTCCTTCCCCCGAAGGACGGCGAGATCGCCCAGAGGACAGAGGATATCGTCGGTCCCTATGAGCTTCACGATTTCTATCTGTACTATATGCTCCGGTGCGGGTTTGCCCCGTCAAAAATATTCCGGCTGGCCTGCCGTGCTTTCGCCGGGGAGTATGACGGGGAAACCATCTATAAGTGGCTGGACACGTTCTACCACAGATTTTTCCGACAGCAGTTCAAACGGTCCTGTCTGCCGGACGGGCCGAAGGTGGGTACGGTATCGGTATCGCCCCGGGGGGATCTGCGGATGCCCAGCGACGCCAGTGACGCCATGTGGAAGGAGGAGCTAGACCGGATCCGTCAGAGCCTTGTCTAGTGCGGTCTTTATCCCCTCCACCAGAAGGGACTCCGTGTATTTGCTCTTCTCCGAGAATGTGATATCGTCGATGGATGTGCCCTCCTGCAGGGATTTCTCGATGGTTTCCAGGGAGGGCTTTACCAGGGGATACATGGTGGTGACAGAGTCTTCCAGGTTGACAAAAGACACGGATTTGATCTGGTCGCTGTCCACCACGACCTCCAGATTCAGAGTGGTATCCCCCAGGGCGATCTGGGAGTTGTAGACGCCGGGTTTGTAGAGACCGGCATCGGTCTGACCGGCGTCCTCTGACTTGTCTCGGCTGGGAAGGAACATGACAGTCAGCAATATGATCAGCAGGATCCCCAGGCCCGCGAAGATTGCCGTATATATGAGTTCTTTCATTTGAATGACAATGATTTTTGTTTTGGCCATGAAGTGTGCCTCCTTTTGGGTGTGGCTGTAACGCTTAATATATTGTATGCACGGCCGGGGGGAGATATGCCAGTCCTTGGGTTAGTTCACACCCGGGAAGAGAAAGGGGGAGCCTATGTCGCTCACATTTATCACCGGAGGAGCGGGGAGCGGAAAAAGCACCTGGCTGTTCCGGAGGATCAGCCGGGAGGCTGCAGAGAATCCGAATAAAAAGTATCTGATCCTTGTGCCGGACCAGTTCACGCTGGAAACCCAGAAGACCATGGTGGAGCTGGGCGGAGGAGGGATACTGAACGTGGATGTGCTGAGTTTCCACCGGCTGGCTTACCGCGCCTTCGAGGAGGTGCCGGCCCTGCGCAGGACCGTGCTGGAGGATATGGGGAAAATGATGCTGCTGCGCAAGGTGTTCGCCGAGCAGAAAAAGAATCTGAAATATTTTAAGAGGGGGGTGTACAGACCGGGGTTTCTGGATGAGTGCAAATCTCTCCTCTCTGAATTTCTCCAGTATGATATCAGCGCGGAGGATCTGGAATCCTTTGCGGAGGAGGAATCTCTCATGTCTTACAAACTGCAGGATCTGCAGCTGATATACCGTGCGTTTCAGGAGAAGATGGGGGACAGCTACATGACGGCGGAGGAGCTGATCCCCCAGCTGACCAATGTGGTGTCCTCTCTGCCGTCCCTGCGGGACTGTGTCATCGCCCTGGACGGATTTACCGGATTTACGCCCACCCAGTATGAGCTGCTGGAGAGCCTGCTCGGCATCTGTGAAAAGATGTATGTCACAGTGACCACGGACCGGACGGGCAGGAGGGACCGGGTGTTTTCCCTGAGCCGGGACACCATCAGGAAAATGTCTCAGCTGGCGAAAAAATGCGGCGTCGAGCCCCCGGTGGTGATGGGGTACGGGGAGGAGAAGGTGCCCTATCGTCTGCGGGGGAATCCGGAATTGGTTTTTCTGGAGGAGAATATCTTCTCCTATCGGTCAGAGAAGTGGGAGGCCAGACCCTCATCCGTCGAGATCCGGGCCTGCCGACGGCCGGCGGGGGAAGCGGCCTATGTGGCAAGGGAGATTCACGCCCTGGTGAGCAGCGGGGCGTACCGCTTTGATGAGATAGCCGTAGTGACCTCTGACATGGCGGCCTATGAGCAGGCCTTGAGCAGAGAATTGGAACGCTTCTCCATCCGTTACTTTCTGGATTACAAGAAAAGCTTCGGGGCCAATGCCATGGCGGAGTACATATTATCCTTTCTGGAAATGGTCCGGATGGGGATGGACTATGAGTCCACATTCCGGTTCCTCCGCTGCGGTCTGTCCCCCCTGGAGATGGAGGAGACGGATGTGCTGGAAAATTATGTGATCGCCCGGGGGCGGAGAGGGCTCCGCTCTTATCAGAGCCAGTGGGAATACGCGGTGGAGGGTATGGATCTGGTGGACGTAAACCGGTACCGGCAGAAATTTGCGGAGTCGGTGGCGGAGTCTGTGCGGGATATGTCCGGCGGGAAAAAGACAGTGGAGGAGTATACGCGGCTGCTGTACCGGCTGCTCACAAAAAATGATATTTTTCAAAGGCTCATGGAGAAGAGCCGGCGGTTTGAGGAGGAGGGCGAGATCATTCTGAGCCGGGAGTACAAAAGAATTTACCGGCTGATGATCGAACTCTTTGACGAGCTGGTGGAACTTCTGGGGCCGGAGACCGTTTCTTTCCGGGAGTACGAGGAGCTGCTGGCGGCGGGCATTTCCCAGGGCCTTGTGGGGATTGTGCCGCCCACCTCCAACCAGGTGATGGTGGGGGATGTGGAGAGGAGCCGTCTGAAAGACATCCGCGTGTTGTTTTTTCTCGGGGTCAACGATGACCGGATCCCCAAGGGGCAGGATACCCCGGGGCTTCTGTCCGAACAGGAGAGAAAGAGGATGAAAGAAACCGGCGTGGAGCTGGCTCCCGACGGGGAACAGAGAGCCTGGGATGAGCAGTTCTATCTGTATCTCACCCTGGCGAAGGCTTCGGACCGGCTTGTGCTGACCTACTCCCAGGTGGGGGCGGACGGCGGGGGAAAGAGACCTGCCTATCTCATCCGGAAACTCCGGAACCTGTTTCCCCGGCTGGAGATATGTGAGGATGAAAAGGACGACTCGGCAGAGCGTGTGCTGGGATCCGACCGGGGGAGATCCTACCTGGTGTCCCGGCTGGCGGACGAGAGCTTCCGGGAGGATATGCGCTGGTGGGAGCTGGCGGCCTGCACCCGCAGAGAGGACGAGGGATACTGGAGACGTCTGGTGGCTCTCCGGGAGGGCCGGAGAATGCGGACGGGGTTGTCGGCGGCGGCGGCGGAGCGGCTGTACGGGCCCAGACTCTATGGAAGCGTCACCAGACTGGAGCAGTTCGCCAGATGTCCCTACGCCCACTTCCTCCTCTTCGGCCTGCGGCTCAGAGAGAGGGAGCAGTATCATGTGGATCTCCTGGATTATGGCAATGTGTTCCACAGCGCCATGGAGCATTTCAGTCATTGCATGGAGAAAGAGTCCTGGCAGTGGCAGGATATGACCGGGGAGAGGATAGAGAGCCTGTCGGACATCTGCATAGACTTTGCGGTGGAGCATTACAGGGGAGAGCTGTTTTTTCAGTCCGGCCGGACCGCATTCACGGTGAAACGCATGAAACATGTAATGAGAAAGGTGGTATGGGGCATCTGGCAGCAGATGAAAAAGGGGGATTTCGTGCAAAAATACGCGGAGAAGGAGTTTTCCGGCGGGGACGGCCTGGAATCCCTGCGGGTTCCCCTGGCGGACGGGAAAGATATGGTGCTGACGGGAAAGATCGACCGGGTGGATGTGTGCGATGCGGGGGACCGGCGGCTGATCAAGATCGTAGACTACAAGAGCGGGGAAAACACGCTGGATCTCTCGAAAGTCTATCACGGCCTGCAGCTGCAGCTCCTGACTTATATGGCGGCGGCCATGGAGGTGGAAAGGGACTCGGATCCGCCGGGGAATGTGGTGCCGGCGGCCATGCTGTATTATCAGATGCGGGAGCCGGAACTGGACTGGATGAGAGCGGAATCCCCCGAGAGTCTGGAGGAGAGGGCTCTGGCGGCCCTGCACTGTGCCGGGTATGTGAACGGCGAGGGAGAGATCCTGTCCCGGCTGGATTCGGATGTGGCGGCGGACGGGGAGGTGATACCGGGGAGTACATCCCGGATCCTTCCGGTGTCGGTCAAAAAGGACGGCACATACTCCGCCCGCTCCAGAGTGATGGGGACAGAGGATTTTGGGCGGCTGATCGGACATGTGAGGAAGAAACTGGAGGAATTCGGCGACCGGATCTATCAGGGGGAGATCGACAGGGCGCCCTGTCACATCGGCGGGGAGTGCGGCTGTGATTACTGCCGGTGGCAGAGCGTGTGCGGCATGGAGAAGAGGGAGCTGGCAAAGTCAGTCAGGGAGTATCCGGTGATGAGCGAAGAAGAAGTGTGGGAGGTGCTGTATGGACTGGACAGATGATCAGAGGGAGTGTATCCGGGCGAGAAACGGCAATGTGCTGGTGTCGGCGGCGGCGGGATCCGGGAAGACGGCAGTCTTGGTGGAGAGGATATTTCAGCGGGTTGTGGACAGCAGGGATCCGGTGGATCTGGATCGGTTTCTGGTGGTGACGTTTACCAGGGCGGCGGCTGCCCAGATGAAGGACAAGCTGCAGGCGAGGATCGAGAAAGCACTGGAGGAGGATCCGGACAATGCCCATCTGCAGAGACAGGCGGGGCTGGTAAGCTCCGCCCACATTTCTACGGTACACAGCTTTTGCGGGTATGTCATACAGAATTATTTTCACAGGATCGGCCTGGATCCGTCCTACCGCCAGGGGACGGAGAGTGAGCTGTCTCTTCTGAAGAACGAGACGGTAGAGCGGATCCTGGAGGAGGAGTACGAGAAGGGGGAGCCGGACTTTGTGGCGCTGGCCTCGATGAACATGTTTCAGCGCTCCGACGAACCCCTGGTGGAGATGATACTGGAACTGTACGGGCACGCCATGAGCGAACCCTTCCCGGGTGAGTGGCTGGACCGCATGGAGGCATTTTTCGACATACAGACCCGGGAGGAGTGGGAGCAGTCGGCGCTGGTGCGCTCCTGGATGGAGGAGTGCCGTGTCCTGGCAAAGGATATGTACGATCTGGCTTCCCGGTGGAAGGAGCGCTGTCTGGCTCCGGCAGGACCGTGGTACTATGAGAAACAGATGCAGGAGCTGATGGATGTCTGCAGTGAGCTGATGCAGGCTCCGGGGTATGAAAGATACCGGGAAATACTGGAAAACCTGACATTTTCCCGTATGACGTCCAAAAAGGATGAGGGGGTGTCGGAGGAGAACAAACAGGAGGTGATCCGGGGGAGAAAGAAATGTAAAGATACGCTGGAGGAGCTGCGGGACGCCTATTTTTCCCAGGGGATCGAAGAGCAGATTTTGGATCTGCGGCAGATGGAGAAAGAAATTTTACCGCTATTACGACTTGCCAGAAGGTTCATGAACGAATATACTGATAGTAAGCGGGAGAAGAATGTGGTGGATTTCAACGATCTGGAGCAGCTGGCTCTCTCCATCCTGCTGGAGAGGGACGAGTCGGGAGAGTACGTGCCGTCTGCGGCAGCCAGGGAACTGGCGGAGCAGTTCGTGGAGATCATGATCGACGAGTATCAGGACAGCAACCGGGTACAGGATACCCTGCTTCGCAGTGTGTCCAGAGAGGGGCTGCCGGGAGAGCGGCCGAATATTTTCATGGTGGGCGATGTCAAGCAGAGTATCTACCGGTTTCGCAACGCCTGCCCGGAGCTTTTCGGGGAGAAACTCTTCTCCTATGAAAGCGGGAGGGACGCCCTGTACCGGCGGATCGATCTGCACCGGAATTTCCGGAGCCGGGAGAATGTGCTGGAGGGGACCAACGCCGTATTTGAGAGGATCATGCACCGGGATCTGGGAGGCGTGGAGTACGACGGGGACGCCAGACTCTGTCCGGGGCGGGTGTTCGAAGGCCCGGAGCCACCGGAGGGGGACAAGATCGACGCCTTCGTGATCCCCGGCAGGGAGGACGCTGAGAAGGAGGGGCGTCTGATCGCGTCAAAGATCCGGGAGATGGTGTCCGGCGGCCGTTTTCAGTACTCGGATATCGTGATCCTGCTGCGGAGTATCCGCGGAAAGGGACAGGTCTATTTCGACGCGCTGGCGGAGGCGGGGATCCCTGTGGTGATGGATCACAGCCAGGGCTTTTTTGAGACCAGGGAGATCCGGTTGATGACGGCGATGCTGCAGATCATCGACAATCCCAGACAGGACAAACCGCTGGCCACCGTATTGACAGGCCCCATGTTTGACTTCTCGGCGGAGGATATGGCGGAGCTGCGGCAGAGGGACCGGCACATCAGTCTGTATGATTCCCTGGTTTCCTGTGATCCGGACTCTCCCCTGGGGGGAAAAGTCAGCCGGTTCCGGCATGTGCTGGCGGGTCTGCGCAGGAAGATGTCTTACGCCACGGTGTCCGAACTGATCCAGGAGATCTATGATGAGACCGGGATCTATGAGACGGTAGGGCTGATGCAGGACATGGCGCAGAGGACGGCCAATCTGGACTGGCTGACGGAGCTGGCCAGGGAGTACGAGGCCACCACCTATCACGGGGTGCATCAGTTTGTGCGCTACATCAACCGCATTCAGGAACAGCAGGAAGAGATGGGGGAGGTGAGCCTGTCCGGCGAGGAGGAAAACGTGGTGCGCATTATGACCATCCACAAGAGCAAGGGCCTGGAGTTTCCCGTCTGTATCCTGGCGGGCCTGGGGAGAAAGCTGGGGGGACGCAGCCGGTCTTTCCTCACGATACACCCGGAAACCGGCATTGCCGCTCCCATTGTAGATAACGAGAGGAGGACGAAGAAAAATACTTTCTACGCGGAAGTGCTGAAGAGGAGAAACCGTCTCGACAGCCTGGGGGAGGACATGCGGGTGCTCTATGTGGCCATGACCAGGGCGGAGGAAAAACTGATCCTGGTGGGATGTGCAAAACAGCTGGAAGCACCGTTTACCAGCTATCTGGGACGCTGTGGTATGCAGTCGCTGCTGGATATGCTGATGCCGGCTCTGCTGACAGAGGGATCCCGGTTCTGCCTGGAGCTTGTGGAGGAGGAGGATCTGGTGACGGAGGCGGAATCCGATATCCTGAGGGAGGAAATGGAGGATGAGTCTATTTACAATTTTGACACATCTATCGTATATGATAGAGAAATACATGACAGGTTAGCGGCGTGGCAGCAGACCTCCGGCCAGGGGGAGGAGCCTCTGCCCGTGAAGGTATCCGTGTCGGAACTGAAAGTGAGATCCATGGAAGAGATGGACATGGAGGATTTCACGATACTGGATGCCGAGACAGAGGAGATGCCGGTGCCGGCGTTTATGCAGGAAGATCCATCGGATACCGCTGTTCAGGGGGCGGCCTACGGCACCATCTGGCACCAGGTCATGGCGGCCATCGACTTCACCGGGGAACACACGGAGGAAGACCTGCGGCGGTCGGTGGAGGAGCTGGTGGATTCGGGGCGGCTGCGGCGGCAGGATGTGTCCGTGCTGCGCTATGACAGGCTGGCGGCTTTCTTTGCCTCCGGGCTGGGACAGAAGATGAAAAGGGCACAGGAGAGAGGAACCCTTCACCGCGAACAGCCCTTTGTGACGGGAAGGAAGGCAAGGGATATCTTCCCGGACAGGCAGGAGACGGACACGGTGCTGGTCCAGGGGATCATAGACGGATATTTTGAGGAAGAAGACGGACTGGTCCTTATGGATTACAAGACCGATTCCCTGAAACCGGGGGAGGAAGAGAAATTGATCCAAAGGTATCGGACCCAGATGGAACTGTACCGGCAGGCGCTGGAATCCATGACGGGCAGGAGGGTGAAGGAATGTGTGCTGTATTCTTTTTCTCTCCGGAAAGAGATTATTGTAGATATAGGAGGATAAAGATATGTATGAAGGATTTTCAAATGTATATGACCATGTGATGAATCATATTCCCTACGATGAGTGGTTCGAGAAACTGCACAAGTATCTAAGGGAGAGAGGGCTTGAGAAGGGGACAGTCTGCGAACTGGGCTGCGGCACCGGAACCATGTCGGAAAAATTTGCCGGCGCCGGATATCAGGTGATCGGTGTGGACCAGTCGCCGGAGATGCTGGCTCTGGCCCAGGCAAAGAAACCGGAGAATGTCGTCTATGTGGAGCAGAGTATGGAGTATCTGGAGCTGGACGGGCCGGTGGACGTCATCATCAGCGTCTGCGACAGTATCAATTATCTGATGCAGGAGTCCGCACTGATGAATACGTTTTCCCGTGTGAGGGAATACCTGAAACCGGAGGGGTATTTCATCTTCGATATGAAGACCGTGTACTGCTACCGGAACATCATCGGCAACCAGACCTGGGTGGAGCAGGATGAAGAGGTAAGCTACATATGGGAGAATTATTTCTACGAGGACGAGGACGTCAATGAGTACATGCTCACGATATTTAAGAAACAGCCGGACAGCGGTCTGTATGAGAGAATCGAGGAGGCGCACTATCAGAAAGCGTATGCGCTGAAGGAAATGCAGGGTTTTCTGGAAGAGAGCGGCCTGGAGATGGTGGAGTGCTTTGACGAGTCCCTGGAAGCGCCGCCCACCGACAGCAGTGAGCGCATCTATGTAGTGGCAAAGGTAAAATAGACTTGTTATGATCGGGGGATGAACCATGAAGAAAAGAGCAGTTTGTTTTTTGTTGGCAGTTGTGTTATGTTTTTGCCTGACAGGTATCCTGGGACGGGATGTTTCCCACGCCCAGAGCCAGACAGGTGTGGTCAACACCAGCCTCCTGAATGTGCGGGAGGGGGCCGGGACGGAGTATCCGGTGCTGCAGAATGGCGGCGCCAGTGTCCAGCTGGCGGCAGGAACAAAGGTTACGATCCTGGAAACGCCGAAAACCGGATGGTATAAGGTGTCCTTCACCCAGGGTTCCGCAGCCATGACCGGCTATGTCAGTTCCCAGTATATCGCGCTGGACCCGGAAGCAACTCCCACGCCGACGGCTACACCGTCCTCCACGGACGCACCGGTGCAGGTGAGTACCTACAGGGATGTGATCACTTATCAGAAGATCTCCGTGTCGGCAAAGACCGCCGGGGTTACCAAGGTGTACAAGTCCGCAGCCGGGGCGAGGAAAGTCATCGCCAAAGAGAAGGTGACGCTGGCCTCCGGGAAAAAGGTCACGATCCTCGGCGAGAAGACTGTCAAAAATAAAAAATGGTTCAAAATCTCCTACAAATGGAAAAAGAAGAGCAGGAAGGGCTATGTCCGCAATGTGTATCTGAACATGAAACAAAAATCCGTGGACGCGGCTGTCGCCAACGTGAAATCGGCGGCGAAGATCCGCAAAAAAGCCGGTTCCGGCGCCCCCTATAAGACCCGGCAGGGAAAAATAATAAAATTGCCGAAAAATACATCGGTGTTGATTCAAAAAGAAAAGAAAGTCAAGAATACTAAGTGGTACAAACTGTCTTTTACCTACAATGAAAAAAAGCTTACCGGATTTCTCAATTCCCGGTATGTAAAACTGACAAAAAAGAAAATTGTAAAGCGGCAGAAGGTGACGGCGCTGTCCTCCGCCCAGTTTGAGGAAGCCATGAAGGCGGAGGGATTCCCGGATACTTACAAGCAGAGCCTGCGCATCCTGCACCAATCCTATCCGTACTGGCAGTTCAAGGCCTATAAGACTGGACTGAACTGGAGCACAGCACTGAACAAGGAGTCAGAGACCGGTGTCAACCTTATCTCCAATGCCAAAGCAGCTGCGTGGAAGTCCAAGGCGTCGGATGCATACGATGCATCCACCGGCACCTGGAAGGTATTTGATGGGAGCACATGGGTGGCGGCCTCCAGAGCGGCCGTAGCCTACTACATGGACCCGCGAAACTTCCTGAATGAGCGAAGCATTTTCCAGTTCGAATCCCTGGAGTATCAGTCCCAGTACCAGACCGTCTCCGGTGTGAAAACGATCCTGAGCAACACGCCGTTTAACAAAAAATCCTTCACTTACAAGGATCTCTCCACCGGGGCATCGAAAACCATGACCTATGCGAATGCCTTTATGACGGCGGCCAGCACCTCCGGGGTCAGCCCGTACCACCTGGCCTCCCGGGTGAAGCAGGAAGTGGTGACCAGTGCGACCACCACCAGCATCGCCGTCACCGGGACCAACTCCACCTATCCGGGCATCTACAATTTTTACAATATCGGGGCGTACAGCGGGAGCAATCCGGCGCTGAACGGGCTGAAGTGGGCCAGTACCGGGACCACGTATCTGCGGCCCTGGACGGATCCCTATCGGTCCATCGTGGGAGGCGCGCAGTATATAGGCAGCAGCTATATCAGCAAGGGACAGAATACCGGGTATCTGCAGAAGTTCAATGTGACTCCTGTCAGCCGGTACAGTCATCAGTATATGACCAATGTGGAGGCGGCAAACGAGGAGGCGGCAAAGACGAAAAAAGCATATGCCGGGATGATGGATAAGACCCCCATCGTATTCTCCATACCGGTTTACAATAACATGCCGGCGTCGAATTGCCCGATACCGCAGTAGAGGGAGAGAATGTATGGAATGCAGAAAGCGATACAGAAATCCGGTCTGGTGGTTACTTGGCCTCGTGCTGGTGCTGGCATGTCCGGTGACGGCAAAGGCCAGCAGCGGGATGATACAGTTTACCACGGCCTCCACCCAGGTGCAGAAGGGAGACACCTTTACCGTCGTCTGTCAGGTGACGTCTTCGGAGGCATTTCTTGACACGGAGTTTACCGTGGGGTATAATCCGGATGCGATCCGCTTTATCAAGGGTGGAAGCAAAGTCACCGGAGGAGAGGGGGAGATCCGGATCTCCTCCACGGGAAATACCACGGCAGCCAACAAGAAAACATTCTCCCTGCAGTTTGCCGCACAGAAAAAGGGCGGCACCTCGGTGGCAGTGGAGGGGGAAGTGAGAGTGGTGGACGCGGACGGTAATGCCTTCTCCATGTCCAGCAACCGTCTGTTTGTCACAGTGACCAAAAAGAAACCGGCGGAACCCACGCTGACCCCCACGGCGGCGCCGGTCGTCACACCGGCGCCGGTCTTAAGTTCCGACAACCGGCTGCGGGAGTTAAAGACCTCGGCATACAGCATGACCCCCGCCTTTTCGGCGGGCACGAAGGAGTACAGGGCGGTGGTGGACTGCGACACCGATATCCTCTACTTTACCTATGTGCCGGAGGATGAGAAAGCCAGGGTGAAATTCATCGGGAACGACAATCTGGTCACGGGGTTAAATACGGTACAGGTTGTGGTGACGGCGGAGGATGGAAAGGAAAACAAATATACGATCCAGGTGACGAAGGAGACAGAGAGGGAGACGAGAGAGAGGGAGAAAAAGGGGACGGACAAGGATATATCGTTCACCGTCACAAAGGAGAACGATGTGATACGGATGAGAAATTCCTATGATTTTGAGGTGCTGGATGTGTCCTCCATGACCAGCGTCCCCGCCGGGTATATCGAATCCAGCATTGAGCTGGACGGGATATCCGTCCCGGCTTTTACCATGGAAAACGATCTGGATAACAATTATCTTTTGCTATATCTGAAAGGTCCGTCCGGGGAGAGCAGCCTCTACCAGTTCGACCGTTCGGAAAAGACCCTGCAGAAATATACCGGAAGTATGATCGAGAAAGTGAATAAAGGGGCAGGGCAGACACAGAAGGAAGAGATGAGCATCGATCAGAACCATGTAATGATCGGCATTATTGTGGGTCTGGTCATTTTGATTTTGTGTCTTTTGATCGCCATGCTGAAAATGGCGATCGAGAAAAGAAAGGAGCGTCCATGAAGAGACAGTTAACCGCGGAGGCGGAAAAAGCGTTGAGCAAGGCGGCCAAATACGCTGCGAAGCTGGGCCAGAGGCTGATCGGTACAGAGCATCTTCTCTACGGCCTGGCGGCAGCTCCCGGTGTGGCCTCCAGGATTTTGAAAGAAAACGGATTCGACAGGGAAAGTGTGAGATTTGAGATAGAAAACTACTGCGGGATCAGTGACACGGTTTCCATGGAAAAACCGGACGGCGAAATGTCACCCCGGCTGGAGGAGCTGATCCTGAAAAGCGATGGGGAGGCGGAGCGGCTGGGAGAGAGCAAGGTGGGGACAGAGCACATCCTCATGGCCATACTGAAAGATCAGAATTGCGTGGCCTACCGCATTTTGCTGGCAGCGGAGGCCAATATACAGAAATTATATATGGACATCGCCACCACCATCGGCGGCGATCTCAATATGGCGAAGAACGAGTTTGTGTCCAGCCGGAGCAGAAACCGGAAAAACTCTTCCGGCACGCCGGTTCTGGATCAGTACGCCAGAGATCTGAACCAGTACGCCAAAGATAATGTGATCGACCCTGTCCTGAACCGGGAGGATGAGATATCCAGCGTGATCGAGATACTCAGCCGGAGGACGAAGAACAATCCCTGCCTCATCGGTGAGCCGGGCGTGGGAAAGACGGCCATCGTGGAGGGGCTGGCGGCGCGGATCGTGGAGGGAAACGTGCCGGATTCCGTGTCGGATAAGAGGGTGCTGACCCTGGATCTCTCCGGCATGGTGGCCGGCTCCAAGTACAGGGGGGAGTTTGAGGAGCGCATAAAACGGGCCCTGCGGGAGGCGAAAACCATGGGGAACATCCTGCTGTTCATCGATGAGCTGCACACGGTGATCGGGGCAGGCGGGGCCGAGGGAGCCATCGATGCCTCCAATATACTGAAACCCGCTCTGGCCAGGGGAGAGATCCAGGTGATCGGGGCGACGACCCGGGAGGAGTACAGCAAGCACGTGGAGAAAGACGCCGCCCTGGAGAGGCGGTTTCAGCCGGTGGTGGTGGAGGAGCCCACGCCGGCCCAGACCGTGGGTATGCTGAAAGGGCTGCGAAAGCGCTATGAGGACTATCACCAGATCATCATCAGCGATGAGGCCATCGATGCGGCAGTGAGGCTGTCTGTCCGCTATGTGAACGACCGGTATCTGCCGGACAAGGCCATCGATCTGATCGATGAGGCGGCGGCCAGGTTCCGGTTGAAGAAGGTACTCCGAAAGGACGAGACCATGCGGAAACTCCAGGGGAAGGAATCAGATCTGTACGAAGCGAGAGAGAGCGCGCTGATCGCCGGAGATATGGAGCAGGCGCTGGCTATCCGCGAGGAGGAGCGGAATCTGGAGGCAAAGATTGAAAAGGAGCGGAAGAAATCCGCCAGAAAGAGACGGAAATCGGACAATACACTGCAGGCGGGCCACGTGGCGGAGATTGTGGCCAAGTGGACGCACATTCCGGTGCAGCGGGTGGCGGAAGAAGAGGTGCAGCGTCTCAAGAATCTCGAAAATATACTCCACCAGCGGGTGGTGGGGCAGGAGGAGGCCGTGGAGGCGGTGGCGAAGGCCATCCGCCGCGGCAGAGTGGGGCTGAAAGACCCCGGACGGCCCATCGGATCCTTCCTGTTTCTGGGACCAACCGGAGTGGGGAAGACGGAACTGTCCAAGGCTCTGGCGGAGGCGGTCTTCGGAGCGGAGAAGGATATGATACGCATCGATATGTCCGAGTACATGGAGAAACAGAGTGTGTCAAAAATGATCGGCTCCCCCCCGGGGTACGTGGGCTATGAGGAGGGAGGCCAGCTCAGCGAGAAGGTGCGGCGCAAGCCCTACTCGGTGCTGCTCTTTGACGAGATCGAGAAGGCCCACCCGGATGTGTTCAATGTACTCCTGCAGGTTCTGGAGGACGGGCATATCACGGACTCCCAGGGGCGCAAGGTGGATTTCAAGAACACCATCATCATTATGACCAGCAATGCGGGCGCCAGCCGGATCCTCTCTCCCAAGACCCTGGGATTCGGCCAGGTCATGAGCGAGGAGGAAAACCACAAGCGCATGAAAGAAAATGTCATGGACGAGGTGAAGCATATCTTCAAGCCGGAGTTTATCAACCGGGTGGACGAGATGATCGTGTTCCATGCACTGAATAAAGAAAATATAAAAGGGATCGCCGGCATCCTGGTGGAAAATTTTGTGAAACGGGTCCGGGAACAGATGGATATGGAACTGGAGGTCGCGCCGGAGGTGGTTGACTACGTATCAGAGAAGGGGTTTGACCGGGATTACGGCGCCAGACCTCTGCGGCGGGCACTGCAGACCCAGGTGGAGGACTCCCTGGCGGAGGCGGTCCTGGCGGGAGACGTGTCCATGGGCGATCACGTGAAAGTGACACTTTTGAAGGAAGGGAAGAGCCAGAAAGTGCAGGTGGAAAAAATTCCGGAAGATTTTGACACAAAAAAAACAAAAAATATATAGAAAAACATCGGATAATATTGTATACTGTATGTACGGATCAAAAGTGTTCGAAAACATTCAAAAACATACGAAACGAAGGAGGATACAGATCATGGGCGTTGTAGAAGAACTGATTCGGGCGGACAACAAAGGTACGTTGAGCTTTGGCAATTATCTGCTGGATTCCAAGACCAAAAAGTCGGATTATGAGTTTGAGGGGGCAAAGTATAAGATCAAGACCTTCAAGGAGATAACCAAGCTGGAAAAGAACGGAGCTCTTGTATATGAATCGGTTCCCGGTTCCACGGTGACGAATTTCAGGGGAAACCCGGAGGTAGTGGAGTTTGATGTGGAGGCTGCCGGTGATATCAGTTTCACATTGGAGATGGAGCCGTCACAGGAGTATAAACTGGTGGTAAACGGCGTTTCTGCCGGACGGATCCCCACCAATGTGGGCGGCAAGCTGATTGCCAGCCTGGAACTGGAGCAGGACAGTAAAGCGAGTGTGAAAGTGATCAAGTGCTGATCATCTAATGGGATACACACCAAACAGAGGCAGATCCAGTAAGCACCGGCGAGAGATTGCCGGTGTTTGCTCTATCACAGGGAGGGATCATGGCGAAAAAGACGATGTTTTTTTGCAAGGAGTGCGGCTTTGAAACCGCAAAGTGGCAGGGGCAGTGTCCCGGATGCCATGCCTGGAACACCCTGGTGGAGGCCCCGGTGAATAAAGCGGGAAAGAGCGAACGAAGCCGCCTGCCGGGCAGCGGGACGGCGAAGCCCGCCAGGATGAACGAGATCAAAACGGAGGAGGAGAGCAGGAAACCTACCGGGATGGAGGAACTGGACCGGGTGCTGGGAGGAGGCATCGTGCCGGGATCGCTGATCCTGGTGGGAGGAGATCCGGGCATCGGCAAATCTACCCTGCTTCTCCAGATGTGCAGACTGGTGGCGGACCGGGGGAACCGGGTGCTGTATGTGTCCGGCGAGGAGTCGGCCAGGCAGATCAAGATGCGGGCTGAGCGCATCGGAAAGTTTTCTGACGAGCTGTTTCTTCTGCCGGAGACCTGTATGGGTACGATCCTGCAGGCGGTGGAGGAGGTGGGGCCCCGGGTAGTCATCGTGGACTCCATCCAGACTGTGTTTGAGGAGACGGTGGATGCGGCGCCGGGCAGCGTGAGCCAGGTAAAGGAGATCACGGGGAGGCTGCTGCGGCTGGCCAAGACGGAAAATATTGCCGTGTTCATCGTAGGGCATGTGACCAAGGAGGGAAATGTGGCGGGGCCGCGTATGCTGGAGCATATGGTGGACACCGTGCTCTATTTTGAGGGGGACAAGACGGCGGCATACCGGATACTGCGGGGTGTGAAAAACCGCTTTGGCTCCACCAACGAGGTGGGGGTGTTCGAGATGAGGAATCAGGGGCTGGTGGAAGTGCCGGATCCGTCGGAATATATGATGCAGGGGCGGCTGGAAAACGAGGCCGGCTCGGTGGTGGTATGCACCATGGAGGGATCCCGGCCCTTCCTGATCGAAGTGCAGGCCCTGGTGTGTCAGACCAGCTTCCCCATGCCCAGGCGGACCGCGGTGGGCACGGATTTCAACCGGGTCAATCTTCTGATGGCGGTGCTGGAAAAGAGGCTGGGTGTGAGAATGGGGGACTGCGATGCCTATGTCAATGTGGCGGGGGGCATGAAAGTCACGGAGCCGGCGCTGGATCTGGCGCTGGTGGCGGCTCTCCTGTCCAGTCAGCGGGGCCGCAGCCTGGACAGCGGAACGATACTTTTCGGCGAGGTGGGACTGGTGGGTGAAGTGCGGGCGGTATCCCAGGCGGAGCGCCGGGTGGCGGAGGCCATCAAGACCGGGTATCGCACCTGTGTGATTCCGGAGAGCAACCGGTTATCCATAGAGAAGGCCGGCAATCTGGATACAAAGGCCATCCGTGTGGTGGGCGTGAAACATGTTCGCGAGTTGTTGGAATTGTTTTGACGGAGGGAAATATGGAACAGATAAAAGAAATGTGGGAGCTGGTATTTACCTGGCTGGGAAACGGGAAAAAGATGATCGTCGGCGGGATATTTCTGCTGGCCGGTGTCGCAGGCCAGATTGTATCTGGCAGGACGTTGGCTCAGTTTCCCTTCCTGCTGATGGCCATGGGCTTCGTGTGTTTTGTAAATGCCCTGTTTTCGCGCATCTGTGCTTGCAATATCAATCTTCTGCTCTGCCTTCTCCTCTATCTTTTGGCGACAGAGGCGGGAATCGCGATGGCGGCAGATGTCCTGGATGCAGAGGGCAGCACGATGGCAGTCATCCTGTGCTGTGTATGCTTTATCCTGATATGGATTGGACAGTTTTTTTTGATCCGCGGTATCCCGGGCATCACGAAGCGCGCAGTGCTTGCCTTCCTGGAGGTACTGCTGAGTGTGGCTGCCATAGCTGCCGCCCTTTTGCTCCCCATCCTGCTGCACACACTGCTGCACTGACTACTCTATATCTTCAAAGAAGACGGGCAGACGTTTTTTAAATTCATGCAGGGCGATATCGGCCACCTCCTTCATCTGCGGGTGGGCGTGGGAATCACAGCGAAGCCGGAAGAAATTCCGCCAGGAGCGGAGATTCATGGTGACCATGATCTCTGTCTTGAGACTGTTGGGGAGCACCGAGCGGGCTTCCTGGGGCGTTGCACCCAGCTCCAGCATTTGGAAATAGGACTTCTCAGCGTTCTCCATGGCTGTGGCCCAGACTTTGTATTTGGCGCGGTCATTTTTGTCGTTCAGGTCGTAGGAGAATCCGCTGGCCAGGTCGATCACAGTGATCTGGCTGCCGAATTTTTCTCCGGCGTAATTGCAGTACCGGGTACTCTCCTGGCTGTAGCTGGCGATGCGGTGGCGCACCAGCTCGTGCGTGACCCCCCGGTCACAGATGACGCGGACGGTGACGGACTCGTGTTCTATGACGGACTCGTGTCGGCGGTTCAGAATGTTGCGGATGAATTTCTCGGCGGAGCCCTCAGAGATCCGGCTCTCGCTCTTGTAGCAGACCCGGCCGATCTTCTCTATTTTTTGTACCATCTCCTGGTAGTCTTTCATATCTATGATCTCGATGCTTGGCTTGATGATTTCCATAATATATCTCCTTTCCGGTTACGGTGAAAGTTTCTTTTTAATGCGCTGCAGTGCGTTGTCCACGGATTTCGGCGTTTTGTTCAGACGCTCTGCGATTTGATGGTAATTCTGCCCGTCCACATAGAGGTTGACCACCTTTTTTTCAAAGGGACTGAGCCTGTTTTCCAGAGCCAGCTCCAAATCGGTCACATTTTCCCGGTCGATCAGGATATCCTCCGGGTTCATCGGCTCCGACGGCTGCAGGGTGTCGGCCAGCGTCTCCCGGTTGGCGCCGGCCTCCGGCTCTCCCCCCAGGGGCGAGTAGAGGGAGATATAGGTGTTCAGGGGCGAGTTTTTCAACCGGTTGGCGCCCTTGATGACATTGTAGAGCTGCCGCTCAATGCAGACAGTGGCAAAGCGGACAAAAGAACTCTCCCGGCTCCCGTCGTACTCCCGGATGGCCTTGTACAGCGCGATCATGCCCTCCTGGATCAGGTCATCGTTTTCCCCGCCGATGAGGTAGAGCGTCCGGGCTTTCTTTTTTACCAGATGCTTGTATTTTTCCAGGAGAAAGTCGATGGCGTCCTCCTCCCCCCGGTGGTATCGGCGTATGATATCCTCGTCCGCCATATTTTCATAATTCGGGTTCATTCTCTCTGTCTCCTTTGCCGGACAATTTCGTAGGCCAGCACGCCGGCGGCCACGGAGGCGTTCAGGGAATCGATGTCGCCCTGCATGGGAATGGAAGCGCAGTAGTCGCAGTGCTCCTTTACGAGCCGGCTGACGCCGCTGCCCTCATTCCCGATGACGAGGCCTATGGGGCCGGTCAGATCGTGGCAGTACATCTCCTCTCCGCCCATATCCGCACAGACGAACCACAGGCCACGGTCCTTCAGCTGTTCCATGGCGGCGGTCAGATTGGTGACCCGGGCCACCGGAGTGTAGTGTATGGCCCCCGCGCTGGCTGCGGCCACAGTGGCGGTCAGCCCCACGGCGCGACGTTTGGGGAAGATGACTCCGTGGGCGCCGGCCAGGTTGGCGGTGCGGATGATCGCTCCGAGATTGTGCGGATCCTCGATACCGTCCAGCAAAAAGAGAAAGGGTGGCTCCCCTTTCTTTTCTGCCAGGGCAAGCATGTCCTCCACCTCATGATAGCGGAAGACAGCCAGTGTGGCGATGACCCCCTGGTGATGTCCGGTTTCACTCATATGATCCAGCCGCTCCCCGGGGACGAAATCTACCGTAGTACCGTTCTTCCTGGCCTCCCGGAGAATGGAAAGCACCGGGCCGTCCTTGCATCCCTTTTGCACAAAAAGCCTTTCTACGACAGCGCCGGAGCGGAAGGCCTCCAGGATGCTGTGCCTTCCCTCGATGCGGTTCTCTCTTTCCGGTTTTTCTCTCATAAACAGCCTCCTACAGTGATATGTCCGTCTGTTCCATGGCGTTTTTCAGCAATTCCACCGCCCGCCGGGTCTGTCCGGTGAGATAGAGATACCCGAACAGGGCTTCCAGGCCGGTGGCGTTGCGGTAGTCGTGAATATCTGCGTTTTTGGCCACGGAGGACGTCTTCGCATTGCGTCCGTGCCGGAAAACAGCTTTTTCCTGCTCTGTCAAAGACCCCTGCATGGCGCCGGAGAGAAGGGACTGGGAAGCCGCGTTCACAAGTCCGCTGGATTTCTTATGTAGGTTCTTCACCGGCCCGCCGGTGTGTTCCGTCACCAGTGTGCGGATAATGATCTCGAACACGGCGTCTCCCAGATAGGCCAGCTTGATAGGGGAAATGCCCCGGATATCCGTTTTTTGACAGGGGAAACAGAGATGGATCTGCTCCAGTAATGAATTTGAATCGTTCATAATCCTCCTCGTGGCATTTTATATGATGTCAGGGTCAAAAGGCCAATATTGCCCGCGTCTGCACGAAAGCGATACCTGACCCCAACATCATAATATATCAGTTCCTTTCAGGTTGTCAAGAAACGGAAAAATAATATTCTCCCCAACATGTAGCTGTATTATTCCCGAATTTATACAACTGGCAAAAAAAAACAGTTATAAAAAAAGAAATAAGGTTGCATTTTCGGGCGAATGATGGTAGAATGAGACTAGCATTTAATGTGTGTAAGTGTCTGTACACACGGATATTCCATAATAAAGGAGGAATGGAACATATGTCAAATAGCAAGGCATCTGGTGTTGCTAAAAAGACTCTGGCGGCAGTGCTTTCTCTTGCCATGATCGCATCGTCTGTTGTAGTGGCTGATACTACAGCGGATGCCAAAGGCGGCAAGGTCAAGAAAGTCAAAGTGACTGCCCCAGTTACGAATGGGGGGACATTGGTCCTGAAAAAAGGACAGAAAAAGCAGATTAAAGTAAAAGTAACCACGTCGAAAAAGGGTGTAAGTAAGAAAGTTACTTACAAGTCCAGCAACACGAAGGTTGCGAAAGTTGTAAAGAAAAAAGGCAAGGTTTATGTGAAAGCCGTTGGGAAGAAGGGTAAGACAGCAAAGATTACCATTGCTTCCAAGAAAAACAAGAAGAAAAAAGCTACTCTGAAGATCAAGGTTGGCACGCCGACCAAGAAGATTTCCGTGTCGGGCGTGAAACAGACACAGACACTCGTCTACACAACCAAGAGAGCACAGCAGAAGAAAGATAAGCTGGAGGCAGCAAAGGCATCTTCTCTGCCGGCCTCGACTTTGGAACAGATCAACAAAGCCACAGAAAAGGTGACGACCAAAAATGTCAAGGCCAAGAAAAACAAGGTGACGATTTACACTGGTTATACAAATAAGAAAAACTCGGAGGATGAGCAGAGCTATTCATTTAAGTATAAGTTAAATGTAAAGAAGACACCCACCAAGGCCACCAGCAAGACCTACAAG
>CAZAEM010000008.1:0-87003 GCA_964484225.1 uncultured Eubacterium sp.
ATGCAGCGGTGGTTGAAGCAGGAAGCTCCGACTTCTATAAGTCGGAGTAGTTCACCTTCTGGATCAGTCCCGTCTTCCTGTCCTGCCTTTTATCCCTGCGGATGCCATATTCCAGGGCATTTCCCTCACTTAATATAATGACCTTGCTCTTTGCCCTTGTGACTGCCGTATAAATCAGGCTTTTATCCAGTATGATGTCCGGTGTTTTTGGCAGGATAATGATAACTGTCTCAAATTCACTCCCCTGGGATTTATGGACAGTCACAGCATAGGCCGGTACGATATCCTCCAGCCATACATGCTTCATCCGGATAGATTTTTTCCCGATCTGCAAAGTCACGCTTCCCATGTCTGTAATCTCAATGATCCGCCCAATATCTCCGTTAAAATAGCCTGCTTCATAATTGTTTACCATTGTCATGACCTTATCGCCTTTATGGAACACATAACCGTTTCTGTGTATTTCCCGTCCTTTTTCATAAACCCTCTGTTTCTGGATATAGGTATTTAACGCCCTGATACCATAACTCCCGTTTTTTACCGTGGAAAGCACCTGGGCCTGGAACGGGTCTTTTCCATATTTTCTCCATATTTCCCCGAAAATTTCTGCAAATTCACGCTTGCCCCCAAACCTCCATATCTCAAAGTCCTCACCGGTTGCCAGCTTGGGATTCTTCTGTCTGATGCGTGCTGCGTTCTGTATGATATGCCCTCCCTCTTTTTGCCGGAACAATGTATCCAATGCATATACCGGTACTTTCCCAGACCGGATGATGTCATGCAGCACAGATCCATAGCCAACGCAGTCAAGCTGGTCAACATCCCCACATAACAGCAATAGTGTGCCAGGCTTGACTGCATCAAACAGCATTCCCATCAGCTTAGTGTCGCCCATAGAGGCTTCATCCACAATGACCATTTCCGCATCTATCGGATCCTCTGCCGTCTTAAAGGATGCTTCATCGTCTGAAAAAGGCCGGTAATCAAGCAGGCGGTGTATGGTCGATGCCGGTTTCCCAGTCATCTCAGCCATATGCTCCGCAGCCATCCCGGTTGGCGCACACAGGGCGATCCTATGTTCCGGATACATCTTCTGATATTGCCTGATGATCCCGTTCATCAAGGTGGTCTTACCTGTCCCCGGCCCTCCCGTAAGCACTTTGACCCCGGTTGTTTTCAATATCCCAAACGCTTCCTTCTGTTTTTCTGCGTAAGTAATCCCAAGTTCCTTTTCAATCTCCGTAGTCACAGGGATAAAGCGCAAAGGTACTCTGTGTTTTTCTAATCTTTTAATACCCCTGGCGATATCCCACTCCCTCTTCCATATTTCCCGGAAATATATTTGATTTTCTTCTTTTTCAATATGCAGGCCTTTCATATCATTTAAAATAATAGAAATAAGGCTTCTGGGGATTTCCCGGTGGAAAATGGACTTTGCTGACAGTTCTTCGACTTTATCGTACAGTATAAAAATATTAGTCCCTGTACTCCCGTTTTTTGTAAGGAGATCCATCGCATAAAATATAAGCCCTTTTATGCGTTCTCCGTCCAAGTGGGAACCCCCTGATTCAAAAGCGATTTCATCCATGATACGAAACGGCACCAATGAATTTAACGATTGATATGGATTGCATTGTATTACCTTAAGGGCCTCCGTTCCATATCTTTCCAGCAGTGTATCTGTCTTAATGTCTGTAATACCGTAACAGCGGAGATATTGGTATAAATTATATTTTCCTCTATTTTTTTTCAAAGCAGAAAGCATCATCCGGCATAACCCTGGCTGGATCCCCGTTTCTTTCTGCAGGATATCCGCCCCATTCTCTTTTTCTGCCAGTTCCCATAGTTTTTCCCCGATCTTATTGATTTTCCCCGCAGTTGCACTCCCCACCCCTGGACACTCGCGGATCAGAAAATCTTCAAGCGCTTTCCCTGTTTTGACATCCTCTTCATAGTCTGACACTGCAAGCACCCACCTGCCGCCCGGCCTTTTCTCCCACTGCCCGTAAAGGATGAGCGGATACCCCAGGTGGTATTCTGCTACTTTCCCATAACAGTAAAAAAAAGAGAGAGCTTCCATATCAGGGCATGGCGCATTCATCTCAGAAACCAGAGGGAGTTTTGTTTTTGTTGCAGTCATGTAAAAATATGCGTCCCCTTTTTTATCCATCCTCAAAAGTCGTCCATAATTGCCGTATACCGCTGTTTTTGCCATGGCAGCACCCCTCTTCCAAAAAGTGGTTTATTACAAGTATGTCTGTCATCAGGCCCTTATGTTTTCATATAACAGGGAAAACTAAAAAGACCAGCCTTGACACTCCCCATGCCTAAAGGCAGGGGATTCTTGCTACCTGCCACTGCATAATGGCTGGCCAGTCCATTTCTGGTAGGCCGTAGTGCAAGATATGGGTGTGCCATCACCCATCCCAGGGCAGAGCATATAGCTCCCTAGGCAGTATGTCTGACATTGCTATCGCCAACATACTCAGTCGAATTGCATATATTGTATGCGCCGACTATATCTCTATGTGTATGGAATCCGCATCCGCAAACATATTTCCTATCATTGGCATGATGACGCCTGCCGCATATAGGGCATGTCTGGCTTGTGTATGCCGGATTAACATAGACCACTTCGATACCTGCCAGTTTTGCCTTGTATTCGATATACTGTGCAAGGCGGTAGAAACTCCAGTTATGAAGGGAATGGTTGTTTTTACGACTTGTTCTTGTCGTAGAGCGAATATTTGATAATTGCTCTAACTTTATTATTTTTACATTATGGGCTACAGCCGTTTCTATAATGTCATGGCTTAACTTATGGTCAATGTCTTTCATGATGCGCCGCTCTTTGTTGTTAATACGCCTGACTGCATCAATCTTTTTGGATCTTTGCAGTTTCTTGCGGAGATAGGCATAATGTCTGCGTATATATTTGTTCTTACGGCCATTGCCGTAGAATTTGATGCTGCCATCAGAACACTTACTGACCGCAGGACATTTGATACCAAGGTCAATACCCATGACATTGCCCTTATCAGAGCATAAGGGTTCTGCTTTTTCGTATACAATTTGTGCAACAATACTATTATTCTTAATGACAATGCGCATTGTGCCAAGTTTAGCAGATGCAAATATAGATTTCTGTTCGTCCGTCATCTTAGTATGGATAGAAAGCCTTTTAGATTTGCCATCTATCATGACAGGAAATTCAATATTTGTGCCATTTACCTTAAAATTCTGATTATTGATATAGCAGCATTGCTTTTTGAGAACCGGCAGCTTTGGGGCTGTGACTTTTATCGTGCGTTTACGGTTACTAATTACTGTTCTGTGACACAACCTATAATGCTTTTTAACAATAGATTTAGCATCGCGGATACACTGGTTGGCTAATGCAGATGGGAGACTGCATCTGATGTCTGCTGTGGTGTATTTTGATATAGATGTTCCTCTTATAGCAACAGAAACAATACTATTTACGGTATTGATATACTCGTTCATAGTCATAAGTATCAATTCTTTCTGGTATTTGGTCGGATAGAGTTTTACTGTTTCTGATAATTGCATTGCTACACCTCCTTTTGGTCTTGTATGTATTGTGGGAATTCTTCGTGTCCAAACGCCTTATATCCCCATAGCTAAAGCAAGGGGGCTTTACGGCGAATTTCGGTAAGACTGGCCCTTTTCTGCCCCCGCTTCATCCTATTGCTTCGATATCTAAATCATCTGCTCCTGAAACTTCCAGCCCTTCGTCCTGCCTTTCTCCAGCCTGTTCGATCTTCATGTCAAGTACACTATATGTGCTGTCCGGTTCCTCCACCGGGGCATCCGGTATGGCTTCCTCCAAAAAGCCTTCAAAAATATCATCCACCTTTTCCTGCTCTTCGATGATCGCTTCATCTTTTCCATGTTGTTCTATTTCCTCTGACGGTATTTCGAAATATGTGTGCTGCAGATATTTCAGATAATTGTTATCTTTAATGTCATGATCAGAGAGAATGATCTCCCCGTCCTGCCCCTTTTCCTGTATCACTGCCTTTGTTTCGCCGTTTTCGGCGGCTTTGGACAGAATGATATCCAGATTTCCGATTTCCACCCTGGAATTTTCGTCCTCCTTTAACTCAGGGGAGACTTTATCCATGATTTTTATCAGTTCATCGGAATGATCCATGGCCTTGTGATATAATTCCCCGTTCCCCTTTGGTATGATCCCCGCTTTTTCCATGCTGTCTGTAAGCCAGCCTTCATATCTCTGGTCCCCGGCTTTTACATTCTGGATGATGTTTTTTGCCCTTATGGTTTCATTCAGCTCATCTTTGGTCCCTTCTAATTCTTCTTTTGGAACGTTGTTTGCAGCAAGGGTCTGATACTCTTCCATTAACCCTGTTTTCCGTTCGTCCAGTATGTTTTCTATATTTTCCACATGCACCTGTGTAAGTTCCGGCGGAAGGGGGTCTACTTCCGGGAAAAGGCCCGGTATAACATCTTGCAGCGGTTCATTTTGCAGCTCTTTCGCGTTTACTTGTTTCACTTCTGGGAGAAGTTTTTTGATTTCTGCCTCGACGTTTCGGATATTTTTCCCTTTCCTTCCAATAAACGCTCCCATTTGTTCTTTCGGGGCATGTAGGTCAATGGTTTTTGCATGCGGATCAATACAAGCCTTATCAATATACATTGTCTCTCCTGTGCCTCGGATGGCTCCGCATTTTATGTAACGATCTTCCGGAAGGGGAATATTCTTGGCCGTTTCCACAAACACATCGCAAGCCTTGGGATTTTCGTCTTTTACCGCAATATCATTCAAATCCGTTTGCACCTCAGCCTTTAAGGGGTTGGACTCCATTTCCTGCGCTTTTTCCGGGCCGGATGCATTTGCACGTTCCTTGTAATCCGCCTTTCTCCCCTGGATGTCCTCTGCAATCGAGTTCTTGAGGTTGATCTGGTATGCCTCGTTAAACCCTTTCTTGCCAAGGATGAACCGTGCGGCGAGATTCCCAATCGCAGCGCTAATCGCCTGGATCTTTTCCTTAAACCATGCCCCAATGCCTTTTTTCTCTTTTTCCATAATAGAAGTACCTCCTTAATCAATTTACTATAGTATGTCCATTCCGTAAGCCTTGGTAAAAACATCTGTGGAAGATTCTTTTGCAAAACCGCTGTTATAGAGAAAATGTCTTCTCACGTGCCAGACATACTAAATACAGAGAGATGATAGAAAGGAAGGTGAATGAGTATGCTGGCTGTATTGTTTAAGATTTTTATTGCACTGCTTTTAATCCTTGGCATTTGCACTGTTGCAGGTGTGTTTGTGTTCCTTGGCAGCTTTGATATCCGTGATGGGCTTGAGGCTCTGGCGGAAAAGGAAGAGTGACCGGTATGAAAGTATATTATCCATCGGAGATCACCCATTATGACTATGGAGGCAAACCGGAATGTCAGTATAAGATTTTGGATGCCCCACTGCCAACCAAAAGGCTTTACTATTCAAATAGTGGAAATTGCTATTCAGAAGCGGAATACGTACAATGTAATCCATAGAAGAAGGAGGAGGTACGAATTTATGATCATAAAGAATATCTGGAACAAGGTAAGTATTTACTGTGGATACCATGAGGGACCGGTAGAATTGGTTCCCAATACCAGGGTTTGCGATGCCCGCTTTGCGGGTACCGCAGTGGGCAATATGCTCTTCTATTCCTGCCCGAAGTATTATAGTGAGAACCGATCCCCAGGTGAGACGGCATGTGCTAACCGTATCAAGATAGACGATTATCAGGGAATGGTTGAACATATCAGTGAAAAAATAGCAGAAAATGATGCCAATGGGGTGATCGAAGACCTGACAGGCTACGAATGGAAAAAGCGTGGGATCCATTTCCGGATCATCAAATATACGGATGAGGCAATCCATGTTTCCGTCATAAACCCTGCCGCGAGAAAATGAAATGCAATAAAAAGGCTGGTGCAAAACAAGCATCAGCCTTTGTCATTGCTGTATGATCCCAAAATATCTGGTGGGCCATCTGGTGTGCCATTCTTTTATAAAATACATAAATTTACGTGAAACTATGATACTTTGATAAAAAGTCTGAATCCTTAAAAATAAGGCTTCATAGGGTTTTGTTCGGTTATGTCAATTTATGTGAAATTAGGCCTGCGACTATAATTCCTAGTTTCATTTTTCTATATTCCTCCTTAGAAAATCCTTATTTTATAGGGGTTTCGCAATCTCAAGGTTTGGTTATGTACCAGTTTACCGTCTTTGGTTTCATTCCCATTTTACCATCTTAGAGTGTACCATACAAAGACTGAAAAGTAAAATATTAAATTTCTATCCCCACAAACTCCTCCCTAATGATAGCTCTATACCCTTGACAACAGGACTATGATGTCGATATAATCATATCACAACATTTCAGCGGCAATTACTATACTTATTTCTGTTTGGCAGGGGATGTCAAAAAAAAAGATTTTTCCATTCGCGCTCTGGTATCTTAATTTCCTCTGAAGAGAAATTTTCAAGCGCATCGTATATTTTGTTGAATATCATTTGATTTGGGTAATACCGATAATCTGAAAAAACAGAAATTCCGCCAGATCTGTTGCTTCCGGAAAGTAAGTTTCGAAGGTAAGTCCATAATCTGCCAATACTTCGATGTCAATATCTATCTCATCAAACCTTTTCTGGTCTGTAGATTCCAGCAATTCCGGAATCCTGTTTGCAACCAGCATTTCTACCTCATGGTTTAATCTGCTTCCCTCCTCCACTGATACCGCCTTACCATAAAAGATACGCCTGCGGAAAGACAAATAAGATATATTGGATGTTTTGCAAATAATTTCAGAGACTGTATCACTCTCTTTTATTTTGTAGTAGTAATCCAGTACATATTTATTTTTCATTATATTTATAACATCATCCGTGTGTTTTCTGCGTTGTCCGATCGCAACACATTTATCACATTTTGGATTCGTGGAAGTACAGATTTCGCCATATCCATTAGAACAGTATGACCACAGTATATAATCTGTCTCTGCAACCGATCTTTGCGCCGCTTTGGCGATTTTATAAACAATTTCTATCGCACGGTACTCAGAAACCTCTCTGCTGGTCGAAAATCCTAAAATATCACTCCCCAGGATTACTTTTCCCCTAACTGTTCTGCATCATACCTCTCACTCTCGATATACTCCAGCAGATTTTCTTTTTCATCATACATAGCCAGCATAATATTCTCGACCTCCTTTTCCCGCTCCTCCAGATAATCCTTCAACACATTCTTATCCTTACAGATACGGATGGTTTCTGTCACTGCCCTTCTGGTTCTCCCATGCAGTTTCCGCTGCTCATCATAAACTTTCGTGAATGCCACATACTGGCTGACGATATCGCCGCCATCGCTTCCATAAAGAACCTTTACCTTTGCGTCCAGAAAAACATTCTGTCCGTCAAAATGTTGATCAAGGTAAGTTCTCAGGGCATGGATGTCTGATCTCTTTCCATTATTATTTTTTTGTTTTCCTGTTAATGCCGTACATTTCTCTCAAATGCTCACTGAGCGGAACATTGGAATGAAATGGGCGGAACAAATTGTATTTCCCCGAAAGTTTTTTCTGCTTTGACCGAATATGTGACTTAATGTTTTCGTATTTTACGACCACATCATAATCCTTAGCGTATTGCTTTAATTTCATCACAAGATTTGCAGAATGAACCACATCAAGAGTAAATACGCCAAAGAAAAACCCGATTACAAAAGAAAAGGCAAGATTCCTGGCCAGCCACTCCAGGGCGCCTAAAATATGCTCATGGATGAAAAAATAATACACCGCGCCCAGCAATGACCAGATCAGAGAAAACTGTGGGCAGATGATACCCTGAATATTCCCGAAAAGATCCGAATAATCCCACAAGCGTACCTTGAAGATCCTCAGGCACACAATACCGGCAATGTATTCTATCACAGTCATTCCAACTGCCATAGCAACAAATAACACCGCTTTATTCAAAAAAGGATTCCGGATCAGATTGTATTCCTCAAGTGAGGCAAGCAAATATAAAACGCAGAGCCCTATTCCATATAAGGGAACATAGGGGCCGGAACAAAAGCCCGGATTGATCCATTTTTCATCCTTGCTCTGCAAATTTCTGAAAAAGAACTCCAGCACCCACCCGGTCAGCGAGCCAATAAAAAACAGAAATGCAAGAGGCAAAAAATCTACCATAAAACCCCTCCTGGAAATTCCAAATATTATATGATTCCGCAACTAATAGTCAAATATATCCTTCTCATTTTTTCCATCGAAATCCATATGATATATCACATCATCCGCATAGGAGGGCCCCCGCTCCTCATACTCATAGCAAAAAAGTCCCTCTTTTGCGCACAGTACATCTTCTACTTTTCTCTTGCTGATTATTTTATCCGTATCTTTTTTGAGATTGTACCGGTGCAAAAAATGTTTGTCATCAATGTAATAAAGGTTATTGCCATAGAAATCACATGTCGATATTTCCCGCTGAAACAAACGCTTCATCTTTCCTCCGTCTTTCAGTGACAGCCAATACAGTATGCTCTCGGTCTTAATATCTCCGCTGCGTTTACCTTCTGCATCAAAAAAATACTCTTCTATCAAGAGATTATTTCCTGAAAAATAAAAAGCAGGAAAGCCATAGCTCCATTTTTTCTTGTCATAGCCCGGCTGTTCGTACTCCATAACCTTTTTCTCTTCCCCCGTTACCATGTCCCAGCTTTTCAGTATGTGCCGACTGTCACTCCACGTACAGGAATAGATTTTTCCGTCCATGATCCCCAGCAGAACCACATGCTCCTCTTTCTTTTCGCTGTCCTTCAGGGAAATCGTTCTCAAATGATTCCCGTTCATATCAAATTCCTTCAGTGAATCAGGGGGAAAGGAGTCCTCAATATAGAACTTATCCGCATACACAAAACAATTGTCAATACAGTCATATCCACCGAACTCTTCCGCGTATTCTTTGTAATGTTCAGAAATGTCGATTATTTTTTCTTCCCTTGTGTCCAGATCACGGGCTGCAAACTGAAACAGAGGATAATCTCCGTTTGTGCCGGTGATGTTATCTAAAATAAAATATGCTTTTTCCCCATAGACACACCAGTCCGTTAAATTCATGTCCATATGATCCGGAATGGAAGTGTCCTCCAGGCTGCCTATACTCTTCCTCCTCTTATCCCAGACACATACTCCGCCGTCCAGATAATAGAAATGATCATCCATTACAAAGCCTTCGTAGATTGGATACATACTTGACGCCATATCTTTTGTATCCACTTCTCCTGCTCTCAGTTTCTGTTTCTTTCCGGAGGCATCCTCAAAGGAAATATCTATCGTTTTTTTCCTTCCGGGCTCCCGCAGGGTTTTTTCCTCTCCCTTATCTTCCGATATTTCTCCTCCGCTTACTATGCCAGAGGACACAGCTCCCCCGCTTGCCGCATATTGAGATACGCTTTCACAGGAGGTCTCCAGAATGAGTATGACGGCCAATACATAAATTATTTTTTTCATACGAAACTCCCCCTTCTACCATCACCGGAATGATATCGCATGAAACTATTGTACCACAGAAGGATACACAGCGCAATGGCTCCTACTCATAACGCAAAGCCTCGATCGGATCCATCCTGGCCGCCTTGTTCGCAGGATAATATCCAAAAAACAAACCGATCACCATGGAAAAGCCCACGGCCAGAAAAATCGCCCCCACAGGCGCCGTCGCCGAATATCCCAGGATCATAGCCGCCACACTGCCCAGCCCCAGTCCGATGGCCACACCCAGACATCCGCCGATGAAACAGAGGATCACCGATTCGATGATAAACTGGAGACGGATAAACGCATTGGTTGCACCCAGTGCCTTTCTGGTACCGATTTCCCTGGTGCGCTCCGTGATGGACACCAGCATAATGTTCATGACTCCAATGCCGCCGACCAGAAGGGAAATCCCTGTGATCAGGGAGATCGCTATCGATACCGTCCTCACCATTTCATCCATGGATTCCGTCATGGATTCCATGGTAGAGGTAGATACTTCATAATCCTCATTCCCCGCATAATAGGGCGCAAAAAAATCCTCCACATCGGCCGCGAAATCGGATACGCTGTCAATCCCCGCCGCTGTCACAATGGTAAACTGGGAATAGCCATCCTTCGAGTGGGACAGGGCCTTTGCCGTCGTCAGGGGAATATATGCCGCAGTGGTCACATCTTCGTCACTGTTCTCAGAGATTGAGCCCTCCGACTCGTATTCATATACACCAATGATGAAAAAATCCGTATAGCTGCTGTTCACATTGACACTGATCTTCTGCCACAATGCCGCATCCCTGTCCCCGTCAAACAGAAGATCCACCAGCAGATCCGACACCATGATCACCTTCTTGCTGCCATCCAGATCCTCCTGCTTCATGTAGCGGCCTGCCAACAGTGTCAGGGTATTGCTCTGAAAATAATCTGTGTTGACGCCGGATACTGTCACATCCGCAGAATTATTTTTGCGCTCTGCCGTCCCGTCTCCCAGGGATTCGCTGATCGCCACCGCATCAATCTGTTCTGCATACTGCTCCTGCAGTTTCTGCAGCATCTCATCTGTCAGCATATCCTCCTCATCTATCGAGGAGTTTCTGTTGTCTGCGCCAAAACGCATTCCATTGGAGCGGACTTCCTCTTCCGAGCTTTTCCGGCTCAGCCCTACTGTCACATTATTCGCGCCCATTTCCTGAAAGCTGTCGGAAATAGAGGTCGTCAGCGAAGAGCTGACTGTCATGATCGCTATGACAGAGCCTATCCCTATGATGATTCCCAGCATCGTCAGAAAGGCACGCATCTTATTGGCACCCAAGGCAGAAAAAGCCAGCTTAATATTTTCCCATATCAACATATCTTACCTCCTAAACTATTCCGTCCCGGTATTTACCACAGCGCCATCCCGCAGATGGATAATACGTTCTGTTTCTTTTGCCAGGTCTTCCGAATGTGTGATCAGCAGGATAGTCTTGCCCTGTTCCCGGTGGAACCGGTGAAAGATATCCATGATCATGTGGCCTGTTTTGGAATCCAGGGATCCCGTGGGCTCATCTGCCAGAATGACAGACGGATCATTCGCCATGGCCCTGGCGATGGCCACGCGCTGTTTTTGTCCTCCGGACAGTTCATCCGGCCGGTGCATCATCCGATCCTCCATTCCCACGATCTCCAATAGTTCCTCCGCACGCTCCCGCCGTTCTTTTTTCCCAATCCCGGCATAGAGCATCGGCAGCTCCACATTTTCCCTGGCCGTTGTCCTGGCGATCAGATTGTATGTCTGAAAGACAAAGCCGATCTCTTTATTCCGGATACGGGACAGTTCCGGATCCCCCTGTTCCCCCACATCCTGTCCTTCCAGATAATATTTCCCCTCGGTGGGGCGGTCCAATACACCTATAATGTTCATCAGTGTGGACTTTCCGGAGCCGGATGCCCCCATTATGGAGATAAATTCTCCCACACCCACTTTCAGATCAATACCGTGGAGAATTTCCAGTTCATTTGGCTGCCCGATATAAAAGCGCTTGACGATCCCCCGCAGGTAAATCATTGTATTTTCAGTCATGTCTTCCGGTCCTTTCTATTCTTACAGATACACTATTTCCGTCTTTCACCGCCCGGCATACCGCCATAGTCTCCGCCAAAACCGCGCTCCATGTCTTTCGTAACTGTCAGCTTTCTTGTACTGTCTGTACCCGATTCCGCATTCTTCCCCTTTGTCTCGCCATCCAGCACATTGATATAACCGCCATCGGCATCTTCCTGTACCGCATCGTATGGCACCGCATAGACGTCCTGCGCCTCCTCCAGAATTATGCTGCACCTGGCCGTCAGTCCCAGCCGCAGCCGCTCATCTTCCTTCGTCAGGTTTATCTTTACCTCATATCCGCCGGAGCTGTCTGAGGAAGATGTGTTTTTCATTTCTGCCGACTGGCTGCCGGATGACTCCGAGGAGTTTTGTGTGGAGGGAGCTATAAAACTGATCTCCCCCTCCAGTTCATCCTCGTCCGTTGCCTCCGTCAGTACGACAACCCTCTGACCCACTGCCACATCGCTGATATCATACTCATCTACGCTGGTGGTCACTGTATATGCGCTGGTGTCATCAATCTGAAACAGGGTTTCCCCGGAATACATCGCCCCCTCTTCCCCGTTGACAGCAGTCACAATGCCGCTGATCGGTGCCATCATGGAACACTGCTCCAGCGCTTTCTGTGCCTCCTTCACATTCTTCTCCGCCTCTTTTATGTTCTTCTCCCCATTGCTGCGCGCTGTCTCCAGTGAGGCAGAGGCATTATCGACACTGTCGGTGTCCTGTCTCAGTGTATTTTTCCTGCTCTCCTCCGCAGTTTCCAGGGCGCTCTCCGCCTGTTTTAACGCTTCCTCCGCCTTAGCCAGGTTCTCCTGGCATGTCTGCTTCTCCTGTGCGGTTTTTGCTGCCTTCACTTTCTTCTTTGCCTCTTTTACCGCAGCTTTGGCCTCTTTTTTTGTCTCTTTGGCATCGGCAATCTTTTTCGCCTGGGAATCCGAATCGCTGTTTTTATTGCTGACTGCACTGCTGTACTGTTTCTTTGCATTGGCTATCTCCTGACTGGCAGTACTCTTCGTGTCAGCCAGATCCTCCTCTGCCTCGGAAAGCGCCTCCTTCAGATCGCTCTCGTCAAACTGCACCAGCTCATCACCCTTTTTTACCGTATCTCCGACTTTGACCAGGATCTTTTTGATCGCCACATTCTGCACGGCCACAGAGACAGACTTTGATTCCCTGCCGGCCACTGTACCGGTGGCGCTGATGGATTTCGTCAGATCCATTTTCTCCAGTGACACCGTACTCTGTTTATAAAAGGCATTGGTTTTATCTTTTTTACCACGCACGATAATAATACCCGCTATGGCCGCGACAGCCACCAGAAAGACAGCTGTACTGATCCAAATTTTTTTCTTTCCAATTCTCTTTGTTCTCTTCATCTTATTACCATACCTTTCTGCAAATTTCTTTTTACTGCTCCTTTATTCAGCATAAAGGTCATTTCTGAAATGATGCTGAAAAAATCAGGAGAAAACTGTGAATTCTATGTGAAATCATAAATTTTCAGTTTCCTTTCAGTTATTCTCTATATTATAATAAACATAAAATCCGTTATGATTTTCAAAGGTCAGATTGATAAGGGAGATGTAAAGATATGAAAATATTGGTCATTGAGGATGAAAAACTGCTGGCAGATTCCCTGCGTGATCTTCTGTCCGGCAAGGGTTTCGATGTGGAGACCGTCTATGACGGGAAAAGCGGGGAGGAATATGCGGAGCTGGGAATTTATGACCTGTTGATCATGGATGTTATGATGCCGGGGATAGACGGTTTTGAATTGGCAAAAAAGGTCCGTTCCAAACACCTGGGAACCCCCATACTGATGCTGACGGCAAAATCGGATCTGGAAAGCCGTATCCACGGTCTCAATGCCTGGGCGGACTATTACCTGACCAAGCCCTTCGACAGCAGGGAACTCCTCGCCTGCATCAACGCGCTGCTCCGGAGACAGGGCAATCAGGTAGAGGAACTGGTCTTTGGCAACACCTCCCTGGATCTGTCCTCCGCTGTGCTGATCTGCGGCGACAACCGCATATCTCTCTCCGCAAAAGAATTTGACATCCTTCGTTTTCTCTTCCAGTCCGGAGAGCGCAATCTCTCCAAGGAGGTCATCCTCGCCAGAGTGTGGGGGTATGATTCGGATGCCGTAGAGAACCATGTGGAGGTATATATCGGTTTTCTGAGAAAAAAGCTGGCCAGCATCCATTCAGACATAAAGATCGTGGCCAGACGCAGACTGGGATATCATCTGGAGATCCGGACGGATGATACGGAAACGGGGTGACGAAAAATGATCAAAAAACTGCGCCTGAAATTTATATTGATCACCATGAGCATTGTTATGATCATGCTTTGTTTCATTCTGGTCTTAATCTATCAAATGACGAAAAAAAACTATGAGACAAGCAGTCTTGCCGTGATGCGCAACATCGCCATGCGCCCGGTCCGTGACAAAATGCCGGACGGACAGGAAAAAGACATCCGCATTCCCTATTTCACCCTGCAGATCAACGGGCAGGGACAGATAAACGCCAGGGGAAGCAGCTATTACGACCTTTCAGACCGGGATTTTCTGCAGGAATTGGTTGATATGACCGATTCCCGAAAAGAGAATTTCGGGGTCATAGAGGAATATGATCTGAGATATTACCGGACGGAAAATCCAAAAGGAACCTGTCTCGTGTTCGTGGACATATCCAGTGAACGGGCCACCCTGGATCACTTAATGAAAACCTCCGCCCTCATTGTCCTGCTCAGCTTTTTTATCTTTCTGGCCATCAGTTTCTTTTTGGCAAACTGGGCCATCCGCCCTGTGAAAACAGCCTGGGAGCAGCAGCGGCAATTTGTGGCCGACGCTTCACACGAATTGAAAACCCCCCCTGACCGGTCATAATGACCAATGCGGAAATGCTACAGAATCCGGACTACACAAAGGAAAACCACGAAAAATATTCCCGGAACATCCTTACCATGTCCCGGAAAATGAGAAAGCTCATCGAACAGATGCTGGAACTGGCCAGGGCAGACGCCTCACAGGAAAATATCATGTATTCCATGCTTTCCCTGAGCACCCTGGTATCCAATGCCATTCTGCCCTTCGAGCCGATATTTTTTGAAAGAGGGCTGCCGCTTGCCACAGATATCGAAGAGAATATCCGGGTGAAGGGCGCTGAGGATAAACTCTGCCAGGTCGTCGAAATATTGCTGGATAATGCCAGAAAATATTCCCGGGATGGCGGACATATCCGGATCCGCCTTCAAAAGCGGGGAAACAGCCATTGCATTCTGGCAGTGGCCAGCGAAGGGGACGCCATTTCCCCCGAAGATTTAAGAAATCTCTTCAAACGCTTTTACCGGGCAGACAAAGCCAGAAGCCAGAGCGAGAGCTTCGGCCTGGGGCTCTCCATCGCAGAAAACATTGTCAGAAAACACCATGGAAAAATCTGGGCAGAGAGCCGGAAAGGGGTCAATTGCTTTTATGTAAAGCTCCCCTGCTTATGACAGTTCCTGTTTCCCATGGGATTATAAAAACCTCTGTTTTGCAAGCCGGGAAAACACTCTGTCCCGATAGTCCGGTTTTACGAGATAATACGCGAAGCTTTCCAGCAATTTATTCTTTTGAAATCCTCTGCCATCCAGCTTGAAATTTCGGAATCCCGCATCATAATATTTTCCGTACAGATCCTCGGTGGAAATAAAAGATCTGTTCTCCATGACCTGGCTGAAGTCGATATGTATACGGTCACACTTGTCAAAATTTATTTCCGAAAACTCCAGCTGGCACCGTCCCACTTCCCTGTAGTGCTCTTCCCTTCGCGGACAGTTATCCACACAATAATGATTTGCGATAAGTTCGATCTTATCCTTATGTCCCATTTCAAAAAGCCTGTCCGTGTTATTCCATGCGGAATCCAATACCACTAACCTGTAGTCCTTTTCCAGTTCCTGCTCGACTGCACTGATCTCTCTTAAACACTTTGTCGTGGAAGATATGATTCCGTATCCGGGGTACATTTTTCTGATCAATTCCTCCAGTAACGGTAGATTTACAAGCACTTCGTTTTTGCCGTTATCCCCAAGCTCCATACACAGATTGCAATAGGTGTCCATCAGGTGGATCTTCTGCAGCAGCGGATTTGTAAATGTATAGCGGACCGCGATCCCCCGCCTGTTATATTCACAGAGCGCGTATTCCATCTCCTGTTTTGTGCAGCCTCCCAGGATCACTCTCCCGCCATTCCAGATACTCCCCGGAAAACACCCGTACGCTGCGCCTATTTTTATATTGGGGAAAAATAATTCAGGCTCGGATTTCATCATATCTGCCAGACAAATTATGGCATAGAAGTTTTCATAAAACCCCGGCAGAAAAAAATTGATCTCTTTCATACTTTCTGTTTTACTCATACCGGATTCCTCTCACCTCCTCGAGAAACTATTATGGTTTTTCCGGGGATACTGGCTTTACTAGTATCCTTCGGAACTCTGCTGATAGCGTTGCTTGCCTACATAGATAGGAAGAACAAGCGAAAATAAAAATACCTAACCTGTCGGCAAACAGGCTAGGCAGTGTCCATTAGGACATTAAAACCTACGCTTGGGAGCATCCACTTTTGGAATGGAATACTATCCGTATGAAAGGCATTTGTTATCGGCAAATGCCTTTCGCTATATTTAGTGTATCACAGTATAAAATTAAATTCAAGTATAAATTTCCCTCTGGTTTGCTGTGTAACGTTTTGAGAAACATCTCAGAAGTGAATCTCCATCCAAAGCCTGCTTATATAAACCAGATTCAAAATATAGTTTTCTCATTTGTCCAATCATTGAAAGCCAATTCTGTTTTACTAATAATCGGATTATCTGGTGTGGAATCCTCGGCATATTTTGCACTCATTCCATAACTAATATTACCGGTAGGCGCATTTAAGAAACCGATTCCCAGGACCTTTTCTTGCTCAGAAATATTTTTTTCCGTCTGGAATGGTTTTCCCGGCAATATGGTTTTGTCCTTTTGAATGCCTGTCTCATAGGTTATATTCCCAAATCCCTCAATCAACAAAAAAATCATCTCCTCCACTTTTAAATCCATTTTTGTATTTCTTACCGCCGATCATAAAATAAACAGTTTTCCATTGCGGTAAATTAGCCTGCCTATCTCATCCTCACTTTTCACGCCATTTCTTAGCAATGTTTTTAACCTTTTATAAAAATCTGTTTGAAAATGCCTCCCCTTTTTTTCATATACTTCATCCGGCAATCCGGAAATACTCCCGTCCTCCTCTATTGACAGATCAATTCCACCACAATTTCTGTCATACTCTGTCACTCCTATAGGTTAAGTGTTTCAATAATATTATCGCACCGTTTGTATAACAAATTAAGTTCTTATACACGAAATACAGTTTTTTTGCACGAGGTACAGTTGACTTGCTTCCACCGGATAGATTACTTCTATCCACACCTTATGTAAAAAAAGACACTTACCAAATCGGCAAATGTCTTATTTTAATACTATGTTTTCACACATTTACGTTCCTGAAGCATTTTCCTAATTCTTTCAGCCCCTTTTTTTGTGTCTGCGATAATTTCATCCGGTGTCATCTGAATATCACGCCAAAGAAAACGTCACTATCACATCCCCTGCCCCCAACGCTGATTTCAATTCTTCTTTCGTAACACCCTGTATCTTTCCCAGCCTCGTGAAGTTCCATGAATTCGTATCATAATAAATGGTAATTTGATTTCCCATATACAAGATCACATCGCCCGGCTCTGTTGTAATCTGCTCATTGTTTGTGGGGAGATCAAATCCCAACGCCCCTACCTTTTCAAAATTGCCATAATCGTGCATCTCTACAGTTAGCGGGCCTTCTGCAAGTTTTTCCGCAAACGCCTCCGCCGAAGAATTTTTCATCAATTCTGCCGTAAAATTCACTGTGCCAACCTGAATATTGATCATCTTGCTTTCCTCCGTTTCCACCGGTTCTTCCGCCAGCCCAAGTTCTCCGAGCCAGTCAGTAATTTCTGTTTCTGTTGCATCTCCCGAAAACCTGCGTCCCCTATCCCATGTGGCATTTCCCCTGCACAATGCCTGAAGAGCTGTCGCGCTGTCGCCAATTCCGCTGGAGGCAGAAGTACAGAATGGAATGATCTTTTTCCCGGAAAAATCATAGCTTTCCACAAACGTATCCATAATGCGGGGTGCTGCACCATGCCATATGGGATAGCCCATCAGGAGCGTTTCATATTGTTCCATGTTGGACACATTGCCGGAAATTCCGGGGCGCACCGACGGATCCTTTTGCTCAACAGATGACCGGCTGTTACTGTCATTGTAATTCAAATCTGCTGATGTATAGGAAATCTCCGGGACTATTTCATAAATATCTGCATCCAATCCCTTTGCAATTTTCTCTGCAATTTGCTTTGTACTGCCGGTACAGGAAAAGTATGCAACCAGCACTTTCTCATGTCCATCCGGGGCCAAAGTCGCCTCCGGGGATACAGTCTTCTCCGGGGCCAAAGTCACCTCCGGCGACTTGGACGGTGCCGGTGATAATGAAACGGTTGGTGCCTGTGTCGGTTCTTCCGGCTGACTGTTCTGCAAATGCAAGCCGTTTACCCATTTAGCAATTTCTGTCTTTGATTCATTCCCGTCAAATTGTTTTCCGGGACGCCATGTGACTTTCCCTTTTGTCACTGATTTCAATGTTTTCACTGCTTTACCAATTCCCGTACCGCCAGATGTGCAGAAGGGAATAACCGTCCTGCCGGCGAAACTATAGCTTTCCATAAACGTGTTAATAAGCCGCGGGACAGCGCCTGACCAGATGGGGAAGCCAACAAAAATTGTATTATATTGCTGTACTCCGGCACAGCTTCCTTTCATTGACGGCCGTACTTTCTTGTTTTTCTGCTCCTTTACCGCACGGCAGGATTCCCTGGTATAATCCAAATCCTTCGCGCTATACCTTTCTGCCGGAGTGATCCGGTACAAATCGCCGCCGGAAACATTTGCAACCTTTTCAGCAATGCCTTTCGTGGTATTTGTGGCAGAAAAATATGCGACCAGCACTTTGGATTTCCCTTTCGCTCTTCCCCTTACCTTAATCCTGCACTTTGCCACCGCCTTCCCGCTTTTGGCTCTGACGGTAATGGTTGCTTTCCCTTTCGCTTTCGCCCGGATCTGTCCGGATTTACTGACCGAAGCAATTTTTTTATTGGAGGACTTCCACGTCACCTTTTTTGAAGCTGAGGCAGGCGTCACCTGTGTAACTCTCAGATTGATCCTGTCCCCCTTCTTCATCGCCATGGAAGCCATATTCAAAGTCAGTTTCATTGTCTTTGGTTTTGCCTGTGCTCCTGTGATATCAGACATGCAGGACAGCATTATGGCGAATACAATAATAACTGCACACCAGATTGTTTTTTTACTTCTACACATCATCACTGCCTCCCTCTATTTCATCCGAAATGTCATCTGGACATTTCCTGTTCCCACAGCCTCCGTCAGACCGTCTGTATTTTCAAGATACCCCAGTCTGGTATAATCATAAGATGTGGAAAACGATTTATAAAACAGCACCAGACAATCCGAGCCATATAGCATCAGTTCTCCCTTTTTTATCTGCTTCGGTGAGACTGTGGCCGTAGGCAGGCTGCTGTCCATATAATGGTACTTCTCATTCCCGTTTAATTCACTCATCTTTACTGTCATAGGGAATTTCTTCTGCAGCTCCCCGGCCGTCTTATTGTTATATAGTTTGGCCGGAAATACCTTTCCGTTAATGACAACTTCAATCGATGTCATTTTACTATTCTCTGTCTGTGTTGTCTCTTTTTTCTTTACGATGACTTTGCATTTTGCCTTTTTTCCGCCTCTCTTTGCCGTTGCCGTAATCGTTACCGTTCCGGCTTTTTTTGCCTTCACCATTCCTCTGTGATCTACCGTCGCTATTGCCTGGTCAGAACTGTTCCACTTCACTTTTTTTGATGCCTTCTCCGGCTTTACCGATTTCACCTTCAGCCGTTTTTTTTCACCGGTTTTCATTTTTAATGTCTTATAATTCAATGTAAGTTTTTTTACGTGCGTGTTATCCCCGCGCATTTTATTTTTGGCAGAAGCCTCTGCCCCATCCCTGTAAAAAACAGAGAGACACAACATCACTGCAAGAATCATACACAGTTTCCTTTTCATAAGCTCATCACTCCATTTCAAAAATAATTTTATCCTTCATCTGCTTCATCTGATCCTCATGAAACGGACATCCACCACTTCTTCTGATACTCCGCCGCCTGACTCTCGTTTACTGTCTCTCCGATTTCCGGTGTCACTACATTGACCCCGGTTTTTTCTGCTGCCTGCGTATACCTTTGCGCCGGTTCGCTCCACTTGTGGGTGGCAAGGACGAAACCTGCCCAGTGAACGGGAAGAACCCATTCCGCCTCCAGATCCAGTGCCGCCTGCACACCCTCTTCCGGCATCATATGACAGTCTGACCACCGCTTGTTATACTGGCCGTTCTCCATGATCACCAGATCCATCTTCCCGAATTTATCATGGATGTCCCCGAAAAATTCCCCGTCAATCAACTCCACATAGTTCAGATCATCAAACAGCACCATACTATCTTCTCTCCCAAACTGTACGCCCAATGCCAGGGATTCGCTTGCTCCGTAAAAATTCACTGTCTCCGCGTCAAATACCTGTTCCAGATATGCCTGCAGTCCGCGACTCAATGGTTCGCCGCAATGTAAAGAATTTTCGGTTTTCCTGAGATGAGTTTCAGAATCTGCTGAATGGACATACCCCAGAGCGCCCCTCTGGTAATGCCGGAGAGCATCTTCGCCCATGCTTTTTTATCATAGGCAAAGTACCTCGGTACGCCCGTGCTGCCGGAAGAATGAACGATATGATACCGGCCATGGAATAAATTCTCACTGTCCGTTTTCCGGGATGCCTGATCCTCCTCATCAAAACGCCGGATTTCCTCCTGTCTCAGATCCGGAACGGTCACCAGTTCGTCAAAATGTGCCATCAGGGTATCCTTATCCAGTGTGGGAAATTTCTCCATGGGCGTGCTTTTCAGATTGTTCCTGAATATACCATTCTCCTCAAATACACGGCGATAATACTCAGAATGTTCATAGGCATACATAAGAATCTGATACAGTTTCCGGTTCTGCTTTTTTTCCAACTGCCGTCTCGTCTTTTTTGTATTTCTGACAAGACGGAACAACGGCATCCATGTGGATATCATACCATTCAGCCTCCTCTCCGAGTCTTCACCGTCACATCCCTATTTCAAATGTATATGCCTTTCCGTAATTCTCCCTGTGGTAGTAGGTCAGCCGATTCCCGCTCTGATCCATGACAATGCTCCATTCCGTCGTGGCGCCATCATTAAAATTATGTTTTCCCACGCTGTCTAAAGCGTCCCGCATGTCATCCGTATCAAAATCCTTCTTTTCCTGAAGCAGCTTGGTCAAGGTTTCATATCGCTCATGGGACTGCTCCGTGCCAATCCCGTGCTTCTCCCCCTCCGCCAGATAAAAATTTGTCACCACAGAAGAATCCGTCACTATCATTTCATCCTTCACATACTCCACCGCCACACATCTTCCCGTTCGGTCCGCCAGGGCAAAATGAACCATCATCCCCATGGAAGAATGCATGTCATACTTCTGCAGAAACTCCAGAGCCTCCCCCACATCGGCCGCCTGATTCAACAGGAGGCGCACCGCTGTGGTGGTGGTGAGATCCGTCTTATCACTGTCCTGTGCAATTCCTCCATCGTCTTCGATCATATTGACAGACACACACAGTCCTTTCTCGTTCATTCCGTCCAGGGGCGTATACAATGCCGCTATCGTTCTGGCACTGTCCGGCAGTTTGGACGCCACGCTTCCGATAAAATCCATATTGACTGTGGAGATGGACGCATATCCCGTTTCCGGTCTGGAACTGACAATCCACGCCTCACACGCCATCCAGTCAAAGTTTCGTCCGAACAGAAAGTTCCCTTTTCCGCTCTCTGCCTGAAACGCACTGCAGCCGAAGGGATTGCCATGGAAGATCATGCCCTTCACCCCGGAAAGCATACTGCCGGTGAGATATCTGACCACTTCCCCGTCTGAGGATGCTCCTCCCCGGTCCAGAAACTTCCCTAAACCGTCATCCCCCTCGAACTTTACCGCACACAAACCATTCTCCAGCTCAGTCACGTCCTCCGTCAACGCAATCATATCCCCTGATCCGCCTTCCCCTGATACTGCTCTGCCGGAGGAAGAATCCTCCATCTCTTTCGATTCTCCCGGATTCCCGCATCCCGAAAAAAGCAGAGCAAAGGACAATACGACGGCCAGTATCCCTTTTCCGAATTTTCCTGTCATGTGTTTTCCCCCTTGTGTTTCTATCATAAGTGATTTATGGTTGATATACAAATACTTAAAAAGTTCACTTTTCCATGCCTGACAGGCATATTTTTCCGGACCAGTGTTTTCTCCTGCGCTCATCCCAGTGCCACGTCCAACGCCATCATGATCGTAAAGCCAACGGCGAACAGCATGGTATCCACATTGGAGTGTTTCCCCTCCACCTTCTCCGGGATCAGTTCCTCCACTACCACATAGACCATGGCTCCTGCCGCAAAGCTCAAAAGATACGGCAGGACGGGAACCACAAATCCCACTGCCAGAAGGGTCAGAATGGCTCCTATCGGCTCGACGATCCCGGATAACGCCCCATAAAAAAACGACTTTCCCTTTCCGGTGCCCTTTGCCCGAAGGGGCATGGAGATGATCGCCCCCTCCGGGAAATTCTGTACCGCAATCCCCAGCGAGAGCGCCATGGCACTCATAGCGGTAATTCCGGCATCTCCTGAGAGCAATCCGGCATAAACCACGCCCACAGCCATCCCCTCCGGCAGGTTGTGGAGCGTCACCGCAAGGACCAGCAGTGCCTGTCTCTGCAGGCTGCTCTCCGGTCCCTCCGCCCGGACACTGTTCATATGCAGATGTGGAACTGTACGATCCAAAAGATATAGAAAAAACATGCCGATCCAGAAACCGGACACCGCCGGGATGAATGCCCACCGTCCCATTGCCTCTGACTGCTCCATGGCGGGGATCAAAAGACTCCAGACGGAAGCCGCCACCATAACCCCCGCCGCAAACCCGGTTAATGCCCTCTGTATAAACGGATTCGGCTTACGCTTCATAAAAAACACACAGGCAGCCCCAAATACCGTTCCCAGAAACGGTATCAGGATTCCCTGACAGACTTGTGTACGCATCATATCACCTCAATATAATAAATGCGGCTGCCCTTATGTTGGCAACCGCAAAATTATCTCAGGATATAATCTCTCTATTATGCCAATTTCAAAAATACCGTAAACACGCTCCCCTCTCCCACATCCGACTCCACCGTCACATTTCCCCCCTCCTTCAGCAGGATAAGCCGTACCAGATAAAGCCCAAGGCCCGAACCCTCTTTGTCTTTTACGTTCTCACATCGATAGAAGCGCTGAAATATTTTATTCAGATCCTTCTTTGGGATTCCACACCCCTGGTCTTTGATAGAAATTGCCACATAATTCACCTGTCTTTCCACCGATATCCATATTTTTGTATGATCACAGGAATACTTGATAGCATTTTCCAGAATGTTGATAAACATCTCCTTCGTCCATTGGAAATCCTGATGTACATTGATATCCTGAAAGGGCTCTACCACGATCATGATCCCTCTTTTTTCCGCAAAATGACGGACATCTCTCACCGCCTCGATCACCGTCTCCTGCAGACTGCTTTCTTCCGCCTTGAAATGGATTATGCCCTCTTCTAACCGGGACGCATTCAGAAGATTTTTCAGCAGCCACTCACTCTGTACCGTGGCACTTTTTATCTTTTGCAGAAACTCACTCTGCCTTTCGGGGGAGAGCTCTGATTCCTCCAAAAGCTCCCCATACATCCTGATATTGGCAAGGGGCGTGCGAAGCTGGTGTGATATATCCGATATAAGGCCCTTCAGACGTTCACCCTCGTCTTTCTCTTTTATCATCGTATCCAGTATGTCGCTCCGGATCTGATTCAGCAAAAATGTAATCCTCGAGGTTATCCCCTCGGACAGATCATCCGATTCCTTTAGTTCGCCCTGCCTAAATCCCTCCAGGATCTGCGCGGTCTTCTCCAGCTTATTCCGATAAAAATGCCTCGCAATGATGAACCCGAGAAGAAATGACAGAGCAATGCCCAACAACATCACCATATGACCTCACTTGTCTTCCCACAAATATCCCCTCCCGTACACCGTCTGAAGATACCTCTCCAAACCTGTTTTACTCAACTTTGCGCGCAGCTTGGATACAAGCATACTGATGCTTGTATCATCAACATACTTTTCCTTTGTCCCCCAGATCAGTTCCCAGATCATTTCATGTGTCATCACCCTATTCTTATTTTTCAGTAACAGCGCAAGCAATTCATACTCCAGATTGGTCAGGGAAATTTCCTCATCCCTGTAAACCGCCCGATGCCGGTCGATATCCAGTTCAATATGATGGGAGCGGATCATGTTTCTCTCTTCCCCGCGATGGATCAATGCCTTGATCCGCAGTTTGAACACCTCGAGAAAAAAAGGCTTCGTGACATAATCATCCGCACCGGCTTCAAAACCCTCGATCATCTCATCTTCCATATCTCTCGCGGTCAACAATACGATGGGGAACGAGACCCCCTCCTGTTTGAGCTTACGGCAGACAAAAAACCCGTCGCCATCCGGCAGATTGCAGTCCAGGATCAGCACGGCAAAATCACTCTCCGTACTAAGTATCTTTCTGAGTTCTTTTACGGAACCCATGGCGGACACGTGATAGCCTTCCTTTTCAAAGGCAAAACTCAGGCCCTCCTGCATCACCTTATCATCTTCAACAATCCATATTTTCACTCCTATACTCATTGCCAGCCTCCCGTGCGAGCCCTGTACTTTTTTCGATTTCTATAACTTTTCTTTGATCTTCCCATCCTCAAATATAATGATCTTGTTACATAGCCGTGCCAGTTCCTCATTATGTGTGACAAACAGGATGGACTGATGATATTTTTCACATATTTCCTGAAAAAGCAGCATGACTTCCAGAGAATTTTTTTTGTCCAGGTTGCCCGTGGGTTCGTCTGCGAGGATCAGGGCCGGATGATTTACCATTGCTCTCGCGATGGCTATGCGCTGCTGTTGTCCGCCGGACATCTGTGAAGGCATTTTGGAGGCCTGATCCCGGATATGCAGCACGTCCATCATATCCTCAACAAATGCGTGGTCTATCCTTTTTTTCCGTCAAAGGCAGCCGGTAAGGTAATATTATCATATCCGTTTAACACTGGCAACAGGTTATAGTTTTGAAAAACAAACCCGATAAACCGCCTGCGAAAGATGGCCAGCTGTTTTCGATTCATATCCAGAAGTGATTTTCCTCCCACTTCAATAGACCCCTCTGTGGGCTCATCCAGTGCGCCGACCAGATTCAGCAAAGTAGATTTTCCACTGCCGGAGGCGCCGACAATGGCCACCATCTCCCCCTTCTCCACACACAGATCCACCCCGTCTAATGCCCGGACAACCGTTTCTCCGCTTCAATAATATTTTTTTAAATTCTCAATCCTTAAAATGTTCATACGAATCTCCTTTAACCCATTTCCTGCAGTTCATTCTTTATTTCGGCATACAAAATCATCCTTGCCGGCAATATCACGGCCATGACGCTGAAAAGTATATTTAAAACCGTCATCTCCGAGGCCAGCTTCCAGTCAAACACCAATTTTGCGTTGATGAACATGAGCCCGTGATCAAAGATATATTTTATCGGATACCGGATGGCCAGTGAGAGGGCAAGCATCAGTATACTGATCAATAAGCCGTATACAACCCCCTCCCCCACCATGGACTGCATCAGCCTGGAATCTGTGATCCCCATGGCACGTATGACGGCAAACTCTTTCCGGCGTTCGATCAAAATGTAATTCACACTGCTCATGATGTTAAACAATCCCATGACAAGCAATAAAACAACCACAATATGAACTAACAGCATCTTCTGTTCCAGGAACTCACTCTGGCGTATAATGTCCTCTGTATAGTCGATTACACCGCACCGCTCTATTTCTTTCGTGGCGCTGCGTATCTTTTTCGCCGCCTGCTCCGCCTGTTTCCCACTCTTCAACTGGACAGAAACCATATTATATCCATCCACATCAAATATCTGCCGGAAATCTTCGTTGGGCATGATGATCTGCGGCGCCCCCTCCATCAGGTACTCATCCTTTGCAATCGCACTTTTTACCACTCCGCCTATCGTAAAGGTCTTCTCTTCATAATAATCCCTGTATTTTCCTTTTGGCTCCATCTTCAATATATTATGATCCCCGTCCGGCCAGAAATCTCCATGGTTTTCCCTGGGATATCGAAGTGTGATCTTATCACCCGCATGGAGTTTAAGACCGTTATTTCCCACTCCGTCCAAAATCGTTTGAAGAATAACCGTATTCTCCTCATTTACTGAATGGACAGAGCCCTCAAGCAAATAATTATCCAACTCCTCCAGCATTGGCTTATCATAACCATAGATCTCCGTCTTCAAAACCTTCTTTCCCTGTTCCTCCGACATACTTCCGCCAAACAATTGTATATTCCTCTTTATCCCGTCATCCAGATATTTCCAGTAATCACTTTCCAGCCACATCTTATCTATCTGGGAATCATCTAATATCATTGCGCCCAGATAAGTAGACACCGGCTCTGCCAATGCCACCTCCGGCATTTTGCTGATCTGTTCTACCGTTTCCTCCGGTATGATCCCCTGTAGGGACAGTGTTTCCGTTTGTATCTGAATATCCGCGTTTGTTCCATTTTCCGCCCGCTGGGTCAAAATATTATTCCGGTCTATCTCCTCCTCGACATAACTGCTTGTCAAAAAAGCGGTTCCACCCAGAGACAGCATCAAGATCATGGCAGCCACCCTGCCCTTTTTTTCAAAAAAATACTTGATCAAAACCACGGGCATCATATGTGTGGTTTTCTTCGACCATGAACGGCAGGGCCTGACCCTCCTCTTTTGCCGCAGCTTACCCTTCATGAGATCAATGACAGACACTTTATGGAGAAACCGCATCGTGAAAAATAAAATAACGATCCAGGAAAGCAATAACAGGAAAGCACTCCAGCCTATATCTTTCGGAATCACCTGCAGATACTCTGCCGGGAAATCAAGGGAACCCACACTGCTGTAGTACATATATATTCCCTTGATCACCAGGACGCCCAGGATACCGCCAATGGGCACAGCAAGGACAAATAAAATCAAAAGTTCCTTCCCCAGGATTTTCACGATCTCCCTCGTCGTAAACCCTATAGCCTCCAGATTTCCATATTCCGACAGCCTCTGCTGTATCGAAATCCGGAACACGCTGTAGACAATCACCATAGCAAACAATGCCACGGCAATATTCCCAAGCATCCGGGCAATACCGCTGCCTGCCAGCCATTCCATAAAATAAACCTGGATCTTCCCACTGTCCCCCTTCTCCCGGTCGTGAAAAATAGAGGACAAAGTCAGATTCCGAAAACCGAAATCCAGCTTCTCAAGCAGAGAGAAAAGGTTCTCCTGAATATTATAGATGTAATGATAATCACCATAAAAATCTCTCGCCTGCTCCAGACTTATTTTATTATCTGTAGCCAGAGCAACATTGACCGCAACCAGGATCATAGAGGCCGCAACGATACTCAAAAAAACATAGAGAGACTGTTTCTTATGAAACAAAATATATTTTAAACTCAACATCACAACCACCAGCCATATCCCATATTTTTATTATAAAGCCCATAGCAGGAAAGCCGCCCGGATGACTTATTCTTCGGAATATCATAATACGGTATCCAGCTCAGATAACTCTTGAATTTCTTCCTGATGACATCCATCGGTGTATTCGGCATATAAAGAACAAACTTCTCCCCTTTCTTTAGCCCATAGGGCAGGGATCTATTGCTCCCGCCCCCGGCGGACCAAGGGGTTTCCAGTTCCTTTACTGTCATCGTATACGTATACGGATTCAATTTTTTTATATTTCCAAATCTTCCGGAAAATTTACAGCCTGACGCTTTCTTTCTTTTATTCCTGGTATAGGTCCCATGAAAGGATCCCTTTTTTCCCGGCATGGAAATCCATGTCCCCCATTTTTCACCACTCTGCGTAAAAAAGAATTTTTTCTGTGTTTTGTGTTTTCTGTGTTGATATCTCCGTATATCCTTTTTCATCAAAACACGGTCTGTGATAAATGCACCCTCCATCCCGGTTCCCGTGAGTACAAATCGGGATAAAAGACCCTTTGGCTTCTTTTTTGCACGGTAATCCGGAAACCAGTTTTTCAATTCTTTTTTTGAAAGCGCTCTGTAAAATTTCTTCATTGGCATTTCTGATGCGTAAAGCGTATAGATCCTGCCTGTTTTTAATCCGGGCGGCTCACAGGCTGTATATCGCGTTCCCTGGTCAACCCATTCCTCACCGGGCTGTTTTTTCTGACTCAGTTTTTCCAACGTCATGCGATATGTATAAGAATTGATTTTTCTGATCTGGCCAAACCTGCCGTGAAATCTGCTGATCCGTACCTTCTTTCCCTTCCTGTCGGTACTGTATGTTCCGCGAAAAGAACCCTCCCTGTTTTTCACCACCAGAGTTGTCAGCCAATCATCGCTGCCATCCGAAAGGTAAAATTTCATCGGAACTGCATCGGGAAGAAGGGCAGCCTTCTCCCCCTTCCTCCCGGATGCCATATCCTTATGTCCCCTATCTATTGCCTCGGCAACACTTCCTTTTCCCGCCCTGTTATCCTGAGTATTCAGACAAACCATCAAACAAATCATTGCGGCCAGCACCAGTTTCAACAAAATATTTTTATTCATATCCGATTCCCTCCTTTAACATGTATCCTATCAGCTAAATCTAACAATCCCCTAACAAAACAGATAAAAATTTTCGTTGCAAATTTATTAAGTTGTCTATTCCCCGATTTTATTGTATACTTAAAAAAGTTACTATTCACAGCCGATTTGTAACTTAAAAAATAAATTTATCTCTAGGAGGTATCAAATTATGTGGGCATACGAGAGTGTTTTCTATCAAATCTACCCCCTGGGATTCTGTGGAGCGCCTTTTGAGAACGACGGCGTGGAGGAATCCCGCATTTTAAAAGTATTGGACTGGATCCCTCACATCGGGAAACTGGGGGCCAATGCCATTTACTTTTCCCCTGTTTTTGAATCCGACACCCACGGCTACAATACCAGGGATTACAAAAAAATAGACTGCCGCCTGGGCACCAACGATGATTTCGCCAGAGTCTGCCGGGAACTGCACGAGGCGGGGATCCGGGTTGTGCTGGATGGCGTATTCAACCATGTGGGGCGTGGATTCTGGGCTTTCCAGGACGTCCTTTTGAACCGTGAAAATTCCCGATACCGGGACTGGTTTCACATCAGTTTCGACGGCAATTCCCATTACAACGACGGGCTCTGGTACGAGGGCTGGGAGGGAAACTTCGACCTGGTGAAGCTGAATCTTCAGAACGAAGAGGTGGTACAGCATATTTTTGACGCGGTAAAATACTGGGTGGAAACCTTTGACATAGACGGGCTGCGCTTGGACGTGGCGTATTGCCTGGATAAAGAATTTCTGAAGAGACTGCGGGGATATACCGCTTCCCTGAAAGAGGATTTCTTTCTGGTGGGGGAGACGCTTCACGGCGATTACAAACAGTGGGCCAACGATGAGATGTGCCACTCCGTCACCAATTACGAGTGCTACAAGGGGCTGTATTCCGCCTTCAACAGCATGAACCTTTTTGAAATCTGTCATTCTCTGGCGAGACAGTTTGGCCCGGAGCAGTGGACTCTGTACAAGGGCATGCATCTGCTCAGTTTCGTGGACAACCATGACGTGACGAGGATCGCCAGCAATCTGAACAATGAGAGGCATCTCCCCCTGGTCTACGCCCTCTGTTTCGGTATGCCCGGCATCCCCTGCGTCTACTATGGCAGCGAGTGGGGGGCAAAGGCAGACAAGAGCGAGGGCGATCCGGCGCTGCGCGCCTGCTTTGAGAAACCGGAGTTCGGTGAGCTGGCGGAGTGGATCGCCAGACTGTCCGAGGCAAAGAAAAACAGCAAGGCACTGAACTACGGGAACTATCACCATATCGTGCTGACCAATCAGCAGTGCATTTTCGAGAGAGCCTGTGATGACGAGAGAGTTCTGGTGGCGATCAACGCCTCCTCCGAGCCGTACACCGCCCACTTTGACGCCGGCTGCGGCATGGCAGTGGATCTGATCACCGGAGAGGATCACGACTTTGGAGGGGGAAGCGTACTCCCCCCTTACTCAGCTGCTTTTTGGAAAATGGAAAAATAACCCTCAGATCACATGACAGGTATCCCCGTTCCGCCAGTATCTCTCCCACTCCGCCAAGACTGTTCCATACATGCGCCGGGGTATCGGTATAAAAAATTGATCAGAGATAACCAGATCCGATTTTGTCACCTCGGTGACATAAAAAAGATTCACAGCATAAGATGAACCCACCAGAAGCATACCATTGTGGTGCAGCAACTCAGAAATAGCATTTTTAAATGAATCGTTAATGGTAGAACTGTTGATGACAGTATCATCAACAAGATGATATATAACCTGCCGCCCCACGCGCTCCGCGTACCGGATATCCCTTATGGGAATGAGACGGACGGACTCAGGCGTCTTCACGGGGATCATCTCCCTCACATACCTGGAGAAATGATCCTCCGCCTCACGCATGACCGCAAAAAAGCGCTCCCTGTCCACCGGCCTTAACAGATAGTCAAAGGCCCTTACCCGATAGGAATCCACAGCGAAATCCGGGGAGGTGGTCAGGTAGACGACCAGTCCTGTGTCCTCTCTGCCCCGCAGAGAGGACGCAAGTTCTATTCCGTTCATCCCCGGCATGATGACATCCATTATGTAGAGATCAAATCCGCCGTTTTCATCCACATAGTTCAAAAGTTCTCTCCCGGTGGAAAAAGTGGAAAGAGCAAAAGATGACTTCGATTCGGTCTGTGCGTACTGGCGGATCAACTCTTTAATTTTACTGCTATAGGATAATCTATCGTCACATATGGCAATCTGCATCTCGCAAACCTCCTGTGTGGGAAATCTGTATGGGACAGTTTCTCTTATTCTTTCTCAAACCCCTGTACCAGCATACTGATGCCGCTGAACAATATTGAAAAAGCCATGAAAAAGCCCACAGATACGGCTGTGATGAGCGGATGGGCAACGGCAAAGATTCCGCCGATGACCAACAGAATCCCCTCCAGCAGTATCCATCCCCAGGATCCGTCCTCCTCCTTCTTCGCTGAGACAGACCTGACGATCTGGACAGTTCCTCCAATGATAAAACCAAATCCGATCATATAGAGGATAACGGTGTCCGTAAAGAGCGTGGTAAAATTGTTGAACAGCAAAAGCAGGCCGACCAGGATCAGAATGATCGACTTGACAATACTGAGCGCTCCCCCCTGCCGATTCTGAAAATAGAGCACCAGCGTATTGATACCGGCGAGGATCAGCAAAACTCCCAGCATCCACGCTGCACTGATGAAGGCTATGCCCGGCCGGAACATACAGTACCCTCCGAGGATCACGGTGAGAATACCCAGCAAAATATTTACAACTTTCATAATGTTTCCTTCCTTTCCATTCCTATGGTATTTGTTAGAGCCAAAAGGCGTTGAGACCCTCTGACTCCGGCGTCATAATAACTCTTTCCTTAATAATAATAAACCATTTTTTGAAGAAAAGAAAGAAAATCAACAAATTGTTGCCAGCCGTTTACTTTTCAACTGAATTTATGTGTTACAATGTTATATATCCGATATCCGAGAAGGAAGGTGGACTATGTGAATCAGAGACTCCTGATCGTAGACGACGACAGAACAATACTCAGAGACAATCAGAACTTTTTCCAGTCAATGGGATACGACGTGTACTGTGCCGAGACAGCGGAGGCGGCAGAACAGATCATCACTACCGCCTCCCTGGACTGTATCCTTCTGGACGTGGACCTGCCGGACATGGACGGTTTCACGCTGTGTGAAAAGATCCGCTCCAAGACAGGCCTGCCCATTATTTTCCTCTCCGGTTACACCCAGGAGGAAAACCGCATCCGTGGGCTGTCCATCGGCGGCGACGATTACGTGTGCAAACCCTACAGCATGAGGGAACTGGAACTGAGAGTGCGTGCCAGAATCCGCTCCGGCCGGAGCGCGGAACCGCCGGAGGCACTGCAGTACGGGGACATGCACATCAACCCTGCCAACCGCAGCGTGAGCTATGGGGAGGTCTCCGCTGACTTCTCCACCTACGAATTTGACGTGCTCTACTTCCTGGCCCGACATCCCGGGGAAGTATTCACCTACGAGCAGATTTTTGATTCCGTGTGGAAAGCACCGATCAACAAGGGGCTGAAATCCCTGCAGGTGATCATCGGACGGATCCGGAAAAAACTGTTTGCCATCTGCCCAAACCATGATTATATCCAGACCATACGGCGCAAAGGTTATTTTTTCGCACCCTGATCTTCCTTCCGCCATGTCTTTCTCCATCTGAGGAACCAATCCGGTTTCCTGATACAGATAAAAGCCATGACGATGACCACAAGGAGTGCCACAGCGGCAAGCCATCCGCCGGGCGTCGGGAATACAGGCAGATCCTTCCGCCCGGGGGAGGCAGATCCGCTCTGTTCTCCCGGTTCCGTGTCCGCCGATCGATCCACATGGTTTGTCTGCGCATTATCGAAGGCCCCGCCGGAAGCTGCCTCCCCTCCTGCGTCGGAATCCGTCTCCCCGCCTGCACCGGATGTCTTATGGGAGGATGACTTTTGATTTACATCCGCTGTCTTGTCAGAGGATGCGTTTTGACCTGTATCCATTGCCTTGTCAGGGGATGGCTTTTGACCTGTATCCATTGTCTTGTCAGGGGATGACTTTTGAATTTTATCCGATGTCTTCCCGGAAACAGGTTTTGTGTTCCCCTCCGGGGCTGTGTCCGTGCCTGTCCCCTCCGGGGCTGTGTCTTTCCCCTCCCCGGCCGGACTCTCCGGGGAATCCGTCGGCTTTGCACTGGCGCCGGGTTGTTCTTCCACCGATTTGGGTACAGGATCCTCATATACCGGAATGATAGCCGTGCCGCCGCCCCGGCTTCCGCCCAGATCCACTACCCGGCTTATATCCTCCGCCGCGAAGCGGAGTACGTTGGAGTAATACATCGTCCCCTCATTATCCCAGCTGAGACGGAGGTACAGGTAGGGACTCGAAGAGGACTCCCACTCCTCTTTCGAGACGTAGAAGGTAAATCCCTCATCAGCCCCGGAATATGTATTTACCTCATATACATTCCAGTTCTCGTTGTCAAAGGAGTACTCCTCTGACACCTGTACAGGCAGCTCCTCCGGCATGGTAAACCATCCCCAGATGACATAGCCGGTACGACTGACCGACGTCTCCACTGTGGTGAAGGTCAGGGGATGATCCACATAAACCACCGTACATTCCGGCGGCTCCCGGGAAGCGGCCAGTTCATAGCAGCCCTGTACGACAAAACGCTTCCTCTCGGCCTGCAGTGATTCCGTACCAGCCATCTCCCATGAGACGGGAACCTCCTCGGAGTATACCTCCCCCTGCCGGTTCACATGGCACTTCATCGACCCGGGGAGTACATCCGCCGCCGTCTGTCCGGTCTCCGCCAGAACCGTAGCCGAGTTTTTATATATGACAAAAGGCGTCCTGGCGAAACGCACATCCCCGGTGACGGAACAGTTTTCCAGAGTCAGCCCGGCCCCCTCCTCCTGTACCAGTGCCGGGACACCCTCCTTCTCTGTCTCCACGGCCAGGCCGGAGAGGGAAAGCAAGCCTCCCGGCATGGCACGGAGCACACCCCCGGCAGACTTCCCCCGTAACACCAGATGGTTGTCGCTCTGAAATACCACCTCGCCGGTTACCTGGATAGTGAACCCGGCGGCGTCCACAACCACAGTGGGTTTCCCCGGTCTGCTGGCTGAAAAAGTATAATCTTCATCCAGAGATACGTCATCTGTCAGGGTCACGGTGCCCCCCGCATCCATATGGGTTTCCATCCAGGCCGCCAGCTCCTCACCGGTAGCTGCGGTGTCCGCCGTATCCGTTGCAAAAACAACAGGAGATGAGTATAATAAGGCTGTTATCACCGATATGACAAACAGATTCCATACTTTTTTCATGTAGTACTCCTTTAAAAAATGACGAGGTAATATGATGAGACAAAAAATATTTTCCAAACCCGTTCTGCAGGCTATGATACTGATGGTTTCCACAATATTTCTCACACTGTCGGGACTTTATCTGCTGAACAGATATGATAACAAGTATATATCAAAAACCGAAAGTATGCAAGGTCGTACTGTCATTCCAAATTCTGGATGGAGTTTTCTCGTGGACGACTGGGAAATGTATCCTGACCTCCTGTTGTCCCCGGAGGACTTCTCCTCCGGCCGCCCGTCCACCTGTTACCGGACATGGGCCGGAGAATACCCAAACCTGTCCCCCTTCCATCCGGACAGGAATCCCTACGGCACTGCCACCTATCGGCTGCTCCTGCAGGGGGACGGCGTGTTCTCCCTGTACCTCCAGGAACCCCTCTGTGCCGTCAAAGTCTTTGTGGACGGGCAGGAAATCGGAAGCTCAGGGGAAGTGTCACCGGAATACTATTCCCCCCTGGTCCGCGACAGCGTATACTCCTTCCCCATCCGGGGGAGGGCGGAACTGATTCTGCAGATTTCCAACTTTTCCCACTACTATGGGGGGCTCTGGTATCCTCCTGCCATCGGAGATACCGCCGGCATAAACCACCTTATCAGTTTCCGTATGATTGTTTACAGCCTGCTTTTCTTCACCGCCCTGTCCCTCTCCCTGTTCTGCCTTGTACTCTGGCAGCGGCAGCGGGAAAACGACGACATCCATGCCATCCATTTCTACTTCGGTATGCTTAGCCTGTCCTTTGCCCTGCGGATCTGTTACCCGTTTCTCCGGCTGTGGGGTATTCCCTCCGTCCGCATCCTCTACGGGCTGGAGGATCTGACAGCCCTCCTCGGACTCTATTTCGCCATAAAGATCACGACCCTGTCTTTTTTGTCAAAGAAATCCCGCCGTCTCAGCCGCATTATCTGCGTATCCGCTCTGGGAATGTGCGTCGTCACTGTCCTTTTTCCGCTGGTCATTCTCCCCGAGTTTCCCGGCCTGGTCTCCTGGTACGGGCTTCTGGTCTCCTGGTACAAGGTTCTGGCCGCCGTCTTCCTGATCGCCGCCTCTCTGTACGGCTGTCTCCAGGGCCGGATCCACTCTCCCATCGCTCTGGCTGCCGCCACCGCCAACGGGGTCTGCCTGCTCTGGGGAGTTCTGTCTATCGGCCGTTTCGAGCCCGCCGTCGGCGGATGGCCGGAGGAATACGGCGCATTTTGTATGGTGATCGCTTTCGCCATCCTGATGATACAGGAAAATAAGAAAATGGCAGAGGAGAACAGAAAACTCAACCGGCATCTGCAGGAGGCGGTGACGGAACAGACCATGCACCTGCGCCAGCTCCTCTCTGAGAGGGGGCAGTTGATAGCGGAACTGGAACACGATATGAAATCCCCTCTGACCTCTCTCTCCAACATGGCACAGATCATCCGGTTGAACGATATCATGCTGGAGGAGGGTACCCGTGAAAAAATGCTGCAGATCGAGAAGCAGTGCCATCTTCTGTCAGAACGGCTCCGCTCCATACAGGAATTGACAGCGGAAACCGGTATCTCCTCCCGGATGGAACCGCTGGCGCTGAACCGCTTCCTCTCGGACTTCCATCGGGATAACCGCCCTGTGGTAGAACTCACCGGCCCGGATTTCCTCTACGAGTCCAGGGCCCTCCCCTGCGAAGTGATGGCAAATCCGGAGAAACTGTCCCGGGCCCTGGAGAATCTGATATACAACGCGGCTTATTTCACACCTCCGGAGGGCGTGATCACCCTCTCCCTCCGGACAGACAAAGATTCTGCCTATATCACCGTCTCGGACAACGGATGCGGCATCCCGGAAACGGATCTCGACAAGATCTTCCGACGCTTTTACACCACCCGGAGCGGGGAGGGCGGACAGGGGCTGGGACTGACCATCACCCAGGCCATCGTCTGGGAGCACGGCGGTGACATCCGGGTAGACTCCGAGATCGGAAAGGGAACCACTTTCACGATCCGTCTGCCCCGGATCCATCCACGGTGACGGAACCCCCCGCCGCCAGAACCTCGTCGAGAGCAGCCACATCCCCCTGATTCACATCCCCCTGATTTCTTTTCGATCAATCCTTCTCATAAAGAAGACGGCGACTGCCACCGAAATGATCTCCGCAATGGGAAAGGTCATCCACACGATCCAGATGTCCGCTCTCCCGCTCACCACCAGCCGTGAGAAGGCAGAGGCCACCGGGACGACAAATAAGAACTGTCTGCAGACCGATATGACGAGGGATTCCACACCGCTGTCCAGTGCCTGGAAAATCCCCTGGAACGCTATGTTGGCGCCGGCAAACACATAGCTCACAGATATGATGCGGATAGCGCTGACACAGAGAGCTCCCGTCTCCCCCGAGAGTCCGAAAAGGCCCGCCAGGGGGACGGCCAGTATCTCCAGCAAAACAAATCCGATAAACATAATGAGCAGAGTATAGCAAAGCCCGCAGCGGATGCCGGCCCGCACCCTCTTCTCGCTTCTCATCCCATGGTTGAAAGACACGATCGGCGTGATGGCGTCCCGCAGCCCGAATGCGGCAAAGAGAATGAACTGCTGTATCTTGTAATACAGCCCGTACGCCGTCACCACATTCTCCCCGATCTTCACAAATATCACATTCAAAAGATAGGTCATGATCGACATGAGTGCCTGGGCGATCACCGCCGGCAGCCCGATGGCATAGATCCTCTTGATGATCCCGGCGGAGGGTTTCACATAGGAGAGTCCGTTGCGGATCTCCCTGTTATATTTCAGATGAAATACAACGGCCGCCGCCAGCGAAATGATCTGTCCGATCACCGTGGCATAGGCCGCTCCCTCCACCCCCATGGCAGGGAGCCCAAACAGCCCGTAGATCAAAATGGGATCCAGTATGATATTGGCCACAGCGCCGCTGATCTGGGCGACGGTGGAAAACACCGAACGCCCCGTGGCCTGCAGGATTTTTTCGTAAGCCGAAAAAAACAGGATCCCGAAAGACAGAACACAGCAGATCCTCAGATAACTTGCTGCCATATCCACAATCTGGGGATTGGAGGACTGGGAAGCCACGTAGGCCTCCGTCCCAAACAGTCCGAAAACCAAGAAAACCATATAGATCACCGCAGAGAGGAAGACGGCGTTGCCCGCTGTCCTGCTGGCCTTCTCCCGGTCTCCCTGGCCCAGACTCTTCGCCAGAAGGGCATTGGCCCCCACCCCCGTTCCGATTCCCACAGCCACCATGAGCATCTGGACGGGGAAGGCCAGGGTAAGCGCATTTAACGCCAGCTCACCCGTCCCCTCCATATTTGAGACAAACGCACTGTCCACAATATTGTAGACCGCCTGCAGCATCATTGACAGGATCATCGGGATCCCCATAGACATCATCAGCCGTCCCACCGGCATAGTTCCCATCTTATTATCCATTTTTATTCACTCCTTTTGCGCCATTTGCGCCTGATGTACAAAAAATGCGTGTAATCTATAGCAAAAACTACTTTAGATTACACGCATTTTACTCTGCTGGATTTACATCTACCGATTACACAATTTATAAGTTACAATAACTTTCCGAGACCACACTATTACTCTCCCCTTATCCCCCCATTCTTTTCTGCCTCCCTTCTCATCATCTCACTTATTTCTTTATACGTCATCCCCGACACATCAACCTCTGTTCCCGTTATAACGAGAGTATCGTCATTTTCATATACATGTGTTTTTCCTCTCCGCAGTTTTTCTTCCGGCTTTTCATTTGCATCCTTTTGGTAAGTTTTTGTGCTTGCATTTACTACATTCGCATCACTGTTTTTCACAAATAAATTTCTGATCCCGAGATAACTTCCTGCAGAAAATACTGAAATCAAAATAACTAACATTGCATAATACAGTTTTCCCATGTTTATACTCATTGATCCTTTTCCTCCTTATCAAGATTTCGTCAACGCAATACTGCATTCATTCGTATCTATGACCCATTTTACTATATTCCGTTTATTTTGTCAATATATATTTTTTATTACGTAATATTGACATTAAAAAAGTTATATGTTAGACTGATAAAAATCCTTTGGAGGTGGATATGGCAAACAAAAACAGCCTCATTACCGGGATAACAGAATTACTGGTTCTTGCAATTTTAAGCCGACAAGACAGTTATGTATATGAAATTCAAAAAACCATTTCCAACAATTCAGGAGATTTACTTTCTATCTCCCTGAATACCATTTATACCGCCACTTATAAATTGGAAGGGGAAAAAATGATCAGTGAGTATTCTAAACTTGTCGGAAAGAAAAGAACGCGCGTATATTATCATCTTGAACCACACGGAAAGGAACATCTGCAGAAAATCTCCGAAGATTATGTTAAAATGACGGAAGGGGTAAAAAGGGTTCTGGATTCATTAGGAGGTGTAATAAATGGCTAAATTGCGTTTTGCATCCCGGGACAAGCCCCGCAGAAAGGAGAAGGATCATGCAGACATCCGTGCAAAAAACAGCCCGCCTGGCCGTCTATACCGCGCTGGCCTTCATTTTCAGCTACATAGAAAGCCTGATCCCCCTGCCGATTCCCATTCCCGGCATCAAACTGGGACTGGCCAATCTGGTCATCATCATCGTGCTGTATCAGTCCGGTCTGGCTGCGGCATTCGCTGTGTCCATGATCCGAAACATTCTGAACGCACTGACCTTCGGCAGTTTGTTCGGGCTGTTTTACAGTCTGGCCGGAAGTGTTTTAAGTCTCCTTGCCATGGAGGGACTCCGGCGGATGAAGCGATGTGAATTTTCTATCGTCAGCGTCAGCAGTCTGGGCGGGATCGTCCACAACATGGGTCAGCTGGCAGTGGCCGCCATTCTGGTGGGCCCTGTCATCCTGCACTATCTGCCATTTCTGTACTTTGCCGGGCTGATCGCCGGGGTGCTCATCGGCGTTCTGGGAGATCTCTGTATCCGAAAACTACGCCCCATCCTATGATTTATTCAGACTGTCCGTCACATACTCTGTCAACTCCATCATCCCCTCCGGAGACAAACCCGGATAGAATATTTTCCCCTCCTCCGGGGACAGGGGAAGGCATACCCCCGGCAGTTCCCGGTTATACTGCATATACCGCTCCTCTATCTCCCGGCGGAGTTCCGGCGTGAGGTATGTGTACTTTTCTCTGTCCGGGTGAAGTTCACTGTATTCTGCAAGGATCCGGAAGATCTCCGGGTTCTGAGCCAGTTCCGCCCCCAGCGCCAGACGCTTAAATTCCACCACATCGTAGCAGAAACTCCTGTTTTCCATAAATCTGTCCGGCGGCTCCATGGTCTTTGCCGTCTCCCGGTCCAGCCCCAGAACATTCCAGGCAAAGTCCTCCCAGGGTTCATTTTCACCGGGGTAGCGTCTGACCGTCACATTCTCTTTCCCGTAGATCCCCTGCAGCACCTCCACAGGCTTCCGATAGTCCAGCATCACAGGGCACAGACTGTAAAACTCCTGAAAATCCGGCAGCCGTATCTCCTCCTCGTACCAGGGCATCTTGCAGTACTGGTTGTACTGGGATTCCAGATATGTATCCTGTCCCCGCAGGTACACCACGGCCTGACAGGCCTCCGCGTCCGCGGAAACCAGCTCCCGCAGTCTCCTGTGGAAATCCCGGTTTACCTCCTGCCACAGCTCCATGTCCGGCACACGGCGCAGGCCGCCCAAAGTCCGAAATGCCTCACAGAACATCCCCTCGTGGGAGATCACGATCCGGCTGCACCCCTGTTTTCCCGCCTCCCCCAACATTTTCTTCCACAACAGATCCGGCGTCTCCTGAATATACGAAAACAGAGGATGCCTCCCGTACTCCTCATAATTCCCCAGCCCCTGCAGGACTTCTCTCAGCAGCCCGCAGGCAAAGGATCCCTGGGCACAGACCGGCGGTTCGTCACAGCAGCCGTAATATACGCCGCAGGCGGACAACTCCGCCCGGTTCCGGTACATCCAGCCCTGGATGGATGAGCTGGCCGTCTTGTAATTCCCCATATGCAATATGACTTTCACAAAAAACCTCCTTCCGCGATAGACTTTTCTTTCGTTCTATTGTAATATAAAAACAGTTAAACTGTCAAAATTCAAAGAAGAACAAGGGGGGACAGCTCATGTGTGGAATATGTGGTTACTCCGGACCGGGGGATGAGAACGTCCTGAGAGAGATGTCCGGCCGGATCCGGCACCGCGGACCGGATCAGGAGGGATACTATTCGGACGGGCGCATGAACCTGTGCTCCCGCCGTCTGAACATTGTGGATCTGGCAGACGGGAAACAGCCCATGTGCGACCCGGAGGGACAGGTATACCTTGTGTGGAACGGAGAGGTGTACAACCACCGGACGCTCCGCCGGACATTAGAACGAAAAGGACACCGCTTCCGGACGGACCACTCTGACACAGAGGTGCTTCTCCGCATGTACCTGGAGTACGGGGAGGAGTTTGTCCATTCCTGCAACGGCATGTTTGCCATCGCCATATGGGACAGGCGAAACGAGACCCTGCTGCTCTACCGGGACCGGACGGGAGTCAAACCGCTCTACTACACAATCACAAAAAATCCCGCCGGGGAGACAGAGATCCTCTTCGCCTCCGAGATCAAAGCGCTCTTTGCCCACAGAGACTGCCCGCGCGAGAGAAACGATGAGATGATCTACCAGTATTTCTCCTACAAAAATTGTCTCCTGCCTCAGACGGCCTGGCAGGGGATCTATGAGATCGTGCCGGGACAGTATCTCCGATACCGGGACGGCGTACATACCACGCACACCTACTGGGATTTAGGTCACTTCTATGCCACGGAATCCGTCCCCTATCAGGAGACAGATGCAAAACATCGGTTGGATGAAATATCGGAACATCTGGAGGATCTGCTCTCTGACGCCGTCCGCATACGGCTGGATGCGGACGTGGAGGTGGGAAGTTTTCTCAGCGGGGGATTGGACTCCTCCCTGATCACCGCTCTGGCCGGCCGGGACATCCCCTGCTTCACCCTGGGACACAGCACTCAGGTACAGCAGGACTATGACAAGGCCGCCGACGTGGAACACGCCCGCATCCTGGCGGACTCCCTGGGTCTGCACCGGGAGGTTCTCTCCCTCACTCCGGAGGACGTCGCAGACAGGCTGCCGGACATCCTCTCCTGCTTTGACGAACCCTTTTCCGGCTCCCTCTCTACCTATATGTTGTCCGAATTTGCCTCGAAGCAGGTGAAATCCGTGCTTTCCGGGGATGGGGCCGACGAACTCTTCGGCGGTTATCTCCCCCACATGCTCTCCTTCCCCATGGAACACTACGCCGGTATGGAAGCCAGACCGGCAGAACCCGCGGCGCTCTCTGATGAGGACCGCCGGAAACTGCGTCCCATGGAGGACGAGCTGTCCTACCTGGCCTCCATGTACGAATTTTCCCGGGGGGACGAGTCCCTTCTCTCCTACCGGGCACTGCTTATGACGGATGAGGAAAAACAGCTCTTTCTGGGGGACCGCCTGTCCTCCCTGGCTGAAGAAAAAGCCACCTGGCAGACCGTACAGAGAGGCCGGTCAATGCTGTGTGGCAGAGATAGTCTGAATCGCAATCTGGAGTACGACAGCCGCATTCTCCTCCCCAATCAGGTGCTGAAATACACTGACCGCCTCTCCATGGCGCACTCCCTGGAAATCCGCAGCCCCTTCATGGATCACCGGGTGCTGGAGTACGCGGCCGGCATATCCGGCCATTATAAAATGTATCAGGGAGAGACCAAGTATCTTCTGAAAGCCATCGGCAGAAAATATCTGCCGGATTCCATCCTGCGACGAAAAAAAGAAGGGTTTGTCATGCCCGTCAACGACTGGATGCAGCGGGAGCTGAAAGAATTTGTGCTGGACACACTGTCCTTTGACGCGCTGCTGGATCAGGATTATCTGCGTCCGGAGGGCGTATATCTCCTGCTGCAAAAATACTACAGCGACCCGGCGGCAAACTATGGCCTGGCCGGTATCCTCTGGAATTTTGTGTGCTTTCAGACCTGGCTCACAGGATCCAAAACCTAATTGCTGCCCTGCCGGTCAAAAATCTCTTCAAAACCCCTGACATTTTCCGATATATTTCCCCGGAACACCTTGGTTCCGGCCACAAAGACATTGGCCCCGGCTTCCATAATTTCCCCCACATTGTCCCGGTTCACACCGCCGTCCACCTCGATATCCAGGTCAAGTCCCCTCTCTGCCGCGATCTGCCGCAGACGTCTCACCTTGTCAAAGGTCTCCCGGATGATCTTCTGGCCTCCGTAACCCGGGTATACCGTCATCACCAATACCATGGACAATTTATGTAACACAGGCAGCACCGCATCAATATCCGTATCCGGGCTGATGGCAGCTCCCGCCTTTTTCCCGCATTTCAGGATCTCGTCCACCGCCGCGTCCAGATCCTCACAGGCCTCCGCGTGTACTGTGATGTGATCCGCCCCCGCCTCTGCAAAACGCTGTATGTACCGGATGGGATCCACGATCATCAGATGAACATCAAAAAATGAATCCACCTGGCTTCGCAGTCCCCGCACCACAGGTATCCCAAAAGAAATGTTTGGCACAAAAACACCATCCATCACATCAATATGGATGTAATCCACTCCGGCGTCCCGGGCAGACCGGATCTCCTCGCCCAGTCTGGCGGTATCCGCTGCCAGGATCGAAGCTGCCAGTCTGTATGTCATCTCACATTCCTCCCATTGTTTTTTCTGTCCTGATCCGATAGCTCCCCATACATCTGCACATAGTTCTCATAGCGGCTGCGGCAGATCCTGCCCTGCTCCAGCGCCTCCTTCACCGCGCAATCCGGCTCGTGAATATGCGAACACCCGAGAAACCGGCAGGACTCCGCATAGTCCGTAAATTCCGCAAAATACATCCGCAGGTCTTCCCGGTCGATATCCGGCAGTTTCAGTGAACTGAACCCCGGCGTGTCAAACAGAAATGTATCCTCCCCGATACAAAACAGTTCCGAGTGTCTGGTGGTGTGCCTGCCCCGCCCGATCTTCTCACTGACGCTCCCCGTCTCCATGGACGCCCGGGGGTAAAGAAGGTTCACAAGGCTGGATTTCCCCACCCCGGAGGGCCCGGCCAGCACCGTAGTCTTTCCCCGAAGACACTCTCTCACCTGATCGATCCCTCTCCGGCTGATATTGCTGAAGGTGATCACCTTTTTGGAACAGCCGGCGTAAACCGCCTTAAACTCTGCCGCCTCCTCCGGGGAGACGATGTCCTGCTTGCTGAAACAGATCACCGTGTCCAGGCTCTGCCACTCCATCATCACAAGAAACCGGTCAAGCAGATTCAGGCTGGGAGTGGGATTCGCCATGGCAAACACCACCATGGCCTGATCCACATTGGCCACCAGAGGACGGATCAGCTCGTTCTCTCTGGGAAGAACCTCCTCCAGGCTGCCCTGTCTGTCATCCAGTACCTCTATATTGACATTATCTCCCACCAGAGGCCTGCATCCGTCTTTTCGGAAAATCCCTCTGGCCCTGCACTCGTATATCTCTCCGTCCGCACAGTACACATAATAAAATCCGGCAATGCCCTTGACAATCTTTCCTCCCAGCCTTTTACTCATCTTCCGCCACTTTCTTGAAAGAGATCGGATAGGAGTCCACCTTAACATTGTCTTTGTACACATTGACCTGTCCCTGGGATGTGCTGGTCCCCTCCACGGATTCCGCCTCGATGGACAGCGGGAAATCACTGTAGGACAAAGTCTCGTTCCTCACCACAAACTCTTTTCCGTCCTGGGTCACCGAAATCTTGATCCGGGCCGGCTCATCAGTATCGTAATCAAACGGATTCTCTATCGTCACACTCTTGCTGTTCACATACTTGTAGGTGGGCTCCGCTCCGAGACTCAGGGTAATGTCCACGGTAGTCCCCTCTTTCACTTCTGTCCCCTCGGGTTTGCTCTGGACGCAGACCCGGTTCTTCTCAAAGTTTTCGGAGTAGCTGGTGTTGGTCTTGCCCAGTTTGAGATTCTTCGCCTCCAGCGCCGCCTTGGCCTGGCTCTTGGTCTTGCCCAGCAGGGTGGGTACGGTCACCGTCTTGTATCTCGGGCCCTTGCTCATGATCAGTGTGATGGTGGCACCCGGGAGAACCCTCGCACCCGCTCTGGGATCCGTGTACGCCACCTTGTCTTTCTCCATGGTATCGCTGTACACACTGCTACCCATTACCACCTTGTATCCGGCGGATTCCAGCGTGCTCCTGGCCTCCTCCTCCGTGTAGTTGGCCACGTTAGTCAGGGACACCTTCTTTCTCCCTGTACTGATATACACCTCAATTTTTGTATTCTTTTCCACAGAAGAGCCGATCTCCGGGCTGGTGCCGATCACGTGGCCCTCCTTCACCGTGTCGGATTCCTGCTCTGTCCACTTGTACTGCAGATCATTGTTCTCCAGCTCCACTTTCGCCTCGTCCTGGATCATATCGTACACATCGGGAACCTTCACCATCTCATCCGCAGACGGACTGTCCTCCGGTTCCTCCGTCTCATCGGCCTCCGAGCTGACCGCCGGTGTCGGTGTGACCGTAGGCACGGAACTGCCTCCCCACAGGCCGATAAACTTGCCAATAAACACGATCAGGACGATGCCAATGATGACCGCCACCACCACGGTGCCGATGATGAGCGCTTTCTCCAGTTTCGGATCCACATCGCCCTCCGATGTCTCCTCCAACTCCTCCTGGGACTCCTCTCTCCCGGGTACCCGGCTGGTGGCATCCTTCAGCTTCTCCACATCGCTGCTGGGGATAAAGATGGTCTTGGAATCTCCGTAAAGGGGCTTGATGATCCCGTACTCCCCGGTGGGATCCTCCAGGAACATTTTCATATCCGCGATCAGATCTGCCGATGTGGGATAGCGCAGCTCCGTCTTCTTCTGCATACACTTTGCCACGATATTGCTTATCCCGCGGGGGATCGTTTCGTCTGTCGCCGCCAGAGGTGTGGCGTCCTCCTGGATATGTGCCAGGGCCACCGCCACCGCACTCTCCCCCGTAAAGGGAAGAGTCCCGCTGAGCATCTCGTACATAGTCACACCCAGAGAGTAGATATCACTCTTCTCGTCGCTGAAACCGCCCCGGGCCTGCTCCGGTGAGATATAGTGTACAGAACCCATGGCACTGGCGGTGATCGTGTTGGAGCTTGCCGCCTTGGCAATACCAAAATCTGTCACTTTCGCCGTGCCGTCCTTGGAGAGCAGGATATTCTGAGGTTTGATATCCCGGTGGATGATATGATTTGTGTGGGCCGCCTCCAGTCCGTTGGCGATCTGCAGACCGATCCCCACCGCCTCTCTGACCGAGAGCTTCCCTTTCTTCTCAATATATTTTTTCAGAGTGATGCCGTCCACAAACTCCATCACGATATAATGCATACCCTCCGCTTCCCCCACATCGTATATCCCCACGATATTGGGGTGGGAGAGACAGGCGATGGCCTGGGCCTCCTGACGGAACTTTGTGACAAATTTCGTGTCCTCGCAGTATTCAATTTTCAGAACCTTCACCGCCACAAACCGGTTCAGGCGATGATCCTTGGCGCGGTATACGTTCGCCATACCGCCACTTCCCACCATCTCAATCACTTCGTAACGGTCACCAATCATTTTACCAATACTAATCATAATATACACTCCTTTACAGCCGAATCAGGATCACGCTGATATTATCTTTTCCACCGGCCTCATTCGCCTGTGCGACCAGACTCTCTCCTGCCTTCAGGATATCTTCACCACATTCCTGCAATATTTTCTCAATTTCCCGGTCATCCAGCATATTGGACAAACCGTCAGAACACAACAACAGCACGTCCCCCTGTTCCACCTCAATCTCAAAACAGTCCGGCCGGACGATGGCGTCCGTGCCGAGGGCGCGTGTGATAATGTTTTTGTTGGGATGCGTCCGCATCTCTTCCTTTTGAATCTCTCCTGACTGAACCATCTCTTCCACAAGTGAATGGTCTACCGTGATCTGTCTCAGTGTATCTCCCAGATGGTACAGCCGGGAGTCACCGATATTCACGATATAAGCGGTATCTTCGATGACCGTGGCTCCCACCAGGGTGGTTCCCATCCCCGACAGGGCGCGGTCCGTCATAGACCGCTCATAGATCACCTGATTGGCAGCATCCACCGCCTGTTCGAACACACTCACCGGAGTCTTCCGGTCCGTAGCACGGACCACTCTGACCACTTCCTCCACGCAAAGCCGCGAAGCCAGGTCACCGGCCCTGTGTCCTCCCATACCGTCCGCCACGAGAAACAGATTCGGGAAACTTCCAATTTCATTTTCTTCACAGAACAAAAAATCCTGATTGCTGTTCCGTAAACGTCCCGTATCTGTTTTAGAAAATGTCTTCACAGTTTGACCTCCTCTGGATTTTTGCCGGCCAGATCCAAATATTTCTTCCGCAGTTGACCGCAGGCAGCGTCTATGTCGCTTCCCATCTCTCTTCTAATAGTACCATTTATTCTGTATTTTTCAAGTATTATTTTAAACTGCCGGATGTCAGACTCCGCGGAACGCACGCAATCCCGTTCCTTTACATCATTCAGCGGGATCAGATTTATGTGACAGGGAAAGCCCCTGCATCGCTCTGCCAGCTCCGCCGCATGTTCCGCCCTGTCGTTTACCCCGCGGATCAGGCTGTACTCAAAGGTGATCCTCCGGCCCGTCTCGTCAAAATATCTCCGGCAGGCCCGGAACAGTTCATCCATGGAATATTTTTTTGCCACAGGCATGAGTCTCCGGCGGATCTCGTCGTTGGGAGCGTGGAGACTGACGGCCAGTGTGATCTGCAGATGTTCCCCGGCGAGCCTCCCGATCTGTTCCACCAGCCCGCAGGTGGACACGGTGATATGTCTCTGGCTGATACATATCCCTTTTTCATGGGAGAGTATTCGAATAAATTTTATGAGATTTTCATAATTGTCCAGCGGTTCCCCCATCCCCATGACGATCACATGGGAAACCCGCTCCCCGGTGTCCCTCTGGATATCGTACACCTGGGAGAGCATCTCCCCCGCCGTGAGATCTCTGGCCAGCCCCCGGAGACCGGAGGCGCAAAAAGCACAGGCCATGCGGCACCCCACCTGAGATGAGACACACACACTGTTGCCGTGGCGGTAGCGCATCCAGACACTCTCGATCACGTTTCCGTCCGGCAGGGCAAAAAGGTACTTGGCCGTATCCCCACGCCCGGAAACCTGCTTCTCCAGGCAGGACAGATGCGAGATCCGGTATTTCTCACGGAGTTTTTCCCTCATGGCAGCAGACAGGTTGGTCATCTCCTCAAAAGATCTCACCTGTTTACCGTGGATCCACTCCCACAGCTGTCTCCCGCGAAAGGGCTTCTCCCCCAGGGATACCGCCGCCTCTGTCAATTCCTCTTCCCCGTAACTTCGCAAATCCATATCGTCACACTTTCCTCAATCTCGCCAGGAAAAACCCGTCGCTCTCCTGCAGGCCGGGCAGCATCTGGAGCATACCCTGACGGGTCATCCTGTTACACAGTGTCCCGGGTATGTAAGGATCCAGGCTCTCCCTCCTCAGACCGCAGTTTTCCTCCAGCCAGTCTGCATTTTCCTCGTTTTCCCGCCGGTGGATGGTACACGTGCTGTAGAGAAACACCCCGCCCTTCTTCAACATGGCCGCCGAAGCCTCGCATATCTTTCGCTGGATCGGGATCAGATCCTCCGCCCGTTCCAGGGCATGGTATTTGATCTCCGGTTTCCGGCCGATCAGGCCAAGCCCGGAGCAGGGCACGTCGGCCAGCACCACATCGGCTCTCTCCCTCCACTGCGAATCGGGCTTCGTCCCGTCCCACACCTTGCACTCGGCGGGTTTTAACTTCATCCGTCTGAAATTTTCCACCATTCTCCGCCGCTTTCCCTCGCTCACATCCCTGGCGCTCACACAGCCTCTGCCCCGCTGGAGAAGCATAGCGTGGATGGCTTTTCCCCCCGGCGCGCTGCAGACGTCCGCCACCACATCCCCAGGCCCGATGCCGGCGGCCTTTGCCGGCAGCATGGAACTCTCGTCCTGAACGAAAAACCACCCCTCCTCATAGCCGGGCAGAGCCTGTACGTCGCTCACACGGGACAGGATCAGCGCATCCTCGTGGTAAAAACCCCGCCGCCATTCCACCCCCATCTCATCCAGCAGGTCGCCGTACTCCCGGACGGAGATCCGGTCCGTGACAATGTGGAGCGTCATGTCACTGCCCTTATCCAGAAACGCCTGTCCGATCTTTCCTGCTGTCTTTTTGCCGTACTGCTCACAAAACAGGTCATACAACTCTCTGGGGAGGGACAGGGCCAGCCAGGGTTTGCCCGGATCCGGCCCGCATCCCTCCCGAAGGATCCGCCGGAGGACGCCATTGACAAAACCGGCGTGGGTTCCGCCCACCTTCCTCAGCAGCTCCACCGCCTCATAGCAGGCCACCGCGTCCGGCACCCCGGACATATAGCGGATCTCATACAGGGCCATGCGCAGTACCGTCCGCACCTCCGCATCCATCTCCGCCAGTCCCACCCTGGAAAACCGGCCGAGGATCGCATCCAGTTCCACACACCGCTCGATGGTTCCGTAGGACAGCCGCTTCAGATACCGTTTCTCCTGCGTGGAAAGATCCCTGCGGGCGCCGGTGATCCGGTGGAACATCTCATCGCTGTGCTTTCCCTCTTCCATCACCGCCCACACGATGTCATAGGCATACCGTCTCATCAATCCCGGTTCCTTCCAAAGAGAAGGATCAGCCGGAGCAGCTGCAGGATCGATGCCGCTGCCGCCGCCACGTAGGTGAGGGCCGCCGCCCGGAGCACCTTCCCCGCCGCAGTCCCCTCAGAGGCACCCAGTATCCCGGTTTCCTGCAGGATGGCCAGGGCTCTGGAAGACGCATTGAACTCCACCGGCAGCGTCACCAGCTGAAACAGCACCGCCGCACTAAACAGCACGATCCCCACCGTGATCAGCGGGGGAATGCTGAAAATGATCCCCGCAATAATGACAAACCAGGAGGCGCCGGAACCAAAATTCGCCACCGGTACCAGTGCCGTCCTCATGGACAGCGGCGCATAATTCCTGTGATGCTGGATGACATGTCCGCACTCGTGGGCCGCCACCGCAATAGCCGCCACCGAGCTGCTCCCGTACACAGGATCCGACAGGGCCACCGTCTTCTTTCTGGGATCGTAGTGATCATTCAGCTGTCCCTGGATATGATGCACGGTCACGTCGGTGATCCCCGCATACTGGAGTATCCTCTGGGCCACCTGGGCGCCGGTCATGCCGCTGGCGCTGCGCACCTGGCTGTATCTGGCAAATGTCCTTTTCACCATGCCGGAGGCCGCCAGGGACAGCACCACGCCTATTATAATAAGAATATACGTGGGATCCCACATCAAATACAATCCACTCATTCCATATCCGCCTAACATATCATTTCGCCCCTTTCTATCTTTACACCGCGCAGGAAACTGGCGGTATCCATTCTCTTTTTTCCTTCCAACTGCACTTCCAGTATCCGGAGACATCCCTTCCCCGTCTGTACGGAAAAGCTGTCCTTTGTCACCTCTGTCACCCTTCCCGGCTCCTGGCCGCTGTCCAGATCCACCACCGCCGCCTTCCAGATCTTCAGAGTCTTTCCCCGGAATCCGATATAGGCGCTGGGCCAGGAGTTGAGTCCTCTCACATAGCGTTCCAGTTTTTCCGCAGTCCAATTCATATCCAGCCGTCCCATTTCTTTTTTCAGCATGGGTGCGTAAGTGCTCTGATCATCTCTCTGCTTTTCCGGCTTCAGTCCCTGCTCCAGTTTCTCCAGGGTCTGCAAAAGAAGACTGCCGCCCAGCTCCGCCATACGGTCGTGCAGGCTCTCCCCGGTCTCCTCCGGTCCGATCTCCAGCTCCCTCTTCAGTAAAATATCCCCCGTGTCTATCCCCTCATCCATCTGCATCGTCGTGATGCCCGTCTTTTTATCTCCCGCCAGGATCGCCCACTGCATAGGCGCCGACCCGCGCCACCGGGGAAGAAGAGAGGCGTGTACATTGATACAACCGTACTTCGGGATGTCCAGGATCTCCCTGGAGAGGATCTGCCCGAACGCCACTACCACAATGACGTCACAGGGAATCCCCCGCAGCTTTTCCACAAACTCCGGCTCCCTGATCCGAGCCGGGGTGTACACGGGGATCCGGCTGGCCACCGCAAGCTCCTTCACCGGTGTGAACACCGGTTTCCCGCTGCGGCCCCTGGCTTTATCCGGCTGTGTCACCACAGCTGTCACCTCGTGCTCTTCCGCACCCAGAAGCCCCCGCAGCACCGGCAGGGCAAAGTCCGGCGTCCCCATAAATATAACCTTCATTTACTCCTCCTCCTCAAACTCATCCACGTCATACAGCCTTCCCTCAATTTTATCCACATAGAGTTTCCCGTCCAGGTGATCGATCTCGTGAATGAGCGCTCTCGCCAGCAGATCCTCCCCCTCGATCTCGTAGGTGTTCATATCCTTATCCTGTGCCCTGACCTTTACCTTGTTGGGACGGACCACGATCCCCACCTTATCCGGCACGCTCAGACACCCCTCGCTGCCCTTCTGTTCCCCCTCTTCCATCAGGATCTCGGGGTTGACCATAACGATAGGGTCGTTCTGCTCCTCCGTGATGTCTACCACGGCGATCCGCTTGAGGATCCCCACCTGGGGCGCCGCCAGTCCCACACCGTCCGCTTCATACATGGTCTCGATCAGATCCTCGATCAGTTCCCTGTTCTTCTCCGTCATCTCTTTCACCGGTTTGCACTTCTTCGTCAGTATCTCGTCTCCTATCACCCGTATATTCCGTATTGCCATTCCAAAAACCTCCATATTATTATTTTCAATAACCCGTCAGGGGATTCAGATCATACTGTATACTGCATGTCTTTTCCCATTTTGTACCCCTGCCGGCCTTTTCCATCTCATTCTTCACTGTCTGCCGGATCTCTTCCCCGGCAAATTTCAGATACAGGACAAACCGGTACCGGTCTTTGACCCGCCGGATGCCTGCCTCTGCCGGGCCCAGCAGCACCACACCCCTCTCCCGGTATCTGCCCGCCACATCTCCCAGAAATTCCGCACACGCCCGGGCGGCTTCCCTGTCCCCGGACGTCACCAGGACCGCAAGCATTATGGAATAGGGCGGATATTTCGCGATCCGGCGGTAGGCCAGCTCATTCCGGTAAAAAAGCTCCGCGTTCTGCTCCTTCACAGCCTGGATACAGTACTCCTCCGGCCTGTAGGTCTGTATGACCATCTCTCCGCCTTTCTCCCCCCGTCCGGCCCGGCCGCTGGCCTGCATGAGAAGCTGGAATGTCCTCTCGCTGCTCCGGAAATCCCCGGCATTCATGCTGAGATCCGCCGCCAGTGCCGCCACCAGCGTAACCTGTGGAAAATCATGTCCCTTCACGATCATCTGGGTGCCGAGAAGGATATCCGCTTCCCCCTCCCGGAACCGGTGAAGTATGGCTTCATGGCCGTGTTTCCCTGCGGTGGTATCCCCGTCCATCCGCAGGATCCCGGCATCCGGAAACTGCCGGTGCAGCATCTCCTCCACCTTCTGTGTGCCAAGGCCGAAGGCGGCGATATAGGGAGAGCCGCACTGGGGACACACAGGGGGCATGGACTCCGTATGTCCGCAGTAATGACAGACCAGTCTATCGCCCGAAGGGTTCCTGTGGGCCGTCATGGAAATATCGCAATGAGTACATTTTAGCACATATCCACAGCTTCTACAAGAAATAAAACCGGCATAGCCCCTCCGGTTCAAAAACAGCATGGTCTGTTCACCCTTCCGCAGCCGGTCCTCCATTTTCTCCCGCAGCATCCGGCTGAAGACAGAGCGGTTTCCCGACTTCAGCTCCTCCCGCATATCCACCACATGGACCTGCGGAAGCCTGGCCTCCCCCGCTCTCTCCCGCAGGCGGTAACAGGTATACCTTCCCGTCTCCGCCGCCTGGTAGGATTCCACCGAGGGCGTGGCCGACCCCAGCACGACGCTGGCCCCGGAGAGCCCGGCTCTCCTCTCCGCCACCTCCCTGGCGTGATACCTGGGGGGATTCTCACTCTTGTAGCTGCCCTCGTGTTCCTCGTCCACGATGATCAGCCCCAGACGGGAGAAGGGCACAAACAATGCCGATCTCGGGCCCACCACCACATCGATCTCACCCTTCTTCGCCCTCTCATACTGATCATAGCGCTCCCCGTCGGACATGCGGGAGTTCAGGATGGAGACCCGGTCGCCAAACCGGCTCCGAAACCGCTGCACGGTCTGAAAAGTCAGGGCAATCTCCGGTATCAGCACGATGACCTGCCGGTTCTCCGACAGGATCAGATCCATCATCTCCATATATACCCGGGTCTTGCCGCTCCCCGTGACCCCGTAGAGCAGGTAAGTAGACCGTATCCCGGACCGGTACTCCCGGGAAAAATCCTCCACGATCCTCCTCTGCTCTCCGTTCAGGGAGACCGGGCCGGACTCACTGACGGCTCCCGCCTCCACGGGATTCCGGTACATGCGCCTGTCTGTGACAGATATCATCCCCCTGTCCACAAAGCCGTCGATCACCGACCTGGGTACGCGGTACTCCCTCGCCGCCGTCCTGGTAGTCATCTGGCCCTTCTCCGAGAGCATACCCTGGAGAAACCGGGCTTTCGCCCGGTGGTGTTTCAGGAGGCACTTATCCATCTCTCTCCTGATCTCCTCTTCGGGTACTAAAAAATTAAGCCAATGCTCCTCCACTGACTTAATCTGTTTCCGAACGGGCAGTACGGTTTTCAGCGCGTCGTTCATCGTGGCGCCATAGCGGTCCCGCATCCAGGCTGCCAGTTTCAGCAGCTGTCCCTCCACCGGCACATCTCTATCGTCCACAGCCGATAAGCTTTTCATTTTTTCCGGCGGCCAGTCCGGCGTCCCGGTCAGCCCCACCACAAATCCCGAAATTTCACGGTTCCCGCGGCCGAAGGGGATCCTCACCTGACTGCCCACGGCCACCGCCTCTTCCATGCCTTCGGGCACTCTGTACTGGAACGTCCGGTCCAGGGCGTCCACAGATATATCTACGATCACATTGGCAAACACCCTGTCACTCCTTTGTCAACTGCTCTACCACTTTATCCATCTGCATCCCCCGGGATCCCTTCACCAGGATCCAGTCCCCGGTCTGCATCCTCTGTCTCACTTCCTCTGCCGCATCCTGTCTCTCCGCAAAATGTGCCACCGGTATGTCCGAATTTGCCCTGACATAATCGCTGATATGCGCCGATTCCCGTCCTACGGTGACCAGGAGATCCAGACGGTGCCCCGCCCGGTCATGCTCCACGATATGTTCTCCGATGGATCGGTGCAGGGCGGCGGACTGCTCCCCCAGCTCCAGCACATCTGCCAGCACCGCCATCTTCCTCCCCGCCTCCTCATGGTCAAAGAGCGCATCCAGGTTGCTGTTGACGGAGTCCGGGCTGGCATTGTATGTGTCGTCGATGATATGTGCGCCGTGAACCTGCTTCACCACTCCCCTCATGTCCATGGGGCGGTACGCAGACAGCGCCTCCCCGGCCTGGTCTAAGGACACTTCAAACTGCTCTGCCAGCGCCAGCGCCACGATGGCATTGTTTACATTGTGTGTTCCCATCACCGACAGATGTATCTCCCTCTCGCCCCGGGGGGAATGGTAAACAAACCTCTGTCCCTCTCCCTCCGTCCCGATACGGTCTCCCAGAAAAGAACACCCCTCCTCGGTTCCATAGTAGAGCGTCTCGATCTCTCCCTCAGACTGCTCATAGGGGATACACCGGGCAGACAGTTCCCGCAGATCGCCGTTGCCGCAGACATAGAGGGGCCCATGGCTCATATGGGAAATGATCTTCCCCTTTTCCCGGCAGATATTCTCCCTGGATCCCAGATTTCCGATGTGGGACACCCCGATATTGGTCATCACCGCCACCGTGGGTCTGGCAATCTCCGCCAGCCGGTCCATCTCCCCCGGCAGACTGATCCCCATCTCAAACACGGCGATCTCCGTATCCGGTTCCAGTTCAAACATCATTAACGGCAGGCCGATCTGGCTGTTCAGGTTTTTCCGGGTCTTCACCGTGCGGTATTTCCGCTCCAGCACAGCGCCGATCATTTCCTTTGTGGTTGTCTTCCCCACACTGCCGGTGATACCCACCACCGGTATATCAAATCGGCTCCGGTACCATGCCGCCAGTCTCTGCAGGGCCATGTGGGTGTCCTCCACCAGGATGCAGGCCCCCTTCTGTCCTTTTACACCTTTATCTGAAGAAAACACACAGGCAGCCCCTGCATCCAGCACCTGCGGAATAAACCGGTGGGCGTCCACCCGCTCCCCGATCAGCGGTACAAAGAGCGAACCCTCCCCCGCCTCCCGGGAATCGATCACCACATTCGTCACTCTGTCCCCCGGATCTCCCCAGGCCAGGGTGCCCGACACGGCAGCCGCCACGTCGCTCAAACAGATTGGATCCATATTTTCCTCCCGTTTCCTTTTCTTTTACTGTGCCGCGATCACATCGGCCATCTCATACCGTCCGGCCGCCTTTCCTTTCAGAAATTTCGCAGCCGCCACGGCGCCTTTTCCAAACACTGCCTTGCTGTAGGCGGTGTGGGTAAAGGTAATGATCTCATCGGTCCCCGCAAAGATCACCTCGTGTTCTCCCACGATCGTCCCCGCGCGCACCGCCGAGATCCCCAATTCCTTTTTGTCCCGCTTCTCTCTTCTCTGAGAGCGGTCAAACACATACTCATACTGGTTTCCCATGGCCTCATTCACAGAGTCCGCCAGGGCGAGGGCCGTACCGGAGGGGGCATCCAGCTTCCGGTTGTGGTGTTTCTCCACGATCTCCACATCAAAACCCTCCGCGGCAAACACCCGCGCCGCATCCTGTAACAATTTCATCAATGTGTTGATTCCCAGAGACATATTGGCGGAGCGGAGTACCGCCGTCTTCTCTGATGCGTTCTCCACCTCTGCCATCTGCTCCTCGGAGTACCCGGTGGTACAGAGTACCACCGGCACCTGTTTCTCCTGGCTGTATTGCAGGAGCTCCGTCAAAATCTTCGGGGTGGAAAAGTCGATGATGACATCCGCCTCAACGTCACACTCCCCGATAGCGGAAAACACCGGATACGCGCATCCCGTGTCCACCAGATCAATGCCCGCCACGATCTCCGCATCCGGGTCCTCCTCCACAATCCCGCTTATCATTTTTCCCATGGCTCCACAGCAGCCGCTCATAATTATCTTTGTCATCTTTATCCTCCCTGTCTGTCTGGTTTACGAAAGCAGTCCCGCCTCTTTCATGGCAGAGGCCAGCCGCTCCGCATTTGTCTTCTCCATCTCGGTGAGAGGCAGCCGCAGGCCTCCCACATCCATCCCCATAAGGTTCATGGCCATCTTGATCGGGATGGGATTCACCTCACAGAACAGAGCCCGGATCAGCGGAATGTACTTCAACTGCTGCTCCCGGCTCGCCTTCACATCTCCCCGGAAGTAGGATTCCACGATATCGTGGGTCTCCCGCGGCAGAATGTTGGACAGCACGGAGATCACACCCTTTCCCCCGAGGGAGAGTACCGGGACAATCTGATCGTCATTCCCGGAATAAAGATCGATCTTTCCCCCGGACAGATACATCACATCCGCCACCTCAGAGATGTCTCCCGTGGCGTCTTTCACTCCTATAATATTCGAACAGTCCCGGCAGAGTTCCACCACGGTCTGCGGGGTCATCTTCGTCCCTGTGCGGCCGGGGATGTTGTAGAGGATGATCGGTATCTTCACCCTGTCCGCCACAGTCAGAAAATGCTTCTTTAATCCGTTCTGTGTGGCCTTGTTGTAGTAGGGCGTCACGAGAAGAAGGCCGTCCGCCCCTCTCTTTTCCGCCTCCTCCGACAGGTACGCAGCCGATTCCGTGCAGTTCGAACCGGTTCCCGCTACCACGGGAATCCTCTTCTTTGTGACCTGGCAGGCATAGCGGATACATTCCAGATGTTCCTCGTTGGTCAGCGTGGACGCCTCACCCGTGGTCCCGCAGATGATGATGGCGTCCGTGCCGTTCTCAATCTGAAATTCCAGAATCTCTTCCAGTTTGTCGTAATTTACGCTTCCGTCTTTCTTCATAGGTGTAATCAACGCCACACCAGCTCCTGTAAACAATGACATATCTTTCCCTCCTTACATCAAAGGTATCCTCCCGGCCCCGCCGGGTCCCTCCTGGTACAACAGCAAAAGAGGAGTCGGCTATGTGCCTACTCCTCTTCTCAATCCAAATCCAATGAGTAGCACTCCATCAGTCCGATGACAGTCATATGGTTCTTCACCATATGCCCAGAGAGAGAAACTGCAGGATCCCTCTCTCTTCGGCAGACTTTCCTTTCCGCTGTCTTCCCCCGTGCCTGACACGTCTGACAGCCTACTGATAAAGTCCGCGCCTCTACCTGCATGTTTAAGGATAACACTCTTACACCCAAAGGTCAAGAGTTATCTTTTCGCAGTTTGATTTCACATATCACATCAATATACGGAATCAGGGATTCATCGAGAGTATTCCCGGTGATCAGCATCTTTTGATAGTCTCCCCTGATCTGCAGAAGCTCGATCACATCGCGGTCCTCTATGATCCCCAGGTCGATCAGGCCGAGCAGTTCATCCAGAATGATCACATCGCTCTCGCCTGTCTCGATCACCTTTTTGGCGAAATTGAAACCGTTCCGTATATTCTGGCGCTCCGTCTCCTTGGCGGAGATGGGGAGATCGTTATAGTTCTCCCTGGACTGATCAAAGCGAAAAATCTGTACATCCGGCTCCAGTTTCTCCAGCACCTGGAACTCGTTCGTCACCTTACCCTTTAAAAACTGTATTATGGTAATATGCTGCCCGTCCCCGGCCTCTCTGAGAGCCTGGCCGATGGCCGCTGATGTCTTCCCTTTCCCCTGCCCGTAAAACGCCTGTATCATCCTTGTGCCCATCTCATTCTTTCCTTTCTTCTGTAACGAGCAGCCCGGATCAGCACCAAATATATAATGTCCCCACTGCTTCGCACTGAGGACATTATATCACATTTTTATATTTTTTCAAATATCTTCAAAATTCTCATCCGACTCTGCCGCGGAAGACTCCTCTGAGATCTCCGAAGCAGCCGTCACTTCACCGCTTTCCTCCACTCTCTCCAGTTTGCTGACGGAGATCTCATACGCCACTCTCGTCTCGTACTCGTCCTCAGCAATCTGCTTCTGGTATTCACGGCTCTGGATCCTGCCCCATAACTGGACATGCTCACCCACCTCAAATCCGTCGGCATATCTGGCATTTCTGCCCCAACAGATACAAGGTATGTAATCCGACTTGCCGTAAGGGCGGTTCACTGCCATCAAAAGATCCGCGATCTCTCTTCCCAGCGGAGTCTTTCGATACACAGGCGGTTTACAAAGATACCCATCCAAAAAAATATAGTTCGGCTTATCGCTCTCCTGTTCTGTCTCATCTATGTGGAGATCCCTCACAAACACTGAGAGCACAAGCCGATTTCGGTTCTCTTCGTGCCGGTTGTAAGAGCGGAACTGACCGCTGGCCTCCATAAAGCAGCCTCTGTAGTCCTTCGTCACGTCAATCAAACGTTCTGAAACCATGAGCGGTATCGTGTCAAACACTTTGCTCAGCCGTTTCACTGAGAGATGCACCATATAGAATCCCTCACCATACACTTCATGACTAAACGTAAATTCAGTTACCACCTCACCATAGATGTTTACTTGATTGTTTCCTAAAATCTTATCCGTCATTTTTTATGACCCCCTTCGTTTATTTGTCTAATTAGCAGACTTTTTCTATACATAAATATATATATGAAAACACTATCCAATTTAGAACAAAAAAATAAACTTTTTGCATTTGTTAACAGATGTTCTAACATGATAACACAGTTTTACATATTTTTCAAGACTTTTAGTACACCATCTTTCAAATATTCTTCACATACACATGTCGCCGCCTGTTTCACCTCCTCCCGGGCATTTGAAACAGCGTAACTCTTCCCCGCCAGAGAAAACATTTCCATATCATTTTGATTATCGCCAAACACAATAGTCTCTGAGGGCTGAATATGAAAATAGTCCTGGATGAAGTCGACTGCACCGGCCTTCCCCGCATCCTTCGGCACGCAGTCCAGCCATTGGATACCCGCCAGAGTCATTTTCACCTTGTCCTCCCACTTCGGCCGAAACCAGGGATCGGTAAGCTCCTCCACCCTGTTGTGGTGATAGGCGGAAACCTTCACAATGTCATCCTTAACATTCCGTGTCAGATCCCCCACCGCCCGGATATCGTAGCCGTATCCGCTGGTCATCCAGCGGTACAGCTCGCTGTCCTCGCTGCGGCAGTATGCACACTCTGTCCCGCAGACCATGACATCGCAGGCCGGGATCTTCTCGATATCCCGGATGATTTCGTTGACCAGGTTCCTGTCCATGGCCCTGACACAGAGCAGCTTGTCTCTGTCGTACACAATGCTGCCCCCGTCACATGCATAGCAGATCTCATCCTCAATGGGCCGGAACAGCTTGGCGATGCTGAGCCGCTGTCTGCCACTGCAGGCCGCAAAGCGGATCCCCCTCTCGACCAGACCGTGGATCACTCTGTAGTATTCGGGGTTCAGGGAGCCCTCCCCCTGTCCGTCCCCCACCAGGGTTCCGTCCACATCGGACACAATCAATCGAATCATTTTAACTCCTTAGCCTTAGAAAAAGGGGACTACCATCAAAGCAGTCCCCCGGTATATGTTCTTCGTCAACTGGACATTGATTGATTAGTTATTGATCAGTTTATCTTCACCGTTCCAACTGTAAAGTTTGCGGATATCTTCTCCCACGATCTCCGCCGGATGCTCCGAGGCCCGTTTTCTCATGGCCTTGAAGTGTGCCTGGCCGCCCGCCGGTGACATGTCAAGCAGGAACTCCTTGGCAAAAGAACCATCCTGGATATCGGAGAGGATCTTCTTCATCGTCTTCTTGGTCTCCTCGGTGATGAGCTTCGGGCCTGTCACATAATCGCCGTACTCCGCCGTATTGGAGATAGAATATCTCATGCCGGCAAATCCGCTCTGATAAATCAGATCCACGATCAGCTTCATCTCATGGATACACTCAAAATAAGCATTTCTCGGATCGTAACCCGCCTCACACAGCGTCTCGAAACCGGCCTGCATCAGAGCGCAGACGCCGCCGCAAAGCACTGCCTGCTCGCCGAAGAGATCTGTCTCCGTCTCTGTCCGGAAGGTCGTCTCCAGCACACCGGCTCTCGCGCCGCCGATCGCCAGGGCGTAGGCCAGTGCTATCTCCTGCGCTTTCCCTGTGGCATCCTGATGTACTGCGATCAGGCACGGAACACCTTTCCCTGCCAGATACTCGCTGCGGACCGTATGCCCCGGCCCCTTGGGAGCGATCATGGTGACGTCCACATCCTTCGGAGGAACGATCTGATTGAAATGAATGTTAAATCCGTGGGCGAACATCAGCATATTGCCCGGCTCCAGATTCGGAGCAATGGACTCTTTGTACATATTGGCCTGCAGTTCATCATTGATCAGGATCATAATGATATCTGCCCTCTTAGCCGCCTCTGCTGCCGTATATACCTTGAAGCCCTGCTCTTCTGCTCTTTTCCATGACTTGGAACCCTCGTAAAGTCCGATGATCACATTACATCCGGACTCTTTTGCGTTCAGCGCATGAGCATGTCCCTGACTGCCGTATCCGATCACCGCGATGGTCTTTCCATCCAGCGCGGATAAATTGCAGTCACTCTCATAATAAATCTTTGCATCTGCCATTTTTACAGCCTCCTAAACAATTTGTATTAAAGCCCCTGCGGACAAACCGCAGGATGGTTTTCATAATTTCAGCGGACCTCTGCCGCCTGTGCCTCATCGTAGAATCCCCTGGCCAGGCCGGAGATACCTGTGCGGACCAGCTCCTTGATCTCATATCCCTCGATCAGCTTGATGAAAGCATCCAGCTTCGCCTGATTTCCCGTCAACTCTATCATCATAGAATTATCCGCCACATCCACGATCTTGGCGCGAAAGATTTCCACGATCGCATTGATGGAAGGCCTTGCGTCCCGTCCGGCCTCCACCTTCACCAGGATCAGCTCTCTGCAGACGGATGCCTCTCCTGTCAGCTGCTTGACCGACTTCACATCCTCCAGCTTATTGACCTGCTTCTCAATCTGCTCCAGAATGATGCCGTCCCCAGTGACCGATACCGTCATGCGGGAGAACGCCGGATTCTCCGTCTCACCCACGGTGAGACTGTCAATATTGTAACCGCGGCGGCTGAAAAGTCCGGCCACACGGCTGAGAACACCTGAAGTATTATTCACTAATATGGATAGAACCACCTTACTCACCAGTCCATACCCCCTTCACCGTTTATAAACCATTATTCATTTTAACAACATCACACATTCTTGTCAACTCTTGTATATGAATTTCTTCAGCGCCGATTTATTCGCCGGAAGATCCGGAACAAGGCAGGCCTGGCCGTTGATATACTGGCTGGTATAGCCCCCCTCGATGGGAAGACTGAACTGATGCAGCTCTGTGGTACCCATCTTGATCACCGTCATCATATAGGTGTAGATATCCTTCTTGGACAGATCCGTCGTGACATTGGGAAGCACCACCTCCACAAGATCCATCCACTCACTGACGGACAGGCTCTTCACTTTCTTGAGAATAGCCTCCAGCGTCAGGCGCTGCCGCTCGGTACGCCCGTAGTCGTCCGCCTTCCCGCTCTTGGAGTACACGGCCGGGGTCGTTCCGTCCGGCTGTTTTTTCCCGTGCCGGATACGGCAGTATCCCAGAGCCTGGTAACCGTTGAAATTCTGCTTGCCAACCTTCACGGCGCGGTATTTCCTGCGCTTGATATAGTTTGTGGAGCGGAGATTGGCCGCCTCCGACTCCGTCAGATCCACCTCTATGCCGCCGATCTCATCGATGACATTGACAAAGGCGTCAAAGTTCACTATCGCGTACCCGTCCACGCTGATGCCGAAATTTTTGGCGATCGTCTCATACAACAGTTCGATCCCGCCATAGGAGAAGGCGGCGTTTAACTTATTGCTCCCGTGCTCCGGGATCTCCACATACATATCCCTCATCAGGGAAGTGACTTTCAGCTTGTTGTGTTTCACGTCCAGCGTGGCGATCATCATGGAATCCGACCGTCTCTCCACATCCTCGTCCTGCTCGTCGTTATTTTTGTCCGCACCCACCAGAAGGATGTTGACTACATCCGTATCCTTGTCCAGCTCATACTTCGACAGATCCATGCTGGCCAGGGAATTATTCGAATCAAAATTCATCAGATCTATCATTCCGTTACTCTTGTGTACCACAGTGGCCGCCATGCTTCCGGCAGAGACCGACAGAAGCAGACCCAGGATCAGAAATATCCTCGCCACGATCTTCCCTTTGCTCTTTTTCTTTTTCTTAGCCATATTTTCCTCCCTCAGTGATCATTTTCCGTTTACTACATTAGCAGAAGCAATCCGAGATTCCGGGTGATACCGCTCTTCAAAAATCCAGAACGACATGCCGTCACCCGTCTGCCAAACCAGTTCTGTCTTCCCAGCCCGGCAAATCTCTCAGCCAGCAAGATCTGTTCTTCTGTCATCTCCCGCCGAAACACAGAGAGAAAAACCTCTGCCTGATGATAGGTATCGCGCAGGGCTCTCCTCTGGTCGTGGACCGCCCCAAGCCTTTTCTTCACATAATCCCGAAAGGAACCTCCCCCTATCACATTGGCTCCGTGCTGGCGGTACCGGAGCGTGGGCTCATCCAGATACACGATCTCTCCGAAATGGCTGCATATCAGAGCCAGCCACCAGTCGTGTACCCGTATCCCCTCCGGCAGTTCCTCCAGATACCCGAGAATCCGCCGGTTGCACATAACAGTACAGCCAATACACTTATTTTCCATGAAAAGATGGGCTGTGTCAACCTTTTTCGTATCCAAATGACTATTTTCGTGAAATCTCCCCATATTTTCCCCGGTATCGCTGTCAAAATTCATGGCGTCGGTGAAAACCAGCACCGGTCTTTCCCCGGCCTGCCTCTCCCGGGCCCTCATGGCGGACAATGTCCTCTCGATCTTGTCCGGATCCCATATGTCATCCTGATCGCACAGCATGATATAGGGAGAGCGGCTGCGTTTTACCCCCTCCAGGAAATTCCGGACATATCCCTGATTTATTTTGTTGACATGGAGAGAGATCCGGACATCCCGGCTCCGGTATTCCCTCACGATATCCCTTGTGGAGTCCGTGGAGCCGTCATCACAGACCTCCACAAGGAAATCCCGGCAGGTCTGGGCGAGAAGGGAATCCAGCTGTTCCCTCAGATACCTCTCCCCGTTGCAGGCCGCCAGCACAATATGGACCAATGCCATTTTCTTCCCCCCGTTCCTTCTACGACTGCTGCCAGAATGCCCGGTTCATCGTACACCAGAGCACCAGGCGCCGGGGCAGTTTCTCATATTTTTTCCCGAGACGGTATCCCATGAACTTGAACCCGCTCTGAAAGACCAGATCCGGAAGAAGATACCATTTCCCCGTGGACAACAGATGTCCGGCCGTGTCCTTCACCAGCCGGATCCCCTCGGACTCCGACCGCACGCCCTCAAAGATCTCCCGGTACTGTCTCTGGGATACCGCCAGGTCAAAATTTCTCCTGAACTGCTGCCGATAGGTGTACCTGTGGGCGTGGATCACCCGGGCCGACGCCGCGTAGGCGATCTCATACCCCGCCTGTATCATTCTGGCCGCCATGATCATATCCTCATTGAAGATCGTAGGCTGCACAAACCCTCCCATCTCCTCGTACACCTCCCGGCGGTAGATGGCACAGACATTGGAGCAGAAGTAGGTCTTGATCCCCAGCCTGTCCAGATCCCTCTTCGACTTGCGGCCGTCTCCGGCCGGGTAGTTAAACTGTCTTGTAAACCTCTCGATGGGCCCCACCTCGTCACCGGGCAGCTGACGGCCGTAGGCGGCCGCCACCGGATCCGGCCTGACAGCAGCCAGCAGATTCTCTATCAGATGCGCATCCTCCGGCACCGCATCCTGGGTCATAAACAGGATGAACCGGGACTCTCCCAGAGCCGCCCCCTGATTCCTGGTGCCGCCGTGGTCGAAATCCTTCTTGTTCACCGGAGTGACCACGCTTCCCTGACACCGTTCCAGTATGCACCGGACCCTCTCGTCCTCCTCCCCGCCGGTGAGAGTCTGCATAAAATACACCCGGTCCGGTTTCCGCGTCTGCTCGTTTATCTTTTCAATCAGCCTCTCCAGCTTCTCATCCGGACGATACACCGGGATCACCATATCCACCAAACCCATATCTCTCAACCTCTCATCCTCCGCACAGGCGGTTCACCAGCTTCACTGCCTCCCTGGCGTCGGCCGAATAGCCGTCCGCGCCGATCTCTTCCGCAAAACTCTCTGTCACCACAGCTCCGCCCACTATGATCTTCGCAAGGACATGCTGCTCTCTCGCCAGTTCCACCACCCGCTTCATCTCCATCATGGTAGTAGTCATAAGCGCGGAGAGCCCGATGATCTCCGCCCCGGTCTCCCTGGCCCTGTCCAGGATATCCTGGGCCTCCACGTCCTTGCCCATGTCGATCACATTATACCCATAGTTTTTCAACATCATAACCACCAGGTTTTTCCCGATATCGTGGATATCACCCTTCACGGTGGCCATGACGACGGTAGCCAGCTTCCCGCCCTTTCTCTCTCTCTCCAGGAGCGGTTCCAACCGTCCGATGGCCCTCTCCATCGTCTCCGCGCTGGCGATCAGCTGGGGGAGAAAATATTTTTTCTGCTCAAACAACTCTCCCACAAAATTGATCCCCGGAATGAGATGTTTATCAATGATATCCCCCGGCCCCGCACCGCATTTCAATTCCTCCTCCACCAATTCCAGCACCTGGTTTTTCTTCCCCTTGACCACGGCAATATACAGGGGATGCCCCTCCATCTCCGTGTCTGTTTTCTGAACCGAAGTCTGGGTGACAGTGGCCGGGCTGACCCCCTGGATATAGCGCAGATCCGCCTCTTCTTTGTTCAGGAGAAGATCCGCCGCCAGGGCGGCGTTTGTCAGAAGCGTCTGAGAGGGGTTTGCAATGGCCATGGTGAGCCCCCGGGCCACAGCCATGGTGAGGAAGGCCGTGTTGACGAAAACCCTCTCCGGCAATCCGAAGGAGATGTTGGACAATCCGCATACCGTGGCCAGATGAAGTTCCTCCCGGCAGTAGCGTATCGTCTCCAGCACTTCCAGTGCTGCGTTTTTATTGGCGCCGATGGTCCCCACCAGACCGTCCGCCACAATATCCTCCTCACACAATCCCTGCCGCTTCGCAGCCTCCAGTATCTTGTGGATAATAACCTTCTTTTCCTCCAGATCTCCCGGCAGCCCCTTGTCCGACAGGGGAAGGAGAATAAACATGGCGCCGTATTTTTTTGCCACAGGGATCAGTTTATCTATCTTTTCTCTCTCCAAAGAGATCGAGTTGATCAGTGCCCTGCCGGGATAAATGCGCAGCGCGTGCTCCACCACCTCAGTGTAACTGGAATCAATGCAAAGGGGCACATCCACCGCCATGGTCAGTTCCTTCACGGTCCGCTGCATCATGGCGTCCTCGTCAATGCCGTTCATACCCATATTGACATCCAGGATCTTTGCTCCGCGGGCCACCTGTTCCTCCGCCATGGAGAGGACCATATCCAGTCTCCCCTCCCTCAGCTCCGCCTGCAGCGCTTTCTTTCCGGTGGGGTTGATCCGCTCGCCCACGATCATAAAGCGGCCGTCCAGTGAGATGGGAGTCACATTCCGCTCCGTGGTGAGGGCGCGCACTCTCCGCCTCTCCCTCCCGGCCGGGCGCAGCTGCAGCTGCTCCAGCCTCTCTCTCAGCTTCCGTATGTGTTCCGGCGTGGTTCCGCAGCAGCCGCCGAGAACCGTAGCCCCCGCTCTCACCAGCGGCATCATTGCCTCCGCAAAATCGTCCGGGCCCATGTCGTACTTTGTGACCCCGTCTGCCAGCACCGGAAGTCCCGCATTGGGTTTCACCACCAGCGGCACGGAGGCATACTCCCGCATGGATTCCAGGATCGGAACCATCTTGTCCGGCCCCGTGGAGCAGTTCACCCCCACGGCGTCCACCCCCATGGCCTGCAGTACGATCAGCGCCGTCTCCGGGCTGGTCCCGTAGAGCGTCCGTCCATCCGTCTGATAGGTCAGAGTCACCATGACCGGCAGATCGCAGCTCTCTTTCACCGCCAGGACCGCAGCACGGCATTCCTGCAGACTCATCATGGTCTCCACGGCAAAGAGATCCACCCCCGCCTTCAAAAGGAACTCCACCTCTTCCCTGTACACATCCACCAGTTCCTCAAAGGGAAGCTGTCCTACGGGTTCCAGCTGCTGTCCCGTCATGGAGATATCACCGGCTATATAGATTTTCCTTTCTGCTCCACTCTCTTCTATGGCTTTCCTGGTCAGCCCCGCCAGCTCCGCCGTCAGCTCTGCCTGCCTGCCCTCCAGACCGTACTCCGACAATTTTATCCGGTTGCAGGTGAAGGTGGGCGTGTACAGGACATCCGACCCCGCCTCAATATATTTTTTCTGTAAATCAATAAAAATATCCGGATGTTTTGTGATCCACTCCTCCGGGCAGTCTCCGCTTTTCATGCCGGAGGCCTGCAGGTTGGAGCCGGTGGCGCCGTCCAGCATCACAAAACCCGATGCAAGAAATTCTCTGAATTCCATAGGTATCTCCTCACTTTCTCCACGCACTTCTCAACAGTGCCGGCTCACCCTCCAGATGGGCGAAATCATTCAGCCGTTCCAGAAAGAACAGGTCTCTCTCTTCATCGTACAGGATCTGTGTCAGGCTGGTATTCTCCATGTTCACGGTAAATTTCAGCTTGTTCTCCTGTCCTGTCCTCAGAATCTCCGCGCAGAGGCTGCGGATCACGCCGCCGTGGGTGACGATCCCCACCCTGTTCTCCTTCTCCCGGCACAGCCTCCGGATCTGCGGCATGACTCTCTCTGCCACATCTCTCCCGCACTCTCCTCCCTCCGGATAGTGCATGTCCTCCCGGTGGAGTGCGCGCTCCGCCCAGTAGTCCGCATAGACTGTCCTGATCTCCTCATCGGTCTTTCCCGTAAAGCCGCCGAAATGTATCTCCTCTATATCCGGCAGTATCTCCAGGGGGAGTCCCAGCTCCCGATTCACGATCTCCGCCGTCTCCCGCGCCCGTATCAACTCTGAGGCATACAGTTTTTCCAGTCCGTAGCTTCGCAGCCGCCTGCCCAGCAGGAAAGCCTGCCGCCGCCCCTCCTCCGACAGCTCCACATCCACGTTACAGAGCTTGCTGCACTGTCTCCCGTGGCGTATCAAAAAGAGTTCCTTCATCCTCACTCACCTTCATTCTCCGACGTTGTACTTTCTATAGTATAGCCTTCCTTACCTCAATCGTCAAATGCATCCCGGATCTCTCTCAGATACTTGCGCCCGATATTCAGTTTTCCGTAACCGCCCTCCAGGATGATCTGCTTTTCGATATAGTCAATCCGGCGGACAAAATCAGGGTTTACCAGGATAGAACGATGGCACTGGACCAGACGGCTCTTCCCTCTGCAGAAACAGTCCTCCAGTTTCATGTAGGGCACCTCCAGATCCTCGTCCACGGTGTGTACCACAGCATTCCGGTTCAATATCTCCACATACACGATGGAATCCTCCCAGACCAGATGGGTAGTCCCGTGAATCCGGAAGCGCAGAGGTTCTTCCCTCTTCTCCCAGGGCAGGCACATCAGATAGAGATACATGATCTGGATCAGCTCGCCCCGGCCGATGGGCTTCACCATATAATCGTAACCGTGAATGTCGCGAAACGCCAGCTGCTCATACCGCAGATCGGCGGCAAAGAAAAGGATCGGCGTCAGGTGATAACGGGGCAGGCCGCGCACCAGATAGGCGAACTCCATCCCCAGCTCCTCCGCCCCTTCCAGGTCGATAAAAACCATGCGGTAGCTCCCCTCCAGCAGCTGCCTGGCACCGGCGGTGACATCGGATACCAGCGTGAACGCCCGCCCGCCAGATCCGCCCCCCGCCGTCTCTCTGCCCCGAAACACCAGCACGTCTGCCAACACTATTCCTCCGTCCCGTCATCCGGCGAATCCCCCAGCTGACGCTTGCAGTAATCCAGCAATTCACAGACCCGCAGATTGCGTTCCGCCTGTCCCACGCCGTCCCGGCCCCTCTCCGCCTCCTGTCTGCCCGTCAGAAGATACAGGGGATCCAGATTCAGTTTCTCATACAATATCATAACTTTCCGCACATCCAGCCCGTACACACCCCGCTCGATCTTGCGGTAATGTCCCTCACTGATCCCCAGCACCTCCGCCATCTCCATGAAATCCATTTCCCTTTGGATCCGAAACTGGCGAAGCCTCTTTCCTATCATCTCATTTTCCACGTAAATCATCGACTGCCTCCCTTCTCATCTGTATACCTGTATTTTACCAATTTTCCCCCCAAAAATAAAGTCCGTATGGCGACTTTTTTCAGCGAAAAACGCCAATCCTCGGCATTTCCTGACCTTCCATGCCAAAAAAAATTTCCGTTTCCTCCAGAACAAACCATTATAATAGTTAAGTAAATTGTTTAGGAAACTCTTATAGTATGTTGCCTTATTTTTTCGTTCTCTTAAAATAAAAACAGAAAAAATTCAGGAGGCGGTATACATGGAAAGGGAAAAATTCATCTATCAGTTCGGTGTGTCCATCCGGAAATACCGCTGTATTGCAGGGCTGAGTCAGGAGGGGTTGAGCGAGGTGACGGAATGCGACAAAAACACGATCGGGAAAATCGAGCGCGGGGAGACCGACCCCCGTCTGTCCACCCTCTCCCGGATCGCCGGCGGACTGGGTGTCCCTTTCAGCATTCTGAGCAAGGAAGCAGAAAAAGAAGTGCCAAACCTCTTTGCCGCCACCATTGAATATGATTTTCTGAGACTTTTTGAATATTGTCACCGGCTCTCACCGGAGCAATTCAACAATCTATGTAATACCGCCCACATTTTCGTCAAAGGGAACGAACAGTACAAGGCCAAATAAACACTCTCCATAGGAATCTCAGTTTTTACCTGACAAAACCTTATAGATCGTATCGGCCAGCGGAGCTGCGGCATTTTTTGCTTCCGCCACCGTGTTATTTTCATTTCCCAATTCAATCAGCAGAGATTTCTCCTCCAAATGCAGATTATAGCGATAGCCTTTCAGATAAATCGGCTTGGTAAACCCGTCGTAGCACTCCATCGCCTTGCATTTCAGCTGCAGGCTGAAGGCCAGGTTCCCCTGCAGATTGGGGTTTTGCAGATAGGGGATGGGCCCGTTTTTTGTGCGGCTCATCCCGTTAAAAAACATGACGATGGCCGTCTTTTTCCCGTTGATCATTGTGTATGTATGCTTCCCCGCCCCCACGGAATCCCGGTGAAGATCGATCAACACCTCAATATCCTTCTCTTTCTCCCGTATCTTTTGTATCCCCTCCAGGGATTTGTTGTAGGCCAGGCTCCGGTCCAGCTTCCCGTTGATCAGGTCGTACCGGCTGCTGTCGTGGATCACCCCGTAACCTCTCTTCTCCAGCTCTTTCGCCAGCTCCGTTCCCACTCCCACCACCGAGTCCTCCACCCTGTTCCCGCTGTCCTTAAAGCTCTCTGAGGCGCCGTGGGTATGATAGATCAGAATCTGTTTTTTCCCCTTCTTGACAGGCATTTTCATATCCATTCCCAGCAGGGTTTTCACATCAAACAGATCCTTTGTCACCGATGTGGTGGAATCGATAATATAGAATTTCTGCCACAGATATTTCGTGTCCAGTGTGCTCTTAAGTTTCTCCACATACACATTTTGTTTCACCGTCCCGGTCACGGTGCCGGTGCCTGCCACAGTTCCCGCCACGGCCTGCGCGCTGCCCTCATCCCGGTTGTAAACATCTCCCAGCACTCTCTCGTCCCCCGAGGCCACAGCCTCGTCACTCTCCCGGTCCAGCTGGTTCTCCTCCCAGATTTTATCTTCTCCTCCGGATTCCTCCTGAAAATATATCTGTCCTCCCAGCAGCTCCGCCACCATGGAGATCCCGTCTTGTCCATCTTCACAGAGAACTCCGGAATCCCGCAGCAGATACTTCCCCGCCTCACCGACAGTGGGATAGGATGGAATTTCATTGCTCACAAAAAAAGTCCCGGCAAAGGCTGCCAGACCAAGACCGTATAATAGTTTTTGTATTCCTGTTCGCATCTGATGTCTCCTTTGCTCTCCGCGGGTATTTTCACCCTGGTATCACCATGTATATGAGAATCCCGGAAATTTTATCCCCGTTTTTGAAAGCAATGGTTCAGCACGTCCGCCAGATCCCGGCTCAGCTGATTCACAGATTCATCGATGTTTTTCGGCGTCACCATGACATTTTCCGTGTCGGACGACACCATCTCGCAGATGAAACTCTCGATCTCTTTCTCCGTGTAACCCTGTTTCTCCAGTACATGCTCCAGATGGTCGCTGATGATGGTGGCGGCGTCCACCACTGTGGGGACTCCGATGGCCACCACCGGGACACCCAGGCTCTTTTTCGACAGCTCCTGTCTCCGATTGCCCACGCCTGCTCCCGGCGCGATACCCGTGTTGGTGATCTGCACTGTCGTACACAGCCGCTTTACACTCCTGGCCGCCAGCGCGTCCACTGCGATCACCAGATCCGGTTTCGTCTTCTTCACAAGCCCCTGCAGTATCTCTCCTGTCTCCATGCCCGTCTGCGCCATGACGCCCGGCGCGATGGCGCTGACACAGCCAAACTGGTTTTCCTGCATAAATTCCTCGCCCATCTCCCTCTCCAGATGGCGTGTGACAAAGAGGTGGTCAGTCATCTTCGGCCCCAGGGAATCCGAAGTCACCTCCCGGTTTCCCAGACCCACGATCAGCACGGACTTCTGTCTCAGTCCCTCGATCATTTTTTCCAGCTGCTCACAGATACACAGGATCAGGGGTTCCCGGTCTCCGTACAGATCCTTCAGCATCTCCGACTCAATGGTGATATAGGATCCCTTGGGCTTTCCCATGGCCCGGCTTCCGGCATCATCCTTTATCTTTACCACCGTCACCCGGGCCTCCGCCTCCTCACAGGTATGTTTTTTTAATTCCACACCCTGTACTTCCACATGATTGCCGGGGAAACTCTCCCGGACTTCCAGCGCCAGATCTGTCCTCTTCTCCGCCATAGACTCTCCCACCCTTTCCCGTTTGTAAAAATACTATCTCCCTTTTATATTTTTTTATGTACCCGCCAACTTTTCTCTTGACAGAAACCCGATTGTATACTATGATATTTGAGTGAGTTTGCGCTGATGTCCGTGTCCATTCAGCCAGACAGCCGGAAACGTGGTTTCCTCAAATTTAAATTCAAAAATACGATGGAGGTGCTGGAATTGGCAAATATCAAGTCTGCAAAGAAGAGAATCCTTGTCTCCCAGAAGAGAGCAGAGAAAAATAAATCTGTCCGCTCCAAGGTGAGAACAGCGATCAAAAAAGTAGATGCCGCGATCGCTGCCGGGGACAAAGCAGCCGCAGAGACTGCATTGAAAGCCGCTGTATCCGAGATGGACAAGGCGACCAAAAAAGGTATTTATCACAAAAATACCACCGCAAGAAAAGTTTCCCGCTTGACCAGAGCCGTAAACGCTCTTGCGTAACATGTAGAGGGCAGTCGTACTGCAACTACAATTCTACCCGTCATAGAGATACAGAGAATCACCAACCCGCGGACTGGTGGTTCTTTTTCCTATGTGTGTGCCATCTGGCGCATCCGATCAAATTGAGGAGGATAACAGCATGAAACGACAGGATTACCTTTCATGGGATCAATATTTTATGGGGATCGCTCTTCTCTCGGCAAAGCGGAGCAAAGACCCAAACACCAGCGTGGGCGCCTGCATCGTAGGAGCAAACAACAAAATCCTATCTGTGGGCTACAACGGCATGCCCATCGGATGCTCCGACGATGAATTTCCCTGGGAGCGGACGGGCGAGAACCCCCTTGACACGAAATATCTCTATGTATGCCACGCCGAGCTGAACGCCCTGCTGAACTACACGGGGACAAATTTAAGCGGCTCCAGGATCTACACCACCCTTTTTCCCTGCAATGAATGCACCAAAGCTCTCATCCAGTCGGGGATCCGGGAGATCATCTACATGGAAGACAAATACTCCGACACCGCCTCCGTCATCGCCGCAAAAAAAATGATGAAAGCGGCAGGAATCACCTACCGCTCCTACGAGAGCAGTGAAACCACGGTTCCCCTGGTGTTGTAGCACATACCGGTTCACGGATTCCACTGTTCAATTTTGTTCTCGATCTTCAATCTGAAATCATTCCAGGCATCCTCGTGTTCCACAAAATATTTGGGACAGATTTTCCCCGTCACGTCGTAGTGCCGGATCACATCCTCCGCCTCCAGGTCAAACCGGATACAGAGGTAGGTGGTCAGCTCCACCAGCGCCTGGTAAGTAGCCTTGTTAAATTTCCCGGATTTCCCCGGATGACAGCACTCAATGGATATCGTGTCCGAATTTCTGTCGTTGCTGGCATAGGCCATCTCTTCCAGTGGAATACACTGGATAATATCCCCGGTAAGTCCTATGACAAAGTGGCTGCTGGCGTATGTGGGATTTTCCTTTCCCCTGTTTGTCTTTGGCAGATTGTTAAAATAATTCCGGTTGTCAATGGCGTCCGTACCCGGATTGGCCGTGTAGTGTACCACGATACCCTTCACCTTTTTCAGCGGCAGCCCCGGCCGGGAATATTTGTTTTCTTTCAACAATCTGGGTACAATGGATATCTGCGGGAGGACTTTTGTCTCCTGCGCCTTCTCCCGCCTCCGCCGGACAGAGAAGATCACCAGGCAGAGAATCAGGATAAGCGCCGCGCCGCTGACGATCAGGGCACAGCGCTTGATTTTCTTTTTTTTCTGTTTACTCCACACTGTAATTCGGCGCCTCTTTCGTAATATGGATATCGTGAGGATGGCTCTCCTTCAGAGAGGCCGCGGAGATCTTCACAAATCTCCCGTTTTCTTTTAATTCCTCAATGGTTTTCGTTCCGCAGTACCCCATCCCGGCCCGGATACCGCCGATCAGCTGGAACACCGTGTCCTCCACCGTGCCCTTGTAAGCCACGCGGCCTTCCACGCCCTCCGGCACCAGTTTCTTCGCATCCGACTGGAAGTAGCGGTCCTTGCTGCCGTTCTCCATGGCCGCAATGGAACCCATACCGCGATACACTTTGTATTTTCTGCCCTGGTAGAGTTCGAAGGATCCCGGACTCTCATCACATCCGGCAAAGATACTCCCCATCATACAGACATTCGCCCCCGCTGCCAAAGCCTTTGTCATATCACCGGAATACTTGATGCCACCGTCCGCGATCACGGGAACACCGTAAGGCTTTGCCGCCTCGTAGGCATTCATGATCGCCGTCACCTGGGGTACACCGATACCCGCCACAACACGGGTGGTACAGATACTGCCGGGACCTATCCCCACTTTCACTGCGTCCACACCGGCCTCGATCAAGGCCTTTGTCCCCTCTGCCGTGGCCACATTCCCGGCGATGATACCCAGATCAGGATAGGCATCCCTCACCATCTTTACCACTTTCAGCACATTGGCGGAGTGTCCATGGGCAGTGTCAATCACGATCACGTCCACCTTGGAATCCACCAGGGCCTCCACCCGCTCCAAAATATTGGCGGTCACACCCACACCGGCTCCGCAGAGAAGCCTGCCCTGCTTGTCCTTTGCCGAATTGGGATACTTGATCTGCTTTTCTATGTCCTTTATCGTTATCAGACCGCTTAAATTGCCGTCCTTGTCCACAATGGGAAGTTTCTCTTTCCTGGCCCGGGCCAGTATCTTCTTGGCTTCCTCCAGAGTGATGCCCTCCTGCGCCGTAATCAGCCCTTCCGATGTCATACACTCCTTGATCTTCCTGGAGAAATCTGTCTCGAATTTCAGATCGCGGTTTGTGATGATCCCCACCAGTTTTCTTCCTTCTGTAATAGGCACACCGGAAATACGGAACTTCGCCATCAGGTTGTCCGCATCCTGCAGGGTGTTCTCCGGGGAGAGAGAAAATGGGTCCGTGATGACGCCGTTTTCTGATCGCTTGACCTTGTCCACTTCCTCCGCCTGCGCCTCTATAGACATATTTTTATGTATGATACCAATGCCGCCCTGCCTCGCTATTGCGATCGCCATACGATGTTCCGTCACCGTGTCCATACCTGCGCTCATCATAGGAATATTCAGTTCAATGTCAGTGGTCAAATGTGTCTTAAGACAAACCTCGTTCGGTATAACCTCCGAATAGGAAGGTACCAATAATACGTCGTCAAATGTAATGCCGTCACCAATAATTGTTCCCATTTGTCTCGTCCTTTCTTTTATTTGCGTTATGTTTTCTGGAAATATATTTTTCTTATTCTATCGAAAATCAAACGCATTGTCAACCTGTTTTTTCAGTCTATGGGACAATCTTCTAATACAATGCCCGAACCGGCACGGCCTATCTTTTAATCTTCACTTTCTTTACCTTGCTCCATTTTCCGTATACCTTTTTCCCGGCCTGGTTCTGATAGGCCCTCACACGGACGTAATACGTTTTCCCTTTCTTCAATCCGGCGATGGTTTTTGACGATTTCCATGCCCCCACATCTTTTGACTTTTTCGCCTTTGTAAATTTCTTGTTCCGGGCGTACTGAATCTGATACCCCGCAGCACCTTTTACCTTTTTCTTCAGTTTGATCTTTATCTTTCTGCCCTTTATATTTTTCACGGATTTGATCACCGGTTTTCCGGGGATAGAGACTGCATTTCCCGTGTCTGTACCACCAACCTGCTGTTTTTCCCCACTGATTGCTGCCCCGGGAGTCACACCCGGCAAGCCCGTTGAGGAAACTACCGGTCTTCCGGATGTCACCGGCCTCTTGGATGGGGCGGGAGAAGCGGTGGGCTTCGATGTGGGTTTTGTGGTCGATGCTGCCGTCGGCTTCGGAGGCCCGATGGGGGCCGGTGAATCGGTTGGAGACACAGCAGGCGTCGAAGTCATCGTCGGTGACACCGTGGGCGTGGGTGTCGGTGTCGAGGAGGCAGATGGTTCTGTAGTGGGATCACCCTCTCCCGGGCTTCCAAACTCCACTTCTTTCAACACCGTATAACCGTAATTATTACTGTTGTATTTCTCGGACACATCCGATGTGACGACATAGTACAGGGCATCTGCCCCGGCTTCATAGACGGAATTATTTCTGGCGTAGGCAAAATCTTTCACCACAATGTCGCCCTGGTTCAGCGTTCCCAGTTCATCGGATGAAACCAGTTCCCCTTCCGGTGAATTTTTTCGTATCTCCAATACGGCGTCCGCGGGAACAGCCTCGCTGTTTGTCACTGCCACATGAACAAGTTTTCCATTCTCCTGCTCATCCTCTGTCACAGCCACAGAAAAATCCGTATACCCGTTTGCCAGACGGAAGGTATTGTTCGAGGTGTCGCAATCATTTTCCACTGTGACTTCAATCGGGATCTCCCCCTGGGAAACCGAATCCGGCACCGTATACTCTGCCTCCAGAAGCGCGCTCTCCCCCGGAAGGATCGTGGTCGGGGCTTCCGTATCCTGTCCGTCTACGGAAACTGTGCAGGCATCTACCGTTTTGGTTCCTGTATTCTTCACACCCACAAATACTTTTGTCATTTCTCCCGGTATCTCTGTGCCATCCTTCATATACGCATCCACGATCTGAATGTCCGGAGCCTGCGATACCTGCAGGGCGTAGAGGGAACCTTCCCCGATTGTGCTTCCCTTCCGGTAAAGGAACTCCATATCCCCGCTGCCGTTAAAATATCCGCTGGCACGAAAAATGTTTTTCTCACTGTCTGACAATACCACCTGACGACTCCACTTGCCGGAATCCCCGTCATACAGACAGGCGGTCAGCTGATAAACCGCATTCTCATCCACGCCGAACCAGACAAGGGCAGTCTCGCCGTTTTCACCGTTTACCACGGTAAAATCTTCTGAACTGTTTGCCCTTTCGTCCTGTAGGATCGTGTGTTTCTTCCCTGCGGAATCCAGCAGCCGGTACCCATTTTCCGTATACCAGAACAGCGCAGGGTTCCCCCGGTATTCTGCGTACTGAGGGGCAGAATCAAAGGTGCTGTTGTCGGTCAGCCTCTCTGTGTCGCCATCCGAAGAAAACAGATAGATCTCCCTGTCTCCCAGCGTCGTAAGGTCAGCATCCGTATCGACGCATACTGCCGCTTTCACCACACTGTCCTCTGCCGTCACATCGTAGGATACCGGCAGTCCCTGTGTAATATTAAATTCCTGTTCCACCGTCCCGCCCTCGCATGTTCCTGTCATAAAGAGAATGTTGTCTCCGGCTGTGCCGAAAATATCTGCCTCTGTATTTTTTAAGCCAACCTCCGTGATATCTCCCTGGCTGTCGATGCAGAGCCGGGAGCTGTTATAAGAAGCATTCCCTGTGGAGGAAAGGATCTCCCTGCTTTTCACAAATTTCCCCTTGCTCTCATTCCAGACCGCGTGGCAGAGCCGGGCGGTCTGCAGGGCATCTTTCATGGACGAATCATCGGTGATCTCTTCGTCATAGTCCAGCCATGACACCGCGATTTTCCCATTGGATGCGGTGAGATCCGGCTGGAAATCCCCGGTTCCGTTATCCTCTACCGCCACCGGGCTGCTCCACTCGCCGCTGATCCTGTCATACAGGGTATACACCAGCTTTGTCCGGTGGATCACCGGGCGGGAACTGTCCTCCGTCAGAAATACCGCCAGTGTGGTATCCCCCTCCTGGACAAGCATCGGCTCGGCCAATTCGGAAGTTCCGGTCTGCAATAGCTTTTCCGCGCGGTTCGCGGCAGCGGATGTCCTCGCCATGCGGCTGTCCGCCGCACTGCTCTCCCCGTACCATTTCGTCTCGGATCCTTCTTTTTCCGGCAGGGCATAGTGATCCATGTCATACAACGCTTCCGTCCCGGTTTCTCTCTCCGTGCTGCGGCTGCTCTTTGTGCGGGCGGACTTAGTTCCCGCTGCAGGGTACAGCGGATATGTGGCCTTCACCAGTTCCTTTTTGTAATCAAACCCGAGAACACTCGCCTTGAGGCTCAGCGAACCAACCAGATCCGCCTTGGTCAGGCCTTTCGGAAAATTGATCTCCATCGGCATGGAAGCGGTTCCCTCTGCACCGACCGTTGCCACATACAGTACGCCAACCCCGCCGCCGACACTCAAGGACGGCGTCACCTCAAGTTTTGTACTGCCGCCGAATTTCTCCTCACTGATATCATACGTCACGCTGGCGTCCAGTTTCCCGTTTACCCCCAGGGATTGTTCCATATAAACGGGCACCACACCTACGACATACTGCTGTTTGAATGTGGTACTCATGTCGATCACGACCTGGATACCGCCTGTCAGCGGTGTTTTGCTGTCCTTCGACAGATCATTTTCCAGCCACCCGTAGCCGGTGGCCTTAATTTGTGCCCCTGCGGTCCAGGATGTGTCCAGATTGTCCGAACTGATCACATTCTTCCACTGGGACAGGGAAAGATCCCTCGGCTGGCTCTCGCAGAATTTTTTCCAGTCTGCCCACTCCTCATCCTTAAAGACGTCCCCGGAGGCTTCCGTCCCCAGCATGACCCGGACCTTCGAGCCCTCCCGCTTTATGCTGGTTTTGATGTTTCCCAGATCAAAGGACAGTTTATCGTTGTTCAAAAAGGGAACGTCCGTCTGCCAGCCGGATTCCCCAATCTCATTGAGTATGGGGACGCCCCCGTCGCCACTGACATCCGCACTTCCCTCCGGTATACGGATATACAGCTGTTCCAGTTCACTCTCCGTCCCGTCCTCCGCAACCATCTTTACATAAATATCTCCCCGGCCGGAAAAGTCCTTCCCGATATTGATCCGGAAAATCCCGTCTTCACTCTCAAAGGACTTGCCCCCCGCGCCGCTCTGGTACATGCAATAATATCCCGGCTTCTTCTCATTCCAGACGCCGCAGACCCGGAACGTGACCTGATCCGACCTCTCAAAGCTCTGCAGTCCACAGGTCTTTGCCCTCTCATTCCGATAGTACATGACGGTGGATATGTACGGGTTCGTATCATCTCCCTCTTTTTTCTTCCGCATCGACGCCCCGAACCGGTTTGTCTCAAACTCACTGACGGTCTCCGGCGAGAGAACGGTGGTATAGTATATGTAATCCCGGTATCCATCCTTGGTAACCTGAATCTTTTTCATGGCAGATGGCTCGGATAGGGTGTTGGGGATCTGAGCCATCCCCTCACTGTCCGTCCATGCCTCCCCGATTCCCTCTACCGTCACCTTTGCCCCCTCTATATTGAGGCCTCTCAACGATTCACATTCGCTGACACGCATGGATATCTGCGACTTGTCAACGACATCCGTATCCTCGTTCCCCGGTGCAGGGGCAGGGGTCGCCTGCTCGTCCGCTCCCCCATCCGAGGAAACGGTACCGGCGTATGACCAGCTGGAAGTAGATGATAGATTCAAATGCAAAGCCGGCCGCACAGCGACAATAGCGTCGTCGACAATAGCGTCGTCGACACCACCCTCATCGACGTACCCGCTGCCACACACATAGGATGCGTGAATACTAAAGTCCCCCGGCGACCGCAGCCACCAATAACCGTTTCCTACGTACCCTGTCGATTTACTTGTACATGCACCCTGCGACTTTGCATAATCCGTATTCAATGCCCTTCTGTTTTTGGCGTATTCATCATATGATGTCGTAAACCCATATGCCGGATTTGTCACTTCCCCAATGGACAGCAGATACACCTTGTCCTGCGTATCGTTCCCACCTTCTGTTCCAAAATTGTCCTCATTCACCACAACTGCCGTCCTTATCGCAGACTGTTCCCCGGAGGTAAAGGCATTGTCCATGAAACTATCTGTCGTATAATCCTTTTCACAGACATTGGCAGAGACTCCGTAGCCGTTCAGCCAGCTGCGCATGGTACAGTTCTCCCAGGTTACACTGACGTATGTATCATTGTATAGCTGGCAGTCCAGGTTTTTGTCCGCCACGAGAAACGCGTCATCGCCGTCCACGGAGAGTACCCGCCACTTGATGGGCTGTTTCCTGTCGTTTTTGTCTGCCGTCCCGTCTCCGTTGGTATCCTCCTGCCAGTAGTTGCCAAACCAGACGCAGTCCCATGTACTGACGCCGTCTGTGGTGCGGGGATTTCCTATGCCATACCCGGAGGCCCGGCTCACCGAATGGCCGGTCAGGGAAAGGATGCCAAGCAGCATCGCCCCGATCAATAAGAGTGCGATTGGTTTTTTACGTTTTGTTTTCATGACTGTTTGTCCTCCTCTTTTATGATTGGATTTTCTTTATGCCGGAGCACAAAGTGGTTCCATATATTTTTTTGCAGACGGTAGGGAACTATTCAGAAAAAACTGCCTGGTAGTGCGCAGGATCTTTCTTCAGGAGTGTTGTCCCACAGCGTCCTTTATTACGCATTTGCAGAATAAATTTTATCACTCTATCAATGCTTTTGCAAGAATTTCTTAGCTCCTTGTAAAAAAGCAGGGAAGAAGGATTTCCCTGCTTTTATTATACGTGTACCCAGAGGATATATTTTTGCCGACTGCAGGTGTGCGCCCTGTTATATCCGATAACACCCCTGCCGTATGTACTCCCCCACAATTCCAATCAATTCTTCAAGAAACAACATAATAAACCTTGCATATTTTTCAAAATCCTGGATGCTGTCATCTCTCACAGCATCCACAAACGAAACCGCTCCATGTGCAAGATTATTTCGGCTTGTCTTAATATTTCCCAAAATATCTGGTCTGAAATTGGGACTGCTTGTACTGATCTGTATACCATGAGACTCAAATGTCTCTTTTATTGAAACACCATCCAAATTACCAGCCGGTAATGACTCTCTGGCATGGATATCTAATGTTGTATGGGATAAAATATTATCAATAATTTCCTCGTTCTTCTTCAGAAATGTATTAAAGTTCGCACCCGGATCTCTTGTTGCTTTTAATATTGTCTTTCTCCACAGCTTTCGGATTGATTCATTCACATCAATATATGCCAGATTTTGAACACGTATCTCATCATATATGCAATCAACAAGTCCTGAAACAGTATATTCAATAATATTATATATCATCAATGACAAATTTGATTTGAGTATATTGATCAGTTCCTGATACGAAAGAGTGATCTGGGTTTTTCCTTCATAAAAGAAATCATCAAATGAGGTTTCTTTTTCTTCTGCACGTGTCTTTTTTTCCTCTAAAAATCCCATCAACTCAATAAAATTGTTAATTTCTTTTTTTCTGTTTTCATAAGTGGTTTTTAATGTAATCATTTATTCACCTGCTAATTTATTTTTCACAAATCCAATACGTCTCTTCAATTTTGACTTATTATTTGCCGCATCCGATTTTGTGATTAACAAAAATTCCTCTTCTTCCAGCCAGGCATTGTCTTCGGCTTCTAAATTCGGTTTTTCCTGTAATGCTAAAGCAATTCCAACAGCCAATGCTTCAAAACGTGCCCGTGGTGTGGATTTTGATTTTTCCTTTTTTCGAAATCCCCTGCTCCCCAGAAAATTCTCCGCAAAATCTAACATGTTTTGAAATCTTTTCCTGTATTCATTTTCGGCGTTTTCCTCCTCCCAGACTGTATTCATATTTTCAATATATTGATCAATATATTGTGCCACATTCCCTGAATATCCCGGGAAATCAGCAGCATAGTTGTCCAGATAGGCAAAAAACCGGGAAACCAATTCAATGCCCTCATATCGCTTTTCCGTCTGTACGCTGCGCGGCGCCAGCTTATTAAACTTCTCATTTTTTGTACATTCACTCAAAAATGTCATAAATTTCCCATCAATGGAACCACGTCTGGTCTCCATGGCAACCGCTCTTCTCCCACCGATATTAATTCTTTTGAAAATTTCCTGCCTGATTTTTTCTGTTGTACCCTCTTCCAGAAACACCACTCTAATATTTGTATTCTCAAATTTTCTCTGTACCGCAGGATCCAGTTCTTCAAAAGTAAACCCATTCGATTCTGTTAAAATTTCCAGTCCGTTCAGAATCAAATCGCCCTGAAGAAATTCAATTAATGTCTGTGTGCGCTGGGCGCCATCTACGATTTCAATCCTTCCATCTTGCGTATCGGAAAAAAACATAAATGGTATTGGTAAGCCCATCAGTACAGATTCAATAAAAAAACATTTATCCTTCTCATTCCATATAAAATTTCTCTGATATTCCAATGGCACATACAGATTACCATTTTCAAACATCTGTTTCAGATAACCAATCACATAATCCCGGGTGTCATATTTTATGTCTTGCTTTTTATCCGCTATCTGCTGTGAAGATTTTTCGATATCTTCTTTCATTTTTTCAACAATTCCTCTCTTTGCCATAATTTCCTTCACCTCTCGTATTTTTCCAAATGCTGTTGTATACTTATACCAATCGCACGTCCCAGTTCAACCGGAACTGCATTACCAATATGAATACCCAATTCCCGTTTTTGAGAAAGGTGTTCTTCATCTGTAAATATGTAATCATCCGGAAAAGATTGCAAAATTGCACCTTCCCTTAATGAAAGCGCTCTATCCTGTTCCGGATGACCGAACCTGCCATTTCCATAGCCATAAAACTGTGTTGTAATTGTTGGCGATGGCTCATCCCATTTCATACGTCCGTATACAGAAGGATAGGTAGCCCCTGTTTTTTTATTATGGCAATCCAGTCTCAATTCTTCATCCCAGTCCCTCCATGTTCCTCCCTGAACAGACTGCCTGATTCGTTTGCGATTTATACTGGATAATCTGCTGGCCCTATGCAGATTATCATTTATACAGATTTCACCGTCCGCAATCGGCGGCAAAGCACCGATCGCCATTCTGACTGTTTTGTATTCATTCCTTTTATATAACGGTGGGATAAGATGGATGTCACCAAATTTAGATGCGAGCAGCACCAGTCTCTTCCTTTTTTGAGGGACGCCATAGTCTGGACAAAAAACGATATCCCATTCCACATAATAACCTAGCTGTTTTAACTGAGCAATAAAATCTTCAAAGACTTTTTCATTTACTAAACTGGGCACATTCTCCATAGAAATTATATCCGGAAAACATTCCCGCACTATTCGTGAAAAGGAATACAATAGTTTCCATTTTTCATCCTTCCTGCCCTCTTTCCTGTACCTCAGTGAATATCTGGAAAACGGCTGGCACGGTGCACAGCCGACAATAATTTTCACATCATTATCCGGAAAAAAATAATTGATTTCTTCAGGTGTAATATCGTTTATATCCTTATTGATAAACTCCGCATCATTATTGCTCTCATACGCAAATCTACAACTTTCATCTACATCGAAACCAGCGACGACATCTATCCCTGACAACGAAAGACCTTTCGTAAGTCCTCCAATCCCACAAAATAAATCTATTGCTACATTTGCCATCTCACTTACCTCGTACAATTGTTGACCGCTCCTAATGATTTCCCGAGACTACCCATATATTATAATATGTGCCTGCAAAATTGACAAGTGTTGTTTCATTAAACAGCGAGCCGGCCGGTTAGCAATCATCGCCGAGCTCTCCTGCCCCCGGGCTTCTTCCGCTTCCCCTTTTCTCTGGCCCCGGCAATGCCATTTCGCACGCCATCCCAGCCTCCTCCCCGGGTCTTCACCTGGACGATCTCCGAGCTGCGCAGCACTTCCTCCTCTCCGTTCTCCCTCTTCACTGCCATCACCCTATACTGGTAGCACACTCCCTTTCGCAGATTGGACAGGATACAGCCGCACTGCCCTGTCACCTCATGGCGGCGGCGCAGCTTCCCGCCCTTTGCGCCATATATAATATAGGCGTCGGCCTCCGGGATCTTCTCCCAGGTCAGCTTTATCTTCCCGTTTTTTCCCACGCCTTTCAATGTCAGAATATCCTCTTGTCGTTTCTCTGGCATCACTGACCGTCCCGGATCCGCCATCTTCTCCGGCGCTACCTCCGATTCCGGCTCTTCCAGCTTCTCCGGCTCTTCCGTCTTCTCCGGTACCGCTGCCGGTTTCGTCACCGTCTTCGGCCCCGGCATTTCTGCCCGGCTCGGAATCACAGACCCCTGTTTCTCCGGTGCCGTCTTGTCCGCCGCAGCTTCTTTCCTGCGTTTCAGGCCCTTCATGATACCGCCCTTCATACCGCCAATTCGGGAGCCCTGAATATCCACGGGGAACTCCTCCATATTACTGGCATAATCTGTGTCGGCCGCCGCGGCGCTGACATCCTCGGCAAATATTTTCAGCGAATATCTTCCCTCAGACAGGGTGTCCGGAAGGGTGACATGCACGGTTCCGGCATCCACTTCTCCCACTTTCCCGTAACAAACCACTGTCCCATCCTCCGCCACAAGCATGGCGGAAATCCGGTCATACTGTATATCCTCCAGATCCGTAGTCCCCAGTTCGGACACATGGAACTCCAGATCCAACGAACTGCCGGTCTTTCCCTGCAGCGCAGAATTTACCGTCACCGAAAAACCTGTCCCTCCCTGAAGCGTGAGACTCCACTCCCGCTCCTCTTCCTGCTCCCCCAATGTTTCAAAGGCATCTGCCTTCCCGGCAGAGACCGAGGAGGTAAACAGCACCCGGGAGAGATCCAGATTGCAGGCCGGACTGACACCCAGTGCGCGTTTGGACTGGCTTCGCGTACATGCGCCGTAAAAACTCATCATTCCCACACAGAAATCCGTCCCGGCATCCGCCGAGCGCACCATATAATTGTAATAGGGCGCGACCCCGCCCACGCCTTTGGATCTGGCATATTCCGTGGCCTTCTGCCGCGTGGAAGCGTTTCCCGGCTTGTCCGGCACCTGGATACCCTTGTGAACCTCCCCGTAAAATCCATAGTCCTCCCGATACATCTCCTCCGCACTCAGCAGAAAACATCTGTCCTCCCTGCCCTCAGAAAGACCACTGTTATCTTTATATATAAATTGTCCCCTGTTCAGAATATCTTCCGACTGCTCGCTCCTGCCGGTGCCAGACTTCCGGCTGACCGCCAGCACGCGCCGCTCTCCCCTGGAAAATGCCCTGTCACAGAAACCGTTATTCTCATATTCCCCCGTGCCGTTCAGCCAGCTCTGCACATTGCTGCCCGTGTAGCTATTGTTCGTATTTTCGTTGAAAATCTGCCCGTCCAGAATCTTGTCAGACCAGAGGAGCATGGTATGTTCCGCCGTCTCCTCTCCTCCAAAATCCGTGGTATCCGCGTCCAGAACACGCCATTTCACCGGCTCTGCCGAATACTCTCCCTCCCCGTCTTCCCCCTGGGGATAGGCTCCAAAATACACATAGCTGCCCCTTCCATTGGACCAGGAATCCAGTTGGGACGCAGCCTTTGACGGATCACCAAGACCGGCAATCCGAAAGGCTCCGCCCTCCTGCTGCATATTCAGATTGATACTTTTCACTTTCGGTTTCCTATGCATCCCTCTTTTTTCCTTTCTACTGATTTTCCAATGTCCGGACCCTTTTAATCCGACACAAACCGACTCATTTATATAAAAATTGTATCTTTCCCGACTGGCTCTGTCAAGTGAATTTCCAAATGTTTTTTTCAGAAGCCGTGTTACTACTCACAGCCATCCTTGAATTTCTCCACCTCATACCCGGCCTCTCCCACCGTGACCGTCACCGCCCCGCTGTCTATCGTAGAGTAAATCTTCGCGCCCGCCGACGCAAGCCGCCCCAGCGCCTCCTTCGTCGGATGTCCGTATCGGTTCCCCTTCCCGGCAGAGATCACCGCCGTCTCGGGCTTAAGTTTCTCCAAAAAGTTCTGGCTGCTGGATCCCTTGGAGCCGTGATGCCCTACTTTCAGGTAATCCACATCCTCCAGAAGCCCCTCTATGGCTCCCTCCCCCGCCTCCTCCAGATCCCCGGTAAAGAGCCCCCTGAATCCTCCATACTCCAGCTGCAGCACCAGGGAGTAATCATTCTCCGACTGCCACAGATAGTCCCGGGTGGGGTGCAGACATTGAATCACCAGATCTCCCGCCTGCAGCACATCTCCCGTCTTCATCTTTTTCAACGGCACCCCGGATCGCCGCACCACATTACTCAGTTCCTCGTAGTTCTCATCTCTTTTCTCAATATCCGGGAGCACCACAGCCCCGATATCAAACCCCATGTGATCACCGTCCTCCAATATCTCCAGCAGACCGCTCACATGGTCGCTGTCGCTGTGGGTGATAAATATGTAATCAATCTCTCCGATGCCATAATATTTCAAATATCTGCTGATACGGTATTTCCCCACCTGGTTCACATCCGAACTCCCGCCGTCGATCAGGATCACCATCCCCTCCGCCCGGATGACACTGCAGTCTCCCTGCCCCACATCCAGATTTGTGATCTGCAGCTCATGGCCCGCCGGTCTGGGAAAAAACAAAATGAAAATCGCCGACAACAATATTCCATAACCGATGATCCGCCGTTTCCCATCATCCCACAGCGCCCTCTTTTTTTGAACAATAAGGAACAGAACCATCAAAAGATAATATACCGTCACCCGTCCGATCCCCGGACTGCCCACGACCAGCCGGTGCCACGGCAGCATCTCAAAAAACCTGCAGACCCATTGGTAAAACCTCAATATACAGTGAACCGTTCCAAAGAGAAACAGCCCAGCATACGGAATCAGAAAGCCAATAACCCCTCCCGCCAGGGACAGCACCAGCAGCGCTCCCATCCAGGGCAGCACCAGGACATTGGCGGCCACGCTGTAACAGGACACTTCATAGTAGGATGCCAGGAGGATAGGACTCGTCACAAGGGAGATGCCCAGAGAATGCAGGAAGTTGTCCCGGCATTCCGCAAAGACCCCACCCCCTCCCTTTTTCTTTTCTCCCGTAAAATCATCCAGAAAGATACTGATCCCCAGCACCGTCCCGTAGGACAATAAAAAACCTGTCTGAAACAGCGACAACGGTTCAATAATCATCTGGATCAGCGCGCTGAGAGCCAGCGCACAGAGCCGGTCGTATCGCTTTCCCACAAACCGGGCAGCCAGCATACAGAGCATCATGAGAACAGCCCGGCGGGTAGACACAGGAAAACCGGTCAGCATCCCATACAGGATCAGCAGCGTGCCGCTGCACAGTGCCGCAAACTTCATGGGCATCACAAAACGACGGAGGAAGAAGAACAGACCGGCTCCCAGTATGGATATGTGAAGACCTGATATGGCCAGCAGATGGGCGATCCCATTCTCCTGATACAATTCCTTTGTCTCCTCCGACAGGCCGCACTTCTCCCCCAGGACCATGGCCGCCACAATCCCTGCCTCCCTCTCCGGCAGGCACTCCTGCAAAATCCCGTAGAACTTCTCGCGCAGCTCCTGTAAAAACTGTTCTGTCCGTTTTTTCTTTTTGTTTTCTACCGTCAGCGATTGTGCAAAAAACTTGTAATCTGTCCCCGTTTCCCTGTAATATTTCTCTTCATTGAACTGTCCGGGATTACCCGGCTCTGAAAAAGAATAAATCTCGCCATAGATTGATAAGATATTTCCAATTTGGACATCAGAAAAAATATTTTCCCTGCTGGCATTGTAGACCCGGATCCGCCCGGCAAAGGGTTCTCCCCCTTCTGTGGCATCCGTCACCGTCAACACCCTGTCAGACCCCACACCGGAAACTGACTCTAACTGGCACAACAGTTCCTTTTTCTCCCCATCGTACTTTGTCTTTTCCTCACCCAGAAGCCGGGGGTAAAAAAGTAAAATACATGCAATAACTATCGCCAACGCCACACAGATCGGGCGTCTCTGCAATCTGTCTCCCTCCCATTGAACTAAGCTGTTTTATGAATTTAGAATAGCACGGGACATGTGAAAAGTCAAGGGTTGTTTCACGCCCTTTTAGCGTATAATGCTCTCTACTATTCCCCACTACTACTTTTCCTTTCTATTCGTCCCCTGATGATACAACATCCTCCAATCATTACCCCGTTTTATCCATATAGATGAGCGGAATGACTTTTGATTCTGCTCTGTAAAAACGGCGATATATTTGGCTAAGAGAGCTGTCTCACTCAATACTTCAATCTGAAATTCCTCAATATCAATTGCACGGTCAGATAAATTGTGAGAAAGACTGTCAATAACCTCCTGCCGTCCGATTTTCTTTCCCGAAGATCCAATTTCCTGGAAGCAGTCGTCAAGACGTTTCTCCAGATTCTGAATCTTGCAACAAAAATCACGGCAGAAAAAATCCTTTTCATATTGCAATATCAACTGTTCCAAGTCCATAATTTTCATCCCCTTTTTTTCCGTTAAGATTTCATCTATCATCTTGATAAACTGAGATCATAAACCCCTCCATTCTCCAAATATCAATTTTCTCAATTCATCAACCCGGAAGTTACCTATCTCTCTCCTCTATGATGTGAATTGTATGGTTCCCATTGATAATCTCTTTGATATTGTCTTTTATAAACTCTGGCTTTATTTTACTTTGTTCAATATTTTCTATTGGCACCCAAACCAAATTTTCCCCATCATCTGTTCTACTCTTACATAAAGTCAAATCATCATCTACAATTTTCATATAATTCTTTAGTGAAGTATCCCAGATTGAGCAATCGAAAAAAGAGCAACTGAT
>CAZAEM010000009.1:0-82406 GCA_964484225.1 uncultured Eubacterium sp.
GTCGCAGATAGAATGAATTTAATAGTTTAGTTATATAAAAGGAGAAAAGTTAAGGAAAAAACTTGCATTTTTTGGCAAACAATGCTATAGTATATAAGATGATACTGTTAATTTGCAAGAGTGGACGTGAGTCCACTCTTCTTTGTGGTTTGCGGTCTGCGCATAGATAAGAGGAGTCTGGCGGCGGGTCACGAGAGCGGAAAAGAGGTAATTATTTGGGAAAACATGAAGATTATGAACAGAAGACAGAACAGCTTATCACACCGATTTTGACAGAGCTGGACTATGAGCTGGTGGATGTAGAATTTGTCAGGGAGGCGGGGAACTGGCATTTGCGCGCCTATATAGACAAGGAGGGCGGCATCACCATAGACGATCTCACAGAGGTAAACCACAGACTCAGCGATCTTTTGGATGAACACGATTTTATATCAGAGTCCTATATTTTGGAAGTCAGTTCACCCGGGCTGCTGCGCCCTTTCAAAAAACCGAAAGACTTCCTGCGCAACATCGGCGAGGATGTGGAGGTGAAGCTGTTTGCCCCGGTGACTTGGGAGGAGAACGGCAAGTCCTACTCCGACAAGGAATTTGTCGGAGTGCTGAAGGAATACGGGGAGGGGACTGTTCTGCTCGGGCTCGGAGACCGGGATATGGAGGTGCCGGTCAAAGACATTGCACTGATACGTAAATATATCGACTTTTAGTAAACATAAAATATTTAAAATTAGGAGGATAAAGAGAAAAATGAAAAAGACAAAGACAGAGACAACACAGAAAGGAAATCCGGAATTGATAGAGGCATTGAATGCCATAGAGAAGGAAAAGGATATCAGCAAGGAGATTCTTCTGGAGGCTATTGAAAATTCCCTGGTGGCGGCCTGCAAAAACCAGTTTGGCAAGGCGGATAATGTCCGTGTGAGCCTGGACCGGGATACCGGGGAATTTCACGTATATCTGGAAAAGGAGATTGTGGAGGAAGTGGAGGATCCCACTCTCCAGATATCCCTTACCGAGGCGGAGGTCAAGTACCCGGGGAAGGAGCCGGGCGAGACAGTGAGTATTGAGGTGACGCCGAAGAACTTCGGGCGGATCGCGGCCCAGCAGGCAAAGCAGGTTGTGGTGCAGAAGATCCGGGAAGAGGAGAGAAAGGTTCTGTATGATCAGTATTACACCAAAGAGAGGGATATCGTGACCGGTATGGTACAGGGGTACAGCAACGGCAACTACAATATCAATCTCGGGAAGATGGATGCGGTGCTGACACCGCAGGAACAGGTGGACGGAGAGCGGTTCTACTCTCAGGACCGTATTAAATTATATGTGACAGAAGTAAAGGATACCAGGAGAGGTCCCCGGATCATCATCTCCCGCACCCATCCGGAGCTGGTAAAGCGTCTGTTTGAGTATGAGGTGGCGGAGATACAGAGCGGAGTGGTGGAGATCTGCGGTGTGTCCAGAGAGGCCGGATCCCGCTCCAAAATCGCCGTATACAGCAACAACCCGGATGTGGATGCCGTGGGAGCCTGTGTGGGGATGAACGGAGCCAGGGTAAATGCCGTGGTGGAGGAGTTGAGGGGAGAGAAGATCGATATCATCGAGTGGAATGAAGACCCGAACATCTTCATTGAACACGCACTCAGCCCGTCTAAGGTAATATCTGTAGAGGTGGATCCGGAGGAGAAGACAGCGAGAGTTGTGGTGCCGGACTATCAGTTATCTCTGGCGATCGGCAAGGAGGGGCAGAATGCCAGACTGGCAGCCAGACTTACCGGTTACAAGATTGACATAAAGAGTGAGACACAGAGTCTGGATGAGTGATATGTCATCCGGGGGAAGGAGGAGTGGTATTGCAGACGAAGAAGAAACCGTCGAGACAGTGTATCGGCTGTCGGGAAAGCCGGGAGAAAAAGGAGTTGATCCGCGTGGTGAAGACGCCGGAGGGAGAGATCGTACTGGATCGGACCGGCCGTCAGAATGGAAGAGGAGCTTATCTGTGTGACTGTGCAGAGTGTCTGCAAAAAGCCAGAAAGACGAACGCACTCAGCCGTTCCTTTAAGATGAATGTGTCGCCGGAAATATATGACGAATTGGAGAGTCAGTTAAACTATGACAGAGAATAAAAAAGTTCTGGGCGCTCTGGGGCTGGCCATGAAAGCCGGGAAACTGGTGAGCGGCGAGTTTATGACAGAGAGGGCCATCCGGGATGGCAGTGCCAGTCTGGTGATGGTGGCGGGCAACGCCTCTGAGAATACAAAGAAAAAATTTGCAGATGCCTGTAATTATTATCGTGTTTCGTATGTGGAGTTTGGCGATAAAGAACAGCTGGGCAGGGCCATCGGAAAGGAGTTCCGCGCGTCGCTGGCTGTCACAGACCGGGGATTTGCAACAACAATCGGTAAGAATTTAGAGCTGGAGGTAATAAAGTATGGCAAAAATGAGAATTTATGAAATTGCGCGAAGCATACAGCAGAAAGAAAAAGGCATAAAGAGCAGCGATCTCGTGAAACTGCTCAATGAAAACGGATTTGAGGTGAAGGGGGCCAACAGTAATATCGAAGACGCCGCCATCGCTTTCCTGATGAAAGAATTTACAAACAGAAACAAGGATACCGAGAAGACGGCGGCCAAAAAGCAGGAAGAAAAAAATGTGGAGAAGAAGGCGGCAAAGAAGACGGAGAAGAACCCGGAGACGCCGGAGAAACCCCAGAAGCCGCAGAAACAGAAGGAGACGGCGGCAAAAATGGAGAAAGGGACTGTCAAAGGTGAGAGTGTACCGGCGGGCCAGGCCGGCAGACAGGGCAGTGATGACCGGAGCAGACAGGGCGGCAGTGACAGGGGCAGACAGAACGGCGGCGACCGGAGCAGGCAGAACGGCGGCAGCCGGGAGAGCCGCGGCGGACGCCGGGACGGCGGTAACCGCAATAATTCTAATAATTTCGGCAATGGGAGAAATAATAATAATGGACAGCGGAACGGCAACCGCAGAAATGACAATAGAAACCGTGGAAATGACCGGGGTGGAAACCGCGGCGGTGACCGGGTATTTGAGCGATTTGAGAAAGCCCAGAGCGGTTTTGACGGCATCAAACAGGAGCAGAAGAGCTCCAGACAGAGAAACGGCCGGAAAAAGGATGACAGAAATAACAGGACCGGTGGATATCGCAAGAGCAGCAAGGAAGAGATGAGCCGTATCCGGTCCCGAAAAGACCCCAACAGGAAGGGTGCTTTCATCAAACCGGAACCGGTGAAGCAGGAGCCGGAGGAGGATATCAAGCAGATCACGATCCCCGAGTCCCTGACGATCCGCGAGCTGGCTGAAAAGATGAAGATGCCGGCGGCAGCTCTGGTTAAGAAGCTGTTCCTGCAGGGCCAGATGGTGTCTCTGAACCAGGATATCACTTTCGAGGAAGCCGAGGAGATCGCCCTGAGTTTTGATATCATTGCCGAGAAGGAAGAGAAAGTGGACATGGTGGCTGAACTTCTGAAAGAGGAAGAGGAAGACGAGAGCAAGATGAAGAAACGTCCCCCGGTTGTGTGTGTCATGGGCCACGTGGATCACGGAAAGACCTCTCTTCTGGACGCCATAAGAAAGAGCAATGTGAGCGAGCACGAGGCAGGGGGGATCACCCAGCATATCGGTGCGTACGTAGTCCGCATCAAGGGGGAAAAGATCACTTTCCTGGATACGCCGGGGCATGAGGCCTTTACCTCCATGCGTATGCGGGGCGCCCAATCCACAGATATCGCCGTCCTTGTGGTGGCGGCAGACGATGGCGTGATGCCTCAGACCATCGAGGCCATCAACCACGCCAAGGCGGCTGGTGTAGAGATCATTGTGGCAGTGAACAAGATGGATAAAGAGGGCGCCAACATTGAGCGGGTGAAGCAGGAGCTTTCCGAGTATGAGCTGGTTCCCGAGGATTGGGGCGGAAGCACGGTGTTCTGTCCGGTATCGGCCCACACGGGAGAGGGGATAGAAAATCTCCTGGAGATGATCGTACTGACCTCTGAGGTCCTGGAACTGAAGGCGAATCCCAAGCGCAAGGCGAGGGGGATCGTCATCGAGGCGCGTCTCGACAAGGGCCGCGGACCGGTGGCTTCCGTCCTGGTGCAGAAGGGGACATTGAATGTGGGAGACCACATAGCTGTGGGAACGGCCTACGGAAAGGTCCGCGCCATGTTAGACCACAGAGGGGAGCGGCTGAAACAGGCAAAGCCCTCCACTCCGGTGGAGATCCTGGGACTGAACGGCGTGCCCACCGCGGGAGAAGTGTTCGTGGCGACGGCGAACGATAAGGAAGCCAAGCAGATCGCCCAGGCATATATCGACCAGGGTAAAGACAAACTGCTGGAGGAGACCAAGGCGAAGAAACTGTCTCTGGATGGTCTGTTCAGTCAGATCCAGGCAGGAAATGTGAAAGATCTGAACCTGATCATCAAGGCCGATGTGCAGGGCTCTGTGGAGGCAGTGAAGCAGAGTCTGGTCAAGCTGAGCAACGAGGAAGTGGCTGTGCGGGTGATCCACGGCGGCGTGGGCGCCATCAACGAGTCGGATGTCAATCTGGCCAGCGCCTCCAACGCCATCATTATCGGGTTCAACATCCGCGTGGACAATATGGCGAAGGAGACGGCAGACCGGGAGAATGTGGATGTCAGACTATACCGCGTCATCTATGACGCCATCGAGGATATCGAATCGGCCATGAAGGGAATGCTGGAGCCGATCTACGAAGAGCAGGTGATCGCTCATGTGGAGATCCGCCAGCTGTTCAAGGCCTCCGGCGTGGGCACCATCGCCGGTTCCTATGTGCTGGACGGCAAGGTGGAGCGAGGCTGCAAAGTGCGTATCAGCCGGGAGGGTGAGCAGATCTTCGAGGGAGATCTGGCCAGCCTGAAACGCTTTAAGGACGATGTAAAGGAAGTGGCCGCCGGCTATGAGTGCGGCCTGGTGTTTGCCGGATTCAATGACATCATGGAGGGAGATCAGGTGGAATGCTACAAGATGGTAGAGGTTCCGAGATAGTCATCCGTGATATGGCAGGATAGAATGAAGGGTAAAGGAAATGAGAAAATATAGTGTTAAAAATATTCGCATCAACAGCGAGGTGCAGCGGGAAATGAGCCAGATACTGCGGGAGGATCTGAAGGATCCGCGCATTCATCCCATGACCAGTGTGATGGCGGTGGAGGTGACGCCGGATCTGAAGTATGCCAAGGTCTTCGTCAGTGTGATGGGAGATGAAGAGGCGAAAAGCAGAACCATGGAGGGGCTGGAGAAAAGTGCCTCTTACGCCCGCCATCAGCTGGCACAGAGAATGAACCTCCGGAACACGCCGGAGCTGAAATTTGTGCTGGATCATTCCATCGAGTACGGTGTGGCTATGTCGAAGAGGATTGATGAGGTAAATAAAGGAGTGAAACATGAGTAAATTGATGGATAAGATTGCGGAGTCGGATACTGTCGCCATCGGCGGACATATCCGCCCTGACGGGGACTGTATCGGCGCCTGCATGGGCTTGTATGGTTACATAAGGGCCAATTTTCCGGAAAAGAAGGTGGCTGTGTATCTGGAGGATTTTCCGGAGGCATTTTCCTATCTGAAAGAGGAGGAGGCGCTGACACCCAAAGCCGATGATTATGACCTCTTTATCTGTCTGGACTGCGGAGACGAGGAACGGCTGGGGGAGGCCGCGGCTGTGATGAGCCGGGCGGCCTATGTGTACAATGTGGATCACCACATCACCAACACCGGTTTTGGCGACGACAGTTATGTGCAGCCGCGGGCCAGCTCCACCTCCCAGATATTGTACACCATGATGGACGATGAGAAGATCAGCTACGAGACGGCCTGTGCGTTGTATACGGGGATCATCCACGATACGGGTGTGTTCAAGCACGACAATACCTCGGCGGAGACCATGACCATCGCCGGCCGGTTGATGGACAAGGGGATCCCCTTCGGGAAGATCATCGACGGGAGCTTTTATATGAAGACATACAAGCAGCTGCAGATCATGGGGCGTTGTCTGATGGAGAGCGTGCGCATCCTGGACGGACGCTGCATCTTTTCCGTTCTGCGCAGCAATATCATGGATCTGTACGAGGCCAGACCCTCGGATCTGGAGGGGATCATCGATGAACTGCGGACCACGGAGGGGGTGGAGGTGGCGATCCTCCTCAGCGAGAGGATCCCGGGAGAGTACAAGGTCAGTATGCGCTCCAACGAGATCGTAGACGTCAGCCGGGTGGCGGTTTATTTCGGCGGCGGCGGTCATGTGAGAGCAGCCGGGTGCAACATCAAGGGAGATGCCTTTGATGTCATCAACAATCTGACGGAGCATATTGAGAAACAGTTAAAGGAAAAGGCATGAACGGGATACTGAATGTATACAAAGAAAAGGGATATACCAGCCACGATGTGGTGGTGAAACTTCGCGGGATACTCCACGAGAAAAAGATCGGCCACACGGGGACACTGGACCCGGACGCGGTGGGGGTGCTTCCCGTCTGTGTGGGGAAGGCTACCAAAGTCTGTGATATCCTCACAGACCGGGACAAGACATACAGGGCGATGGTGCGCCTGGGCATGACGACGGACACACTGGATATGTCCGGGGAGATCCGCCAGGTGAGAGAAGTGAGGGTTTCGGAGGAGGATATCCGGGAGGCTCTCAGGGATTTCAGAGGAGAGATCACACAGATCCCTCCCATGTACTCCGCGGTGAAAGTGAATGGAAAGCGGCTCTACGAGCTGGCGAGGAAGGGGCAGGAGGTAGAGAGGCGGGAGCGGAGAGTGACGATCCACGAGCTGACCCTGCAGAGTGTGAACCTGGAGGAACACGAATTTTCCCTGGAGGTCAGCTGCTCAAAAGGCACGTATATCCGCAGTCTCTGCCACGATATAGGACAGAAGCTCGGGTGCGGTGCAGTGATGAAGGATCTCATGCGCACCAGGGTGGGGCAGTTTCGCATCGAAGAGGCGAAAAAACTCCGGGAAATAGAGGATTTCTGCCGCAGTCAGGATCCGGTGCTGCTGTTGCAGCCCATCGACTCTGTTTTCTCTGGATATTCTTCCGGATATGTGGCGGAGACCGCTATGAAATATCTGCGAAACGGAAACCTGCTGGCCCGGAGATACTGTCACAGAGAGCCCGAAAAGGGTGCGCAGACAAAAGGATGGCAGGACGGGGAGAATGTGCGGATGTACGGGTCGGATGGAGAATTTTACGCCATATACCGCTATGATGAGAGGAATCAGAGATTTCGTATTGTAAAAATGTTTCACGGGTAGAGGAACGATGGCTATGAGAGTGTTCACGGATTTAGATTTTCAGCTGCGGGATACGGCAGTGTGTATAGGTAAATTCGATGGGATCCACAGGGGACATCGGATGCTGATAAAAAAAGGGAAAGAGACCGGTCAGACCATGGTGATGCTTTCCTTTCTTTTTGATGGGGCGGACAGTCTGTACAGCTTTGAGGAAAAGCGCTGGCTGGCAGAAAAGCTGGGGATCGACGTGCTGATCACATGCCCGATGGATGAGAAGTTCCGCCGTATGGAGCCCGTCCCGTTTATCCGGCAGATCCTCGCGGATAAATGTGACGCCCGGACCGTGGTGGTGGGTTCGGATTTCCGTTTCGGCTATCGCCGCAGCGGAGATGCCGCCCTATTGCAGAGGGAGGGGAGGCGTCTGGGCATGAGAGTCCATGTGATGGGCAAGCTCACATGGAAGGGGGAGATCATCAGCAGCACGGGGATCCGGGAGGCCCTGACGGACGGCAGGGTGAGACTGGCGGCCGGGATGCTGAAAACACCCTGGTTTATCATGGGAAAAGTACAGCACGGCAATGAGCTGGGCCGGAAAATGTCTTTCCCGACGGCCAACCTCGTCCCGGCGGCGGGGAAAGTGCTGCCGCCTTTTGGAGTCTATGCCGTGAGGGTGGAGGTTTCGGGGCAGTTCTATGACGGCGTGGGCAACCTGGGCGTCAAACCGACAGTTTCAGGGGAGGGCAATGTGGGGCTGGAAGTGTGGCTCTTTGACTTCCGGGGAGATCTGTACGGGGAGACGATACGGGTCTACCTCATGGAATTTCAGAGACCGGAGAAGAAATTTGACTCCGTGGACGCCCTGCGTCAGCAGATTGCCAGGGATACAGACCGGGCTAAAGAAATACTTTCTCAGCCAGGATACGGATTCCTTCGGTGATCTGCTCCGGGGTCAGGTTGGCGAATCCCAGAAGCCAGGTGGGAAGATAATCGGCAGGAAGATGGGCGTAATACCCCCGCAGGGAGCGCAGTCGGATGCCGTTTTTTTCTGCCCGTTTTTCGATCTCCTGCTCTGTCAGGGATCCCCGGTAGCGCAGCAGGATATACAGCCCGGCATGGTCGCCGGAGATTTCAAATTCTTCCGGCCTGAGATATTTTTCGATGGCTTCAATGATCGTGTCGTGTTTTCCCTTATAATTCTTGCGCATACGGTTCAGATGCTTTTCAAAATATCCCTCCCGGATGAAATCCGTCAGGATGGCCTGGGTGGTCCGGGAGACCGGACAGGAGTAGGCCCTGCATATGTCCCTGTACTTTGCCATGAGCTCTTCCGGCAGAACCATGTAACCGGTCCGGACTGCCGGGGAGACGGCCTTGGAAAATGTGCCGATGTAGATGACCCGGGGCTTTTTTTCCAGACTCTGCAGGGCGGGGATCGGCCTTCCCTTGTAGCGGAATTCGCTGTCGTGGTCATCCTCGATGATATACCGGTCTCCCTCTCTGGCCCAGGCCAGGAGTCTCTGGCGGCGGGAGATGGGGAGGACGCTTCCCATGGGAAACTGGTGGGAGGGGGTGACATAGCAGATATCTGCCGCGGTCTGTGAGAGTCTGTCCACGTCAAAGCTTCCCGCCTGCAGCGGTATGTCCAGTACGGAGTACCCGTTGGACAAAAAGATCTGTCTGGCATTGCGGTAGCCGGGATCTTCCATGGCGATCACGGCTTTCCGGTCAAACAGGACACAGAGCATCTGCAGGAGATGGCTCATGCCGGCGCCCACCACGATCCGGTCAGGATCTGACAGAACCCCCCGGGAGCCGTGCAGATAATCGCAGATGGTGCTCCTCAGCCCCGCATCCCCCAGGGCGTCTCCTTTGACAAAATTGTCCGGGTTGTCCAGCTGGTTTTTCCCCAGGGACTTCCAGACGGAATAGGGAAAGTGGGTGGTGTCAATGTTGTCCGGATCAAAATCATAGGGGACGGACGCAGCATTCTCCCTGACTTCCGTTGATGCCCTTTGCCGGGTGGAAGCCAGGGAGAAAACCTGGGTGTGGGTGATGGGATTGACAAAGTATCCCCGCTTTTCCCGGGGATCAATGTATCCCTCCGCCACCAGCTGTTCATAAGCGGTGTCTACGGTGCTGCGGCTCACCTGCAGGTGTGAGGCCAGAGACCGGGCGGAGGGAAGTTTTTCCGGGGCGGATAACCGCCCCGACAATATTTCTTTTTTAATGTATTCGTATATCTGGATATACATTGGTTCACCGGAATTTTCATCTAGTGAAATGGTGATCATATGGTATTCCTCCTTGGGACGGATCAAACTTCAAAGAGCATGTCGCCGTAGGCGGGTACAGGCCAGTAGTCTTTGTCCACCAGGTTTTCCAGTGCATCGATGGGAGCGCGCAGCACTGTCATGGCGGGGAATATCACATCCCGGAAAAATTCTGCCTGCTTCTTCCCTTCCTCGATACCTCCGGCTTTGGCGTCGGCGGCTTTCAGGTCGTCCAGCGCCTTTCTCGCCTGGGCGAGAAGGGTGGAGCATTCTGCCAGGAGAGATCTCTGCACACTGACATCCGCCTCGGGGCAGGCGGCCGTGATGCTGTTGATGGAATCGGCCAGGCTGGTCACATAGTGGATGACGGAGGGGATATACTGTTTGGACGCCATTTTTATCATGGTCTTCGCCTCGATATTGATGGCCTTTGCGTAGGCCTCATAGTTGATCTCGGCGCGGGATTCCAGCTCTGTGCGGGTGTACACGTGCTGCCGCTCAAACATCCGGACCGTTTTTTCATCCGTCAGGGAGCCTGTGGCGTCCACCATGGTTCTCACGTTGGGAAGCCCTCTCTTTTCTGCCTCCTGGATCCACTCGTCCGAGTATCCGTTTCCGTTGAAGATGACTCTCTGATGTGCCTTCAATGTCTCATAGATCACTTCGTCTACGGCTGTGTCGAAGTCCTCTGCCGCCTCCAGTTTGTCTGCCATATCCTGGAGCACATCCGCCACTGTGGCGTTCAGTATGGTGTTGGGACCTGCGATGGACATGGAGGAGGCAACCATGCGGAATTCAAACTTATTCCCGGTGAAGGCAAAGGGTGAGGTCCGGTTCCGGTCGGTCACGTCCTTCTTGATCGGCGGGATTGTGTGGACGCCGATATCCATCTTTTCCCCCTTGTTGCTGTGGGTGGCGGTGCCGTTGGCGAGAATCTGTTCCACGATATCCTCCAGCTGTTCGCCCAGGAAGATGGAGATGATGGCCGGCGGTGCCTCGTTGGCCCCCAGACGGTGGTCGTTGCCCGGATTGGAGGCCGACATGCGCAGCAGTGCTGCGTGGTCGTCCACTGCCGCGATGACCGCGGACAAAAACAGCAGGAACTGTTTGTTGTCATAGGGGGCAGAGCCGGGCCGGAGAAGGTTCTTGCCTGTGTTGGTGATGAGGGACCAGTTGTTGTGTTTGCCGGAACCGTTCACGCCGGCGAATGGTTTCTCGTGGAGCAGACATTCCATATTGTGGCGTCTGGCCACCTTTTTCATTGTCTCCATGACCAGCTGGTTGTGGTCGGAGGCGATGTTGGCCGTGCTGAAAATGGGTGCCATCTCGTGCTGTCCGGGTGCCACCTCATTGTGCTGGGTCTTTGACAGGATGCCCAGTTTCCAGAGCTCCTCATTCAATTCTTTCATAAAGGCGGCCTGACGCTCGCGGATCGCACCAAAGTAGTGGTCATCCAGCTCCTGGCCCTTGGGCGGCATGGAGCCGAACAGAGTCCGGCCGGTGAAGATCAGGTCATCCCGCTGCAGATATTTCTCCCTGTCGATCAGGAAGTATTCCTGCTCCGGGCCCACGGAACAGCTGACTTTTGTCACATCGTCCTCTCCGAACAGTCTCAGAATGCGGATGGCCTGTTTGCTGATGGCCTCCATGGAGCGGAGCAGGGGAGTCTTTTTGTCCAGTGCCTCCCCGGTGTAAGAACAGAAAGCGGTGGGAATGCAGAGCACCGTGCCGATGGCGTCCTCCCGGAGAAATGCCGGTGAAGTGCAGTCCCAGGCGGTATATCCCCTGGCCTCGAACGTGGCCCGCAGTCCACCGGACGGGAATGAGGAGGCATCCGGTTCGCCCTTGATCAATTCTTTCCCGGAGAATTCCAGAACGGCGTGGGAGTCGGAGCCGGCGCTGAGAAAAGAGTCGTGTTTTTCCGCTGTCACACCTGTCATGGGCTGAAACCAGTGGGTGTAGTGCGTTGCGCCGTTGGCCAGCGCCCACTCTTTCATGGCGTGGGCCACCACATTGGCCACGTCCGGGGTCAGTTCCTCACCGCTCTCGATGGTGCTTTTCAGGGATGCGTAAGTTTTCTTTGGCAGATACTCCTGCATTACATCGTCGTTGAAAACTTTGATTCCGAAAATATCTTCAATCATGTTTTTCTGCATAGTTTGATCCATCCTTCCCATAATTTTTAAATACTATGATACGTAAAAAACAGAAAAAGGTGTCCCCAAACTGAGAACACCTTCGTCCTTTACTATCCATACCATAGCACGTTATGGCCGGATTGTAAAGTGCTTTTTTGAAAAATCTTTGTCAGCGCGTCGAAAAAATCTGCTTTTTCCACGTCTTTTGAGGGGAAAATGTTATCCTTCCGGTACAGATTTTCATTGATATAGTAAGAGACTGTTCCGACGGGAGAGGATTTTCGCACAGGGGCATGCAGTTTGTCTGGCAGATCGTAGACGATGCGGATATTGTCATAGCCGGACAGAAGGGATTCGATCCGGGGTGGCTGGCAGCAGGAGACCGTATTTTCCACTCCGTCGATCACCGGGATCCGCACCCGGGTCAGATCCTGCAGGGGCAGCTGGGATCGGGTGTAGTTTTCAAATCCGTAATCCATCAGTTCCCTTGTGTCGATCCATTTAAAGCTTTTGTCGGGGGGCCATCCGCTGGCCAGAACACAGCTGGTCAGGGTGACGCCGTTCCGGAGAGCCGCACCCACAAAGCAGTAACCCGCCTTGCCGGTGAAGCCGGTCTTGATCCCCAGCGCACCCTCGTAGTAGGAGAGAAAGGCGTCCCGGTTGGTGAGGGAGTAGGATCTGTTTTTCTTCACGTCAGAGAAGGAGTAGCGCTTTGTCTGGATCAGCTGGCAGAAGTCTTTGTTCTGAATGGCGTAGGCGGCCAGGATCGACATGTCATGGGCTGTGCTGCTGTGACTTCCCGAGTCCAGTCCGTTGGGCGTGACAAAGAGAGTATTTTTCATCCCCAGTTCGGCGGCCTTTTTGTTCATCATCCCGGCGAAGCCCTCCACGGTTTTCCCAAGGTGCTCGGCGATGGCCACGGCGGTGTCGTTGTGGGACTCCAGCATCAGAGAGTAGAGGAGATCCTGCATATAGAACTGCTGGCCCTTTGTCATGCCGAGATGGACTTTCGGCATGGAGGCCGCGCGGGCGCTGGCGGTGACCACGTCCCCTGTCTTCCCCGACTCCAGGGTCAGGATAGCCGTCATAATTTTTGTCGTACTGGCCATGGGGGCCTTCTCATCCGCTTTTTTTCCGTACAGGATCCGGCCGGAAGAGGCATCGGTGACACAGGCGTACCCGGCATGGAGAACGGGCTCAGAGGGGGCTGAGGTGCTTGCCGGTATCCGGATTTCCGCCTCGGGCAGCGAGGCCTTTTCCGTCTCTACAGGCGGGGTGGAGAGGACGAATCCGGGCAGATACAGGCCGGCCAGAACCAGTGCGGCCAGCAGGACAATGGCGGAGGGGATGGATAGTTTCATAGTTGCCTCCAAAGAAAGAATTATCCTATTATATGTTCTGCGGGGGATTACTATGCCCGATTGACAATAAAATAACGAATGGATTTCCTTATTCTCTATAAGTAAATCGGGAAAGATTACTGCATTCAAAGGAGAAATATGGTAAGGTGTAAATCAAACGGACATACTAAAGTACGAGAGGGAACGAGATGGAGGTATTACAAACATGTGGAATGTTAATCATACAATATGATTTCAAAGATGCTCTTTTAGTCGAGATTGCAAAAAAATATAAAGCAGTAATCGTGACTGATGATGGTGATTTCAGCAATTATATCCAAGAAATACCAATTGTAACCGGTAATGAAAAACTATTAAATTGGGCAAAGATGATGTCCTGGCAAATAAAAATCTCTATAGCTGCAAGCGGATTCTCTATAATCAATCAAACTTTCACTCAAATATTCCTTGGTGTGAACAATAGCTCACTGAACATAAACCCTTGTAAATAGGCTGGTTTGTAAAGAAGACAGACAGAAAAAGGAAATTCACGGTTGATATTTCCCAAAAAAGTGTTACAATTATAATTGGCTAAAATTTGAGTTTTATGTCACTAATTGCGGTGACAGCTAAACAATTTTAATAGAAAGTGGAGGGCAGCATATGAGCAACTCAGCTAACATGTCGGCAAGACAACGCATTGATGCGCTTGTTGACGCAAATAGTTTTGTTGAAATCGGCGGCTTGGTGACAAAGCGCAACACCGATTTCAATATGCAGGAAAAAGCGGTTCCTGCTGACGGTGTGATCACCGGTTACGGCGTCATAGACTCCAATCTGGTCTATGTGTACAGCCAGGATGCCGCTGCGCTTAAGGGCTCCGTGGGAGAGATGCACGCGAAGAAGATTGTCTCTCTTTATGAGATGGCCATCAAGGCGGGAGCTCCCGTGATCGGATTGATCGACTGTGCCGGTATCCGGGTACAGGAGGCAGTGGATGCCCTGGCAGGGTTTGGTGAGATTTACAGGGAAAAGGTAAAGGCGTCCGGTGTGATACCGCAGATCAGTGCCATCCTCGGCAGCTGTGGCGGCGGTGTGGCCGTGTCCTCCAAGCTGAGTGACATTACGCTGATGGATGCGGAGAAGGGGAAACTCTTTGTCAACTCCCCCAATGCCATTCCGGGGAACCGGATTGAGAAATGTGATACCGGTACAGCCGGTTTTCAGGCAGAGGCCGGCAATGTAGACATTGTCTGTGAGAATGAGACGGAAGTGCTGGCAAAGATCCGTGAACTGATTTTGATGCTTCCCGCCAATGCCGGTGTGGCAGCGATGAGAGAGACAGAGGACGACGCCAACCGTGTTCTGACGGGATTTGACGGCTATGCTGCCGATGCCAAGGCGGCGTTGACGCAGATAGCGGACGATACAAGATTTATTGAATTGAAGGCGGATTACGGCAAGGAGATGGTGATCGGCCTCCTGACCCTGGACGGGGTGACTGTGGGGGCGGTGGCCAACAGTGCGGAGGGCGTTCTCTCCACAGCGGGTTGCAAGAAGGCGGAGCAGTTTACATATTTCTGTGACGCGTTCGGACTTCCCCTGATCACGCTGACCAATGTAAAGGGATATGCGGCGGATATGGAGGAGGAGAAGACGATCTCCCAGGCGGTGGCAGATCTGACTTACGCACTGGCCAGCGCGGATGTCCCGAAGATCAACCTGATCACAGGGGAGGCCTACGGCAGTGCCTATGTGGCTATGAACTCAAAGCATATCGGCGCCGATCTCGTTCTGGCTCTGGAGGGCGCCAAGGTTGGCGTTATGGATGCCAGGGTGGCAGCCCAGATCATGTGCGAGGATGAGATCAGCGGAAAGGCGGATACCAAGGCCGCCCTGGAGGAGAAGGCAAAAGAGTTTGAAGAGGCCCAGGGTACCGCAGAAGTGGCAGCCAGGAGAGGATATATTGACAATATCATCAAAGGCGAATCTGTCAGGAAACATTTAATCTATGCACTGCAGATGTTTGGAATGAGGTGATGAGATGGTTTTAGAAAAAATCACGGAAATAACCACCATCCCGGAGGGCCTGATCAATACGGCGCTGGGTATGGGAACCGTGTTCGCCGTGCTGATCCTGATTTCCTTTATCATATCTCTTCTGAAGTTTGTGCCCATGCTGTTGTCGGGCGAGAAAAAGAAAGAGAAGGATGTAAAAACGGCAGCTCCGGCTCCGGCAGCCCCCGCAAAAGCGGCCCCGGCCCCGGCGGTTTCGGCTTCTCCGGCGGAGGATGGACAGCTTGTCGCCGTGATCGCGGCGGCCATCGCGGCGCAGATGACAGAGGAAACCGGTGTTGCGACAGCGGCGGACGGACTGGTGATCCGCTCAATAAAAAAACGAACATTTTCAAATTGATCTGAAGGAGGATATTATTCATGAAAAATTATACAATTACAGTAAATGGAACCGTATATGACGTCTCTGTGGAGGAGAAGAGCGGCGGCGCCGCACCGGCAGCAGCTCCGGCGGCAGCACCTGCGCCCGCGCCTTCCCCGGCTCCGGCGGCAGCGCCGAAAGTGGCGGGGAATGCCGGTTCCGTATCCATCACGGCGCCCATGCCGGGCAAGATCCTGGATATCAAGGCAAACGCCGGTCAGGCAGTGAAGAAGGGAGAGGTGATCCTTCTTCTGGAGGCTATGAAGATGGAGAATGAGGTGGTGGCGCCCCAGGACGGAACCATCGCCAGCGTGAATGTAGGGTCCGGTGCCATGGTGGAATCCGGTGATGTGTTGGCTACAATGGACTGAGATATTCTACCCAAAAAATAACCGGAGGTAATTAAGATGGAAGTATTGCAAAATCTTATTGACCAGACAGCGTTCTTCAATGGTACGATGGACTGGCGCAGTTATGTCATGATACTGGTGGCTTTCGTTTTCCTGTATCTGGCGATCCGAAAGGGATATGAACCGCTGCTCCTGGTGCCCATTGCCTTTGGAATGCTTCTCGTCAATATTTATCCACAGATTATGGAAGAGGGAGGACTCCTGGAGTATTTCTTCAAGCTGGACGAGTGGAGTATTCTGCCCTCCCTGATCTTCCTGGGAGTTGGCGCCATGACGGATTTCGGCCCGCTTATCGCCAACCCGAAGAGTTTTCTCCTGGGGGCGGCTGCGCAGTTCGGTATTTTTTCTGCCTATCTGCTGGCGATCCTCATGGGCTTCAACGGAGCGGCGGCGGCAGCCATCTCCATCATCGGCGGGGCGGACGGCCCTACCTCGATCTTCCTGGCGGGGAAACTGGGGCAGACGGATCTTATGGGCCCCATCGCCGTGGCGGCCTACTCCTACATGTCCCTGGTGCCCATTATCCAGCCGCCTATCATGAAAGCGCTGACTTCTAAAAAAGAGCGCGCCATCAAGATGGAACAGCTGCGGCCGGTATCAAAACTGGAGCGCATCCTGTTCCCCATCGTGGTGACTACCGTGGTGTGTCTGATTCTGCCGAGCACAGCGCCTCTGATCGGTATGCTGATGCTGGGCAACCTGTTCAAGGAATCCGGCGTGGTAAAGCAGCTGACGGAGACTGCATCCAACGCCCTTATGTACATCGTAGTTATCCTGCTGGGCACATCCGTGGGAGCCAAGACCAGCGGTGCCAATTTCCTGACGCCGGACACACTGAAGATAGTAGTCCTGGGTCTGGTGGCTTTCGCTGTGGGTACGGCAGCCGGGGTACTGTTTGGAAAGCTGATGTGTGTAGTCACAAAGGGAAAAGTGAATCCATTGATCGGTTCTGCCGGGGTTTCGGCGGTTCCGATGGCGGCGCGGGTATCCCAGAAGGTGGGGGCGGAGGCAGATCCGACCAACTTCCTTCTGATGCATGCCATGGGGCCGAATGTTGCCGGGGTGATCGGTACGGCAGTGGCGGCCGGTGTGTTTATGGCAATCTTTGGAGTCTGAGCACGCTTTATCATATAAATATTAAGGAGGTATAGAGATAAATGTCTGAGAATAAAAAGAGACCAATCAAGATTACAGAGACAATCCTGCGTGACGCCCACCAGTCCCTGATCGCAACGCGTATGACGACGGAACAGATGCTGCCCATCGTGGATAAGATGGATAAGGTGGGATATCACGCCGTGGAGTGCTGGGGCGGCGCTACCTTTGACGCTTCCCTGCGTTTCCTGAAGGAAGACCCCTGGGAGAGACTCCGCAAGTTGAGAGACGGGTTTAAAAATACAAAATTGCAGATGCTGTTCCGCGGCCAGAACATCCTGGGCTACAACCATTATGCAGACGATGTGGTGGAGTATTTCGTGCAGAAATCCCTGGCAAACGGGATTGACATCATCCGCATTTTTGACTGTCTGAATGATATCCGCAACCTGGAGACGGCGGTGAAGGCGGCCAACAAGGAGGGCGGACATGCACAGATCGCCCTGTCCTACACGCTGGGGGACGCCTACACGCTGGATTATTGGAGGACTATCGCCAAGGAGATTGAGGAAATGGGAGCGAAATCCCTGTGTATCAAGGACATGGCAGGACTTTTGATGCCCTACAAGGCGACGGAGCTGGTTACGGCATTGAAAGAATCTGTGGAGATCCCCATTGATCTGCACACCCACTACACTTCCGGCGTGGCTTCCATGACCTATTTGAAAGCCGTAGAGGCGGGATGCGATATCATTGACACCGCCATGAGTCCCTTTGCCCTGGGAACCAGCCAGCCGGCCACGGAGGTTATGGTGGAGACATTCAAAGGCACAGAGTACGACACCGGGCTTGACCAGAAGCTGCTCTCCGAGATATCCGACTATTTCCGTCCCCTCCGGGAGGAGGCGCTGGAGAGCGGCCTGATGAACACGAAGGTGCTGGGCGTCAACATCAATACCCTGCGCTATCAGGTGCCGGGAGGAATGTTGTCCAACCTGGTCTCTCAGCTGAAGGAGATGGGACAGGAAGACAAGTTCGAGCAGGTGCTGGAGGAAGTGCCCAGAGTGCGAAAAGACTTCGGTGAACCGCCGTTGGTGACTCCCTCTTCCCAGATTGTGGGAACCCAGGCGGTGTTGAATGTGGTGTCCGGTGAGCGCTACAAGATGGTGACGAAGGAGTCCAAGAAGCTTCTGGCCGGAGAGTTTGGCCAGACGGTGAAACCCTTTGACCCGGAGGTGCAGAAGAAGTGTATCGGAGATGTGAAACCCATCACCTGCCGTCCGGCGGATAAGATCGAGCCCCAGCTGAAGAATCTGGAGGCGGAGATGGCCCAGTGGAAACAGCAGGATGAGGATGTGCTCTCCTACGCTCTGTTCCCTCAGGTGGCAACAGATTTCTTTAAATATCGCGAAACGCAGAAGACAAAGATAGATTCCACACTGGCAGACAAAGAGAACGGGGTATACCCGGTATAGGGTAGGAATACAGTAGTATGACGGCCAGGGAAATCTGCAAAACCCAGCGGGTTTCCCTGCTTTTTTTCACCGGCAGAATGACCATGCAAAGGGATATTATCTAATAAGGGGGATTGTATGATGAATAAACCTCAGATACTTATTGTGGATGAAAGCAAAGAGGATATAGACTTTTTGTGTAATCTCTTAAAAAAGAAGTATGAGATCATATCGGCCAATGACGGACAGCAGGCATTGGGCATCATCGCCGGTTCCCATCCGAATCTGATCCTGATGAATGGAAGTGTGTCCGGGACAGACGGGACGCCGTTGATCGACGTTCTGCAGCAGAAGGACAGGACGGCGGATATTCCTGTGATCCTGCTGACGGAAGAACAGGATGAGGAGAGCGAACTGAAGGGATTGAGAGCCGGAGCCATGGATGTGATTTCCAAGCACACCGCCCCGGAAATTTTGAAAAAAAGGGTTGAGCGGATTCTTGACCTCTATGGGCTTCGGTGGAATCTGGAGGATCAGATCCAGAAAAAGGAGGAGAAGATAGACCATATGTCCCTGCAGTCCATCCTGACCATTGCCCACACCATTGACGCCAAAGACCGGTATGCCGAGGGACATTCCATCCGCGTTGCGCTGTATGCCAAGGAGATCGCTGCCCGGATGGGCTGGAATGAAAAACAGGTGGAGGAACTGTATTATGTGGCTCTTCTGCATGATATAGGAAATATTGCCATTCACGATTTTGTGCTGAACAAGGCGGGAGAGCTGACGGAGGAGGAGTACGACAGCATTAAACAGCACACGGTGGTGGGGGGAGATATACTGAAGGAAGTCAATTCCATCCCCCATGCCAGAGAGGGGGCACTCTATCATCACGAGTGGTACAATGGAAAGGGATACATGGGACTGGTGGGGGATGAGATACCGGAGGTGTGCCGTATCATAGCGGTGGCGGACGCCTATGAAGCTATGACTACGGACCGTGCTTTCCGGAAAAGACTGCCCCAGGATCAGGTGATCCAGGAGCTGATGAAGGGGAGAGGAACCCAGTTTGATCCCTATGTGATCGATGTGTTTATGGAACTGCTGGCAGAGGGTCTGTCGGTGGATGAGAAAAGCGTAGAGAGCAGTTTCGAGGGGGAGGATGAGATGATCGGGGAGACCGGCGCACTGTTGCGGCAGGTGTTTGACGAGACCGTCACGGAGTCCCAGAACGAACTGCAGAAGGATTCCCTGACTGGTTTTCTGGACCGGAAGTATTTCGAGGAAAAGATCAACCGCTATCTGATGACGCCGAAATCCAGCGGGACATTTTTTATGATGGATTTGGATAACTTCAAGATCATCAATGATACCTACGGCCATATGGCGGGGGATACCCTGCTCCTCGTGCTTTCCGACGTGCTCCGCAACAACACAAGGGATAAAGATTATGTCTGCCGGATGGGCGGAGATGAGTTTGCCATCTTTTTTCAGGGGATGGCCAGGGAATCGGTGATCCGAAAGCGCGCGGAAAATATCATCCGCATGTTTGCGGAGCGGAAAGAGGAACTGGGCTACAATGAGTGTTCCATTTCCGTGGGCATTATGACAAAATCCAGCAGTGAGAAAAAGATGGATTATGAAGCCATGTACCGGAATGCGGATAAGGCGTTGTACTATGTGAAAAACAACGGCAAGGACAGTTATCATTTTTACTCCCATGTGTTCGAGGAACCGGGCACAGAGGATATCATGAAGAATCAGATGGATGTGGAGCAGCTGATCCGGCGGATCGCGGAGAGGAAATACCGGAGAGGGGCCTATACAGTGGAATATGACAGGTTCTCCTACATCTACCAGTTTATTGCGAGAAATGTGGAGAGGAGCAATCAGCAGGTGCAGATCATCCTCCTGTCGCTGCAAAACGGGGATGAGTTGGCGGTGGAGGAGGAGCTGGAAGATCAGATGATGCTCCTGGAGACCGCGGTGATCCGTTCTCTGCGCCGGGGGGATGTGACCACCCGCATGAGCAACAGCCAGCAGATCGTGATACTGATGGACACCAATGTGGAAAATGGAAATATGGTGGCGAAACGGATTCTGGATAAGTATGATGAACTGGCCGGAGAGAGAAAATATTCCATAGGTTATGAGCTGCGGGAAATTCCGGTTAAGAAAAAAGAAAAAGGTGACGATATATAAATTGACAGGAAGAAGATGACAGCATGGATGCAAGGTTATCTCAGTCATAGTGTAGTCGATGAAATAAGCTCAAGGAGGAGATTAAAGCAGTTGACGAATTCAGTATCTATGGGATCCAGTCGATAAAGCCTGTAAACAACGTTTTGCGGGTCAATCAGTATCGTGACAGTGAGAGAGACAGACGGCGTCACAGCCAGAGTTTCGAGCAGATTCTCGCAGAAGCCAGCGAAGAGAAACGTGAATCGCACAGAAAAGAGTCATCTGCTATGAGACACCTGGAGATTATGGGCGGTCTGAATCAGTACACGAAGGATGCCAGGTCGGTCTGCTTTGTATTGTACAATGAGACGGACTTCAAGGCATAGAAAGGAAAGTATGAAAAAATCGACGGAGAAGAATTGACGCCCCTCGCTGCGGGAGATTTCACAGTGAGAGGCGTAATCTTTTTTTAAATGTTTTCTCTTGACAACCTGATTTATATAAGCTATACTACCACCTGTAAAGAAAAAGACTTTACAGGTGGTGTTTGGATGGAAAGGTCACTGTCGGAGCCGGATGAGATCGTGGAACTCTCCTATTTGTATGATTTCTACGGGGCACTTCTGAAAGAAAATCATCGGGAGATATTTGAGGACTATATACTGAACAATCTTTCGCTGGGTGAGATCGCCGGGAAGAGAGGGATCACCAGACAGGGCGTGTACGATATTGTGAAACGCTGCCGGGTCAGATTGAGGGAATACGAGGAAAAGCTGCAGCTTGTCTGCAAGTTCCGGGAGACGAAAGCGAAGTTGGAGGAGATAGAACAGATCGCCAGAGAGGGACAGGACAGAGAGACATTCGGTGCTATCACAAGGCTGGCTAAAGAAATCTATGAGATTCTATGACAGAGGTGAAGACTTATGGCATTTGACAGTTTGTCAGAAAAATTACAGAATGTATTCAGGGGTCTTCGCAGCAAGGGCCGCCTGACCGAAGCAGACGTGAAGGCCGCGCTGAAGGAAGTGAAGATGGCGCTGCTGGAGGCTGACGTCAACTTTAAGGTGGTCAAAAACTTTATCAAAGCGGTACAGGAAAAGGCCACGGGAGAGGATGTGCTCAGCAGTTTGACGCCGGGACAGACCGTGATAAAGTATGTAAATGAAGAGATGGTCCGGATGATGGGAGAGACCGCTGCGGAGATCGACCTTTTGCCGGGGGGAGAGATCACGGTCCTTATGATGTGCGGTCTGCAGGGAGCCGGGAAGACCACCACCACGGCCAAGATCGCCGGCAAATTGAAGCAGAAGGGCCGGAGACCGCTTCTGGTGGCCTGTGACGTATACCGGCCGGCGGCCATCGAACAGCTGCAGATCAACGGCGACAAACAGGAGGTTCCTGTATTTTCCATGGGGAAAAGCCACGATCCGGTGGACATCGCCAAGGCCGGGGTGGAGCACGCAAGGAACCATGGCAACAACGTAGTCATACTGGATACCGCCGGACGTCTTCACGTGGATGAGGATATGATGGTGGAATTGGAGAATATAAAGAATAATGTGGATGTCCATCAGACTATACTGGTGGTGGATTCCATGACCGGTCAGGATGCCGTGAATGTGGCTTCTGCATTTGATGAACGCCTTCACGTGGACGGAGTGGTCCTGACCAAACTGGACAGTGACACCCGGGGCGGCGCCGCGCTGTCCATACGGGCAGTGACAGGACGGCCCATCTACTACGTCGGTATGGGCGAGAAGCTGTCTGACCTGGAACAGTTCTATCCCGACCGCATGGTGTCCCGTATCCTGGGCATGGGAGACGTGCTGACACTGATCGAGAAGGCGGAGGCGGAGATCGACGAGGAGAAAGCCGCCCAGATGGCGAAGAAGATCAAGAAGGCGGAATTTGACTTCAATGATTTTCTGGAACAGATGCAGCAGATGAAGAAGATGGGGGGACTGTCTTCCATTCTCAGTATGCTGCCGGGGATGGGGCTGCCCGCGGATCTGGAGATCGACGACGACGCGCTGAAGGGCACCGAGGCCATCATCTACTCCATGACATTGGAGGAGCGGACCAATCCCTCCATCATCAACCCTTCCAGAAAACGCCGCATCGCCGATGGCGCCGGTGTGGACATCAGTGAGGTAAACCGGCTTATGAAGCAGTTTGAACAGAGCCGGAAAATGATGAAACAGATGTCCGGTATGATGAGCGGCAAGGGCCGCAGAAGAGGGAAGGGAGGATTCAAATTCCCCTTCGGCATGTGATCATGAGTTCCAAAAGCGTTATGCTTTTTTGGAAATATACAGCAAAATTTAAGGAGGTGAAAAGAGTGGCAGTAAAAATCAGACTGAAAAGACTGGGTCAGAAGAAATCCCCATTTTATAGAATTGTAGTTGCGGATGAGAGAGCTCCCAGAGACGGCAAGAACATTGAAGAGATCGGTACGTACGATCCCAATCAGGAACCCAGTGTAGTGAAGGTGGACGAGGAAGCAGCAAAGAAATGGCTGGCAAACGGCGCTCAGCCTACGGACGTTGTGGTTCGTCTGTTCAAACAGGCAGGTATTGAGATGTAGAAAGCAGGGTAGCGTATGAAAGAATTATTAGAAGTAATTGCCAGTGCATTGGTGGACAGTCCGGAGGATGTGGTCATCGTGGAAGAGGAAGATGAAAACCAGATTGTCCTGAATCTGAAAGTTGCCCCTGCCGATATGGGAAAGGTGATCGGAAAGCAGGGTCGGATCGCGAAAGCCATCCGTACTGTGGTCCGCGCCGCAGGTTCCAAGGGCAACAAAAAAATCATGGTAGATATTCAAGACTGATTTGGAGACCTCCCGCAGGTACACCGTTCCCGTTTCGAAGGGGATGTGTACGGCGGGGGGTTGTCCTGTCTCAGCAGAACCAGGAGGATTGCGATGGAAGATATGCTGCGCATCGGGGTGGTGACCAGACCCCACGGGGTCCGGGGGGAAGTGAAGGTGTATCCCACAACGGATGATGTGAAACGGTTTAAGAAATGTGATGAGGTGACGCTGGTCACGGGAAAGGGAAATCTCACTTTACATGTGGAAAATGTAAAGTTTTTTAAAAATTTAGTGATACTCAAATTCAGGGAATACGACAATATGGACGATGTGGAGGCATTTCGAAAATGCGATCTCATGGTGTCCCGGGAGGACGCCCTGCCGCTGGAGGAAGGACAGTACTATCTCTGCGATGTGCCGGGGTGCGAGGTGATCAATGAGGAGGACGGCTCCCGGATCGGCGTGGTAAAAGACGTCATGGAAACCGGAGCCAACAACGTGTTTGCCATAGAGACGGAGGAGGGGAAAGAGGTGTTGTTTCCCGTGATACCGGACTGCATCCGAAAGGTGGATGTGGAAGAGAGAAGAGTGACAGCCCATGTTATGAAAGGACTGATGGAATGAGATTTTATTGTATGACCCTGTTTCCGGAGATGGTCCGGCAGGGGATGAACACCAGCATCACCGGGCGGGCGATACAGGAGGGAAAGATTCGGCTGAAAGCTGTGGATATTCGGGAATACACGCTGGACAAGCACCGGAAGGTGGACGATTACCCCTACGGCGGCGGGGCGGGACTTGTGATGGAGGCGGAGCCCATCTACCGCTGCTATGAGGATCTGTGCAGTGAGATCGGCTATGTGCCCCGGGTGGTGTATCTGACCCCCCAGGGCAGCGTTTTTCATCAGGAGATGGCACGGGAGTTCTCCCGGGAAGAGGATATCGTGTTTCTCTGCGGACATTACGAGGGGGTGGATGAGAGAGTGCTGGAGGAGATCGTGACGGATTATGTATCCATCGGGGATTATGTCCTCACCGGGGGGGAGCTGCCCGCCATGGTTATGATGGACGCCATCTCGAGACTGGTGCCGGGGGTCCTGAACAATGGGGAATCCGCGGAGACGGACAGCTTCTCCGAGGGGCTCCTGGAATATCCCCAGTACACAAGGCCACTGGAAATACTTGGCAGGAAAGTGCCGGACGTACTCATGAGCGGACACCACGAGAATATCCGGAAGTGGAGACAGGCACAGTCAGAAGAGAGAACCCGGGAGAGAAGGCCGGATCTCTTTCGGAGGTGGCAGGAGGAAAAAAAGTGAGGATGCCGCGCCGGAATCCGGAATCATGCACACTCTAAAAACTTGTCGCAGAAACTTGCTTTTTGAGGTGTAAAACGGTATAATAGAATCAAAGGTCCGCCATGCCCTGTATGGTGGATATACGAGGAGGAAATGCCATGGGCCGCTATGCCGTATGCGAGAGAGATACCAGGGAGACAAAAATATCCGTGGAATTGGATTTGGACGGTACCGGGGAATACGAGATCGATACGGGGATCGGATTTTTTGATCACATGCTGGAGGGGTTTGCCAGGCACGGTTTTTTTGATCTGTCCGTGAGTGTGGAGGGAGATACCCACGTGGACAGTCATCACACGGTGGAGGACACGGGGATCGTGCTGGGGCAGGCATTTGCAAAGGCTCTGGGAGACAAAGAGGGGATAGCCCGTTTTGGCTATTTCATTCTCCCCATGGACGATGCGCTGGTGATGGCATCCCTGGATCTCTCGGGGAGGATGTATTTTTCCTTTGATGCGGATCTGCGGACGGAGAGACTGGGGACGATGGAGACGGAGACGGTGCGGGAATTTTTCATGGGACTTGCCAGTGGTCTGCCCATGAACCTGCATATCCGGGAGCTGGCGGGATGTAACACCCACCATGTGGTGGAGGCGATGTTCAAGGCGGTGGCCAAGGCGTTGGACATGGCGACAGGCATAGACGGACGGATCGATGGCGTTCTCTCCACCAAGGGGATTCTCTGAGAGCGGAGGCAGGCACAGATCATTAGGGAGGATGACATGGCAGAAAAAAAAATCATTCCATTTATCAATGGAGAAAATGAGATCGGGGCAAACATCATCAAGCAGGCGGAGGAATACTGCTTCGCCGGTGCGGATGAATTATTTTTATATAATTATTCCAAGATAGAGGGAGAGAGGGAAGAGTTCCTCGCCACCCTGAAGGAGGTGGGAAACCGGATCGACATCCCCTTTATGGCGGGGATGTATGCAGGCCGTTTTGAGGACGTCAAGAAGGCGTTTTATACCGGGGCGGACTATGTGGTCATCAAGTACGAGATCTGTCCGGACGAGGGGATCATCCGCGAGGCGGTGGGACGTTTCGGAAGTGACAAGATCCTGGTGGAGCTGGACGAGGATATCCCCTTTGAGACCATTGCTTTTCCGGTGGACACTCTGCTCCTGAAGCATGTCAATCCCGGAGGCCCGCTCCAGAAAAAACTGCGTTTCTGCAGCAAGACGGTAGTGATCCGGGACAGCCTGCTGCGCAACGATCTGGAGGAGCTGTTGAAACTGCCGGGATGTCTGGGAGTGGCCACAAACTACTTTCTGGGCAAGGATCTGTATAAGGTAAAGAGGGGGCTGAAAGAGGCCGGTATAGAGGTAAATACTTTCGAGACGGCGCTGCCCTTCTCCGAGTTCAAGACGGACGACAGGGGACTGATTCCCTGTGTTGTACAGGATTACCGGACCGGTGAGGTGCTGCAGCTGGCCTACATGAATGAGGAATCCTACAATTCCACCTGCGCCACCGGAAAAATGACCTACTTCAGCCGGAGCAGGCAGGAACTCTGGTGCAAGGGGGAGACATCCGGCCACTACCAGTATGTGAAGGAATTGAGACTGGACTGTGACAAGGACACGATCCTGGCGAAGGTGCATCAGGTGGGGGCGGCCTGTCACACCGGGGCCTACAGCTGCTTTTTCCGGGAGCTGGCAAAGAAGGATTACAACGACACCAATCCGCTGACGATACTGGAGGAGGATTTCAAGACGATCCTCCACCGCAAGGAGAACCCCAAAGAGGGATCATATACCAACTATCTTTTCACCAAGGGCATCGACAAGATCCTGAAAAAGTGCGGTGAGGAGGCGTCGGAGATTATCATAGCCGCCAAAAATCCCGGGGCGGATGAGTTGAAATACGAGATTGCCGATTTCCTCTATCACATGATGGTGCTGATGGTGGAATGTGGGGTGGACTGGGAGGATGTGACCAGGGAACTGGCCAACCGGAGGTAAATCAGGACAGGTAATATTATTGTTATTTGAGCATAGAATGAAGGAGGTACAGGTTATGGGTGCATTAGGAGCAGCGTTTGTGGAGTATCTGATCAAGCTGATCATGTTTACGGCGGTGGCGGCTTTGGGCATTGCCGTGGGGATCAAACTTCGCAAGAACAAGAACGCGAAAGCCGAGATGGAGAACGCAGAACAGGCAAAATAGAATGGAGTTACTATGGTAGGTAGAAAGAGAAAGAGACTGGGAGACCTGCTGGTAGACGCCAATGTCATCACTCAGGAGCAGCTGACGGAGGCCCTGAAGAAGCAGAGAGAGCTGGGAATGCGTCTGGGAGAGACGTTGACAGAACTCAGGTTCACGGATGAGCAGGAGATCGTGGAGGCCATCCACCAGCAGCTGGGGTTTCCCATCGCCAAGATCAGAGAGGCGAAACTGGCTCCGGAGGTCATCGCCCTGCTGCCGGAGAATATTGTGCGCAAGCACAATGTAGTGCCCTTTGAGATCGACCCGGACAATCCCAATATCCTCCGGGTAGCCATGTCAGATCCCATGGACATACTGGCCATTGACGATCTGTCCATTGTGACCAACATGCAGGTGGATCCCATGGTCGCCACACCCTCGGATGTACACTATGCCGTGGAGCGCTACTACGGAAATGAACAGGCGGCCAAGATGGCGGAGTCCTACTCCAAGGAGCGTCGGGAGCAGATGCTGGCCAGGGAGAGGCAGCAGCAGGAGGAGGAGAATGCGGAGGATGTGGACAACGCTCCCATCGTTCTTCTTGTGAACAAGATCGTAGAACAGGCGGTGAATGAGCGCGCAAGCGATATCCATATCGAGGCGCTGGAGGACAGCGTCCGGGTTCGTTTCCGCGTGGACGGTGTGCTGCAGGAGGTCATGCGCTACGAGCGGGAACTGCTCAATGCCATTGTGGCCCGCATCAAGATCATCAGCGGGATGAATATATCGGAAAAACGCGCCCCCCAGGACGGGCGTATGACACAGCGGTTTAACAGGGTGGAGTACGACATCCGTGTATCCAGTCTCCCCACTGTGTTCGGCGAGAAGGTGGTAATGCGTCTCGCCTCCAAGTCTGCGCTGACCAGGGACAAGAGTGAACTGGGGTTCCCGGAAAAGGAACTGAAGCGCTTTGACGAGCTGGTGAGAAATCCCCATGGGATCATCCTGGTGACGGGCCCCACGGGGAGCGGTAAATCCACCACGCTGTACACAGTGCTGAGCGAATTAAATTCCGGCGAGGTCAATATTATCACGGTGGAGGATCCGGTGGAGGCGGATGTGGACGGTATCAATCAGGTACAGGTCAATGAGAAAGTGGGGCTGACCTTTGCCTCTGCCCTTCGATCCATCCTCCGGCAGGATCCGGATATCATTATGATTGGTGAGATCCGTGACGAGGAGACGGCAGGGATCGCGGTAAAGGCGGCGATCACCGGCCATCTGGTGGTCAGCACGCTGCACACCAACAGTGCGGCCAGCACCATCACCCGTCTGGAGGATATGGGAGTGGAGCCCTATCTGATCGCGGATTCCACTGTGGGGATCATTGCGCAGCGTCTGGTCCGAAGGCTCTGTCCCAAGTGCAAAAGGGAGCACACGCTGACGGAGGAGGACAAAGTGCGGCTGCGGCTGCGGGGGAGTTCCAACCCTACCATATATGAACCGGCCAGCAAGGGCTGCGCATTCTGCAACGGAACCGGTTACCGGGGACGGATCGGCGTCTACGAGATCATGCCGGTGACCGCTGCTCTGCGGCAGGTGATCTCGGCGGGGGGGAGCGCGGAGCAGATACAGAAGCTGGCCCTGGAAGAGGGTATGACGACTCTGCGTATCGGAGCGGCCAAACTGGTATTGAACGGTGTTACCTCCATCTCTGAGGTGGAGCGTATTGCGACAGAGTAAATGGAGGAGAAAGAGAAATGACAATTAATGACTTATTGACAAAAGCGAGAAAAGTAGGGGCATCGGACGTGCATGTGTCGGTGGGTATACCGCCCAAATGCCGGGTGAACGGGGAACTCCAGGATCTGATGCCGGGCCGGATCCTTCCGGCAGACTCCAAAGCCCTGGTAGAACAGATGATACCGGGACGTCTCATTGAGCGGTTTAACAAAGAGGGAGAGGTGGATTTCTCTTACGCCATCCGCGGTGTGGGACGGTTCCGCGTCAATATTTTTAAGCAGAGGGGGACCATGTCCTTTGTCATCCGTCTGGTAAACACGGAGATCCCCTCGCCCAAGAGTCTGGGACTGCCGGAGTCCGTCATTGAGCTGACGAAGAAGAAGAGGGGGCTGGTGCTGGTGACGGGCCCGACAGGGAGCGGCAAGTCCACCACCCTGGCTTCCCTCATCAATGTGATAAACCAGAACATGAACCGTCATATCATTACCCTGGAGGATCCCATCGAGTATCTTCATTCCCACAGTAAATCCGTGGTAAACCAGCGGGAGGTGGGGATCGATACCCAGTCCTACGCGGGGGCTCTGCGGGCGGCGCTGCGGGAGGATCCGGATATCATCCTGGTGGGAGAGATGCGTGATCTGGACACCATCGCCACGGCGGTGACGGCGGCGGAGACCGGTCATCTGGTTTTCTCCACTCTACATACCATCGGAGCGGTGCCTACCATCGAGCGGATCATCGATGTGTTCCCCACCCATCAGCAGTCCCAGATCCGCATACAGCTGGCCACGCTTCTGGAGGCGATCATTTCCCAGCAGCTGCTTCCCACAGCGGATCACAACGGACGGGTGGCGGCATTTGAGATCATGTACGCCAACAGCGCCGTGCGCAATCTGATCCGGGAGGCAAAACCCCATCAGATCCCATCCATCATTCAGACCAACAGACAGAGCGGCATGATCACCATGGACGATGCTCTGTATGACCTGTATATGAAGCAGATGATCACGAGAGACGAGGCGGTCAATTTCGCACAGGACAAATCCAGTCTCAGCAAGAGATTGATTTGAAATGCAGTACTTCTTCGAAGTACTGCTAGTAACACATCGAAGATGTGTTACAGTCGGACATCATTATATTGGTGCTGTCTACACTATTGATGTAAGGGGGGAACGCCCGTGGCAAAGTACAAGTACCGGATCACAGACAAATACGGCAAAGAAGTCAGGGGGACCATGGAGTCGGTCTCGGAGGAAGCTGCCATTGCCAGGCTCAAGGGAGAGGGAAGTGTCGTTCTGGATATCAAGGAGTACAAATCCCTGAGCGACGCCAGCTGGAATATCACCATCGGAAATCCTGTGAAGAAAAAGGAGATCACGATATTCTGCAAGCAGTTCTACAGTATATTGAATGCCGGTGTGTCTGTGGTGGAAGGCCTGAAGATGATACAGGATCAGACCCAGAATAAGATATTGCGCAAAGCCCTGTTCAACGTGCAGGTCAATGTGGAAAAGGGGGAGACTCTGGCCAGTGCCATGGAGATGGAGGGCAAGGTGTTTCCGTCTCTGCTGATCCATATGGTGGCGGCGGGGGAGGCCACCGGTAATCTGGAGATTGCTTTTGAGAGGATCTGTTCCCAGTTTGACAAGGATCTGAAACTGACTTCCATGGTTCGATCTGCCATGATCTATCCCATTGCCGTGCTGATCATCGCGGTGATCGTCATCATTGTGTTGATGGTGTTTGTAATCCCGAACTTTGAGGAGGCATTTGCCCAGATGGGCGAGGAGCTGCCCCTGATCACGCGGATCGTGGTGGGAGCCAGCCGGTTTATCGCGGGTCATATCGTGGCGATCGTGATAGGACTGGTGGCGTTTGTGATATTCATTATTGTCGGGAAAGGTACAGAGGTGGGAAAGAACATTACCAGCCGCATCGCCCTCACCATTCCCCTGTTCAAGAACTTTGCCATCAAAAATGCTGCGGCAAGATTTTCGCTCACCATGTCCACTCTGATCGTATCCGGTGTTCCCATTGTGGATGCGCTGGAGATCGTGGCTGACGTTATAGAGAACCGCATTATCCGAAAGGCCATCAGAGGCTGCAAGGAGGAAGTGATGCAGGGTATTCCCATGTCGGAACCCCTGGCGGCGTCCGGAATATTTCCGCCCATGCTCCATCACATGTTGAAAATCGGCGAGGACACCGGTACCACAGAGCAGATGCTGGACAAGGTCGCTGAATACTATGAGGATGAGGTGACGGAGGCCACCAAGAATCTGACCACGGCCATGGAACCGGCGATCATCCTGGTGCTGGCGGTCATAGTCGGCGGCGTGGTGGGATCTATTATGATGCCGATGCTGTCCATTTATCAGAATGCGGGGAATGCGTAGGGGAGAGAGTATCGATTATGTTGGCGATGTACGACGAAAAGGAAATATTGCTTGACTATATTGAGTGCGAGAGGTATGAGGCAAACCGGCAGGGAGAGATAAAAAAACTGATTACTCAGGTGTGCCGCAAACTGCGGAAATCTAAATCCCCGCAGACTATAGCCGAGGAGCTGGAGGAATACGAACCAATTTTGCAGATGTGCCAGGCGGCAGAAAAGTGTGCGCCGGAATATGATGTGGATGAGATATATAGATTGTATACCGATCAGGACGAGGTCTGTTAAGTATCCTTCGCAACGGACTATTGGTAAAATTTCACAAAAATTATTTGAAAAAAATAAAAAAATTGACAAATTAGCCTATCTATAATATAATGATAATATTAAAAGGTCTGCTTCGATAGCCGAAGTTGACATATCCGATGTGCCGTCTCGTGTCGGGAGTTGCATTGGAAAAAATATTAAAAAAAGGAGAGAATGAGTATGAAAAAAAGAATCCAGAAGTACTTAAGTGGCGAGAGGGAAGGCTTCTCTCTGGTTGAGTTGATCATCGTTATTGCTATCATGGCAATTCTGATCGGTGTTATTGCCTTGGCGGTTATCCCGTACATGGCGAGATCCAGAGAGAGCAAAGATTTACAGGCTCTTGGCTCTGTAAGCTCTGCATTGGCGACAGCGGTGGCTACGACGAAGGTGACGGGCTCGGATACATTCCAATACACCGGATCAAATACGGACACTGTTGGGAAAGAAATGGTGAGCGTTTTGGGAACGGGTTCAACCACTATTGCAAAGGACAGCTCTGCTACAATCTGGTGCCACTATAATACAGCTACCAATGAGATATATGTGTATGCATCTTCAGATAGCGGTTCTACGGCGATCAAACTGGATTATAATACATCCGATTACAGTACAAATTTGTCGAAGAATGCCGGATCTGGCGATGGCATGGTAGTATCCAACTAACCAATCCTATACAAGGGAGAACCCGCTATGGCACAGTTGATTTTTACGTATGTATGCGTCTTTTTGTACGGGATCATCATTGGCAGTTTCCTGAACGTGTGCATATTTCGGATACCGAGGAATGAGAGTGTTGTCACAGAGGGTTCCCACTGTATGGCATGTGGACGGCCGCTGAAGTGGCGGGACATGATCCCGGTCTTCAGCTGGCTGATCCTGCATGGCAAATGCCGTTTTTGCGGTGAGAAGATATCCATCCAGTATCCGCTGGTGGAGCTGGCCAACGGGCTGTTGTATCTCCTGATCTTTTTTGTGAACGGGGTAAATCCGGACAGTGCTGTCTACTCGGTTATGACCTCGGCGATGCTGGTGATCTCTGTCATCGATTTCCGAACGATGAAAATTCCGATTGCGGCAGATGTTGTGATTTTTGCTATGGGACTGATTCATCTTCTGTTACATCTGGATATCTGGTATTACTACGTGATTGGCTTCTTTTTTGCAAGCCTTTTTCTGCTCTTATGTTCTCTTTTGTTCCGCATACTGAAAAATAAAAATGGTATGGGAACCGGGGACATAGAACTTATGGCCTGTGCGGGACTGTGTATCGGATGGGGTCATGCGCTTTTTGCCATTGCCCTGGGTTCTGTGATTGGGTCGGTGATCGAGGGGATCCGCATGGTTGTCACCAAAAAAAGCGGCAGGTTTGCTTTCGGCCCCTATCTCTGCTTCGGCGTGTTCATCGCCATGCTCTGGGGGACGAAGATTTACGAGTGGTATGTCAATACATTTATTTATTAGGCTTTACTGTTTTTAGAGTTCTTGATTTAGAGATACCCGGGAAGAGGATTGTAAAAACAATAAAGGAAACTTGGGAGGATCATGTATGGCTAAAAAGGTAGTCGTGGTGCGCATTGGCTCCAGGGTGATACACATCGCACACATGGAAAATACAGCAAATGAGCCGGCGATATATGGGTGCATTCGGGTGCCTACGCCGGAAAATTCCATACAGGATGGGAAACTTTTGGATACCGTCCAGCTGGCGCAGTGGATAAAGAAGGCATGTAAGGATAAGAGGATCAGCACGAAGGATATTATTTTTACCGTGGCTTCATCCAAGATCGCCAGCCGTGAGACGGTGATCCCCGCGGTAGGCAAAGCAAAGATCAAGGAAGTGATCCTGGCCAAGGTGGGGGATCTCTTTCCGGTGGATACCGATAAATATATTTTTACCTATGACCTCCAGGGGGAGCCGCGGGAGGAAGAGGAAAACGGAAAGGTACAGGACGTCCGGGTTTTCGCGGCGCCGGCTGACATGATTGACTCTTATTACGCCCTGGCGGATGCGCTGGGGATGCATATAGTCGCCGTGGAGTCGGACACGAACAGTATATTTCAGATCATGCGCCGACAGGTGAAGGACAATGTGTCTATGGCGGTGCAGATCGGGCGTAGTTCCACCTCGATCAATGTGATCGGGGACGATAAGCTCCTGCTGCAGAGAGTGATTCCCTACGGCGTCAGCGTGTTTACCGACGTGATGGTGCAGGAACCGGCGTTTCAGGCACCTGATTTTGACAGGGCCTATCAGCTTCTGACCACCCAGAAGGTGCTTCTCCACAGCTTGAACGTGGAAAATCCCACAGATGATTTTTCCGTTGCAAAGAGGATTGAGGTGACGGAAAACGGCAGTTATCTGATCGGCAACATCAGCCGGGTTATGGAATATTATAATTCCAGATACAGGGAGCAGCCCATTCAGGAGATCATCTGCATTGGGGCCGGATGCAGTGTGGCGGGGATCCACGAGCTGCTGGAGAATGAGCTGGGGGTAAATGTAGTTACCCCAGAGAATATCCAGGGGGTACGGTTTAATAAAAAACGGAAGGTGGATGCGGCGATTCTGCAGTATCTGAATTGCTTTGGAGCGGTGTTCAGCCCGGTGAAGTTCGTGCCGAAACTCATCGCCATGAAGGAGGCGCGAAAGGGGAGTTTGACCTCTGCTGTGCTGATCTTCGCTCTCTGCTTTGCCGTCAGTGCCGCCATCGCTGTGTTCTCCTATCTGCAGCTGTTTACGGCGGAGGACGAGCGGGATATCTGGGTCAGCCGGCAGCAGCAGCTGGCGCCTGTGCAGGGGGAGTACGATGAGTTGATGAAGATCGACCAGGATAAAGCCACAGTTTTGGTCATCGACAACTGGGTGGATTCCAATAACAACCACCTGCCCCAGATCCTGGAGAGATTTTCCAACATGGTTCCGAAGTCATTTCGGATCAACAGCATCTCCACCACGGAGGACAGTGCCACGGTGAACGCTACCACATCGGATAATCTTCTTTCTGTGTCTGCCCTGCAGATGCAATTGGGTAATATCCCTGAGATTGACAATGTAAAGATTGACACGATCTCTGAAAATACAGATTCGGTGACCAAAATGCGTCAGTACACGTATTCGTTTACCTTTGACCTTGTGGACAATGACAAGGCCGGTGAGGAGGAGTAGCATGGGAAACTTGAAATTGGGACATAAAAAAGCGATACTGATCGGAGCGGGGCTCCTGCTTCTGGTACTCACCTTCTTCCTGATCTTTCAGAGGAATCAGGAAACCCTGATGCAGGTGGAGATGGAGTCGATGAAGGCGCAGAATCAGGTGAATTTTCTCAGTACCCTGCAGATAAAGGTAAATTCCATGCGGGATACCATGCCGGAAGTGCAGAAGGAGACGGAGGAATATCTGAAAAGCTTTCCCTCTTTGGTGACACAGCAGAAGGCGATCTACAATGTATATAAAATGATGGTGGATTCCGGGATCCGGGTGACGGCGATCAAGCCGGGGAACGAGGTCACGTATTTTGAGGGGGGAGAAATCATTAACTCCGATGAAAATGGGCAAGACAACGGTTCCGAAGACTCCGGCGGGCAGGCGGAAAATGAATCCCCCAGTGCTGTGGAACAGGCTCCGGAGCAGCGGGCAGATACCCTGTCGGATATGGTGGGGAAATACACTGCCTACGAGGTGGATCTGACGGGATCCAGAAAACAGATTATGAAGGCCATCGAGTGGGTGGCGGAGAATGAGGAGAAGATGAATGTCACCGCAGTCAACCTGACCTTTGACTCCTCCACGGGAAAGCTGACCGGGACGATGCAGATTAATTATTTTTACATGAATGGGAATGGCGTTCCCTATGAGGAGCCGGATATATCCGGAATCACATTCGGAACAGAAAATATTTATGGCACATTTGATAAGAAAAAGAAAAAATAAGCAATGCCTGAGCGGTTGATGGAAAGGCGGTGTGAGCTGTGAAGTGGGGAAAAAGTGGATTCTCTTTAGTTGAGGTGATCATTGCAATGGCGGTTCTCGCCCTTCTTACGGTGCCGATCCTGGCGTATTTCACCCAGGCGGCCACTACGGCTACCAGCGGCAGGGATACTCAGCGGGCCACCCAGGCGGCAGAGTCTGTAGCGGAGGAATTAAACGGATATACAGATTTTTCCCAGCTGGAAGCCCTTGACGGGGTGGAGGACTGGACGATTGTGGGTACAGCAGCCACACCGGCTCCCTCTGCCATGCCGGTGTCCATGGAAATGAAAATGGAAAAGACATTGACGGTGGACGGCAGGGATTTCCTCGCCCGGGTGCAAGTGGATTACGATTACGGGGACCCTGCGGCATCTGCCACACCGGCGGCGCAGTTCAACAGCTATGCCGAGCCGCAGCTGCAGGAAGTGTACTCGGAGAGCAATGTGGTGGCTGTAGAGACGGACCAGAGCGAGACGGCGGTGAGCGATTTCTACTACCAGCTGCGGAGCAGGGGGAAGACAAATTCCAAGGCAGAGGTAAAGGAGGCCATGAGCCGGAAGATGCTTATGAATATAAGTGAGAATGGCGATATATATGATGTGGAGGTGTCTTACGAGTATGCCTGCTCTCTGGATGGTGCAGATGAAAATTATACAACATCGGTAGTTTCTACGAAGATAGAGAAAGATAAATTTGAAAATCTCTATCTCTTTTATAATCTTTTGGATTGTACTGCGGAGGATCAGAAATATCACCAGGAGCTGGAGGTTTCCACCAATGCCATGTCGGATGCGGATGCCGCAAAATTAAAGGTGTACCTGGTGTCCCAGGGAACGACGGCGGAGGATAAGAGCAAGATAAAGATAAAGGTCAGCAGCTCCGGCGGAGCTGTGTACAACAGTATCCTCTACTGTGCGAATGACAGCAATTTTGAGGCGGGAGTGTCCCGCACGGAGAACAGCATAGTTGAAAAGAAAACGAGTGGGAAGCGCATAGCCGCAATCACAGTTGATGTCTACGATCCGGCGATGGGCGATGATGAGGTGCTGGCCCATATTCAGACTTCGAAAGGAGAATGAGGATGAGAGCATTGTGGAGAAGGATGAAACAGAGTAGAGAGGGTTCCTCCATGGTATCCGTGGTCATCGCGGTTGTTTTCCTTGTCACAGTGGGTATCGTGATCCTCTCGGTTGCCACCAGATACGCTGTGGCCGTGTTTGTGGATCGCAATTCTACCGGCAATTCCTATGCGGCAGAGGGAATTCTCGAGGAAGTGAAAACGGGGCTGGTGGAGTACGCCTCCACAGCCAGTGAAAAAGCATATATTGAGACCCTGGAGAGCTACGGGGCGACGACGGTGGCGGATGCATCGAAGGCGGGTACAGAGACTGCCTCCTCTATGCAGAGCCAGTTTTCGGAACGGTATATCAAAGAGCTGGGGGCAAAGTTACTCAACCATTTTTACTGGAAGGTGGGGGAACTGCAGCAGGACGATGATATGCTGGACAAATTGAAGGCACTGACTTATGAGCCGGAGGCGGTGAAGAAGGTGACAGGCGTCATTGTGAACCGGGACGACGGTGGATTGTACTATCTGACGATCAAGGACCTCCTGGTAGATTACACCGACGAGGCGGATTACCGCTCTACCATTCAGACAGACATATCCATCCGGGTGCCGGATTACAAGTTCCAGGGAGATTCCACATTGAACGAGATAAAAAATTATATCTCTATTTCGGATGATACTCTGGAGCTGGGGGCGGGGGCCGCTGCGGTATGTGCCGGATCATCTATGACAGGCAATATCTATACGGGAAGCAAGACGGGGATCCTGGTGGGTGACAGCGTGGATTTCAATTGCAATACCATTATCACCCGCGGAAATTTTGAGGTAAATACCGGTGCGGAGGTGTTGCTGCAGGGCGAGAGCGGCGCCCAGGGGGATCTGTGGGCGAGGAATATACTGATCTCCCCCAAAGAGGGAAGCTCCGGGAGTGAGAGCAGCCATACCAGACTGGAAATGACGGAGAACGCCTATATCGCCAACGATCTGGCCATCTCTGACAATTACAGTGATGTGCAGTTAAAAGGGAAATATTATGGATACAGTTACAATGAGAACAACGATGCGTCCTCCTCGGAGACGGCCGGGGAGTACAGCAGTGCCATATTGATCAATGGATTAAATACGGATTTGGATGCGACAGGGCTGGACAAGATGATCCTGGCCGGCCGGGCTTTCGTGTCCACGGAGAGTGATACAGGGGTGACGCAGCCGGGGAAGTCCCAGATCCGGACCGGGGAGTCCGTGGCGGTGAGGAGTGATCAGCTGGCCTGTCTGGTGCCCGATCGGTATATCAGGATAGACGGTTCCACAGATGACGGTCACAATCCAGTGTCGGGGGCAGAGGAGTATTCCATTGACGAGGAGGGACTGCGGGAGGAGTATGGCGACTACCTGGCGGCCGCACCGGAAAAACCCTATACTGCAAATTACAACAACACCTGCAACTATGTATTTTTCTTCCTGAATTTTGCCAGCGACAAAAAGGCCAATGAATTTTTTGAGGACTACTACGGCGGGAGTTATACGGATGAGGACGGGAACGAGGTGTCCCAGAGAGAAGAGTTGAGGGAGCGCGCCCGTCCGTATCTGACATCGAATGATACGACGCTGGGAATCAAGCTTTCGGGAAACCTGAACCTGATAGCAGGGAATATCGTAAAAAATTATGACGCCACAGGGTCGGCCGGTCTGCAGGAAGCGAATTACTATGAAAGCTCGGGTTCTCCCCTGGAGGAACTGCTGCAGGATGGGAAAAAAACCGGAATGATGTATGTGAATAAACAGTTGTATCTGACTTCCTCGGGGGATGCCTCCCAGATGCGGATGACGGAGGAGCAGGAGAGCAGTAAAAAGCTTGTGAAACACACCCTGATTGACTTTGACAAAGTGCCGGATGTGATAAGCGAAATCGGGACTGCGGGGAAGGAGGATCCGGCCACAGGGGGGAGGATTTACATTGTGGACGGCTCCTGTGTAATAGACAGCGGAGCGGTGAACAAGGGGCTGATCATCGCCACCGGGGATGTGGAGGTACAAAGGGATTTTGAGGGGCTGATCATCGCCGGAGGAAAGGTTTCCGTGACCAGGACGAATGTGAAAATGACTGCGAACATTTCCCTGGTCGGCGATCTCCTTGAGAAGGTGAAGACTGATCCCGACTGGGCTGCCATCCGGAAGATCTTCCGGGGACTCAGCGGAAGCGGAGAACAGGAGACCACGGATATCGCATCCTGTTTTAAATTTGAAAACTGGACAAAGAATAATTGATGGGCAGTGTTTTGGAGAGAGGGGGAATTTATTTTGAAGCATGATGAAGAAAGAAAAAATCACATTGCAAAAAGTGGATTTTCCCTGATTGAGATGGTGATTGTCATCGCCATCATGGCACTGATGGTGGGATTTATCGTTCTGGGGTTTGGATTGGTCACCTCCGGAAACACGAAAAAATGTGCGGAGGAGATCAACAGCGGCTTGACGCAGCTGAAATCCAGGACCATGGCTAAGAGCACACCAGAGTATATGCGCCTGTCCCAAAATGGGGATCGGCTGGTCATGGGATATTACACAAGAGATGATACGGGGAATTATTCCCTGCAGGGGTCAGAGAGGGAGATTGCTGCCGGGGATGTGTCGGTCTCCTGCGACACCGTGCCTCTGTCAGATGGCGACACAGTCACCTTTGCCATACGGAAGAAGGATGGAGCCTTTGAGGCGGTGGATGGGGATGTCCCCCAGAAGATCGAGGTGAGGGGAAGCCAAAACCAGGTTTATCGTATTGTTCTGGTAAAGGATACAGGAAGGCATTATATCGAGTAGAGACAGGGGTGATATTGTGAAAAAGAATAAAAATGGGTATTCCCTGATCGAGATGGTGATCTCTGTGGCTGTGTCGGCGATTGTGATGATGGGGCTGGTGACCATCATGGGGTATGTGAGCCGGAGCATGTCTGTCACAGAGGCGAAAGTGAGCCTTCAGGACGAGGCGAAGGATGCCATGAACCACCTGTCCGGTTATGCGGAGGAGTCCAGCAGTTTTCAATTTGTTGACATTGATGGGAAACAGGTGTTGGCTCTGACCAAAAAAATTGTGGAGACGAAGACGGCTGTTCCCACGTCCGGAACAGCTGCCACCGTGGATACCAGGTCAGAAACCTGTTATTATTGGATGGACAGCGGTAAGCTCTATTTTGCTTCCTACGGGGAATCGGGGGTGTCGATGTACAGTCTGCCATCGGATAAGAAGCATATTCTGGCGGAAGACGTGGTTGACTTTCAGTGCAGGTCAAAGGTGGATGAGACAGATGAGAGCAGGATCCTGAAAAAGAAGGTTCTGCATGTGGAGTTAAAGCTTGAGAGTGCCAATGCGGAGATGTCTTCATCAGAGGATGTGTACCTGCGGAATCAGTGAGGAGGTGGCAGGGATGAAAAGAAAAGGAAAGTATGTGGGGGCAACAGTGGCGTTAACCTGCGTGTTTGTCATTGGACTTGGTGTCCTTGTCTCTCAGGATGTGTTTGGCAAATACGTATCAGGGAAGCCCTATGTCGTAGAGGGGAGCAGTACCGCTGCGACGGTGGTTACTACCTCGGAGGGGAGTAATCAGAAGGGCAAGGATGGCACAGGGGCGGAGCCCTGCGCCACGGAGATCCCCACCTGCACCGGGAAGAAGGGGACGGAGACGAACCCCTTTGTCATATTGGAGATCGTCCCGGACAAGGCACAGCAGCAGTTACCCTATCTGACAGGGGATCCAGAGCAGGGAATGCCCTATGATCCGCTGGAACTGGGAATCCAGTTTGGCGGAGATTACCTGAAGGATACGGACATGACAAATCTCGGCTACACCAGGACATTTGGCTCCTGGTATAGTATGGATTACAGTGTATATGAGATCGGCAAAGAGACCAAAGAGAAGATTCCATACGCCTATATCGGAAAGTATTACACGGTGAAGCTCTCTGCCGCCGATATTGAGGCCGCCGGCTATAAGCCGGGAGATTTTGAGAAGGAGTACGACAACGGCAGTGGCAGGATGGCTGACCTAGCGGAGAAGTTTCCCGCACTGTTTGAGCGGGACACCACGGAGGAGAAAACAAAGATAAGGGATATCACCATCCGGGATAATAAGAACTGGAAAAAGACTACGGAGTCAGGCGATGAAAAATATACAGTGGAAGACAGCGGAGAGATCACGGAGGAGGATTATGAGAACCTCACCGTGGCAGAGCTGGCAGAGAAGTATCCTACGCTATTCCAGAATGTGGGCCAGGATGCGCTGAAGGAGGAATTCAGCTGGACCAGGAAAGAGGAGACGAAGTACAAAGAGTACGAGGAGGAGTCTATCCAGCCGGAGAGCGGTTTTTTCTACTGCGCAGGTGTGGGAAAGGGTGACTATTCCATAGGAAGCGCCTGGTCCGATACAAGGTATTTCTATTCGGACACGAACCGGACGGATGGCAATGTGTGGAAATATGTCGAGAAGGAGGAGGATCTCCCGGAGGGCGCTTTCGATCTCTGGGAAGAGTACAGTACACACGACTGGGATCTGTGGGGTGCTGTGAATGGGAACGCCAGCCTTCAGGGCGGGTACTTAAAGATCGGCGATATAAAATATGACAGGATCGTCACTCGGAATGGAGGATGGGGATCCTATGAAGAACACACCTTTCAGTATGAGAAGAAATATTACAGATTCGAGTACTATGGTCTGAAAACCAACGATGTGCTGAAGCGCTCGCTGTTCTGCTTTTCAAGTCAGGAGGACTATGAAAACTTTCATATGCAGGTAGTCTGTTTGACTCCGGAGGAGATCAACCGGGCGGCAGAGGGGGACACAGATGAAAAGGTGGACTGGATCGAGAGGGCAGACATGTTCTACATTTCCTCTTATACCAGCGCAAACGAGGAAGTAGATGGCATCGAAAAATTTTATAATTTTTATTACAGATGGGTCAGGGAACAGGAGGACTATTCCTTTGACAAGGACGCAGAACTCCCCACTTTTTATGAAAATGATCTGGAGTGGGATTCCTGCATGAAGATCATCAAGCGGGCCAGTGATACCCGAAGCCTGCCGCTGTTGTTTAACGCCATGATCGGAAATATGCTGGCGGAGGGAGTGAACCAGGATTCCAACGTAAATGAGACGCATATGTATGTCACAGCGGGGATCGAGGGTGTATCAGACAGCAGACAGACAGACCGGCGTATGCAGGGCAGTCTGAACAATCTGTCCAAGCTGTACCTGATCGCTGTGCAGTTCGATCTGGCGGCCAGGAGATCATCGGGGGCGGAGTATATGCGGACGTTCATGGATGATATCTATCCCTATCTGCAGGTGGCGGATATACCGGAGGAGTCTCTGGAGGGTGCGGAGAAGGATACGGCAAAGACCACCGGCTATTATATGAGGGGGAAGTTGTGTACCTGTGACGACAGTGTGTATCCCCTGGCGGATAAGCAGAAGTGTTACTACCTGTGGAACAGTTTGACTTTCTATCCCATTGACCTGGATATGAATATCAACAACGGCGGTGTGCCCTCTGCGGAGGATCAGGAGAGGTATGTCTCCTATGGATATCTGAAATCCTACTTTGACACCAACGCCAACCCGTTTATCCAGGCAGATATCAGCTCACACCAGAGCGGCACTACCTCGGGGACGGATGACCAGAATGTGTCCATAGTGGGGATCCAAAATTCTAACAACAACCAGTCATCCATCCTGGATCCCAGCGGCGGGTACAGCCAGAATACAGATACCTACACCGATGTGATGCACAATATTCTGAATATACAGCCGGAGATCGTGGAAAATCTCACCGTAACCGTGCTGAAGCAGAAGAAGGAGTATGTCCGTCTGTCAGAAAAATCTGTCCTCATAGATTACAGGCCGGACGGAAAATATGCGGCGGACAAAAAATCCTATGTAAAGGTGCAGATTGACTCGAATGGAAACAATGAGCCGGGGGTTGTGACATCCATTATATTCAGGAGTTCCACAGAGGCGCTGCCGGACAGGGAGCTTAAGATGTATGCCGTGAAGTCAGATGCCATGGCCGGGGAAAATGAGTGGGAGATAAAAAGCTACAGCGATTACACCGGACAGGTGGCTGAGGGCTATCCCATTGATGGCATACAGACGGCTTATATTCCCTACTCTCTGGAGGACTGGCAGAAGGGGTATGACACGATAGAGATAAAGACCGTGGGGAGAATATACAACTCAACGAAAAAGCGTTATGTCCACGGGGAGGAGATCACAGAGGAGATCACCATCGGCGAGAGGACGCTTTTCAATCTGGAATAGCGGATCGGAAAATGCCACATTATGGTATTTCCCAAACCTGCCGATATACTACGTAGAAGTAGGAATGATGATTTCGGGGAGATGAGCTTATGAAAATTGGGGAGGCACAGGAAATATACGCGGGGAAGCTGCACAAGCTGCAGAACCAGAGACAGGCATACCTCAAACAACAAAAGAAAGCGGAAGAGAATCCGGGGAAGAACCAGGCTGACAGCGATGGCGTGGTTTTGGAGTGGACGGATGCGAAACAGAAAGAGCTGGATGAACTGCAGGAGTTCATGAACAGACTCATGGAAATTAAGACGGGCTATATGAATACGGAGACTGCCAGGCAGCAGAGTGAGGCAGCGAAGGACTATGGGGAGGAAATGTCCCGGTATATGGAGACGGCACGCAGGATATCCAGGGGAGATCAGGTTCCGCCGGAGGATGAGAAAAAGCTGATGGAGTACAGTTATGATTTGTACCTGGCGGCCAAGAACGCAGCCATGCTCAACAGAGACAAATCCGACAGGGAGGATGATTCCCTGTGGGAGGAGGAAGATGAGGCGGGAGGCCGGGAGGTGGATATCGACCAGAAGGTGAACGACAGGGAGCTTTTCCTGGAGCCTCCGGCTGAGGCGGCTGTGACGGTGGATGTGCCGGCGGGGGAATGAGACGTGACTTGCATCTATGATGCAAGTCAGGAGCGAAGCGACGTCATGGGGAGAAGCACTGCAGGAGGTGAAGGCTATGTTTCTCACAGAATATAATAAAGAACTGCATGAGAGAACCTGCCGGGAAGAGGGATGGGAAGAAGGCCGGATGGAAGGTATGAAAAAGGGGATAGAAAAGGGTCGGATGGATGGAATAACTGGTATTATAAGAACTCTTCGTAAAGTGGGACATGGCGACGATGAAATACAGGACATCCTCAAGGATGCATATGGCTTGACAGGCAGTGAGGTTGAAGAATATATGCATTAAAAGGGCTCAATCTTGAGTTCTGTATAAAAAAAGGGGGCAACGCATGGAATTTTTAGCGGTTGCCCTATTGTTTTCGCAAAAAACATTGACGGGAGGAGAGCGGCAGGTTATAATAGGTTTATAATATAAACCTAAAATGATACCGGGCACTGTGAGACAGGGAGGGATAGGATATGATTGAAAAGAAGAAAACTGGAGTTTTACTGGGCCTTGTGCTGTCCTTTGTTTTCCTGCTCTCCTCCTGTGGCCAGAATACAGCCTTTGACGGAGGTTCCCGGGATGACAGAGAGGGGACAGGGGCGGCATCTCCGGTATCCGGTCAAGCGATCAGCGGTACTTCTGTGGATGCCCTGGCACAGGGGGAGTCCATGGGAGAGAAATATGATGTCTGTAATGACAGGAATCTGTATGTGGAGGGGGAGAGGAAGGGAAAGACGGCGATTGAACAGCGGATGTTGACGGGGGAACTGGTGGAGACGTATCCGCTGGACGACTCTTCCCTGTCCTTGGTGTATGTGAATAACGATGAGATTCTTCTGGAGAACTGGAGTGATTCGGAGAAAATGAAACTTTACAGTATTCCGATACATCATGGGGTTGACCGGGACACGCTTTTGCCGGAGAAAATGCGGGAAGTCCTGACCTACCGTTATAAGGAGGAGAGGTCCTTCGGGCTGGGAAATCTGTACGCAGATAAAGATTATGTTGTGCTGATCAGTACCGATCATGATTTTCAGGTGTACGACCGGCAGAGAAATAAATTTATCAAGATAGAGAACGAGACATCTGCCAGCGTAGGGTTTTTCAATGATACGTTGTTTACATCCGGTGCCAGAGTGGGTAAATGTTTTGTGTATGTAACAAAACCGGACGCCGATGAAAAATATGGGTTACATATATACCAATTGGGTCAAAATACCGTGAAAAATGTGGATGACCGATGTGTGATGGCAGCAGCGGGCACTACCTGGCCGGCGGGTGGAAAGGTTCTCTATGACGCTCCGGAGAGACGGGACACGACGGAGGGATGGATGATGGAGTCCGACGATGACAATCCCTGGTATATTTACGCCTACGATGTGAATACAGGGGAACGGGAAGTATTCCTGTCCCACCGGGAGATAGAGGAGTTTTGTGAGGAAGCTGGGCTGGAGGGCTTCTGGCCGGATGAATTGCAGGTGGACGGCGATCGTTTGTACCTCATAAGCTATGGCATCGACAGGAACTGTGTCCTCCGCTGCAATCTGGAGGGGAAACCGGAACTGCACTATGAGAGGAAGGTCAGCGAGGGTGTGAAGTATGACCGTCTTCTGGCTTTTCTGGAAGGGAAGTGTGTTTTTGAGGCGGATGATTACGATGATGAAAAGGGAGTGGAATACATCCTCATGGATCCGGACAGCGGCGTGAAGAAGCGGATAGGGAAGAACGACAGGGAACAGGTATATCTGTGGCTTCTTGGCCTGTCTTGAGATGAATAGATCGGTGGTATTTTGTCAGTGAGGGGGAAGGGACGATGAGCAGAGGAAAATCAATGGTGTGGGCGCTGGCATGTGCCCTTATCTTATCTGCCTGCGGAGCGGGCATGGCAGGGGATGGGAGTGCGCCCTCCGGGGAGCCGGCAAGCGGAGCTGCTGTCGGTGAGGATTCCGGCGGCGGTGGAGCGGTGGATTATAGCCTGAAGCCCCAGAAGACCGAGGTGGCCGGGTATACCTGGGAGATTCCGATGTTTACCGGGATGGAGGATGCCGGGAAGCAGAGACGGCTGAACCGGAAGATCAAAGAGAAGGTGGAGCGGGAGATCGAGGAGAGCGAGCACGTGAATTCCGACTCTGTGCTGAGTCTGGTGGATAGCCGTGTGACTTTTCAGGGAGCGGCCACAGCCAGTTTTTATCTTGTGATCCGGGAGTACCACAGCGGGAATACAAATCCTGTGATCCCGGTGGCGGTCAATATCAATCCCATGACGGAGAAGATCATTCCCCGCTCCCGGCTGTTGTGGAGCAAAAAGAAGCTGAAGGAGTGTTTTCAGGCGGGAGCCGGGACGCTGGTTTCCGGCAGAGTGCCGGGGGGAGAGAAAGAGGATCCGTGGGAGGACTATCGTCTGGAGGATCTGACGTCCTGGAAGAATGTGGAAGTGGTGAAAACGGAGAAGGGTATCGGAGTGATCGTGAGCCGGATCCTCCTGCCGAAGGATCTGGGGAGTTACCGTGTCTACGAGATACGGGATTCTGCATACCGAAAGCCGGAGAGAAATGATTATTTCCCTCTGACGGCGGGAATCTATGATGAGATGGGGACCGGCACATGGTCCGGTGAATTTTTGCTGGAGAACGGGGAGCGGGCGGAACAGGAAGTGGAGATTTCCTTTGAAAGCCAGGAGGCGGGAGAGAGAGTCTGGTACGGGAAGATCCACACCCTGGAGGAGGGACTGGACGTCCGGAATCTGGATATCGGACAGTTTCTTCTGACTGCCGGCTGCATTGTGAAAACTTCCGACAGCGGCCGTGAGATGTCGCAGAGGGAGTGCGATGAACTTCTGGTAAATTATGAGGCGCCGGCGGGGGCCAGAACGGTATGTCGGGAAGAGGACAGGGAAACCCGGGAGGACGGAGAGTATCAGCGGATGGAGAGACAGGGAGATGAGATCCGGTACACTTTCTGCGGCGGACCCGCTGCCGGGGGAAGATATGAGAGATATGTGTGGAAAAAGGATGTGGGTCTCATCGCCTACCGCATGGGGTATGGAGATAACGGAGACTGTGTCTGTGTCTGGAAGAAAGGAATCCTGCAGGACGAGAGTGTGCTGAGGGAGGATATCCATACATTGTCCGGACAGACAATGCCGGGGCAGGAGAGGACAGAGAGCCGGGTTTGCAACCCCTGGTTTTCGGCGGACACGGGGCCGGTGGAGATGGTGTACGGGAGAGAGAATGGCATGATTTCCGGCAGGATAGCCCTGAGATGGGACAATATAGAGAACAGTCCGAAGGGCAGTCTGTACCAGATGTTCTACAACTCTGTGCAGGATCTGGACGTGGAGGATAGTGAACTGAGGCCGGGGACGGAGAAGGAATGGGAGGAATTCCGGCAGGCGGCGGGAACCGGTGCGGTCTTTGGATATTTCTTTGTCACCGACAGTGAGATTTACTATATGGAGTTTCTCTCTGAGGCGCAACGCCGTAAAATGCTGTCTCTGGGGAAAGTACCGGCAGAGGCGCAGCTGGTATGCAGCGAGAAGACCATAAAGGACAAAAAGAAAGGGGAGGGCTGGCATCACTATCTGGAGAGCGGGCCCGAGGATATCCGGATGTTTTCATCCTGGTATCAGAATGCAAACGAGGAGGGAAGGATGATTCGAAAGTTTGTGTGGAAAAGGGACAGAGGATTGATCGGATATTACGAGTCAGCCACTTCCCCAGGGGGCAGAAGCCTGGATTTTTGCCGGGAAGAGGAGAGAGACTGGTTTCAGAAAATGGGATGGGAGGTTTGAAATGATGAACAGAGGGATAAAGAACATCAGCCTGATCCTTGTGGTCGTTCTTGCACTCTCCGCCTGCGGAGGCAACACGGCGGGGGATGGAAGATCCGCCAGTGGAAGCGCGGTAGGCAATGCGGCGGGGGTTGAAGGGGATACAGAAAGAGATGTGGAGAGACAGCTCCGCCTTCTGGCGGAAAACCGCCTGTCCTGGATGGCGGCGCACATGACCCTGGAGCGGGACGAGGATGAACCGCTGACCCGGGAACTTCTGGAAGAGTACCTGCAGGACAACAGCGCCCGCTATGCCGTGACAGACCTGGATCAGGACGGGCAGCTGGAGATCCTGGTGGCAACGGCGCTGGGAAGCGGCCTCTTTAGCTACAATGCCATCTACACCTGTGAGGGGAATTTGGTACAGCGGCTGGATTACGGTATCGGCTTTGAAAAGAAGAACGACGGGAAGATCCTGGACATCGAGGGAGTGGAGACAACTCCGGTGTACTACGATGAGAAAGGGAAAGTCTATGGGTATGAATTCTGTGACAGCGTGTCCGGAGGGAACGGAATGGGGGGCAGTGCCTCCGGGGTTTTGACCCTGAAGGATCATGAGGTATATGAGAAATATTATGGCGATATGGTGATGGAAGAGGGAGAGATGCACTACACGGTGGCGGAGAAGGAATGTAAAAAGAACGAGTACGGGTATCTCCTCCACCAGGCTATGGCGAAGGGAAAAAAGGAGGGAACCGCCACCTTTGGCTGGTGTCAGACCGGGGAGGATTTCGCGGAGATATCCGATGAAAAGCTCTATGAGAAACTGAGGGATTCCTTTGGAGGGTTTCGGGTGGAGATCCATTCCAAAACCCTGCAGATCTCGGCGGGAAGCGGCGAGAAGGCAGATATTCCTGATCCGGCAGAGACCACCGGGGACGCCGTCATCTCGCTTCCCCGGGGAGATGACAGGGCATGGGAGGATTTCTCGGATGAGGAGAGGGCCGGATGGTTCGCCGATCTCTCCTTTGCCGGGTTTGACCGGCCGGTGTTTGTACCGATCTTTCATGTGTTCTCCCTGACGGCAGGGGATGACTCCGGGGCGAGGATATTTTACACGGATACGGGAAAGCAGAAAACGACCAGGGGAAGCTGCCTGGTCCTGTACGTGATCGACGGCGCGAAGCCGGATGAGAGTGAGATCGATATAGCCGTCCACTCCGGCTCCTACGGGGGGAATGAGAAAAACGGCTGGTTTGTGGTGTTGGATTACGGGAGTGGCAGATACTATAGGGCGAAGACGGGATTCGAGTGGTACAATAATGATTTCCGCTTTTCCGCTGCTGATTTCACAGGAGACGGTCAGAGAGAGTGGATGGTCAAGGACAGGTACAACAAATGGTATGAGGCGGAAGTCTTCCGGCTGGATGAGAAGACCGGGGAGATGGTGCAGCTGTTCACCACCTGGGAGAAGGAGGACGGTGGGGATTTGATTTCCCTGAGTCTGGCGGATGACTACAAAGTGGTGATGAAGTGTGAGGAGATCGGATATTCCCAGACGGTCTCTATGCTGGACGCGGGCTATAGCCTGGAGCAGCTGCAGTGGGATAACGGCCGCACAGAGATGCGTACCTCGACGCTCCAGCCGATGCGCCTGTGGAAAGACGGGAAACTGGTGAGATCGGAGGTGGATCCGGATACGGTTTTTATGTCCACCGTGGACAAGGTCCAGACGGAGAAGGACGGGAAAAAACCGGCGAAGTTAAAACTCACCCACCGGGTGTATGTGGGACACCGATCGGCGGGGGTGGGTACGATGTACCTTTATTATCAGTATGATGAGGAAAAGGATGCGCTGGTGCTGTCCCAGGTGGAGTTTGAGCTGGACAGCGGGAAAAAAGACTGGTTTGATTGAAGAGGGTCTGTCTGTATGGAGGGGAAATATGTTGTCTGGAAAAAGAGGGGCGGGTGGAGTGTTGACGGTATTGATCACCGTGGCCGGTTTGTTTCTTGCCGCCTGTGAGGGGAACACAGCGGTGGATGGGAATGTATCAGGAGCCAGTGCGGCCGGCACCGGTTCCGGCATAATAAGTTCAGGCGCTGTCCACGGCGAAGAGGCCGTCTACAGTGAGGAAGTGTCCGCCATGATGGAGAACTACGGGGAGACTCTGGAGGGGATACCGGAGGATACGGCGGCGCAGCTCTGCACCATGGTGCGGGAGCGGAGAGAATGGCTGAAAAACGGAATGGACCAGGAGGGGGATAGAGATCTGAGGGAATATCTGGATTTCGCCAATTACGGCAGCGGCCTGTACTACGCTGTCACGGATTTAGACCGGAACGGGATCCTGGAAATTATGACTTCCGATATGGAAGGGAGCGGACATTTCAGTTATAATGAGATGATGGAGTATGACAGGGAGAAGGGAAAACTCAAGGATTTGCATTATGGCCGGGACAAGGCAGAGGGCGATGTAGGAGGGTACGATATAGGGGGAGTGGAGGAGACGGCGGTGTACTGTTCGGCAGATGGGATATATTATTATGCCTTCCGGGACTACGTGCGGGCCTCCTCGGAGGATTTTGCCAGCTGCAGCGGCGTCTTGTCCCTGCAGGATGGCTATGTGACAGAGGGAGAGTGCTATGGCGTGGCGGAGACAGACAGGGGCAGGACCACCTACTACGTGGGAGACAGAGAGGTGGATGAGGAGAGCTATGAGTCTCTTCTGGAGAGCCGGCGCAAGGGAGTAAAGGAGGAAGGGACGGCCTGGTTTGGCTGGCAGCAGGGCCGGGGCGGTCTGGTGAAGATGGCGGATGAGAAACTATTGAAGAAACTGGCGGACTCATGGCGGGCATTCCGGGTGGATATGACAAAGCCAAAAAAATAAGTTGCACACAGTACATTTAGGAGGTGTTAGTGAGATGAAAAGAAAAGCATGGATGGGATTTTTCCTGGCATGGGTTCTTCTGTTTCTGAGTGCTTGTGCCAGTAATTCCGCGGGAGACGGGGACGCGGCCAGTGCCGGCGCCGTGGGGACGGAAGAGGACACAGGCGGTGGAACGGCGGGCGCCGTGACGGCGAAAGAGGAAGAGAAATTTTGGTTCTGTGGCGGCTATTCCTGCAACTGCAGTGAAAACTATGCCTACTGGGGAGTATCAAAGGGAACAGCTCTGGCTCAGTGCAGGTGGAATGGCAAGACGGTGGAAGAATTTCCCCTGGAATTACCGGATCAATACAAGGATCCCGGTATCATCGTCCTGAGGGTGACGGAGGGGGAGATATATTTCGTTGTGGAATACGAGGATCAGGAGGATGATTTCTGTCTCAGCAATCTGTGGTGCTGTCCGATAAAGGGAGAGGGAGAGAAGGAAAAGCCCGATACGGACAGGATAGAGAGGGTGCTTTCGCTGGAGAAATTGCGCCCCTGTTTCATCGGAGAAGATATAGTGGCCGGGTATGACTTTAGAGAATCCCTGGAATACCTGGAATTTGACAGAGAGTCGAAAAAGAAGATCCCGGTGGACAGGGATTCGGACAAAACATACTATATGACGGGTAAGTATGAACCCCCCCTGTGCCAGTACACCGGGGCCATGGAGGGAGAGTATGTCCTTTTGGCGTCAGAGGAAGAGCATGAAAAAGAGGGGGTGTATATCCACAAAGTGGGGAGCGGGAAGGTGACAAAGCTGATGGATCGGGATTATGCCACGAGGAGCGGCAGGCCGGTGCCGGTGGCTTTTCTCGGAGAGGAGAAGTGTTTCTATACCTGTGGTCTCAAATTCGGGGAATCCCCGGAGTATGACTATACTACCGGGGAGAGTCACTATGATCTGGATTATGACATTTGGTCCTACGATTATGCCACCGGGGAGAAAAGGCTTCTGCTGGCTCAGGAGGACTGGCAGGACTGGGTGCGGACGCAGAAAAAATCTGCCGGGGAGGAGAAATCCTTTTTGGTAGATCATATGTACCAGTGGGGGGACCGGCTGTATATCAGTCTATACGGGGCAGATGTGCCCAATATGTGGTTCAGCGTGTCCCTGACGGATTACTCTCCGCGGTACGAAGGAAAAATGACAGAAGGGAGGCGCCAGTATACAGATTACATGCTGGGCTGTGGTTCCAAAATCTTCTGTCTGGGGTGCTCGGATGATCTGTCGGAGAAGAAGTGGGAGCTTTTCGATCTGGAGACAGGGGAGAGGGTACCCTGGAGCAAGGAGGAGAGCAGGCGCTGGGAGGCGGCAGTGTTGGCGAACATGGTGATGTATCACTGCATGTTGTGAAACAATGGAGCAATCCGGAGGCATTGATCAGGGACAAAAGGTCAACGTTATAACGTACATGTGCTAGGGAGGTAGCTATATGAATGCAAAAATCAAACGGTATCTGGCAATTTTACTGGCTGTTATTCTATGTTACGGTCCGGCTGCCCCGCCTGTGTCGGCGGCGGTGAAACCGCGGGTGACACAGAAACTGGCACTCACGGCGGGAAAGACCGGGAAGATCAAAGTCAGAGGGAAGTATGTAAAATCGGTAAAATACAAGAGCAGGAAAAAGAAAGTGGCCACTGTGACAGGGAAGGGAAAGGTGAAGGCAAAAAAAGCCGGGATCTGCAAGATACGGGTGACAGTGAAATATAAAAAGAAGAAAAAGGCAAAGAAAGTTTTCACGAAAAAATATACCTGCCGGGTTGTGGTGAGCAAAAAGCAGAAATCCACACCGGTGCCCGCGTATTCACCCAGCAGTGAATTTACAAAGCAGACGGCGGATTTCTCTGTGAAGCTGATGCAGAACAGTGCGGCAAAGCAGGTGTCAGAGGGGAAGAATGTGCTGTTCTCCCCGGAGTCTGTGATCTGTGCCCTGACCATGACGGCCTCCGGCGCCGGAGGAAACACTTTGGCGGAATTTGAGAAGGTGTTGTGCGGCGGCATAAACCGCGCTGATTTTAATCAGACCCTCCATACACTGAACGCAAACCTGACGGCGTCCCGGAAGGTGAAATTTCATCTGGCCAACTCCGTCTGGCTGAAAAAAGGGCTGGATGTGAAAGAGGATTTTATCCGTGACAGCCGGTCGCTCTTTCAGGCGGATGTGAAGGAAGTTCCCTTTGACAAGGATACCCTGAAACAGATGAATGACTGGGTGAAGAAATCCACCGGGGGCATGATTGACAAAATTCTGGATCGGATGCCGGACCGGATGGTGATGGCGCTGCTCAATGCCATTTCCTTTGAGGGGAACTGGGAAAAGCAGTACAGGGACTACAATGTCCACGAGAACCAGGTGTTTACGGACGCCCGGGGAAACAAAGACAGGGCCACCATGCTCTACGGCACGGAACACAGCTATCTGGAGGACGACAAGGCCACCGGTTTTGTCAAATACTATGAGGGAGGGGATTACGCCTTTGTGGCCATCCGTCCGAGGGACGGCGTCTCCGCCTATGAATACCTGAGTGGTCTGGACGGGGAGAAATTCCTCAATCTGTATAAAGGGGCCGTGAACGGCGCTTATGAGACGGTATACACGAGAATGCCGGAATTTTCCTATGATTATTCCTCGAATCTGAATGAGCCGCTCAAGGCCATGGGCATTCAGGAAGCTTTTTCACCGGAGAGGGCGGATTTCAAAAACATGGCGGAGGTTCCGGGGGAGAATATATACATCAGCGATGTGCTGCACAAGACCCATATCGAACTGGACCGCAACGGAACCAAGGCGGCGGCTGTCACAGCGGTGATCGCGAAAGCTTCCAGCGCCTTACCCGTCAATCCGCCGAAGGAGGTATATCTGGATAAACCCTTCCTGTATGCCATCGTGGAGGCGAAGACAGGGTTCCCTATCTTCATGGGAGTCTTGAATAATCTGTCCTAAGGTGAACACCTTAGGACAGATGCCATCAGGCGCCATAAAAATTTATCTTGATAGGGGGCGGAATATGAAGAGAAATGTGAAAAAATTTGGATTACTATTGGCTGTCTGTCTCCTGCTGGGAGCCTGCGGGCAGGCACAGGTTTCCACTCCCCGGCAGGAGACGGCGTCGGGGGCGGCGGATACCGGTTCCGCCGTGCAGGAGGGTGACCTGACGCGCCCGGGCTGCCGGTTGTTGAAAAGCCTGAGCGGCATCAACTTTCGGGATCGTGCAGTCCGGATGGATGCTATGTTTTACGGTTTCGAGACCGTGCAGGACGAAGAGGGGAATTTCTATTATTTTCGACAGAAAAAAAACGACAGGGTTCTGTACAAAAATGCCACAGAGGATGTTTTTCGCATGGCCCGCAGCGAGGCGATGCCGTTCTGGGGTTTTTCCTTTGACCGGCACGAGGGTATGAGAATAGAACATTTCGGGGTATATTCCGGCAGCCTCTACATGGTCATGACCAGGGAGGCCTATGAGGGGAGCAGTTGGGAGGATGAGGAGGATTCGTTTAAGTCGGCACTGTATTCCTTTGATCTGGCTACAGGAGATAAAAAGAAGGTTATGGAGATGCCCGCCTTTGAGAATTCCGCCAGCAAGATATTTTTCTATCACGACCGGATTTATTACTGCGCCGATGCCAGGGAAGCGGAAAAGCTTTCTGTATCCTGTTATGATCTGCAGGGGAAGAGAGAGGGGGAGATCGGGATAGAACCTGCCACAGCCGATGCCCGGATGGATCTGACTCTGATCTGGGACAACCGTTTTCTCGTGCAGGAAACGGCGGACAGTATGCTTCATGTGCTAAGCTGTGACATGGAGGGGAATACGGAGGAAGTGCTGACCGGCGACAGGAGAGAGGAGAGGCAGGGGGTCTTTTTTGAGGCGGATGATGCGCATCTATATATTCACGAGGAGCAGATGACGGAGGATGAGGACTGGCAGTCCATTCTCTACCGCATCCCCGTGGGCGGGGGAGAACCGGAGATGGTAGCCACGGAGGACGTGGAGGATTTTGTGCTGGGGGATGAGGAGATCTTTTATCAGAAACACGGGATCCTTTACAAGAAAAACAAGGCGGCGCCGGACCGGGAGATGAAAGTGACCAGCCGGGACGTGTACGACGTAGTGTACACCAGGGGGAATCTGTGGGTGCAGATGTACAACGATCCCGAGGCATGGGTCTACATGGAAGAGGACCCGGAAATGTTTGGCGAAGAGGTGGCACATGAGTTTGCTCCCGACTGCTTTTTGATGAGTACCGGGGGGAAGGTGCTCAGGAAGGTGAAGGGGGAGGAATTAAAGACGGATGCCTACTGCTAAGGAACTGTTCAGTAAACATTTTAGCTCTGTAGGCTAAAGTTTCCAAAAGTGGTTGACAGCCGGTGGAGGGTTCGTTATAATCCCAAAAGAGTAGTGAGAACGGAGGGAAGAAACCATGAAGGAGAACCAGTTGCCGGGCCGGGTGCTTAAAATGCTTGCCCCCCGGGGAATCCGCAGAGAGGACATCCTGGACGTCTGTCCCATGGACCTGTCTTTTTCCTGTGAGTACATCAGCGGATATCTGTTTTTGACAAAGGATACCCTGGGTGTGGTGACCTCGGAGCCCATCGGCGACCGGGTCCGATACTTTCGGGGGACGAAGACGAAGGATATGGACTACACGGAGGATACGCTGGAATACGGCTTTCGCCTGTTTTCCCTGGAGGAGACGGAACACATGAGGATCGAGCGGCAGATTGCCACCAACTACGTGTACGTGTTCTGGCGGGGAATCCCCACGAAGATCGGGGCGCTGACGAACCTGTATTTAGAACAGATGAACCTTTTTCTGAAGAGCTACAAAAAGTTGAAAAAGTATCCGGATGCGGTGGAGAGTTTGGAGGCGTCGGCGGATATCCAGAAGGAGAAGGCGGAGTACTGTCCCGTCTGTGGGACGATGTACCCGGATCCGAAACGGAAGATCTGTCCCAAGTGTATGAATAAACGTTCCATATTTATGAGGACCATGCACTACTTTATGCGCTATCGCTGGAAGATTATTGTTCTCTTCCTCTGCTATTTTGCATCGGCGGGGATCAATCTTGTGTGGCCGTATCTGAGCGGTACAGTGCTTTACGACTGGGTACTGGGGAAGAATGAGGAGATGCTGGCGAAGTTCGGCGTGGCCTTCGAGTATGGCCTGGCACTGCTTCTCCTGGTGTCGGTGATGGTGGTGTCCAAGATCATGCAGCAGACTGTCAGCCTGGTGCAGGGGACACTGATGGCCCAGGTAGTGGCTGATACGGTGCGGGATATCAAGCAGGATGTGTTTTCTGCCATGGGACGGCTGTCTATCGGATTTTTTACCAGCAAGCAGACGGGGAGCCTTATGACCCGGGTACTCAGCGATGCGGACCGGGTGACCGGATTTTTCCTGGACGGATTTCCCTACATATTTATTCACGGGTTTACCATCATTGCCTCTTTTGTGGTCATGTTCCAGATGAACTGGCTTCTGGCGCTGGTGGCCTGTATCCTGCTCCCGCTTCTGGTGGTGATGAGCGTGAAATTAAAACCCAAACTGTGGAGTCTGTTCGGAAGGCGGCACCGGGCGGAGCGCACAGTGAACAGCCGGGTCAACGACAATCTGACCGGAGCGAGGGTGGTGAAGGCTTTCGGGCAGCAGCAGTATGAAAATGAGCGGTTTGAATCCCCCAACGAGAGACTGAAAGAGGCGGAGATCCGTATTGTGAAGTACAACAACCGGTTTACGATCCTGTACAATCTGGTACAGGAGGTGTCCAATATCTGGGTGTGGATCCTGGGTGTGATCCTGCTGATGAACGGCGGCGCCATCGAGCTGGGGGTACTGATCACCTTTGTGGGGTATGTGGGGCAGCTGAACGGGCCCATGAACTTTTTCTCCAGGGTATTCCATATGTGGTCCGACAGCATCAACAGTGCTCAGCGCATGTTTGAGATCATGGACGCTATTCCCGACATACAGGAGGCGGAGGAGCCGGTGCGGATGCCGTCGCCCCGCGGGGATATTGTGCTGGAGCATGTGACCTTCGGCTACGATGTGAATACGCCGGTACTCAAAGACATCAGTCTCCACGTGAGAGAGGGGGAGATGCTGGGGATCGTAGGGCGTTCCGGCGCCGGGAAGACGACTCTTGTCAATCTGATCTCCAGGCTGTATGATGTGGACGAGGGGGCTATACGGATCGACGGAACCGATGTAAAGGAGCTGGCTTTTTCCGATCTCCGGAGAAATGTGGCCATGGTGTCCCAGGATACCTACATATTTATGGGTACGGTGGCGGAAAATATAGCCTACGCCAACCCCGAGGCAACCAGGGCGGATATCATCCACGCGGCCATGCTGGCCAGCGCCCACGAGTTTATCAGCAATATGCCGGACGGCTATGACACGGTGATCGGCGCTTCCGGAAAAGATCTCTCCGGCGGGGAGAAACAGAGGATATCCATTGCCAGGGCGGTGCTCGCGGATCCCAAGATACTGATCCTGGATGAGGCCACGGCCAGTGTGGATACGGAGACGGAGAAGGCCATCCAGCAATCCCTGGATTATCTGATCAGGGGACGGACCACATTGTCCATCGCCCACCGTCTGTCCACCCTGCGGGATGCGAAACATCTGGTGGTGATCGACAATGGAAAGATTGCCGAGGAGGGAACCCACAGTGAGCTGGAGGCCCTGGGCGGGATCTATTTCAAGCTGATGGAACTGCAGACCAAGTCTCTGGCACTGAAGGGGCTGGAGTGATATGTCTCAAGGAGGGAAAAGAGCGCTATGGAGAAAGAATTTGATATGAGCCAGATGGAGCGGGAGGCGGAGGAGATGGCGGCACTCCGCTATCTCACAGAGGAAAACGCCAGATTTTCCCGGACCGAGGGGGGATTTGTCTCTCTGGAGTACGACGGGAGAAAGTGGGACCGGGTGCAGGTCGTCCGCCTCTTTCCTTTCAGCGATCCGGACAAGTACATCAGCATCCGCACGGTGGAGGAGAGGTCTAAGGAGATCGGCATCATCGAGGATATCGGCAGGATGAAAAAGGATACCAGGCAGATGCTCCTGGAACAGCTGAATCTGCACTATTTCACACCGGTGATCCAAAAGATCATGGATATCAAGGATGAGTACGGATACGCCTATTTCCATGTGATGACGGACCGGGGGGAATGCCGGTTCACCATCAATATGGGAAGCAATGCGGTGGTCCGGCTGACGGACAGCCGTCTGCTGATCACAGATCTGGACGAGAACCGCTTTGAGATCCCGGATGTGTTCCAACTGTCCCAGAAAGAGCAGCGGAAACTGGATCTGTTCCTGTAGTTATAGAAGAGATACGCGTGTTTGCGCGGATGGAGGAAAGAGTATGATACTGAAGTATGATTTGCCGGAATCCGTCATGGAATATGTCAGTGGGGAGCGGGTCTACTACGCCATACCTTATGACATAGATGAGAGAGGGATGTTTCTGCCGGATTCCTGGTTTGTCGTGACGTCCGGTCATCTCTATATCGTCTCCCGGGGAGCGCTGGTGGAGAAGATCAATATATCCGACTGCCGGAATGTGAAGGCGGAGGCGAAGATCGGCGGAGGGCTTTTGACCCTGGAACAGGGAGGGGTGTCCCGGTTTCTGGTTCACTACTCGGCAAAACACCTGTCGAGATATGCCTATGTGGCCCGGGGAATCAATATCCTGGCATCCGGCCGGACGGAGGAGGTGTCCAGCGGGGAATACGAGAAAATATGTCCCAACTGCGGGCGGGCCATACCGGGGACAAAATACTGCCCCCACTGTTCCAAGGAGGCGGGGTTCTGGCATACCTTTCTCACCATGGCGAGGCCGTATAAAAGGAAGTTTGCCGGGATCATTGTGCTGATGGTGCTGGCTGCGGTGGTGACACTCTTAAATCCAGAGGTGCAGAAATATCTGGTGGATGTTGTGCTTCCAGGCCGGGGGGATATGCGTATGGCGCTGCTCTGCCTGGGGATCATGTTTTCCCTCAGTGTGGGCATCGTCATCATCAATATTTTGAAAAGCTATTATTGTACTGTACTGGGAGCCACGATATCCAAGGATCTGAGGCAGAAGCTGTTCGCCAAGATCCAGATCCTGTCCCTGGGATTTATCAATGACAGAAGGCCGGGGGAGCTGATGAACCGGATCGTGTTTGACACGGGGAAGATCCGGGATTTCATGGAGCGGACTTTCTGTAATATGTTCACGGTATGCTTTATTTTTGCCTGGGATGTGATCTTTATGCTGGCGTTGAACGTGAAACTGGCACTGCTCAGTTTTATCTTCATCCCGGCGGCGGTCTTTATCACTTACGCGTTTCGCAAAAATATCCACAGACGGTTTCATCTGCAGTGGAAAAAAAGCGATGATGTGAACAGCAACCTCCAGGACGTGATCTCCGGTATGCGTGTGGTGAAATCCTACGGAAAAGAGGAGGAGGAGAAAGTAAAATTCAACCAGCTGGCAGAGAGTTTTTGCCATGTCCAGAAGAGGAACGAGGTGTTCTGGGCCGTGTTCATGCCCATGGTGAATTTTCTGATGGGAGCCGGTGTGTTCCTGGTCATTTATTTCGGCGGCATGGATGTGCTGCACGCTGAGATGACCACGGGGGAACTGCTGCAGTTTGTCACTTACACCCAGCTTCTGTACCAGTACCTGAACTGGATGACATCCATGCCCAGGGACCTGATGAATCTGATCAGCAGTATTGAGCGCATCAACGATGTGATGGCTCAGGAACCATTCATTGAGGATGTGGAGAACCCCGTGGACCTGAGGGTGGAGGGGGAGATCGCCTTCCGCCATGCCACTTTCGGGTATAAATCCTATCAGCCGGTGCTGGAGGATCTGAACCTGACTATCCGGAAGGGGGAGATGATCGGCATTGTGGGGGCTTCCGGCACAGGGAAATCCACGCTGATCAATCTGGTCATGCGGCTTTACGAGGTGGACGACGGCGCTCTTTTAGTGGACGGACACGACATCAAGGACATCCGGTCGGATACATTCCACTCCCAGATCGGGGTGGTGCTCCAGGAGACCTTCCTGTTCAACGGCACTATTTTGAACAACATTAAATTTTCCAGACCGGACGCCACTTACGAGGAAGTGATCCGGGCGGCGAAGCTGGCCAACGCCCACGACTTCATCTCCAGGACCCCCGACGGCTACAACACCTACGTGGGGGAGAAGGGACACAGCCTGTCCGGCGGGGAAAGACAGCGCATCGCTATCGCCAGGGCTATTTTGAATGAACCGAGGCTTCTGATCCTGGATGAGGCCACCGCAAGCCTTGACACGGAGAGTGAATTTATGATACAAAAGGCATTGGAGAGACTGACGGAGGGGCGTACCACCTTTGCCATTGCCCACCGTCTGTCCACCCTGCAGAATGCGGACCGGCTGATGGTCATAGACGGACACCGGGTGGCGGAAGTGGGATCTCACCGGGAGCTGATCGACAGACGGGGGATCTATTACCGCCTGGTGAAGGCCCAGCTGGAGATGCAGGGGGATGAGAGTGCATAACAGGAGGCTGTATGAGCAGGATACTGAAAAAAATTCTGATCTTTCTGTTCCGGCTTATGCCGCTGCGGGACGACATGATTCTGGAGAGCCATCCGGACATGTCGGACAACAGTTTCGCCCTGTATCAGTATTTCCTGAGACAGGGCGTGAACAGGCGGCATCGGATACACTGGGCGATTTACGACAAATCCAGGACATTTCCTGATCTGCCGGAGAATGTGGACATTTTTTATCTGAATGCGGAAGGGTTTGGCCAGATGGTCAGACGCTTTTTCGCGTTGTACCGGTCCCGTTATATTTTTGACAGCAACGCCTACATCAAAGTGCGAAGGAGAGGCCAGGTGCGCATCCATCTGGGCCACGGTATGCCCATCAAGATCACTCCGGGGTACCATGAGGCGGATAAGATCGGGGTCTGTGCAGGGTATCTTGTGACGGGGGAATTTTGGAGGGATGTGTTTGCGGAAAAGATCGGCCTGCCCAGGGATTGCCTCCTGCCCTTTGGCCTGCCGCGAAACGATGTGCTGGCGGCAGGCAGGAAAAAGAAGAATCATATCATGTTCCTCCCCACATACAGACAGCACCGTCTCCATATGGAAAATGCCATGGCAAACCGGTTCCCCTACGGTATGCCGGAGGTGGGGACGGAGGAGGAACTCCGGCAGCTGGACGAACTGCTGGGGAATCTGGGTATGACGCTTTTGTTCCGCCCTCATCCGGTGCAGGAACTCTCCGTATTTACCAGGGAGGATTTGGAAAACATAGAGATTGCGGACGACGATTTTCTCAGAGACAGGGGGATCACACTGTATGAGTGCCTGGCGGAGGCGGCGGCGCTGATCACGGATTATTCCTCGGTCTATTTCGATTTTCTGTTGACAGACCGCCCCATAGGACTTACGATAGGAGACAGGGATGAATATTTCCGGTATTACGACAGTCCCTTTTCGGATCTGAAAAAGGAGATCCAGGGCTGCCACATTGAGTCTTTTCGTGAACTGGAGGATTTCATCTGCCGGGTGGCCCGGGGCAGTCAGCAGGTGGAGGAATTGCAGGAGATGAAGGGACGGTATCACCAGGTGACGGACGGTACTTCCTCGGAGCGTCTCTACCGTTACCTGAGGGAGCGGTATGGTTTTGACGCCGACGCCGGTGAGAAAGGATAAGTTTTGATAAGCCATAGGGCGGGATAAATTTGGCGGATGGAAGGGTTTCTTTAGGATGAGTGAAGGCGGATTGCAGGGGAAAGTCCTGTCCGGGCTTTTCTGGAAATTTGGTGAGCGGATCGGCGCCCAGGCGGTGTCCTTTGTGGTGTCCATGGTCCTGGCCAGGCTCCTGACCAAGGAAGATTTCGGCGTGGTGGCTATGATCATGATCTTTATCGAGATCGCCAATGTGTTTGTATCCAGCGGTTTTGGTCAGGCGCTGATCCAGAGAAAAAACGCGGACAATCTGGATTTTTCCTCGGTGTTTTATTTCAGTGTTGCGATGTCATTTGTCATGTATGCCATCGTTTTTTTTGGCGCGCCTCTTGTGGCCTCCTTTTATGGCAAACCGGTGCTCACGCCGATCCTCCGGGTGCTGGCGCTGAAACTCCCCCTGGCGGGTGTCAATTCGGTCCAGCAGGCCTATGTACAGAAGAAGATGCTCTTCAAGCGGTTTTTCTACTCCACCCTGATCGGCACCGTCACCTCGGCGGTGGTGGGGATCGCCATGGCCTATCTGGGCTTTGGACCCTGGGCTCTGGTGGCCCAGTATCTGGTAAATTCCACTATGGACACGCTGATCCTCTGGGTGACGGTGAGGTGGAGACCCATATTCCGGTTTTCCCTGGAGCGGCTGAAAACCATGTTTGATTTCGGGTGGAAGATGCTGATGTCAGAATTGATCAATACCTCCTACAAACAGGTGAGAGGCCTGGTCATCGGGAAAATTTACTCTCCGTCGGATCTGGCCTCCTACAATCAGGGCCAGAAGCTCCCCAACATCATCGTCACCAACATCAATTCCTCCATCGGGTCCGTGCTGTTTCCCACCATGACCACAAAGCAGGATGACAGGGCCGGGCTGAAACAGATGGTGCGTCTCAGCATCAGCATCGGCTCCTATGTGATGTGGCCGCTGATGATCGGTATGATGGTGACGGCGGAACCCATCGTCCGTCTGATCTTTTCGGAGAAGTGGCTGTCCTGTGTACCCTTTATGCAGATCGCCTGTGTCCAGTATGCGCTGGAACCGGTGCAGACCGCCAATCTCCAGGCGGTGAAAGCGCTGGGGAAGGGGCATATCATGCTGGTCATGGAGATCATAAAGAAGGGTTTTGGCCTGGTGACGCTGGTGGCCGTGATGTGGCAGGGAGTGATGTGGATCGCCTGGACGGGAATGGTCGTGACCTTTTTTGCCACTCTGGTAAATTCCACGCCCAACCGGAGATATCTGGGATACACCATGAGGGAACAGCTGGAGGATCTTTTGCCCGCCATACTTCTGGCGACGGTGATGGGCATTGTCGTGTATTTTCTGGGAAGGACGCCGCTGGCCGCGCTGGGGACACTGCCGATGCTGGCCGTTCAGATCCTGGCCGGCGTCCTCGTGTATCTGCTGCTCAGTCATGTGCTCCACATGCATGCCTACGTCTATGTGGTGAATCTTTTGAAGGAACAGTTAAAAGGAAAGGTGAGATTGAGATGAGAAAACTTCTGCGGTTTCTGAAAGCCTATCGCAAGGAGAGTATATTGGCGCCGCTGTTTAAGCTTCTGGAGGCGTCTTTTGAATTGTTTGTGCCTCTGGTGATGGCGTCTATCATCGATGTGGGGATCGAGGACCGGGATGTGGCCTATATCGGGAAAATGGGCGCTCTCCTGGTCCTTCTGGCAGTGGTGGGGCTGGCGGCTTCCCTGACTGCCCAGTATTTCGCCGCGAAGGCGGCAGTGGGATTTGCCGCGAGACTCAAACATGAGCTGTTCGCCCACATACAGAGCCTGTCCTTTGGGGATATGGATCAGATCGGGACGTCCACTCTCATCACCCGCATGACGAGCGATGTGAATCAGGTGCAGTCGGGGGTGAATCTGGTGCTCCGTCTCTTTATGCGCTCACCCTTCATCGTGCTGGGGGCGATGGTGATGGCCTTCACCATCGACGTCAGGGCGGCGCTGGTGTTCACTGTGGCGATCCCTCTTTTGTCCGTTGTGGTGTTTACTGTCATGCTTGTCAGTATTCCTCTGTACCGGAAAGTGCAGAGCAGGCTGGACAAAATACTGGGGCGCACCAGAGAGAATCTGACGGGCGTCCGGGTGATTCGCGCTTTCAACAGGCAGGAGGCAGAGCGGGAGAGTTTTGAGGAGGAAAACGGGGAGCTGAACCGGATGCAGATGTTTGTGGGCCGGATATCGGCTGTGATGAACCCGGTCACCTTCGTCATCGTCAACGGCGCTGTCATTGCGCTGATCTGGGTAGGCGCTTTGCGGGTGGATATGGGCTATATCACGCAGGGCGAGGTAGTGGCGCTGGTGAACTATATGTCACAGATCCTGGTGGAGCTGGTGAAACTGGCCAACCTGATCATCAATGTAAATAAGGCGGTGGCCTGCGGAAACCGTGTGCAGGAGATCTTTGAGAGAGAGCCGGGACTGACGGTGCCGGATCCCGATCAAACATCACAGGGGATTCCACGGGAGGAGGGGGCGTTCCTCTCCTTTGAGCACGTGTGCCTCCGCTATCCCGGGGCCATGGAGGAGTCGTTGACGGATATTGATTTCACTGTAAACCGGGGGGAGGTGATCGGTGTGATCGGCGGAACCGGCTCGGGAAAGACATCCCTTGTCCATCTGCTTCCCCGGTTTTACGATATCACTTCCGGCCGTCTGCTCATGGACGGGGTGCCGGTAGACCGGTATGATCTGGAGAAACTCCGGCAGCGGATGGGAATCGTACTGCAGAAATCTGTTCTCTTTCAGGGGACGATCCGTTCTAATCTGCTGTGGGGGCGGGAGGCCACAGAGGAGGAATTGTGGGAGGCCCTGCGCATCGCCCAGGCGGAGGATGTGGTGAGGCAAAAGAGCGATGGCCTGGACGAGAGGGTGGAACAGGGTGGAAAGAATTTTTCCGGAGGTCAGAGACAGCGGCTGGCCATCGCCAGAGCCCTTGTGCGCCGTCCGGAGATCCTGATCATGGATGACAGCGCCTCGGCGCTGGATTACGCCACCGATGCGGCGCTGCGGAAAAGTATCCGGGAGGAACTGGGGGACATGACGGTATTTATCGTGTCTCAGAGGGCGGCCTCGGTGCGGAATGCGGATAAGATCATTGTATTGGATGACGGTCATGTTGTGGGAATGGGAGACCATGAGAGTCTCCTGGCGGAATGCCAGGTGTACCGGGAGATCTATGAGAGCCAGTATGGAAGGGAGGCGGTGTGATATGTCACAGAGGGAGACGGTGGGAAAGGTGCTCCGCTATATCAGGAGATACTGGTTTTATCTTATTCTGTCGCTGATCCTGGCGGCCCTGACGGTGGCGGCCACGCTGTATATTCCCATCCTCACAGGGGATGCCATTGATAACATTCTGGCGCCGGGGCAGGTGGATTTCGACGCGATCCTGCACATTTGTAAAAGGATCGCCATATTGATCATCGTCACTATGGCAGCCCAGTGGATCATGAATGTGTGCAACAATAAGATCACCTACAGTGTGGTGCGGGATATCCGGGACGATGCCTTCACAAAGATCCAGTCCCTGCCTCTGAAGTTTATCGACAGTCATTCCTACGGGGAGATCGTCAGCCGTGTCATCGCAGATGCAGATCAGTTTGCCGACGGCCTGCTGATGGGTTTCACCCAGCTGTTTACCGGGGTTATCACGATCCTCGGCACCCTGGGCTTCATGCTCTCTGTCAGCGTGCCGATCACCATCGTTGTGGTAGTGGTCACGCCGGTGTCACTGTTCGTGGCGAGTTTTATCGCGAAGAGGACATATGAGATGTTCCATCTGCAGTCGGAGACCAGGGGAGAGCAGACAGCCCTGGTGGAGGAGATGATCGGAAATCAGAAGGTGGTGCAGGCATTTGGCCGGGAGAAGAAGGTGCAGAAGGCATTCGATGAGATCAACGACCGGTTGGAGAAATGTTCTCTCAAGGGAATCTTTTTTTCCTCCATCACCAATCCCGCCACCCGTTTTGTCAATTCCCTGGTCTATGCCAGCGTCGGTATTTTCGGCGCCGTCTATGCGGTCCGGGGAGGGATCACAGTGGGACGGCTGTCTTGTTTTTTGAGTTACGCCAACCAGTATACCAAGCCCTTCAACGAGATTTCCGGGGTGGTGACAGAGCTGCAGAACGCCATCGCCTGTGCCGGCCGTATCCTGGAGCTGATCGAGTCGGAGCCGGAGATTCCGGAGCCTGCAAACGCGGAGGTGCTGACGGAGCCGGACGGGACGGTGACGGTGGAGGATGTGTATTTTTCCTATGAGCCGGATCAGAAACTGATCGAGAACTTTAATCTGCAGGTTCTGCCGGGACAGAGAGTGGCCATCGTCGGCCCCACCGGCTGCGGGAAAACCACGCTCATCAATCTTCTGATGCGTTTTTATGATGTGGATTCCGGCTGTATCCGGGTGTCGGGGAGGGATATTCGGAAGATCACCAGGGAGAGTCTGCGGGATGGCTATGGAATGGTATTGCAGGAGACCTGGCTGAAACCCGGAAGCATTCGGGACAATATCGCCATGGGCAGGCCGGAAGCCACGGATGCGGAGATCGTGGAGGCGGCGAAAGCCAGCCACGCCCACAGCTTTATAAAGCGTCTGCCAAAAGGCTACGACACGGAGATCGGGGAGGATGGCGGGAATCTCTCTGCCGGACAGAAGCAGCTTCTCTGTATCGCCAGAGTCATGCTCTGCCTGCCGCCGATGCTGATCCTGGACGAGGCCACCTCATCGATTGATACGCGGACGGAAATACGGATACAGAAGGCCTTTTCCAAGATGATGCAGGGGCGGACCAGTTTTATCGTGGCACATCGGCTGTCCACCATACAGGAGGCGGATGTGATCCTGGTGATGAGGGACGGAAAGATCATAGAGCAGGGCAGCCATGCGGAGCTGCTGGAGAGGGGAGGATTTTACAAAAAACTGTTTGAGGCCCAGTGGGCGTAAGAGGGCGGTGAATTGTAATGACGACCGCAGAAAGTGCGTAGAAAAAACTTGCAATTTTCTTTCATGTGTGATAAATTATGTATAAGCAAGTTTATATCTGATATTTCTCTATTAAGTTCTACACTTCAGTTGTTCTTGCTTGAATCATATTTTATTTTTGGGCGGGAGCAGCGGTATGAGGCTATCAGAGAATTCTGGGCTTGAATTTTTTTGAAATTCAAAAAGTAGATGGTAATGAAGAATTTGTACAATGTTCTAGCTGCTTAAAAAATACGGAACAAACAGACGTCTATATGATTGAGGTAGGGAAAACAAAGAATCAAACCACTTTACTGAAATTATGTAGAGATTGTCTTATGAATTTAGGAAATCAGATTTATGAAATATATCAGGAAGAAACAGAATATATAGAAGAATAATAAAAAATGAAATAACTATTTCAAGCGTTTAATGATTATTCTATTAATAAAAAAGGACTTGTTATAAATCATGCACTACATTATAATAAAGAAAAAGAAAGAGGGGTGCTGCAATGTCATTAGCAGAAAAAATAGAAGAATATACAATTGCGGATATTTATGCTTTACCAGATGGGGAGCGGGCGGAATTGATTGATGGAGAAATGTATATGATGGCACCGCCGAATCGCAGACATCAAGAAATAGTACATTTTTTAGATAGAAGTATAGGGAATTATATACAGGACAATGGAGGAGATTGCAAAGTGTACCCAGCACCTTTCGCTGTATTTCTTCATGCAGATGACAAAACCTATGTGGAACCAGATATTTCTGTAGTCTGTGATAAGGACAAATTGGATGACAGAGGTTGCAATGGTGTTCCAGACTGGATTGTGGAAATTGTATCACCTAGCAGTAAGAGAATGGATTATTATATCAAGTTATTTAAATATCGTTCTGCAGGAGTTCGGGAATATTGGATCGTAGATCCCATGGAGAACCGGATTACTGTTTATGATTTTGCACACGAGGATGGGGACATATATACTTTTGCTGACAAGGTGAAAGTCTGTATTTATGAGGATTTGGAAATTGATTTTTCGGAAATGGATATTTGACTTGTATAACTTATATTGAGGTGTTATAATGCGATCAAGTAATAATGACAATATAAAACTCGTGCGTGAAGGTAAACTTCCTAATACCTGCCGAAACAGCGCAACAGCAGCGAAAAAACCATGGATACCTGCCATGTGGCATGGAACCTTCTGCTCCGGCATCTCCTGCAAGATCAGGGGATGTCGGCGAACACATTGAATTTTGAAACATTTACAGCAGAACTGCTGACAGAGTTCCTTGACCGGATGGAGGCAGAGAAACATTGGAAACCATCCACCAGAAACAACCGGCTTAGCTGCATACGTGCATTTTTCAAGTATGCGTCCTGCACATCCCCGGAAGCATGCATGGCATATGAGGACCTGAGAACAATCCCCTTAAAAAAGGGTATTGATAATTCACGGGTTGTAAGCCATATGGCCAAGGACGCTATCGCTTCTATCATAGGATGCATTAATGTTTCATCTCCCAAAGGTTTGCGGGACTGCTTTTTTCTAACTCTGATGTATGACTGCGCGGCTCGCGATGGGGAAATGCTTAAGCTGAAACTGTCGGACATTAGTACTGACAATGCAAGCATCTGTTTGTTTGGAAAGGGCTCTAAGCCGAGGCTTGTTCCCTTAACGAAGGAAACCCTGACCATGTTTGAAAAATACAGGGCATCTTTCCATAAGGATAATGACAGGGACTCCCCGCTGTTTTATACAAGACATAAGGGACAAAAAACACCCATGTCCGATGACAACGTTGCCCGTTTTCTGAAAACATATGCTGCTCAGGCACGCAGCCAGAACCCGCATGTGCCAGAAAATGTCCATCCACATATGATAAGGCACTCCCGGGCAATGCATCTGTATCAGGGTGGTATGCCGCTTGCCGTGTTATCTGAATTTCTGGGGCATGAAAATCCGGAAACAACGCTGATTTATGCCTATGCAGATACGGAAATGAAACGACAGGCAGTGGAAAAAGCATCAGAAAATCTACCACTCACAGATATAGAGATGGAGTTCCCGAATTGGGAAAATGCTGATATTATTGGCCGGCTTGTGCGTGGTTATTAAAAGAATTATTCCGATAAACTTGTTAAAAGGGCTTATGAATACAGCCTTTAAAACAGTTTATCGGAATAATTCGAAAATCGGAATAATCAATGAAATTCCGATATCGGAATTTTATAGGTAATACCGATTTTGCGGTGACGAAAGACGAGAATGGAAGTGCTGTATTCTACGATACTACCGCAGAGATAACAGATGGCAGTGCAGGTGATGTGAAAGTTAAGGATGGCTTCAACGAAGTGACCTACGGCGGAAACAAATATTACTATGCGGATGGGAAAACCACAGTATCTGCAGCAGATTATGGTATTGCAATTGGTGGTGGTGCAAATACGGCAGATTATACAAAGATCTCTGATGACACTAGCGCTATGTACATTTTGACTGCCGATTTGGCTCAGGCAGCTGATGCTACAGATGTTACCATGAAAGACGGTTATATTCAAACCGATGATGGCAAGTTTTACAAAGCGGCAACAGCAAAAGAGGCACAGGCTGAATTAAAAGAGGGTGTAGTGGAAACAACCGAGTCCGTTGGCAGCGACTTCCAGAAGATCCAGGATGAGATCGACGCACTCCAGAAAGAGTTTGAGCGGATCAACACGGATACCGAGTTCAACAAGAAGAAACTTCTGGACGGGACCTACACGGATCAGTATCTCCAGATCGGCGCCAACAACGGCCAGGGTATTGAGGTGACCATTGATGAGATCGGATGGGAAATGGACGCTATGACCACAGTGGGGAAAGATAACTCCGCTGTACTTGATCAGGTGGATACCATGATCGAGAACGTAAACTCCCAGAGGAGTAAGCTGGGCGCTGTCCAGAACCGTCTGGAGTATGCGGTGAAGGTAGACGACAACACGGCAGAGAACATGCAGTCCGCCGAGTCTCAGATCCGCGACACCGACATGGCAGACGAGATGACCCGGTTCAGCAAGGAGAGCATCCTGCAGCAGGCAGCTACTTCCATGCTGGCACAGGCCAATCAGGCAAACCAGGGCGTACTCTCCCTTCTGTCCTGATTACAGGATCCGGTGTAAAAGAATATCATAAGAACAAAGGCGTCTCCCGGCAGGGGAGACGCCTTTGCGCATTGACAGGCATGTCCGTGGTGGTATGTAATACGCACCTGGCAGGTGGATAGGGTCATACATTATTCTTTGCGCGAGCAAGGAAATGTTTTAATTTTGGCACAGATGTTTAAAATATATTGGATACACATATAAAATCCTGCATAAAATGTCGTAGTTTAACAACATAACATTTGCCGGTTCCGGTTTCTGATATTCATTCCCAACTAGAAAATAATTTAAAATATATCCCATGAAACATTTGCCGTATTTTTCACAGCGAAGTCTTCATATACACCTCGTCCTTTTCTGTCTGGTCAATGCATAGATATCGCTTGGTGATGTCGTAGGAAGAGTGATTGTAGATACTCATCAGAAGGGCGGGAGGAATGCCGTTTTTCCATGCGTAGTAACCGAAAGTCTTGCGGAGGCTGTGGCAGCTGATGTGGCGGTCCAGCTGGCAGTAGTCTGCTGCTTTCTTTACAATCCGGTAGGCCTGGTAGCGGCTGATGGGATCATAAGGCGATTTCTGGCTGGCGAAAATGTAATCACTTTTGTGTCCGGAAGAGCCGGAGGTTCGGTAAAATTCCAGTGCCTCACGGGAAGATGCATTCAGAGGCAGTATGTTGATCTTTCCGGTTTTTTGTTCCACCAGAGTGATGTGTTCCCGGTAACGGCGCTCCTTTTTCCTGTACACATCTTCCCAGCACAGTGACAGGAGGTCACTGATTCGCAGGGCGGAATTGAGACCGAGAACGATGAGTGTATAATTTCGCGGTTTGTTTTCGATTTCCCGATAGTAGTTTCTGAATTTCTGTAGCTTGTTTTTGTTTCTGATTGGCTGAGTAATGCCCATAGACTTTACCTCTTTTCTTGTTTTTTGTCGGATAAAACTGGATGGCGGCAATGGCGGATATTGCCGGGTCCGCGATAGAAACTGTTGTCCCTTTGATTATTATAACAGGGGTGCCAAAGGCATAAAACAAAAATTAGGAAACGATTGTTTTTACCGCCTGCCTGTGCTAGAATATTTCCGTACAGTTCCCAAGGGGAGCGAAACGATATTTTATATTCGGGAGGAAAAAATGAAAAAAGAAAAGACAATACATACGAAACCAAAAATCGAGATACTGTTGATCTTTCTGGTACTGCTCTCCGTCATACGACAGTTTTTTGTCGGCAATTATCACAACGTGTTTCTGGGGATCCTGACTATCCTGCTTTTTGGCATACCGGATCTGGTAGAGCGGAAACTCAAGGTTACCATTCCCATGGGATTGAAGACGGTGATCCTGCTTTTTATTTTTGCGGCGGAAATCCTGGGGGAGATCAATGCATTCTATGTCAAAATCCCCATCTGGGATACGATGCTGCACACCACCAACGGTTTCCTCATGGCGGCGATAGGGTTTGCTATCATTGACCTCTTTAACCGGAGTGAGCATTTTTCCATGAAAATGTCCCCGGTTTTTGTGGCGTTTGTGGCTTTCTGCTTTTCCATGACAGTGGGTGTCCTCTGGGAGTTTTTTGAATTTTCCATGGACTGGTTTTTCGGCATGGATATGCAGAAAGACTGGATCGTGCATACGATAAACTCCGTCAAGCTGAACCCGGACGGACTCAATGAGCCGGTGCGGGTGACAGTGGACTCCCTGGTGGTCAACAATGAAAAATGGGATCTGGGGGGCTATCTGGATATCGGCATAGTGGATACCATGAAGGATCTGATCGTGAATTTTGTGGGTGCGGTGGTATTTTCCGTGGTGGGTGTGCTTTACCTGAAAAGCAAGGGGAAAGGCAAACTGGCTGCCTCGCTGATTCCCCAGGTTCAGGAGACGGAGAAGGAAGAATAACGGGTGGAGGTTCCTGCTTCGCAGTCCGATTTGGACAGATATACAGATTCTTACGAGCAAGCTCGACGAAGCTGCATATCTGTCCAAATCGGCTGTGAATAGTAACGTCAGAGCAGGTTGTTTTTCTGAAACTGCTTTGCTCTCTCTGAGAGGGACGCCAGTTCCTCCCGGGAGAGTTCCGGCAGATGCTCAAGCTCGTGGAGAAATTGCTCGGCACTTTCGTTGGCGCGCAGATGGATCAACTCTACATAGTAACTGGTCAGCACGCCGGGGACAATGGCGACCAGGAGAATAGAGTACAGGGACAGGACGATCGAGAGAACCCTTCCCAGCCGGGTGACAGCGGTGATGTCACCGAAACCGATGGTGGACATGACGCTGAAACAGTACCATATACCGTCCCCGACAGTCTTGATGTCAGGTTCGATGATAAACATGATCGCGCTGATACAAAAGAATACGATGACGTACCCCCAGACCAGCTGAATGGCGCCGGTCCGTTTCAGGACGCTCCACATAAGCTGGTAGTTTTTAAATCGCCTCGGTTTTGACTTGGAGATGTTGTGTTTCATTTTCGTTCCTCCATCATATTTTTCATCTAAGTATTCTGAAAATAAATCATATCACAGTTTTTGAAATCTTTCTACAGAAAATGAGGAGAAGAATATAAAATTTGTCAGAAATCCATTAAAAGATGCATAAACTTCCCCGGATTGATCCAAACTAAGCATATATGTTGTTTTGGAATGGAGGCTCTATGACTTTTGAAGAATTGTATCACCGGGTTTTGCGCGACAGACTGGCGGGAAGAGAGACCGGGGAGGAGAGAGAAGACCGCCGATGGAGGAAGAAACTGGACTGTCTCCTGCACCCGGACCGTTATCCCCTGATATGGAAAAATGAAGAGTGCAACTGCGAGGACGCCAAGTGCGTGACGGCCTGCATGTTTCAGGCTCTGGAACTGAAGGATGGAAAGGTTACACTGAATCCGGAACGCTGCGTGGGCTGCTCCCGGTGCATTGAGGCCTGCGGGGAGAAAAATATCACCTTCAGCCACGATGCCGTGCGGGCTGTGGATATATTGAAGACCTCGGAGGAGCCGGTGTACGCCCTTATGGCTCCCGCCTATATCGGACAGTTCGGGGAGGAGGCCACACCCGGGCGTATGAGAAATATTCTGAAAGGGATGGGCTTTGCCGGTATGATCGAGGTGGCGGCTTTCGCGGATATTCTGACATTGAAGGAGGGGCTGGAATTTTGTACCAACATGGAGAAGGAGGACGGATTCCAGCTGACCAGCTGCTGTTGCCCCATCTGGATTTCTTTGATACGAAAGGATTTCCGGAAGATCGCCGGACATCTGCCGGCCTCTGTCTCCCCGATGATCGCAGCCGGACGGATCGCCAAGGAACTCCACCCGGGCTGCAAGACTGTTTTCGTGGGCCCCTGTATGGCCAAGAAGGCGGAGGCCAGAGAGCCGGATCTGGCTTCTGCCATCGACTGTGTGCTCACCTTTCAGGAATTGCAGGATATCTTTGAGGCGCTCTCCGTCAGGTGGGAGGAATCGGAGTCGGATGAACACGAGCACTCTGCGGCGGCCGGCCGGATGTACGCCAGGACCGGAGGCGTCAGCCGGGCCGTGCGGGAATGTGTGGACAGTATTGACAATGATTTCAGGGTGGAGCCCGTCTGTGCCTGCGGAGTGCCGGAGTGTAAGGAGATGCTGGAGAGTATCCTGGTGGGGGAGACAACCGGAAACTTTTTTGAGGGAATGGCCTGCCCGGGCGGATGCGTGGGAGGGCCAAAGAGGATCATCGACAGGGAGAGGGCTGCGGAACTGGTGGACGAATACGCCGGGGAGGGAAGGTACCGGACGCCGGGAGAAAATCCCTATGTCCTCGATCTGATCCACCGCCTGGGCTTTGAGACTGTGGAGGACTTCCTGGAAAACAGCCAGATCCTGGCACGTGAAATATAGAATATAGTTTTCTTCTTGCAAGATAAAGGGATATACGGTATAATCTCTCATATACTAATAAAAAAACAGGCAGGGTTATTTTAAAATGATATACGAAAATGTGATGGATCTGATTGGAAATACGCCCTTGATTGATTTGAAAAAAATGATGGGCTTTTCTATTTATGCCAAGGCGGAGTTTTTGAACCCCGGCGGGAGTATCAAGGACCGGGTGGCAAAAAATATGGTGGAATCGGCGGAGCAGAAGGGTCTGCTGAAACCGGGGATGACTATTATCGAACCCACATCCGGCAATACGGGTATCGGCCTGGCCTTTGTGGGCGTGTGCAAGGGATACCGGGTGATCATTGTCATGCCGGAGAACATGAGTGAGGAGCGGAAGAAGATCATCCGCTCCCTGGGGGCGGAGCTGGTTCTGACGCCGCCGGAGCTGAGCATCGGCGGTGCGGTGGCCAAAGCGGAGGAACTGATGAAAGAGATGGGCGATTGCTTTATGCCCCAGCAGTTCGAGAACCCGGACAATCCGGCGGTGCATTACAGGACCACGGCGGTGGAACTGTACCGGCAGCTGAACGGAAAAGTGGATATCTTCGTCTCGGGCCTGGGCAGCGGCGGAACCCTGCAGGGCATCGGAAAGTATCTGAAAGAAAAAAATCCGGATCTGAAGCTGGTGGCGGTGGAGCCGAAAAATAATTCCGCTCTGCTGGGCCATGAGCCGGGATTACATAGCATACAGGGGATCGGAGACGGATTCGTACCGGCGGTGCTGGACACGGAGATGATAGATGATATCGTGGAAGTGACAGACGAGGACGCCATCCGGACCACCAGAGAACTGGCCAGGAAACAGGGCCTTTTGTGCGGCACATCCTCCGGCGCCAATGTGTGGGCGGCCGTGGAGACCGCGAAAAAATACGGTGGGGACAAGGTGATTGGTACGGTGCTGGCAGACCGCATCGAGAGATATTTCAGTACAGGACTGCTTTGAGTTTTCAGGATTGGGAGGTACATAAAATGAGATGGCGGATGCTATTGTTTCTATCGTTTGCAGTGTGTTTTCTGATGGGGACGGCCAAACCGGTGGAAGCGGGGACGCTGGGAACCAGGGGTGTGTGGGTCTCCTGCTTTGAGTATGAGTCGGCAGGGTTGAAGGATAAGACGGAGAGTGAATTTCGAGCCAATGCGGATAAACTGTTTTCCAATATACGTTCCTGCGGTTGTAACACGGTATATTTCCATGTGAGATCATTCGATGACGCTATTTATCCATCGGAGACCTTTGGCTACAGCAAATATATGGTGAAGGCCGGGACGAAGCCGTCGTACGATCCCCTGCGGATTCTGCTGGACAGTGCTCACAAATACGGTCTGAAATTCCACGCCTGGATGAATCCCTACCGCGTCACAAAAAAGAAGGTGCTGAATCCGGCGAAGGCTGCCACCACATCCCGGATCCTGCAGCAGGTGAAGGAGATCATCGCCTACAATGTGGATGGTATTCATTTTGATGACTATTTCTATCCCTCCAACGATAAAAAATACAACAGTGTATCCAAAAAGACCCGGATGAAAAATGTGAATGCCATGGTGAAGAAAGTGTACCAGACGGTGAAGGCAAAGCGGTCCGGTCTTCAGTTTGGGATCAGTCCCGCCGGGGATGTGAGCTACTGTGAAAAGATCGGCGCTGACGTGAAGACCTGGCTCAGCCAGAGCGGATATGTGGACTATGTCATACCTCAGATATACTGGTCCGACCAGTATATCATGGGAGGGAAGACCACGGCGCTTTTCCGGGAGCGGCTGGCAAAATGGCGCTCTATCAATAAGCGGGATGTACCCATGTACATTGGCCTCGCCCTTTACAAGGCAGGAAGAAATGTGAGTGGAGATCCGGGCTGGAAAAACAGTTCCGGCAATATTGCAAATCAGTTGGATCAGATCCGCTCGGGGAACAGTGAGGGATATGTGCTGTTCAGCTATGTGGATCTCTACCGGGGGACGGCAGGACAGGAGATGAAACATTATCTGGAGAATATCGGGAGTCTCCGGATCAATAAGAAGAAGAAAATACTGCGGAAGGGGAAAAAATTTCAACTGCGGGCCTACGGCTGGCCGGACCGGCTGGCCTCTGGCGTTCGTTTCAGGTCGTCAAACAAAAAAGTCGCCTCGGTTTCGAAAAAAGGGCTGGTGAGGGCGAAGAAAAAGGGAAAGGCGAGAGTTTATGCCTACTATGGAGGGCGCAAGGTGAGCTGCCTTGTGAGAGTGAAAAAGAAAAAATAATGAGGTAAGAATATGATAGAGTGGTTCGATCAGACAATCCTGGCCTGGCTTCTGTGGATACAAAATCCGCTGTTGACGCCTGTCATGCGATTTTTTACGGTGATAGGGGAGGGCGGTGCGGTCTGGATTCTGCTGGCCATCCTCCTTCTGTGCTACAGGAAGACAAGGAAGATGGGTGTTATTCTGTCGGTGGCGCTGATCCTCTGTCTGTTTACAGGAAATATTCTGTTGAAAAATATTGTGGCGAGACCCAGGCCCTGCTGGCGTGTGGATGTGCCGATGCTGATCGCTATACCCCGGGATTACTCTTTCCCCTCCGGTCATACCATGTCCTCTGTGGCGGCGGCGGTGAGTCTCTTCCTGTGGAATCGAAAATGGGGGACAGTGGCGCTGATGGTGGCGATCCTGATCTCGGTTTCCAGAATGTATTTCTATGTACATTATCCCACGGATGTCCTGGCGGGGGCAGTGATCGGTGTACTGCTGGCCTTTCTTGCCCGCGGCATAGTGGATTACTGGCAGCGGAAATGTAAGCCGGCTTTTTTGGAGGATACGGAGGAGAGATAAACAGCTTTTGCAGTTGATTATCATAAATTTGTTGTAAGGAAAAAAGGAGGATGAAAATGAACGGAAAGAAGATTATTGCAGTGATCATTGCAGTTTTTGTGCTTGTCGCCGGAGGAACGGTGGGAGTCATGGCGGCTACGGGAGTGTTCCGGTCGGACAAGACAGAGGCGATGGAACTTCTGGCCCAGGTGCCGGAGAGACTGAGCTGGTCCTCTGTCGGAGAAGTGATTGGCAATGCGGACATGCTGTCAGCCGTGTATGAGAAAGGGAGTGTGACGGATGTCTCTGTCTCGGATATCAAGTTTTCTCTGCCGGATAAGAAGGACTCTGAGGAGTTGAATGATTTCTTTGAGGGACTGACCGCCGCAGTCTCTGTGCAGTCAGACCCAGAGGGACATTCCGGTGGAAATATCAAGCTGGAAAAAAATAGCACGCCGGTGAACTTCAACTATTATATGGACGGATCCGAGGGGCGGATGCTCTATGCCTCCCTGCCGGAGATCATCCATGGGAAAGTATTCAAGCTGGATATGGGGGAGACGGCAGAGAAAACGAATTTTGACGTCAATACAACCCGGAAGTTTTATGAGGATCTGGCCGCCTTTGCCGTGGACGAGATGGGGAAAATAGGTGATGAGATCAGCTGTGACAAGATGCAGGACGGCGGCTACCAGCTGACTGTCAGCAAGGAATCCCTGGATGGTATGCTGGATGACGCTGTGGAGTTCATGGAGGGTCAGACAGAGATGGTGGATATGATCAACGCTATCGGATCTCTTGGAGGAATGTACACCAGCTATAAACGATTGGACGATGTGGCAGATGTGGATGAAAAGGAAGACACCTATGATTTTCTGGCGGAGATGAAAAAACAGGTGGAAGAGATGAAGGGTGAAACACAGGATATCCTGCTTCAGGTGTATGGCAAGGATGGCAGTATCACCAGTGTGAAGCTGGCAGACCTGGAGGGAGAGGACAAGGATATGGTTGTCGCTCTGGACTTCTCCGGTGAGAAAGGAGATTCTACAGCGACACTAAAGATTGGTGACGCAGAGGATACACTCACTGTCACAAAACGGGATGAGAAGAAGGAACTGTGTACCACGGGCTACTCACTGGAACTGTCCGGTGATGGTGACGGAAACGGGAAACTTACATATTCCCAGTCCATAAATCCCACGGACAATACCTGTGAGATCAAGATGGACGTTGATGCAGGGATCGAGCTGGATGAGGAAGATCAGGAACTGTGGGATGAGGAGGGGCTGGCCGGCCTGGAAAATATATTCCCGCTGTCTCTGACGGCCAAGGGAAGTGTGAAGGATCTCAAGCAGGGGAGTTATGCGGATTATGTGCTGGACGATGTGACGCTGACCGGCAACGGACAGGACATCTGCACCATGGCCATGGACGTCAAGTTTGGTCTCCAGGAAGGGGAAGTGAAGCCTCTGGAGGGAGAGGAAGTGGAGTGCAATCTGGATGACGACATGACAAAACTCAGTGAAACCTATGGCTCGGAGGCCTGGCTTGCCATTTTCAACATTATGGCCAAGTGGGATCTTGTGTCTGAGGATGAAATGGCGGGGCTGATGTCGTGATGAATACGAACTGTGAGTTCTGTGCATTTTACGTATATGATGAGGACGGGTATGCGGAGTGCGAGGTGAATCTGGACGAGGATGAGATGGCCCGGTTTCTAAACGCCTCCTATGACTCCTGTCCCTACTACCAGACGGATGACGAGTACAAGATAGTGAGAAAGCAGAATTGAATGCGAACATGGACAGGAGGTGTTTTCGTGGCAATTTTTCTGATTGCGATTGGATTGTTGTTTACCGGTATTGATATACACATCTTTCCCGGTATTTCTTACCCGGAGTATGTACCGCCCCAGGGGGAGTTCATGGGGACAGATATCAAGGAGGGGATACAGGAGCATGTAAATCAGAATATTCTGGGAGGACAGCTCCAGATGGATGTGCTGCCCGATGTTCTGGGTTGTATCCTGATCATCATCGGCGTCTGTCTGATGGTCAGACACAATAAAAAATTTATCCAGTGCATTTTCCTGGCTGTGATAGCCGGTGGTCTCTCGGTGGCACTGAGAATTATGCCCTTTTTTATCAACAGCGCGGCGCTGGTGGTGACGACGCTGGCTTTATTTGCCCTGGCCCCCTTCTTTGAACTTCTCATGGAGTACAAGGTCATATACCTGACGGTGGGCGTGTCGGATGAGATGGCGAACCAGGGCACCAACAAGCGGATGCAGTTTTGCTGGGGAGTCACAGTGTTTGCGCGGATTTTCTATGTGCTGCTGACATTCTCCGGGCTGGGGACGGTGAGGCGCTACTATGAGGCGGCCATCGTCATCTTTGTCCTGGCCTACCTCTATCTGTTTTTGGAGACCAGAAAGTATGTGGGAATCTACAAGGTCTACAAGGAAGGGTTCAACAGCGCTGTGATCCCGGATTATGTAAAGGAAAAAATAGTTGGCGTCTCTTTTCCGGAGGACAACCGGGAGATCTCTCTGGATGATCTGAGATTTACCCGGGTACTCCACTATGATTTTGACGGGCTGGTGCAGGAGGGTGAGATCATTGTCAATAAGAAGATTGCTTACCAGACCATGCGGCTGTTCTACCAGCTGTACAAGATAGAGTATCCCATCGAAAAGATTCGTCTGGTGGATGAGTATGGAGGGGATGATATCCTGTCCATGGAGGATAACAACTCCTCCGGTTTCAACTACCGCAGAGTGGAGGGCAGGGAGGAGCTTTCCAAACATGCCCTGGGGCTTGCCATCGACATCAATCCGCGCATCAATCCCTACGTGAGGGAGGATGGTTTTTTCCCGAAAAACGGGGAGGAGTATCTGGAGCGCGATGTGGAGAAATGTACCGGTGAACACCGGGATAAAATGATACACAAAAATGACCTGGCCTACAAAATCTTCCGGCGGAACGGATTCGAGTGGGGAGGGGAATGGGATCATGCCAGGGATTATCAGCACTTTGTGGCGAAGTAGTTTTGGACAGTGAACGACAAGAGCGCATGGGACTATCGGATGATAGTTCCCGTGCGCTCTTTGATGCCCTGGAGGGCATTCTCCAACTTTGTGATGACAGCGGTCCTGCCCTCTCCGGCGGAGACGAAGGATACGCTGGCGTCGATCTTTGGCAGTGTGGTGACCGGATCAAAATGGCCCTCGTCCATGAGGGAGATGGCCTCCTCCACGCCGATATTTCCAATGTCTCCGGAACCGTTTTCCAGGGACATTTTTTCTTTATTTGTCAGGATCAGGAGGTGGGAGGCATCTATCATGTCAGCCAGTTTGGCTGCGGTATAGTCTTTTTCGATGACAGCGCTGGCGCCTTTCAGCCGGGTGCCCTGCTCCATCACGGGGATCCCGCCGCCTCCGGCGGCAATAACCAGCTGCCCGGCGTCCAGAAGGGCTTTGATGGCGTCGATCTCATAGATATCTACGGGGCGGGGGCTGGCGATGATGCGCCGGTATCCGTCTCCTTCCGCCACTACGTGATTTCCTTTTTCTTCTTCTGCGTCCGCCTCCTCTTTGGACATCACCCGCCCGATCACCTTGGTGGGGTGGTTGAATGCCTTGTCAAATGGATCCACGCGGACCTGAGTGATCACAGTGGATACGGGCTTGAATATACCCCGGTCAAGGAGTTCTGTGCGGATGCTGTTCTGCAGGTCATAGCCGATGTAGCCCTGGCTCATGGCACCGCAGAGGGACATAGGGGCTACGGTGTAGCGGCTGTCCAGCCGGGAAAATTCCGTCATGGCGGTCTGGATCATGCCTACCTGCGGCCCGTTGCTGTGCGTAATTGCAATCTGATATTTCTGTTCCACCAGGTCGGCGATGGATTCCGCTGCCTTTTTGACGTTTTTCTGCTGCTCAGGAAAGGTTTCCCCAAAGGCGTTGCGGCCCAGGGCTACGACGATGCGTTTTTCTTTCATAGGTTGTCCTCGCTTTCTTTAGGGGTATAAGTTAGGATTGCGGAAGTGCTGAAAGCACAAAGTAATCCGTGGACTTATATTTCTAGTGATATAGAAATATTTTAGCATAGATGGGCAGAGAAATCTATCGCTTTTTGAGGCGGGGGCAGGGTAGTTGCTAATTGATCAATTCACCTATAAAATAAAAACCATTAGATTTATGTCCGTTCATTGTTGTAAATGTTAAATGTTTGTATTCCCGTTCTGAAAAATCTTTTAGAAGCTGCTTTATCCATATTTCATCGTGGTGCCGGCATACTGCGCCCTCCGGCAATTCAAATACGCCGTAGATACCATATTTTTCTTTGAATTTCTCATAACGTATGAGATTACGATCATCTGTATTCAGCAAAAAATCATTTACATACAAAATCCCCTGGGGCTTCAATACCCTTTTGATTTCTGATAATAATTGTTCCTGTTCTCCGTTTGTTCGTATACAGGTTAAAACCGCAAAGAGAATTACAGCGTCAACGCTTGCGTCCGGTAAATCTATTTCTGTATCCTCTTTTACCCTTAAATCAAGATACGGAAACTGCTGTTTCCCTCTCTCTATCATGCCGCTTGAAAAATCAATGCCAATCAGATTGCGGTAGCCATTATGGTACAGTTCATCAAGAGTCCTCCCATATCCGCAGCCAACATCAAGGATATAGCCATCCTTTTTTACATATTTTGAAAATTCCTCTGCCTGAAATGGAGTGGTAAATTTCTTTTTTTCTGACACACCGTTCCAATATTCCTCCTGTTTCATTTCCATTGACCTCCTTTTCTAATGCAAAGCCCAAATACTGAACGACTTTTGGTTATACCTCCGTTATTGCCTTCATGGCAAGTTTCATTGCCGCCGCAAAGAAATCATTTCCCCAATTTCTGATATCATGGGCGTCTACATTGGCAAGAGAATCCGCCGTAAATAGCAATTGTCCAAACAATACCCCTCGCATTTTGGCACATGCCGCCATTGACGCACATTCCATTTCCACAACCGAATATCCTTCTGATTTTCGGTATTGTACCATTTCTTTTGTCTCACGGTAAAAACCATCCGTTGTCCATGTCTTGCATTTTTTATAATTTAATCCTGCATGGTCTAAAACTTTACATATCGCTTTGACCGGTTCTGCGTCCAGATCAATTTCCCGTGATGGCGGCAGATAATGATAAGAGGTTCCTTCCTGCCTGAGAGCCGCAGTGGGGATAAAGAAAGTGCCCTCCATGTCATCAACCAAAGATCCGCAACAGCCAGCCGCAATTATTTTGGCGGCTCCCCCCGCAATGAGCTGTTCCATGATCTGTACCGCTCCCGGTCCGCCAAGAGGCGCCTGTACAAATGCAATATCCACATGATTTAGTTTTGTCTTGTAAACATAAAACACTTTTGTGACACTGACAAATTTTCCGATTATTTCGCACTCATTTTCAGCCACAAAATCATCTATTTCCGGCTCCATAAATAGCATAACGGCTCTCTGCGGAAATTCATAGTCCGTATGATGCCCCGGCATGATTACCGCCTTCTGCTCTGTGTCATATTCCAGTATAGGTATTTCGTTTTTAACTAATGCCATGGCATATCTCCTCTGTAGCTTTTTCTAGCTTTCCACCAGTATCTCGCTTTTTATCTGATTTATATGCTCCACGGAACACCCTGTATACTTGCTTATCAGTTCTGCAGACAAATCGTCCCGGAGCATACGGCATATCACCTGATATTGATTTTGCTCAAACCCGTCTTCAAAGCCCTCACTCCGTATCGTCCTCATATGCTTCTCTTCATCGTATTCGAATATACTCATGGAGACCACTTCCCTTCTGTTTTTTCTCAAAAAATCTGCCAGGATATCTTCCTTGATACATTCCCGCACTGCCTTTTCCACTGCTTCCCTCAATGGTAGTTCCTTACTGTATTGACGCACATGTTCTGTGTATTGGACATACTCCCTCAGCGTTTTACAGCTGTTCATCAGTTCCTGGTTATAGCCCGGATTGATATTATATTGCACCACAATCAATTCGAGATTGGGATGTTCCGGCCTATTGGCGAAACTCTCGGACAGGTAAAACTCCCTCCGCTCCGGTTGTGGCTCTTTCCCGTTGTAGAAAACTATAAACTGTGGTACCGGCAGCACAATCCGTTTTCCGCCGTAGATATCCTGCTCCCGGATCATTTCTTCCAGTAATCTTGAAACATAAAATAAATCCCTCAGTGGCATGTTCGGATTCACTGTCGACTGGTGTTCATACAAGGCCAGCCGCATATCCAGTACGCAGGAAATGTCATTCTTCATGGACATATACACTGCGTTTTCAAGTGTCGTAATCTCCAGTTCCTCCGGATCTTCATATGATGTCCCGTGAACGGCATTGAATAGAGACAATAGTTCCTTTTTCTCCCGAAACAACATCCGGAATATCGTATCCCGGTAATTCCGGACCGGCTGTGGCAATTGTGTGTGTTGCATACTTTCTCTCCCCCTTTGCATTGACAGGGAGAGTACTTTATCTCGTCCTCCCTGCCTGTATTGATTTGTTTCCCGGATAATAAGCAAGGATTTTGAAATAAGATGAAATTGAATTTACCTTAATGATAGATTACTTGCTTAGATATATAATAGCACAGGTGGGAGACTGATGCAAGTGTTTTTTGTAAATTTTCTAAAAAATGTATGGTCATCTGCACCTTGGGTCGATGAAATTACGGTCATAGCACATTG